>JAZDJP010000097.1:0-121735 GCA_043803805.1 Planctomycetota bacterium
TCTGGCGGTCCTGCGCCACCACCAGGGCGATCATCTGCTCCTTGGAAAGGTGTTGAAGTGCTGCAACTTCCATGTAGAATACTATCGTCCAGCCGGCGAAAAATCTGCGTCGGATTTTTCTGGCCGTGAACGGTTACGGGAAAGGCAACGCGGGTCCGCAGAAAGGCCGTTCGCCGGATTTCTCCCGCCGGAGGCGTTCGAGCGCGCCCCAGCCGCTCGCCATGCGGACCACGTCGCGAGGGGCGCCCGTTGACATCGCCCGTGTGCGTTCGAGCGTTTTCTCCATCGTGTGTTGCGGAACGATTTCCGCGATGTGCGCGGCCGCGTGCCCTGTCGCGCGCTCCCAATCCCGGCCGTGCGCAATCGCCGGGTCCGTTTCCAAAAGCCCGTAGGCCTCCAGCCACTCGAACGATTCCCCGGGCGGAAGCGGACGGCATGTCATCTGGGTCCGCTCGATTCCGGCTTGAATCTCGACGTACGGATGCCCGGGGGTATTGAGAAAATCCTGCCAGTTTCGCCCTCTTTGCGATTGCCCCCACACAAAAAGTTTTCGGCCGCGAAGCGTCTTCGTCGAGGTTTGGAAAAGCCCCCGCCCCGATTCGTCAACGGTGGCGATCCACGCCTGCCGCCCGTCCGGAATCACATAAAAGTTGTCGCACGCCGTCGGATGATTCGTGGGATAGGACAAGTCGCGTCCGCCGAGCACCGGGTTCGGATGAAGATTCATTTTCATCCGAAGATAGTTGAACCGCAGAACGGAATCGGCCGGCGTCAGGACTCGATGTCGGGAATGCTCCGGCACGGCGATGTTCGACCACCAATACACGGGCACGGTCCTCGCGTCGGGATTCCGAATCGCCATGCGGGCAAACAGCGTCGCCGCCCCGTCGGGCAGGAAGAAATCCATCTGGTAGGGAATCCCGCGGACCCGCTCGAATTCATACATCCGCAGGACCGGTGTGCCGTCGTCGAGCCGCGCCGTCGCGACAAAAAGCGGATCGCAGGTGAACGGCGTGTGGCCGCGCCAGCAGAAATTCCACTCCACGCCGCCGCTGAACCACGCGTTCCGGAGCGCCAGGTTCCCCGGCCGAAACTCCGGATTGACATGCAGGAGTTCACGCCCGGTCCGTTTGTCCAGGAGACTCCACAAGCGCCCCCCAAGTTCCGGAAGAAACAAGGCTCTTAAACGGTCGTTTTCAAGAACGGCCGCCTCGAACGCCCGGGGCTGCCGGCCGCAATCAAACTGGTCCTGAAGCCGATACGGCAGGCAGTTTTTCCGGTACCCGTACGCGGGGTCGCGCATGTCGTCGGGATCGATTCCCGGATCGAATTCTCGAAGCGGGGCATCATCCCCGCTTTTCATCTGAATTCTGCCGTGCGGGTTGAGACCCCCGATCACCGCCGCCGGCATCGTGAACGATTCAAATCGAAGTTCACTCATAGAATTCGTGAATTCTACAAGGCGCGGAACCACAATAAAGGGAATTCCTCTATCCGCGCCCCGAGCCCTTCCGGTTTCGCCAGGCCTTCGGCGGCATGCCCTTGCGCTTCCGGAACACCCGGTTGAACTGCTGGATACTGCCGAAACCGCACGCGTTGGCAATTTGGGTGCACGTCTTCCGGCCTTCGTCCAGTTCGCGGCAGACGCGGGCCAGCCGGCGGTCGTGGATGTATTCCAGCACGGTCATGCCGGCTTCCTGGAGAAACACGCGGGTCAGGTTCCGTTTGGAGGTGAAGGCGGCGCGCGCCACGTCGTCCAGGGAAATCCGCCGGTCTACGTTATCCCGGATGTGGGACTGGGCCCGCGCGACGATCTGCGAATTCCAGGGCTGTTCGAGCAGCATCATCCGGCTTTGAGTGTGCGCGATGTGGTTGCCGAAGAACTCGAGCAGGGCCACCAGGTTTTTCTGGGCGTCGGGCGGGATGGCGCGGATGTTGAAATAAAGCGGTTCCAGGGTGGCGGCCTCCCCGGCGGTCAGTTTCAACGCCGCGCGCATCCGTTGCCAGCGTTGCCGTGTGGGCGGGGCATCCAGAACCTGGCCGGATTGCAATAGGGCGATGACTTCCCCGTCCAGGACGATGGGGATGAGGAACTCGGTCAGCCCCGCATGGCAGTGATACCGGAGCGGACGCTGTTGTTCCCTGACCCTGTCCATGTGTTGTCGGTCGCACGCCTGGCAACGACGCTGGAAGCGGGCGCGTTTCTGAAGTTCCGCGCAGAACGGGGCGACCTTCCGGGTGGATTTCATCCGGAATCCGCCGGGGACTTTCGGATCGTCCAGGGCCGCGTTCACCCGGAACAGATTCCAGATCAGTCCGTAGAATCGGCGGAGGGTCGGCAGGCCGGCCAACTGGTCAAAGGCGATCCGCGGCATGAGCGGCAGTATACACCCATCGGGCAATAATGTCCATTTATGTTCATGATTTGGCCCAATCCGTGTGGCCGGGGAGTCGGTGGCGGGGTATTATGCGGTCACACCGTGCGGAGGAGCAACGATGAACGTCGTTTCGGTGATGGCCCATCAGGACGACGAGATGAATTGTCTGGGGACGATGCTCAAGTGCCGCGACCGGGGCGACAAGCTCTTTTTCATCACCGTGACAGACGGCTCCGGGGGATTCGTCCAGCGCCCGGACATCCCGCGCGAGGAGGCCGCGCGCATCCGCCACGAAGAGATGACCGCGTTGAGCGAAAGCCTCGACGCCGGGTTCATCAACCTCCGCGAGCGGGACGAGTTCCTCTACGACACGCCGGACCTGCGCCTGCGGCTCATCGAGGCCATCCGCCGGACCCGCGCCGACATCCTCTTCACCCACTATCACGAGGACTACAATCTGGATCACACCACGGCGAATTCGCTCGTGCGGCAGTGCGCGATGCTGTCCTGCCTGAATCTCCTTCCGATGGAGTCCAAACCGCTCCCGGCGCATCCCGCGGTGTTCCTGGTCCGGCCGCACGGGCCGTTCATCTTCCCGGCCTCCCATTTCGTGGATATTTCCGGTTGCGAGGAGGAGAAGATACGTTTGCTCAAGCATCACCGCTCCCAGGAGGAGGCCATGCGGTTGGCGCTGGGAAAGGGATTCGACGATCTCTGCCGGTGCCCCGACGCCTATTGGGGCGGGCTCGTGAACTGCGCCTTCGCCGAGCCCTTCGTTCCCATGCGGTCCCGCGGGGCCATGAAGGCTGCCGGGGTCCTGCCGTGAGGGAACCGGGCGATTTTTCCATGGGAGGGGGGAAATGAAGAAGAAACCATCCCAAAACTCAGGCGTCGGCCCGAGGCCGAGCGAAAACCCGGCAGGCAAGGAGAAACGACGACATGTATTGACGGAGAAATACATGGAGGAGGAACGACGCCGCATGCCGGGTTTGCAGCCGGCCGAAGCCAGCATGGGTTTGGGGATGGTTTCTAAGATCAGGATCGGACTTGTCGGGGCCGGCTGGATCGGCAGCGAGCACGGCCGGAACGTGATGGCCAACCCCGCCGCGGAGCTGGCCGGCATCGCCGACGCGGAACCGGCCAACATCGTCCGTTTCGTGAAGGCCTCCGGCGCGGCGTGCCCGACGTTCTCGGATTACCGCGAACTTCTGCGCTCCGACGTGGATGCGGTGGTCATTGCCTCGCCCAACGGCATGCACGCTTCGATGTGCGTGGAGGCCGCCCGCGCCGGCAAACACATCTATTGCGAGAAACCCATGGCCATCACCTTGGACGACTGCCGGCGCGTCCGCGAGGCCGTGGAGAAAGCCGGCGTCAAGTACCTCATCGGCTACCACCGCCGTCTGAACCCGCTCTACGCCTACGCCAAAAACCTTCTGACCGAGGGCCGCCTCGGAACGGCCTTCATGGTCGAGTCCGATTACCTCCATCACGTCCCCGGCGACTGGGACATCTGGAGCTGGTTGGGCAAGGAAAAAATCGCGGGGAGCCTTTTTCACGCCGGCGGCGGGCACAATGTGGATCTGATCCGGTATTTCTGCGGCGAGATCACCGACGTCGCCTGCATGAAGGGAGTGTACCTGCCCCGGCCGAACCAGGTGGAGACCGAGGACACGGCGCTGGCCATCTTCCGGTTCGCCGGAGGCGCCATCGGCAAGGTCCAGTTTTGCTGCGGGCCGGTGGTGCCGTTCACGTTCCGGTTCGGACTCTACGGGACGAAGGGATCGGTGGTGGGCAACCGGGTGTGGCTGGAGGACATTCCCCGCTACGATCAGCCCGGCCACGAGCGGGACGGCATCACCCTCCCGGAGTGCTGGATTCCGGACAACGTTCAGGGAGGGGTGAGCGAAACCTGGAAGGCGCACATGGACCACTTCATCGCCATGCTTGTTTCCGATGTCCCCTGCCTGAACGACGTGGCCAGCGCCTATCAGACGAGCATCGCCTGCTTCGCCGCCGTGCGGGCCGCGAAGGAGAATCGGGTGGTGGCCATGAAGGAGATGGAGCCCGGATTTCACGGATAGGAGGCGAACGTGAAGAACGAGCGAGAAACGAGTTGCGTGGTGTACCCGGCGTTTCCCGGCAAGCTGTCGGAGATGGGGAAGAAACCGTGTACGGTGACCGAGAACAAGGCGGGCGGGACGGTAACGTTGGCCAATGGGTTCTTGATGGCGGTGGTGTCGGTAAAGGGCGGCGGCGTGTTGACGGCGATCGAGAACCGGCTGACCGGACAACGATTCGAGTTGCAGGGCGATCGGTTGGCGTTTTCGCTGAACGCCGCAGACAGCGGCGGCGTGGAGTGGAACAGCGAAAGGGCGAAGCTGGCGAAGGCCAAGGGTGAGGGGATACCGGCGGAAGCGGTCGTGCGGCTGGAGGAGGAGGTCGCGGGGAACAAGGTAACGGTAGTGTACCGGCTGCGGCAAGACTGGTTCTGGGTGGAACGGCACCTGGAGTTCGAAACCAAGGGAGGCGTACAGGCTGTCCTGGACGGAGTGGTGTACGGCAATCTGGCGGTGCCGGGCGGCAAGGAGCAGGTGTTGTCGCGGGGACGGTTCGACAAGCCGCGGCTGGTGACGGTGGACAAGGGCGGCGTGTTCGCGGGGCTCGGCTGGTGGTTTTACACCGTGGACAAGGACGGGGTGTACCGGAACGACAACGCGGCCTACCCGCTGTCCGGGCGCTACGTCGGCGAGCCGTGGTACGTCGGGGTGTTCCAGACCGAGCCGGGCGACCCGCACCCGGGCTGGGCGTGGTACAAGGCCTGCCTGCACGTGAAGAAAGAGCAGACCGACAAACAACCGTGGTGGGCGGAGTGGAACGGCGGGTGGGGCCAATGGGGGCTGAACATCGAGGATGCGACGACAAAACCGTACATCGAGTTGACGCAGAAACTCGGTCTGAAGACGCTTCTGGTGGGCGGCGGGGACTACGGGTACGGCACGCCCCGCTACGTTGAACTGGCCAAGACCTCCGAACCGGCGAAAGCCAATATCGCCGATCTCCGGGCGCGGGGGCTGACGTGGGGTTGCCTGGAAAACGGCAAACGCGGGGCCGGCTGGGCCGACGCCAGGCAGATGCAGGCGGCGCATAAACTCCTGGACGAGTGTGTGGCGCACGAGCTGAAGGCGTTCGGTTTTGACTTCTTCACCACGACGAACACCTATGGTTCGCACCGGAACGTGGCGGCGTATTTCAAGGCCTGCCGCGAGAAATTGGATTACACCGAGTGCCACCTGGGCATGGCGGAGTACGGGCCGCAGTTTCAGCGCGAGGTCATGAACAATCACCCGACCGACATCGAGCATGACAGCTCGAAGTTCAGCGCCGACTGGTGCACGTTCCTGGCCTTCCGCCGTAGCCGGGTGAACTTCCAGCGGCAGTGGAATTACCTCTCGCCGGACTACGGCATGTTCTATTTCCTGACGCACTATGCGAACTGGGGGCATCCGCGCACCTACCAGGATCCCGAACCGCAGCAATTGATGTACAAGTCGCCCGGGTACTGTGCGATTGGGTACAATTTTCACGACCTGCATGGGTTCCGTTCGACCGTGGCGGCAGTGGCGGCGTTCACGCCGGTCTACATCTTCGGGCATCTGGACCTGAAGATGCCGGCGGGGGATGTGGAGTTTGCCCGCAAGTACATCGGCTGGGTGGGCGAGAATGCGGCGGTCATCCGGCGCGGGCGGGTGTGCCACGAAGACGGGAACGCCTGCGTGGTCAGCAAGATCCGCGACGGCAAAGGCGCGATCTTCCTGGTCAACTACGCGGCCGGCGAGCGGATGTTCAAGGTGAAGTCCGCACTCGGCGGCGCGCCGGCCAAGGTGCGGCAGGTTTTTCCGGTGGCGGAGCCGGTGGCGCGTGAACTGGCCAACGGCGCCGAGCTGGCGGTGACCGTGCGCGGCGAGGGGGTGGCGATCCTGGACGTCAACGGCGGGTTCAAGACGTTGCCGCCGTCCGACCCGACGCGCTTTCCGGTGGACGTGGCCTGGGGCGGGGCGAAAGATGGGGCCGTGGCCGGAAAGTTCGCGATGCCGGACGTCGCGGCGGCCCTGAAAAAGGCCGCGGACCCGAATCTCCCGAAAGACATCCTGAGCCTTGAGCAGATTGGCAAGGTAGCGCAGAGCGACTGCGGCGAGGGATGCGGCAAGTTGAGCGAGGGTTTTAAGCAGGCGTACGGAATGCGGGAAGACAAGCTGGTGGAAACATGGAAGCTGGCGCCGTGGGCGTACGGCGACCGGATCTGGTTCGTGTACCGGCCGGCGGCGGAGTATCAGGCCGACGGGCCGTGCCCGAAGCTGAAGGTCAACGGCGCGGAGGTTCCCCTGGTCCCGCGGATCAATTACCATCACAAACTCGCCTGTCTGCTCTTCTTCGCCGACGTGACGGCAGCGGTAAGGCAGGGCGGCGAGAACGAGGTGGCGCTGACCGGACTACAGGAGTCGAAACCAGGCTACGGTGGCATCTACTGCGCCGCGGAGCGGTACTGAAACGGCAGCCGTGAATCGCAATTTGGCGTTGGCGGACGATCCAAAGGAGATGAAATCATGGACATGAACAATTACGGCCGGTTCGCGAAGGAAATCCGCGGGTTCGACGATCTGGAAATGGGATATTTCAAGGAGATCATGGACCGCGGCAAGCTCAGCATTTTCTTCAACGAGGGAAGCATGGTGGAACGCTTCCAGAAGGCCTTCGCCGCTTACACGGGAGCGAAGACGGCCCTCGCCCGTTGCAACGGGATGCTCGCGCTGTGCGAGGCGGTGGCCGTGAGCGGCGCCGGGGTGGGCACGGAGGTGCTCTGCGACCCGGTCGTCCATTTTGGCGCGATGGCCTCGCTCTACATGAACGCCGTGCCGCGCTTCGTGGACATTGAGCCGGGCACCTATAACATGGACCCGGCGTCCCTCCGGGCCAACATCACCCCGAACGCCAGGGCGGTCATCGTCACCCACCTGTGGGGCCTGCCCGCGCGGATGGACGAGATCCGCGACATCTGCCGGGAGCACAAGCTCTTTCTCATCGAGGACTGCGCCCATGCCGTGGGGGCCCGCTGGAAGGGCCGGCACGTCGGGACATTCGGCGACATGGGGATGTTCAGCTTCCAGGAGTTCAAACAGCTTTCGACCGGCGACGGCGCGATGGTCACGGTGAACAACGCGACGCTGGCCGACAAAATGGAAAACGAGTGGGCCTTTTCCGGCGAGAGCCCGGTCATCATGGCCCTCAACTGGCGGATGAACGAGATGACCGCGGCCGTGGGGCTGGCCCAGCTCCAGCGCGTGGACAATATCGTCAAAAATTACTACAACGTCACCCTCAAAATTTTCAACGACGCCATCCGGGATTGCCCATGGCTCAAGATGCGTGTCATTCCCAAGGAGGCCACCCAGGCCGGTTACTGGTTCGCCTGCACGTGGGAGGGCGACAAACACGGGATGGACTACGCCCGCTTCAAGAAACTCAATGAGGAACTGGGCATCGGCCTGCGCTTCGGTTTCAACGAGACCGCGCCCTATGAATTCGAATTCTTCCGCGACGCCAAGGCCTACGGGTCCCACGCCTGTCCCAACAAATGCCCGTTCTACACGGCCAAAAGCAACTATGCGTACAAGAAGGGGCTGTGTCCGACAGTCGAGGACATCATGCCGCGCCTGGTGACCGTGAACCTGATTTTTCTGCCGATTGAGGAAGCCAAACAGAAGGCGGAGTTGCTGCGCAAGGCCATCCGGATGATGGAGAAGGGTTGAACGGCCGCGAACAAGGAGTAGGACTCATGATGAAAAACACTCGCGTCGAACCTACGTACGAAGTCGCCTGCCGGTGGTGGACCGATCTGCCCGACATCTGGACGCCGATCGGCTGGAAGGATCACCTTTTCCGATTCAACGTCCTCTGGAACGGTACGATCATTGCCCAACCGGACCTCAACCGCCGGACGGAAACTTGGAAGGGCCAGGGAGTGCAGATCTCCTTCCAGCCGCTGGCCAGGCCGGAGGACCTCGTGCGGGCCAGGACCCGGCCGCCGGTCTGCCTCACCCGCGACGACGGAATGGTCCGGCAGGGTTGGAATGACAGTAGCACGCCGGTGCTTTGGACGGAGTGGGCCGAGGACGGGTTCCTGCTACGGCAGGAGGTCTTCGGTCACGTGCCGGGTGGAGGGAACATCCGGACGGGCATCGAGCCGCTCTTCGCTTGGGTACGGCTTTCCATTCACGACGCCTGCACGGAGTTGCCGCTGGACAAGAACTACGGCTTCGTCATCCGGATCAACGCCCCTCACTTCCGGCACACCATGAACATCCGCGGGCACACCTTCGAAGCGGAGCGCTCGGGATATCCCCGGAAACTGGTCGCCCGGTCCTCGGGCTATTCGCCGGAGAAAGGTTGGCGCCTGCTGGAGCAGGGCGGCAAGGTCCGGCTGGCAGTCGCGCCGGGGCCGCGTTGCCAGGTGAGGTTTTTCCCAAGGGCGAAAGGCAGCCGCGAGGCTTTCCTGTACGTCGGGCTTCCCGGCAGGGCCGGTGCACACGTGGACCTGCTTATCCCCATGCTCCCGACCGACCCGGGGACATTCTGCCGCGAGTTGTCGCTCGGTCGGTCCCGGGCGCTCGCCGAGGCGGACCGGTACTGGCGGAAGATTCCCGCCACCGCCGCCCGGGTGTTGACCCCCGAACCGGGGGTCAACGACACCATCCGGCACAGCTTGAAACTCGCCGAAGTGATTGCCGAGAAAAACCCGGCGGATGGCAACTACTCGATGCTGACGGGATCGCTATGCTACGCGGACCTGTGGGCCACGCCGCATTCCATGGCCTGCATCATGTTGCTGGACACCATGGGCTACCACTCGGTGGTGGAGAAGTACCTGGAGATCTTCCGCAAGGAGCAAGGGACGGTGGTTGCCCCGGGGGACAGTTTCCGGCTCCATCCGGGATATTTGAGTTCTCCCAAGACATTGACCTCCATTGACTGGTTGACTGACCACGGAGCGCTTCTGTACGCCATCGCGGAGCACGCTCTGCTTTCGGGCAGCCGGGAGTTTATCGAGCGCTGGACGGAGGTCATTGTCAAGGCATGCGAGTTCATTCAGTATGCCCGCGCCATCAGGAACCACCCCGGAGTGAAGGGCATCCTGCCGCCGGCGGTGGCCACGGACAGAGGCACACGCATCCAGGCGATCTGGAATGACGGCTGGAACTACAAAGGATTGACCGCTGCGGTGAGATTTCTCCGGCAAATCGGGCATCCCCGGGCGGTCGAGTTTGCCGCGGAGGCCCGCGATTACCGGGCTGTCTTTCAGAAGGCATTCCGTGAGAAAACGGCTCATAAGCCCCGATGGGTGGACTCACGAGGCAGGAAACATCCATTCACGCCGACGGCGCTCTTCGGGGACGACCCTGCCGAGACCCGCCACGCCTTCTACCTCGACGGCGGCCCGCTCTTCCTGGTCTACGCGGGGCTGATGGACGCGGACGACCCGCTGATGCGCTCGACGCTCCTCTGGTTCCGGGAGGGGCCGCAGACGAAGTTCCTGCGCCACGACTCCAACTGCTGGCAGGTTCCGGCCCTGTGCCACGAGATGTCCAGTTGCGAGCCGTGCTACAGTTGGAACGTCTTCCACTCGCACCAGTTGGGCGACCGGCAGAACTTCCTGGCCGGGATGTACAGCCTGTTTGCCGGCACGGTATCGAGGAAGACCTATGTCTCCTGCGAGACCCGTGGAGGCATTACCGGGATTGTCGTCGCGACGATGTTGCCCGTTTACCTGGCCCGCCTGGCTGTCGTGGACGACCAGCTCGCCGAGGGAGAACTTCACTTGCTGCGGCTCGCGCCGCTGGCCTGGTTGAGGAAAGACCGGGAAACGGTCTTCGATCGCCTGCCCACCGAGTACGGCCCGGTCAGCCTGCGTTTCAGGCTCTCACGGGACGGCAGGACGCTCCGGGTGAAGTTCGCGCCGCGCTGGCGCGCCCGGCCCGCGCGGGTGGTCCTGCACGTTCCCCCGGTCGATGGTCTCAAGAAGGTGATCGTCAACGGCGAGCCGGCCAGGGCGACGGGCAGGCGGATCGTGCTCGGCGAGCCACGGTTTTGCGGTTCCCGGCTTTGAATTCAGGGCTTTCCCCCTGGTGCCGTGTGACGGCGGAGGGCCCCGACCGCCTCGAAGGCGACGAATAATGCGAGGACGAGAAGCACGCCCGCCACGGGCAGACTGTAGTGAAGCACGGGCCTCGCGGCCCGGAGGGATCGGATTCCGTCCAGGATGATCTGGGTGAGGGATGTGAGCGTCACGGCGAGCATGAACAGCATGGGAATCGCGGCGAACAGCCACGGCCGGCCCGTCCGGCGCAGCCACACCGTCACGACAAGGAGGGTCATCGCCGCCAGTAATTGATTGCTTGTGCCGAAGAGAGGCCAGAAATAACTCCAGGCGGGGACGGATTTCCCGGTCGCGGGGTTCGTGAGGTTCGCCGTGACGAAGAACGCCGCCGGGAGCAACGTCCCGAGCGTCGCGAGGACCGCCCCGGTTTTTCCCGAGAGGCCCGTCAGTTCCTGGAGGATGTACCGCCCGAGCCGCGTCGAGACATCCAGCGTGTCATACACGAACGTTGCGAACGCGAGAAGCCCGAACGTCATGGCGAGATTCCGGAATTCGGCGTTTCCCGAGAAGATGCCCAGGAACTGCGCGATGCCGTGGGCATAGATTAGATTCGGGCTGCCCCCGAACTGCTTCGCCTGGCCGGTGGTGAGCATCATCAGCGTCGCGAGGGCCACGAGGGCCACGAGCCCCTCGAGAAGCATCCCGCCGTAGGCCACCGGGCGGGCGTCCGTCTCGCATGTCAACTGGCGGGACGTCGTTCCCGAGGCGACGAGGGCGTGGAAGCCGGAACACGCCCCGCAGGCCACCGTCACAAAGAGCACCGGATAGAGAAATTGCCCTTGGGGATTACAGAGTCCCGTGAAGGCCGGGTAGAGCACGGCCACCGGGGCGGCGGCGCCCCAGCACCCGGCGAGGATGCCGACGGCGCTCACGGCGAGGGTGATGTACAGGAAGAATCCGCCGAGAAACCCCCGCGGCTGGAGGAGTAGCCACATCGGCAGGAGCGCCGCGACGCCGCAGTAGGCCAGTAAAATGATATCCCAGGATTTCTGCGCCGCGCGTTCGGCGTCGGCCGGAGCGAGGCCGGCGAAGAATTTTCCGGCGATGTCAATCGGCACGAACTTTCCGGCCCAGATGCAGACAAAAATCAGCGGCACAAAAATGAACGCCGCCTTCTTCCCGGAGATCCCCGTCAGTTTCAGGACGAGCCCCATGAGAATCGGCAGGAGGAGGTACAGAAACGAGGCCCCGGCCACGTCCGCCCCCCGGACGGCCCGGGCCGCCTCCGCCCCGGCGGCGGTCGCGCCGTCGAGTTGGGAATCCGAAAGATTCTTCACGAACGCCGTCGCCGTCACGTCGGTGAAGGCGATGATGACATAGATCAATGTCAGCCAGACGAAGAGCAAAAACAGCGTGTGCGCCCGCGGGCTCATGTGTTCCCGGACCACCTCGGCGAGGGAGCGCGCCTTGTGCCGGACGCTCGCGACCAGGGCCGCGAGGTCGTGGACCCCGCCCACGAACACCGCGCCCAGGAGAATCCAGAGGAACGCGGGGAACCATCCGAACATGAGCCCCGCCGCGATGGGGCCCACCACGGGTCCCGCGGCCGCGATGGCCGAGAAATGCTGGCTGAGGAGATACCCGGCGCCGGCCGGGACGAAATCCGCGCCGTCCGCCTGCGTGTGCGCCGGCGTCGGCCGGGCGTCGTCCAGCCCGAACGCCCGCGCGAGATATCGTCCGTAGAACCGGTAGGCGAGGGCGAAAAACCCCGCGGCGCCGGCGATGAGGAGGATGATGAGCATACGGAATTATTATAGGGGATGGTTGAGGAGTGAAAAGTGAATAGTGAATAGGGGGGGGAGAAGTGCTGAGTACTGAGTGCTGAGGACAGATGAAATTCCGACCCTCCTATGCGCAAGGCGCTACGGAGGGCCCTGCGAAGCCCTTGGGCGAAGCAGGGATGCCGAATTCCGAATGCCGAATTAATTCAGCAATCATGATTCGACATTGCCTGGCGGATATGTTGTAATGGGGAACCCGGGGGTTGTTCATTTCACGTCCGGTGACGTATGAGTTATTTGAAACGGATTGTGATCATTATCCTTCTCCTGATGGTGACGAATGGGGCCGAGGCCATGTTGCGTGCCAGCCCGGAGATATCGTCCGTCGCTCTGGCGCCGGAAGACCCCAATGTGGTTTACATATACCTCAACCACATGTCGTGCAAGGCTGCGGTCAGTGCCGATGGCGGTCTGACGTTCAAGGGTGTTGATGAAAAGGCAATCCCCGTCAATCTGACGACGAATCTCGCTTCCGGCACAAGGCGGTATGTTCTTGTTGACTCATTCCGCTTGTTTCGCTCGGATGACGGGGGGACAACATGGATGGATACCGGGGCGGCATCGTTCATTTGGGATCAGAACAAGATTGAGGTGGAGAAGGCAAAGAAACAGTTTCATGAGAAATATGGGGCGCGGCTTCCAGACCGATCCGTGCTGTGGAATCCGTTGTTTGGATTGTATGCAGGCGCATATTTTCTTGTTGTCTTACTATCGTTGCGGGGGCAGGGGTGGTTCCGTGCAATGGCGACGGGACTTCGAGGGGTGCTGATTATCCTTCTCCTGTGGGGTTTTATCTTGGGTTTTCATGCGATCAATTGCTATTGGGCGGATTCACAATACCCGATGGCGTATTGGAACACGTCAGCGAGGTTTCATCCAAATCCACAACTAGGGTTGGCGATGAGTATTGCATCTCGCCCGTTGCCACTCCTTGCATACTTGTTCATGTTGTGGCCAATCCTGCCAGGGTCATTGGATGTCCTGATGGCTCTCGGACGCAACCGAAGCGATGCTAGGCGTCGTGTGTATCTCGCGATGGCTGTCGCGATGGGCGCCATTTTTGTTGCGTTTCATTTGTGGATGATGTTCGCCGGTTCTTTTTCAGAATGACGCCGAACACCGGCATCCAGTTGCCAGATCCCGGTTTTCCGTTTTCCGCGCGCGAACTCCCCATCTCCTTTTCGTGTTTTCGTGGTTGTGAAACTCGTGCTTGTTGCGGGCAAAGAATCTATAATCCGGGGATGATCGGTTCATTTTCCGCCGCCGTGGATTTCGCCGCCCTCGCCGAACGCGTGTTGTCCGGGGGGGAGGCGTCCCGCGACGAGGCGCTGGCGGTTCTCGCCGCGCCCGACGACGCCCTCCTGCCGCTTCTTCAGGCCGCATTCCGGGTGCGGGAACGCCATCGCGGGCGGAATGTCGCGCTCCAGGTGTTGATCAATGCCAAAAGCGGCGTCTGCCGTGAGGATTGCGGCTACTGCTCCCAGTCGGCGGTGTCGAAGGCGGTCATCGAGCGCCACCGGCTTCTCCCAAAGGCGGATATCCTGGCGGGGGCGAAAAAGGCGCGCGACGCCGGCGCGATAAGGTTCTGCATCGTGACGAGCGGCCGTTCGCCGTCGGATGCCGAACTTGACGCCATCACCGACGCGGTTCGTGACATCAAAAAATCCATCGGCATCCCGATTTGCTGTTCCCTCGGGTTCCTCGACGACCGTCAGGCAAAGGTGCTCAAGGATGCCGGGGCGAACCGCATCAATCACAATCTCAACACAAGCGAACGGTATCATTCCCGGATCAACACCACCCACGCCTGGCGGGACCGCCTGGAGACGCTTCGGGCGGCGCGGGGGGCGGGTCTGGAACTGTGCTCCGGCGGAATCGTCGGGATGGGGGAGATGGACGGGGACGTGGCGGATCTCGCGCTCGCCCTCCGGGAGGTGAAGCCGGATTCCATCCCGGTGAATTTCTTCCACCCGGTGGCGGGGACGCCGCTCGCCGGCGTGGACGGAGGACTCACTCCCCGGCGGTGCCTCAAGGTCCTGGCGATGTTCCGGTTCGTCCATCCCGCGGCGGAAATCCGCGTCGCCGGAGGACGGGAGCATCACCTGCGGAGCCTACAGTCTCTGGCCTTGTATGCGGCCGATTCATTCTTCATCGGCGGCTACCTCACAACGCCGGGGATGGGGCGGGAGGAAATGATAAAAATGATCGAGGACGCGGGATTCGTGTGCCAACTGAACCGGAGCGCGGAATTGGAGATGGGCACATCATGAAAATCTACACGAAGACCGGCGACGACGGCGCCACCTCCCTTCTCGGTGGAGGCCGGGTGTCCAAGGCCTCCGTCCGCATCGAGGCCATCGGGGCGGTGGATGAATTGAATTCCATCATCGGTCTCTGCCGGGTTCGCGCGGCGGATGGGGCGGTCCGCGGTCATCTCGCCCGCGTCCAGTCGGAATTGTTCCGGGTCGGGGCGGAACTGGCCGCGTCGGGACGGTGGATCGGGAAAATCACGCGGGGCGTCGGGAAACGGGAGACGGCGGCCCTCGAACGCGCCGTGGATCGCATGGAGAAAGAACTGCCGTTGCTCACGGAGTTTATCCTGCCCGGAGGGAGCGAGGCGGCCGCGCTGGTTCATCTCGCGCGGAGTTTCGCGCGACGGGCGGAACGCCGCGTGGTGGCGCTGGAGGGGCCGGAGCGGGTGCGGCCCGGGCTGGTCCGCTACCTCAATCGTCTCTCGGATTTCCTGTTCGTCGCGGCGCGGATCGAGAATCACCGCCGGGGCGCGGAGGAGGAGACGTGGCGCGGGTAGGGACAGACTTGTCGAAGCCCGCTCATCCTGAGCTTGTCGAAGGATAAGCCAGCGCGCTGCTCATGGTTCGTGGTTCGACACCTATTTTAATTTTTAAGGAATGCTCACCATGAACGAACGCCCATAGGGGCTCATCATGAGCGGCATTGAGGATTTCGTCCTGTTTGGTTCCGGCGATGCCGGGTTGGGAATGCCGGATAACGGGTTGCGCCTTCCCGTGAAATGAAGTATAAACATTTCAAGAGAATGGAGGTGACGTATGCCCGGCGCCGTATACTTCGACGTGGATACCCAGTATGACCTCATGATGCCCGACGGCGGGCTGTATGTGCCCAAGGCGGTCGAGATTCTTGTTCGTCTGAAGGAACTCATGGCCCACGCCCGGAAGGCCGGCATCCCGATTCTCGGTTCCGTCGAGGAGCACACGAAGGACGACGCGGAACTCTCCACCCGCCCGGATTTCAAGCGGACGTTCCCGGCCCATTGCATGCGCACCACGCCCGGCCAGAGGAAGATCACCGAGACCCTGCCGGCGGATCCCCTCTGGGTGGATGAGAAGCCGCTCGCGCGGGAGGACCTGGTGCGCCTCGTGACCCATCACCGGGGGGAGGTCTATTTCCGGAAGTCCCAGTTCGATGTTTTCACCAATCCCAACGTCCTTCCCGCGCTGGACCTCTTCCGGCCGGTGGAGATTGTCGTTTTCGGCGTCATGCTCGACCTGGCCGTTGCCTGCGCCATCGAGGGGTTCCTGAAGCATGGGAAATCCAGGATTGTTTTGGCGGAGGACGCCGTCCGCGCGGTGGACGAGGCCCGGGGGAAGCAGCTCCTGGCGGATTGGAAGGCGCGCGGGGTGTCCATCGTCAAATCATCCGTCCTGGTCGGAGCGGCGGAATCGGGCGCTTCCTGATCATGGATCGCGTTCATTCGAGGCGTGGCGCCCGCGCGCCTTCAGGAGTACCGCGAGGATTGCCACGTCCGCCGGGGAGACACCGGGGATGCGCGACGCCTGGCCGAGCGTCCGCGGCCGGACGAGGGCCAGTTTTTCACGCGCCTCCTTCGAAATCATGGACCGCCCGGCGAAGTCGAACCGGTCCGGGACACGGGTTTCCTCCATTCGCCGCATCCGTCCGATTTCCCGGGACTGTCGGGCGAGGTAGCCCTCGTATTTGATTTCGATTTCCGTCTGCTCGACGGCGGCGGCCGGCCATGCCCGTGCCGCCAGGCGCGCGTCCTCCCGCGCGAGGTCCTGGAACGACGTTCCGGGGCGGCGGAGGTGCTGTGCGAGAGTCGCTCCATCCGTCCGGAGGGAATTGAGGAGGCCGTGGAGTTTCGTGATGGCGGCCTCCTTCGTCCGGAGGCGTTCCCAGGCCGCGTCGCCCACGAGCCCCAGCGTCCGCCCGTGCGCCGTGAGCCGCCGGTCGGCGTTGTCCTGCCGCAGGTGGAGGCGGTGCTCCGCCCGCGAGGTGAACATCCGGTAGGGCTCCTTTGCCCCCTTCGTGACGAGGTCGTCAATCAGAACGCCGATGTAGGCCTCGTCCCGGCCGGGGACGAGGGGCGGTTTCCCCCGGAGTGCGAGCGCCGCGTTGATGCCCGCCATCAGCCCCTGGGCCGCGGCCTCCTCGTAGCCGGTGGTGCCGTTGATCTGGCCGGCAAAATAAAGCCCCGTGATTTGTTTGGTCTCCAGGGACGGAAGGAGCGCCGTGGGTTCGATGTAATCATATTCCACCGCGTACCCGTGCCGGAGGATCCGGGCGTTTTCCAGCCCCGGGATGAGGCGCACCATGGCCTCCTGGATCCCGGGCGCGAAGCTCGTCGAGATCCCGTTCGCGTAGACCTCGTTGGTGTCCGCGCCCTCCGGCTCCAGGAATACCGGGTGGCGCTCCCTGTCCGCGAATCGGACGATCTTGTCCTCGATGGAGGGGCAGTAGCGCGGCCCCCGGGACGTGATCTGGCCGGTGTAGAGGGGGGCAACGTGGAGGTTTTCCCGCAGAAACTGGTGGACCGCGGGGGTGGTCCATGTCAGCCAGCAGGGGAGCTGGGGCCGGGTGATTTTCTCCGTGGCGAACGAAAACGGCGGCGGCGGATCGTCGCCGTGCTGGGGGATGAGCGCGGAATAATTGATGGAGCGTGTGTCGAGGCGCGGGGGGGTCCCGGTCTTCAGGCGTCCCAGGACGAATCCGAGCGCCTCCAGGGACCGGGAGAGGTCGTCGGCGGCCGGTTCCCCGATCCGTCCCCCTGGCGCCATGGAGGACCCCGTGTGGAGGACCCCGCGGAGGAACGTCCCGGTGGTGAGGATGACGGCGCCGGCGGAATACGTCGTTCCGGAGGTTCCCCGGACGCCGCGGACGCGGCCGGCGTCGGCGAGAATTTCCGCGACGGTGTCTTCGGCGAGGGACAACCCGGCCTGGTTTTCGATGCGCCGCCGCATCGCCGCCGCGTAACGGGCCATGTCGGCCTGGGCGCGGGGGGATCGCACCGCGGGCCCCTTCGAGGTGTTGAGCATCCGAAACTGGATGCCGGTCTCGTCGGTGACCTTCGCCATCTCCCCGCCGAGGGCGTCAATCTCACGCACGATCTGGCCCTTGGCGAGCCCCCCGATGGCCGGGTTGCAGGACATCCGGGCGATCGTGCCGCGGCTCATCGTGAGGATGAGCGTCCGCGCGCCCATCCGGGCCGCGGCCAGCGCCGCCTCGCAACCGGCGTGGCCGGCGCCGACGACGATGATGTCGTAATTCGGCAACATATGTTCATTGTACGCGAAATCGGCCCATTCGGGAAGTCGCGGCGTCGAGCCTCGATTCCCGATTGTCACAAAGGATGAATCGTGACCTGCAAGACGCGGTCTTTCCGTGGTGGTATGCGTTCCATCCGGTATAATCCCGGGCTATGGCAATGACATCCAAGGAACGTGTGCTGACGACTTTCGCGCGGCGCCAGCCCGACCGCGTCCCGGTCAATTATAATGCGAATCCCGGAATTGACCGGCGGCTCAAGGATCATTTCGGGCTCGCTGCCGACGACGGGGAGGGCCTGTGTCGGGCCCTCGGTGTGGATTTCCGGAGTGTGGGGGGGGCCTACATCGGACCGAAACTGCACGCGGACATCCCGGAACGCGGCGTCACGGTTGACGACTGGGGCATCCACCGGCGCTGGGTGGAACACGGGACGGGCGGCTATTGGGACTTCTGCGATTTTCCCCTTCAGAACGCCACCGAGGAGGATGTGGCCCTTTGGCCCATGCCCTCCCCGGACGATTTCGACTACAGTGTCGTGGCGGAGCGTTGCCGGCGCCACGGAGAGTTCGCGGTTCACGTCGGGAGCGCCGGCACGGGGGACATTATCAACATGAATGGGATGCTCCGGGGGGCCGAGCAGTCCCTCGTGGATCTCATCACGGATGACCCGGCGGGGATGCTGCTCGCCCGGCGACGGGTGGACATCCAGATCGAGATTCTCCGGCGCGCCATCGAGGCGGCCCGGGGCGGTGTGGATTTCCTCTGGATGGGGGAGGACCTCGGGACCCAGATCGCCCCGCTCATCAGCCTGGATCTTTACCGGGCGCGCATCCGGCCCCTTCACCAGAACATCGTGGATCTGGCCCGGCATTTCAACCTTCCGGTGGTGATTCACACCTGCGGCTCCTCGAGCTGGGTCTACGAGGACTTCATCGAGATGGGGATTGGGGTGGTGGACACCCTCCAGCCGGAGGCGAAGAATATGGCTCCCGAATACCTCAAGGCGAAATTCGGGGGGCGTCTGGCGTTCCACGGGTGCATCAGCACGGCGGGGCCGGTGGCGACGGGAACGGTGGCGGAAACGGTCGCCGAGTGCCGGCGTGTTCTGGACATCATGATGCCCGGCGGGGGGTATTGTTTCGCCCCGACGCACTGTCTCCAGGACAATTCGCCCACGGAAAACGTGGTGGCCATGTACAAAGCGGCGCGGGAGTTTGGAGCGTATCGGTAAAGGGCTGTTTCAAAACCGGAACCGTCGGCCCGAGGCCGAGCGAAAGCCCGCCAGCCAAGGAGTGCCGACGACTGCGTATCAACGGAGAGATACGCCGAGGAGGCGCGACGCCGGATGGCGGGCTTGCAGCCGGCCGGAGCCAGGTAACGGTTTTGAAACAGCCCTTAGATGAGAGGAGGGGTGTTATGAAACGTCTTCCGATTCCGGTCGAGAAACTTCGGCTCCAGGCCTGCCTGTCCTGGGAGGAGGGTCTGGTGCTCACGGCGGGGGATTTCGCGGCGAAAAAATACAACGCCATGGCCGTCGGATGGGGGAGCGTCGGCGTGATGTGGGGGATGCCCTTCGTCCAGGTGGTCGTTCGCCCGGGCCGCTACACCCACGAGTTCATGGAAAAGTACGACACGTTCACCGTCGCGGCATTCCCCCGGGATTTGCGTGGCGCCGTCGAGATTCTCGGCACGCGTTCCGGCCGGCAGGGGGACAAGATCGCGGCGGCGGGCCTCACGGCGACGGCCTCGACGAAGGTCGCCGCCCCGTCGTTCGCGGAGGCGGATCTCGTGCTCGAGTGCCGGAAGATCTACACGGATGATTTCGACCCGGCGCGTTTTCTGGATTCACGCATCGAAGGGAACTATCCGAGGAAGGATTACCACCGGGTCTGGTTCGGTGAACTCCTCGCCGTTACCGGAACCGCCGCGTACATGGCGTAATCGCGTGTCTCGTCGCTCGTGAAGCGTATCTCGCAGAAAGAATCGGGAGTTTCACGAGATACGAATCATGATCCCAGCAACTGAAGCACGGTCTGCGCGTTGAGATTGCCCGCCTGTGCAAGCACCAGGATATTCGCCTCCTGCCGGGTCCGGGTCTGGAGGTATTCCGTGATCGTCGCCGCGTAGTCCGTGTCCCGGATGTTGCTTTCCGCCGCCATGATGTTCTCGAGCCCCACCCGCAGGGAGTTCATGTTGGTATCGAGGGTGTTCTTCTGGAATGATCCCATTCGTCCGCGGAGCTGCGACACCTGGCCGATGGCGGCGTCAATAATATCCGCGGCGCGTCCCGGATTGGCGGCCAGGGAATTCGCCCCGCCCTCCGCGACGGTGTCCAGGGTGTTGTTCGTTCCCACGAGGCCCAGGTTGGACGCCGTCATGGCCGGGATGCCCAGGCGCGCCTGGCCGGCGGGTGTCGTGTCGGGGCCGAGTTGAAGGGCAAGCCCGCCGCCGCGGACCTCAAACGAATACGTGCCGGGGCCGGACCCTTCGGCCAGGGTGATTGTGCCGGCGATGTTGCCGGCAACGACATCAAGGGTGTTGCCGTTGGCGCTGACGGGAGTGCCGTTCACCGTGGCCGCGGCATCCGTGCCGGTGAACTCTCCGGCGGTGATGCCGGAGAGTGTTCCGCTTACGTTGCGGATGTTCGCGGTGGCTTCGGCGCCGGCCGTTTCGCTCACCACGCGGTTTCCCTGGACGACGACGCCCGTGTCCCCGGCGACGGCGTTGATGGCATCGGCGACGCCCGCCTGGTCCGTTCCCCCGGCGATGGTGACCGTGGCGGCGCCGCGGTTTCCGGTGATCTCCACGGTCACGTCCCCGGTCTGGACGGCCGCGAGCGCCCCGGCGTCGGCGCTCGTGGCGGAGGCGGTGACGTCCACGGTGACGGTCTGCGTGCCGCCGCCCGGGGCCGCCTGGGCGAGGTTCACCGCCGCGAGTTCCGCGGGGGCGTTGTTCTGGATCTGGAAGGCCTGGGCGCCGTTCAGGAGGTCCGTCCCGCCGAATTGGGTGGTGTTCGCGATGCGGTTGATGGAAGAGAGAATGCCGTTCAGTTCGGATTGGTAGGCGGCGATCTCCCCGGGGTCGCGGGACGTGTCCGCCGCGGCAATCGCGAGGCCGCGCGCCTGGACGAGGAGATTGCTCATCTCGTTCAATCCGCCTTCCGCCGTCGCCAGGACATTGCTCGCGCGCTGGGTGTTTTCCACCGCCGCCCCCATTCCCGCGATTCGGGAACGGAGCATCTCCGAAACGACCAGCCCGGCCGGGTCGTCGGAGGCCTTGTTGATGGAGAAACCCGTCGCCAGACGCTCCTGGAGCCTCTGGAGGGCCGACGTGTTCTGGAACAACTTGTTGAGGCTGGAAAGATTATTGCCGGAACCCGGCGTGACGCCGCCAATGGCCATGGGATCCTCCGTGATCAGCGGATCCGTTTCCCGGCGTCCCTCTCACGGGTCGGGGAAAGGATCCTCGTCTCCGTACAAACGCATTATACCCGGTTTCCGGGGGGGCGGCAAGGGGGATGATGGAGAGGATCGAAATCGTGGACGGGCGAAAAGAGCGTGTTACAATGACCGGCCTTGTCGGACAGCCAACACCACGGAGGCCGGACATGCCAGCGAAACCCCGAAGCCGCGGAGACAGCGGGAAATTCCTTGCCCGGGCGCTCAAGGCGGCCGATTGGTTCACGAACTCCCAGATCAAATGCCCGCGGGTGTGGATGTCGGACCACGGGCGCTTCCTCTACTACTACTTCATGCCCGGGAAGCGCGAGGTCCCGGGGATCAACTGGACCCACGGCCGGGCGCTCTTCGTCCTGACCGACGCCTACCGCATCGCCGGGGACAAGCGCTACCTCGAGTCCATGGAGCTCGGCGGGCGCTACCTGCGCGCGCTCCAGCCGCTCGACCCGTACTACCCGGTCACCTACGGTAGCATCCGCGAGGAGATCCCCCAGTCGCCCTTCGGCGGGGTCCTGGACGGCGCCCAGGCGGCCTCCGGGCTGCTCATGCTCCACACCGTCACCGGGAACCCCGACTACCTGCGGCGCGGCCGGGCCTTCTGCGACTTCCTGCTGCGCACCTGGCGGCCGGACCAGGGGCTCGCCTCCCGGGCCGGCTACTACCCGGAGAGGGTCGAGTACCGGCCGAAGGTCACGCCATGGACCTGCGTCAACCAGGCCTCGGCCATCCCGCTCTGGCACCTTTTCAAGATCACCGGCGAGGGCCAGTATCTGCCGCCGCTGGTCGACGCGGCCGACCGCATCGTCGCGTGCCAGCGCGCCGACGGCGGGATCTACGTCGACCGGGACATCCGGGCGATCGGCGAGCCGCCGCTCAACCACCATTGGGGCCTGGGCAAGGGCGACGAGAGATTCCTCATTCGCAACGACGACGGCATCGTGGTGGTGGTTCTGGCCGCCCATCAGGTCACCGGCGACCGGAAATACCTCGACGCCATGGTCCGCTATGCCGAATGGACCATCGCCAACGAGCCGCACGAACGGCCCTACAACGCCTTCGGCGTCCAGGCCAACAACGTCCTGGACATCGGCAAGGCGGCCGGCAAGGACTACTCGGCGTGGGTGTTCGACCACCTCGAGAAGCACTGCCTGAAGCTCCAGGCCGAGGGCACCGGCGACCCCAAGGCCGACGGCGGCTTCCGCGGCGAGGACGAGGAGGGCAACGCCGGCATCTTCGGCGGCCAGGCCCTGGACTACGTCCCGACGCGGAACACCTGCTACATGGCCGGGCTGCTCTTCCGCCTGTCCGGCAAGGGCACCGGCGCGGGCTTCAGCGTCTGGGGGGGAGGGGCGTAGGCTCGATCAACCGCCGTACGACAATCTCGCAAATGCCTTTATCCAAGTCCGCCGCCCGCTCCTCGAAGATCCGGCGGACGCGGGCGAAATCGGGGTGGCCGTCCTTCACGAAACGGTGTATTCAACACGTGGCGCCTCCCGACGCGGCGGCGCCCCGGGCCTTTTCGAGGCGCGCTCGGACCGTTTCCTTCCCGAGCAGAGCAAGCGTTTCGTGGATGGGGGGGCTCACCGTTCCGCCCGTCACCGCGACCCGGAGGGGCTGGGCGATGTGTTTGAGTTCGAGGGATTTTTCGCGGGCGAATTCCTCGAGGGCGGCATGGATGCGGTCGGGGGTGAATTCGGGGAGGTTTCCGAGGACCCGGCCGAATTCCCCCAGAATCGCGAGGGATTCCGGGGTGAGGAATTTCTTCACGGCCTTTCCGTCATAGGCGATTTCGTCGGCGAAGAGGAATTTCGTCGCCGGCACGATATCCCCGAATGTCTTCAGACGTTCCTGCTCGATGCGCACCGCCTCCCGGACTTTTTCCGGCGGAACCGCCGCCATGTCGTAGGCGGCATCCAAAAATGGACGGGTTTTTTCAACAAGGGTGTCGAGCGGCATCTTCCGGAGGTATTCGCCGTTCAGCCAGTCGAGTTTTTTGACGTCGAACTGGGCCCCGCGGGCGTTGACACGGTCGAGGGTGAATCGCGCGATCATCTCGTCAAGCGGCATCACCTCCCGGTTGTCCCCGGGCGACCATCCGAGAAGCGCGATGAAATTCGCCAGCGCCTCCGGGAGATATCCTTTTTTGCGGTAGTCCATCACCGAGGTGGAAGGCATGAGATCAAGGAAGTCTTGGAGTCCGGGAGTCTGGGAGTCTGGGAGTTTGGGAGTTCGGGAGTTCAGGAGTTCAGGAGTTCGGGACCCCTCGACTCCGAGACTCTTAGACTCCGAGACTTTGAGACTCTGCGACTCCATCTTGTGCCGTTTGCTCATTTTCTTCCCGCCCGGGTAGAGGACGAGAGGGATGTGGGCGAACACCGGCGGCGTCGCGCCGAGCGCCCGGTAGAGGGAGATTTGCTTGGGGGTGTTGGAGACGTGATCCTCCCCGCGGATGACGTGGGTGATTTTCATGTCCACGTCGTCCACAACGCAGGCGAAATTATACGTCGGGAATCCGTCGGATTTCAGGATCACCGGGTCGGGTTCCTGGGAGATGTCCCGCCCGATGGGGCCGTGGATGGCGTCGTTCCATTCGACCCGCTCCCGGTCAATTTTGAAGACGACACACTTGCCCTTGGCCGGATCGTCCCGGTGGAAGGCCCGTCCTGTGGTAAGGAGTTTTTCCGCGGCGGCTTTATAGATATCAATCCTCTGGCTTTGGAAGTAGGGGCCTTCGTCCCACCCGAATCCCAGCCACTTCAGACTGCCGTAGACGGCCTCGAGGGCCTCCGGGGTGTTGCGCGTCCTGTCGGTGTCCTCGATGCGCAGGACAAACGTCCCCTTTTCGTGCCGGGCGAACAGGTAATTATAGAGGGCGGTCCGTGCGCTTCCGATGTGAAAGTCGCCCGTCGGACTCGGGGCGAAACGAACTCGGACGCCGGAGGGGTCGGGCATGGGGATTCCCTTTTCAATGGTCCCGGGTGTTTTCCCGGGAGGTCCGCCATTCTAGCCGGGGCCGGTCGGTGAGGAAAGGATTTTGAGGGATTTGCGATTTGAGGAGATGGAGGGGCCGCGTATAATGCATCGGAGTGACAATGAACCGGATCCCGGAGGAGTCCTCATGAGCCGATCCATGATTCTGGCGCTGGTGGTCGCAGGGGGGATGATGTCCGCCGTGCGGGCCGGGGCGGGGGAGAATCCCCTGGCCGCGGTGAAGTGGCAGCAGGGGCCTTCGACGGGCGAGCTCGGAAGCGTGGCGGAGATCCAGGTCCCGGCGGGGCATGTGTTCGCCGGCGGCGGGGACACCCGGATCATCATGGAGGCGATGCAGAATCCGACCGACGGGACCGAACTGGGGATGATCGGGCCGGTTTCCCTGGACTGGTTCGCCGTGTTCGAATACGACGCCTGCGGGTATGTCCGCGACGACGAGAAGGACAAGCTGGATGCGGACGCCATGCTCCAGTCCATCCGGACCGGGACGGAGGCCTCCAACCGGGAACGGTCGAAACGGGGCTGGCCGACGATGAGCATTGTCGGCTGGGAACAGAAACCCTGTTACAACGCGGCCACGCACAATCTGGAATGGGCCATCCGCGGCCAGTCGGAGGGGCATTTCGTGGTCAATCACAACACCCGTCTCCTGGGACGGGGCGGGGTGATGCGGGTCACGCTTGTGGCGGACCCGGCCGCCCTGGGGGGCGCCCTCCCCAGGTTTCAGGATGTCCTGGCCGGTTTCGTGTTCAAGACCGGTCAGAAATACGCGGAATACCGCCAAGGCGACAAGATGGCCAAGTATGGACTGGCGGCCCTTGTGGTGGGAGGGGCCACCGCGGCCGCCGTGAAGACCGGCCTGTTCAAGTGGCTCTGGAAACTCATCGTCGTTGCCGTCATCGGCGCGGGCGCCGTCGTGAGGCGGCTGTTCGGCGGGAAGAAACCGCCCGAAGTTCAGCCGTGAGCGACGGACAGGTCCTTTTTGCCGTCCTGATGTCCCTCTGCCTTTCCGAATGCCTTGTCTGGGGGCGGCGGCGGACGGTGATTTTCCGGGTGTCGGGGGTTCGCCGCGGACGCGTCACGACGGGGGACGCCCTGTTCGGAAACGCCTCCGGCGGGATCTGCCTGTTGAATCCATTTTCCCTTCCGGGACGCGTGTTCGCGGCGCATCTCCCTCCGGTCTCCCTCGCGCCCGATGGGGTGACGGCATTCCATCTCCAGGCGGCGCCGCCGTCGGGAAGGCCGGCCGGGACGGGACGGACGGTTTTGTTCCGGGACGTGTCCTCCGCCGCGGCCGATGGCGGGAATCTGGTCGTCAACGGAGAACGATTCGCGGTTTGCGGATCTCCGGGCGAGGCCGCGTCGCTGGCGGAAGTCATCCGGCGCGCCGCGCGCGCCTCCGTTCCGGAGCGGGAGAGGATCCTTTCGGATTACCTGTCCGGCGCCTTCGACGGTCCGGGCGCGGAGGATTTGTACCGGAGGGCCGCCGGACGGATCGCGCCGGTGGGGTGGGCGGGATCCGCCTTTTTCATCGGGCTTTGCGTCGTGACGCCGGCCCTGGCGGGCCTCTGGGGGCTTCCCGTGGTGATCCTGCCGGCCGCCGCCGCGATGCTCCTTTTCGCGACGGGGATTTCCGTGATGTTCTGGCGGGCCCATCGCGCCCTGTATCCCGATGGCGTCCGGGATCGCGTCCGGCACGTGGTGAAGATGATGCTTTGCCCGCCGACCGCCGTCCGGGCGGCGGATTCCCTTTCTCTCCCTCTTCTGGAACGGTATCATCCCCTTGTCGGCGCGAGGACGCTGGCCGGCGACGGAGGAAGCGGTTTTGTCAGGGGCATCGTCCGCGACTGGCGGTATCCTCTGCCGCACGGCCTGTCCGATCCCCGCGCGGCGGAGATCGCCGTCTGGTTTTCCGCGCGGCAGGAGGAACGCGCCTTTGCGTATCTGCGGCGGTCGGGCGGGACGGACCCGGAGGCGATGACGATCCCGCCCGCACGGGAGGGAAACGAGACCGCTTATTGTCCCCGGTGTGAATCCCGGTTCGACACTCTGGCGGGGGAATGCCCGTGCTGTCCGGGAATCGCCCGGATGCCCTTCCCGGGGGCGTCCGGCGGAGAGGAGAAAAACGCATGAGCGACGAGTTGCCCTGGCTTTCGATCCTCGTGGTGGCCGGCGGTTTTGTCGTGGGATATTGGGTGGTGTCGTTTCTCGTGAACAAGTTCCGGGAGGTCAAATCGCCGCCGCCTCCACGGGACTCCGCGACCGGAAACACCCATCCCCATCCGGACGAACCGTTCGGGTGGAATCAGGAGGCGCGTTATAGGAAGTGACGGGAAGACCCGTTATTTCGCCACCGTTACACACTTCAGACGTCCGATCCGCGGCAGGTCTCCGACAATCGGCCGGGCGTAGTCGAGGAATGCCGTCGTCACGTCGTTTCCCGACGGCGCGATGAACGCGTCCGGCATGTGGCGGGTTTCCTTCGCGACGTTTTGGAGGGGGACGCGCTCGAAATAAACGGCGTATTTTTTGCCCGGTTTGCGGCGGATGGCGATTGATCCGTTTTCCACCTGGAGGGAAGCCTTCACGGCCTCGGCGCCGACCCGGCGGGCCTCTTTCACGTCCACGGGGGATGTCACACCCGGGAAGGAACGCTGGAGGTAGCCGAACGTGTCGGCCCGGACCCGGGAAATCTGGAGTTTGTCGCGGACGAGGCCGGCGAGGAGATCCCCGAGGGCGCCGCTGCCGCTCAACTGGACGTTCCCGTGGGCGTCCACCTCCTTCAGGAATTTTCTCGCGATGGGCGTCCCGTCCTTGTCCGAAATCCCCTCCGACACCGCGACGACGCATCGTTTGAGCCGGTCCACGACGGCCTGGACGTCGGCGATGAATTTTTCGGTGTCGAACGGCCTCTCCGGGACATAAACAAGATGGGGGCCGTCCCCCTCCTCCGCCCGGGCGAGGGCGGCGGCCGCCGTGAGAAATCCGGCGTTCCGGCCCATGACGACGTCAATTTTCACCCCGGGAAGCGCCCGGTTGTCCAGATCGTCCCCCTGGAAGGCCATCGCCACGAACCGGGCGGCGCTTCCGTAGCCGGGGGTGTGGTCGTTCTCCCGGAGGTCGTTGTCAATCGTCTTGGGGATGTGGAAACACCGGAGTTCGTAATTTTCCCGGCGCGCCTCTTCGTTGATGATGAGGGCGGTTTCCGCGGTGTCGTTGCCGCCGATGTAGAAGAAATAGCGGATGTCGAATTTGCGGAGTTCGTTGAATATGGCGACGCACTCCTCGGGCTTCGGTTTCTTCCGGACGCTTCCGAGGGCCGAGGAAGGGGTGCGGGCGACCGCCTCCAAGGTGGCGGGGGATTCCCGCCGGAGGTCCACGATGTTGTCTTCCAGAAGCCCCCGGATGCCGTGCCGTGAGCCGAGAATCCGGCCGATGGCCTTTTCCCGTTTCGCCTCGAGGATCGCGCCGACGAGACTCTGATTGATGACCATCGAGGGACCGCCGCTCTGGGCGATCATCATGTTGCCGGCCGCCATCGTCATCCTCCATGCAATGAAAATTCCAGGGATCCGCTCATCACCACGACCGCGGCAGTATACCCTTCCCTCCGCGAATCGCAAGAGGGGCAGGTAAGTACCCATACAACCGGTTGACATTTCCATGCCCGCAGGGTACTCCGCCTCCAACCATCGCCTGAACGGGATCGAGTCCTCAAGTATAATGTCACAAGAAACCAGCAAGCGAATTGGCATGGAGGCATCCTAACTGGTATAATCTTCCCATGAAAATACGTGATGTTATCAAGATGATCGAGGCAGACGGCTGGGTACAGGTCAAGTCGAAGGGGAGTCATCGGCAATTCAAGCATTCCGTGAAGCCAGGGCGTGTGACGATAGCGGGACATCCGGGAGATGATTTGGCCATGGGAACATTAAACAGTGTATTGAAACAGTCGCAGATGAAGGATTCTTTCAGGGGGTGAGTCATGCATCGTTTTCTGATTGTTGTCGAGAGGACGGAAAAGAACTTTTCCGCTTATAGTCCCGACCTTCCCGGCTGTGTGGCCACGGGGGCAACGCAAGAAGCCGCGGAGTTGAATATGCACAAAGCGATTCGGATGCACATTGAAGGGTTGAAGGAAGATCATCAGCCGATCCCCGATTCGGTTTCCATTGCGGAGTATGTGGCGGTTCCGTAGAGGGGGATAACGCTTTCCCTTTTCGCGGAAGGTGATAGAATCTCCCGCGTTTCGATCAGATTGTTCAAATTTCGCAAGGGAGATGCACGCATGGCGCGCCGGGTTGTGTTCGCCATTGTTGCCGTCGCCGCCTGCGCGGCGCTTGCCATCGTATTGTTCCACGAATCCCCGGAGTCATCGCCGTCCGCTGATCAGAAGATTGCGTCTTCTTCGCCTGAAAAGATTTCAGGTCCTGTCACAAAGGGCAAAAGTATTGTTTCGCGGTCCGAAACGGATATCCCGGCCATGCGAACATCCGCGTCGGTGGCGACTTCCGGGAGAAATCCGGCAACCGCCCAGGCGCAAATTCCGGCGGATTCCCCCGCAACTCCGGACGGGGAGGCAAAATACCCTCCGGCAAATCCCGGCAAAGTCCAACCCGTTCGCGGCAACCTCAACGCTGACGCCGCGTCGGTTCTGGAGGCATTGAAATCCGGCGACAAACCCGAGCGGCTTTCGATTTTGATCGAGCCCGCCCCCTTTGATCGGGAGGCGTTCGAGAAAGATCCGGAGAAATATCTTCACACCGTCGAGCCGGGGCGTGTGTTTCAGAGCGCCGAACCGGACGAAAACACGCCAGCGCTCAAGGCTGAAGGGGTGACGATTCGCCGGATCAAGCCCGGCGAATCGGTGAAACTCGCCATCACGGGGGCGCCCCGGGCGCCGGTGACATTCACAGCGACCGACCTCGGCAGTTTCGCCGAAAACAATCTCAACTCCGTCACCGTCCGCGCGGACGCAGAGGGGCGGGCTTTCGTCACATTCGTTGCGACCCCTGGTGTCACGAACGACGCGCATGTCCTTGCCGGCTCTCCGCTGGCGAGCGGCCAGGCCCATTTCACGATCGAAATTCAGGGCAACGCCGCCGCGGCGGCCGCCCCGGGAAACACCCCTCAAGGCAAATCGGTTCCACAACGCATCCGAAACGGCGACGAGACATCCACGACCATTCCATCAGGACCAGAAAAATGAAATCGCAAGTTGGACAACTTTTTACCGTTGGCCTCTTCCTCGTATTTCCCCTCGCCCTCCCGGCCCGCGCCGAGGAATACAACAAGCAGAATCCCATTCCCGAATCGGCGGCGAGGGAGATCGTCGGCGACACCTACTTTGTGGACTGCGCGAACACCATCGTCGAATGCGTGGATTGCTGTGGCAACATCGAAAAACGCACCGCGGACGCCAAGGGCTACGTTACCTGCCCCCCGGGATTCACCCCTCGGAGCGAAGGGCTTTCCACCATTGATAACCTCTCCTTCAACCACATCCACGCCGCCTGGGATTACAAGCCGAGTTTCAAACGCTCCGCCTGCACAAGTTGCAGTGGCAAGGAACCTTTTGAAAACCTGCCGCTCGCCACATTTGATCTCTCCCGCGTCCACCGCTACCGGGATGTTTCCTACGAAAGCAGTTTCGGCCCCGGGGTCTTCTCGAGCTACGACGCCAAACTCACCCTGTACGCCCTCCCGGACGGTTCCTCGGCGATCGATCTTTTCGATCCCCTCTCGACCGGCGGCCTGAATCGCTTCATTGACGGCCCCTACGAGCATCCCTTCTTCGATCCCGAAAACACCCTCGCCCACGGTAGCCCCATGCGAATCCTCCCGCAGGAGCCTGCCCGGGACGGCGTCTTCCGAAGCTTCCGGACAAACTCCCATCACTCCATCACGCTCCTCGATGAAAACGGCCAGATTGTCCCCGATCCCCTCCAGGCCAAAACCGCGATCCTCCGCTCCTGGAGCGGGAAGAATTTTTATTTCGAGATCGTCACCATCGCCGGGGTTCTGCGGGGCCGGCTCACCCGGATGGAAGATCGGAACGGCTATGGCATCGGCATCGCCTACCAGTTCGCGGCCGGAAGCAACCTCGCCGGCTCCGAGGTCAACCTCTGGAAAATCGCCTCCGTGGCCGATTCCAAGGGGAACACGGCGCAGTTCACCTACGCCGCAAAGCAGGTGTCCGGACGCTGGGTGGTAAGCCGGGTGGACCTTCCCGACGGAACCATCCGGACCTACACCTACAAAAGCGGCTACCTTTCCGCCGTCGCCTTCCCGGACGGCACGAAAAGCGCATTCACGCGCACCTATGAGCCCGTCTCCCGCTGCACCGTGATGCAATACAACGACGCGGGAGAAGAAGGCACCCATCGAAAGAAAAAAGTCTACCTCACGACGAATTTCTCCTGGAAGAAGCTCCTTCCGGACGACTTCACTCCCCAATCGGCCCAGCTCGTGCGGATGGTGACGAACGGGGCGGGGGAGGTGGCCTACCTCAACATCCCCTACGCGGACAACACCGGGGCCTACATCTTCCACGGAAACGGGGCGCTGGAGCATCTCTGGTGCGGCATCACCAATGAATACGCCAAAGACGATTGGAAAATCGCCCGCAGCGACGGCGCGGCATGGAGTTTCGATTCCGTCCAGATGAATCCCGAAATCACGTCCACATGGCTCAGTTACCCCAATCAGGACTATCCCGGCAACTGGTACCGCCTCCAGCCCGCCGTGGCCTATGACCCGGACGCGAAACGACGGGCGTTCACCTATGATGAGACGGGAAACGCCATCGCCATCCAGACCGCCGACGGAACGGATTCCTATGATTATAATGAATTCGGCGATGTGACCCGCCACACGGACAAACTCGGCCGAATCTCGACAAGAATCTATGATGAAGTCGGCAATCTTCTCGAAGTCCGCGAATCCGTCGGCACGCCCGAGGAAATCATCTCCGAACGGTATGCGTATTATCCCGCAGGTGATCCCAACCAGCACCTTCTCTGGAAAAAGACAGACGCGAATGGCAACGAAACCGAATACCAGTACGATCAATTTCATCGCCTAATCAAAATCATCGATCCGGCGGACGAACCCGGAACCCTCCGCGGCGAAACGCTCTATTCTTATGATCCGTTCGGCCGCCTCCAGACCATCACCGATCCCGAAGGGCGGACCACGACCTATCAATACGATGCACGCAACCGGGTGATCGCCATCACCTACAGCCAGTACCCGACATCCGCCGTCGAGACGTTCACCTATGGAACGGGCGCGAATGCGAATCTTCTTGTTGCGAAGACCGATAGGAACGGTGTCAAAACAACTTATCAATACGACACCGCCGGGCGGCTCATCAAGGAAACCGAGGCCGCCGGGACATCCGCCGCCTCCATCCGGGTGATTTCCTATCGTTCCGGGACGGATCTCGTGGACACCGAGATTACGAACGGCGAAAAAACCGCCTACAATTACGACTACAGGAACCGGAGAGTTGCCACCACCCGATACGCCCGGCAGGGGTTCGGCCTCACCCAACGAGATGAATATTGGCGGAACCAACTTGCGAAGGAAACCGATCCCTACGGCCGGAGCACCTATTATCTCCGCGACGCCGACATGCGCGTCATTCGCACCGTGCGGGAACTTGTCCCCGGCGGCGCGGGAATCGTCCCGAACGATGAAACCGGATCGCTCGGCAGCCCCACGGCGCCCTACCAGGCGCGGGGACAATACCTGGCTGCGCTCCAGAGAATCCCCGGCGCGAACCCACACTACATCATCGAAGACACCATTTACAATGCCGAGGGCGAGATAGCGGCGAAAATTGATCCCAACGGCATCCGATCGGAATACCGCTATGATCTCCGGGGCCGCCTTGTCGAACAAAACGACGCCGTCGGAACAAGCATCCAGGCGAAAACCACATTTGAATACGATGCCGAGGGCAACCGTACCGCGGTGAACCATCCGAGGACGTTTGATCTCGCCGATCCTCTCCTTTGCCGGACGGAACTTGTCTACACGGGACGAAGTCTCCTGAAATCGAAGACTGAAGGCGCGGGCTCGATGTTTGCGACAACGGAGCGGTATTTCTACGACTTCGCGGGACGGCTGATGAAACGGATTGACGGTCGGGGCAACGCGTGGGACACGATCAATTCCTGCTGTGCGACGGCCCAGGCGACGATCGAGCCGCCCTGTATCGTGGACGTGACGGGCATTCTCCAATCCCCGACCGCAATTCATGGCACGGACAAAGGAGGGTTGCCGACATACGAGGCAAAAGTTAAAAAATTTCCCGCCTCCGCTCCCGGCGACGACTGGTATCGGAACCCGCCTGAATACGATGGCGGCGATCTTTTTACCCTCATGGAAACATCCGTCCATTATGACGCCCGGAACCGGGTGGACGTGCAGACCGTGTGGCTCGCGCCGATTTCGCAGGGGGTGGATTGCTGGCGGGGACCGAGCGGGCGGGGATTGCGACCCGGCGACGCAGGGACGCCCGAGCAATACCTCGCGACGCGTTATTCTTACGACGACAATCTCACGGACGGAACCGGCCTCGATGCCGCGTACGCGTCGAAGATCGCGCTCCTAGGCGCGGGGTATTTCGGGGCGGATGCGAACGGGAGCGCGGTGCAATCCACAGGTCCCGGCGGTGAGAAGACCGTCACGATCTTCGATGGCGTGGGCCGTGTCGTCATGACGATTGATGGCGAGGGCAACGCGACGATTACAGTCCACGACATCGTAGAAGATGGCCTCGTAAAAGCGGTCGTCGCCGACCCGCTCAATCATGCGAACGCGACATGGGCGGATGGTGCGGGGAGCACGAGGCAAGCGCAGGATGCCGTGGGCGTCGTGACCACGAAATCATTTGATTCCAATGGCAATCTCGTGGCCGAAACCGACGGTCTCGGAAAAACTACAGTGCATGTTTTTGATGCGAGGAATCGCAGGACAAGCACGACCGATCGGTTGGGCGGCATAACCCAATTCGCCTATGACGCGAACGGAAATCTTATAAAAATCACCGACGCCGAGGGTGGGGAGACCATCTACGCGCACACCTTCCTGAATCAACTGATGCGGGAAACCTTCCCCGACGGTGGAAACCGTGTCTACACTTACGACCTGACGGGAAACCTCACCTCGCGACTTGACCAATCCGGCGTCCTCACCACCTACACGTGGGATGCGGCGAATCGAATGACGAGCCGGAATTATCCAGATGGGATGAACGACACATTCCAACACGATGCCGCCCGCCGCATGACAAGCGCCGGGAGCGCCCGCTACGCAAATGTGGCCACGCAATCCCACGACATGGCGAACCGGGTCGTGCTGGAGAACCTTCGCATAAACGGAACGGATTATCCGACGCAATACGCCTACAGAGCCGCCGTCCGCGAGACGACGATCACCTATCCGAGCGGGCGGGCAATTCGGAGAATCGACAATTACAATCATCTTCTCTCGCGACTGATTTCAAGCGGCAAGACCATTGCGACGTTCGGATATGACGCCGCACACCGGGAGACAATCCGTGTCCTCAGCAACGGCATCCGGGAGGACCGGACATGGCGGGATGACGATCTTCCGCAGGGAATTTTCGCCCCTGGCGTGGTCGGATTCTCCTACGAATTCGACGCGAACAAGCGGAAAACGCGTGAAGGCGACGCCGTCGTGCCGCATTTCAGCCAGAACTTCGGCTACGATGACGAAAACCGGCTGACAAGTTGGTCGAGAGACAACGGCGATACGCTTCCGGCTTTGAAGAATCAGACATGGAATCTTTCTCTCGTCGGCGACTGGCATTCCACGGCGAAAGACGGCATCGTCGAGATGAGAACGCATAACCCCGTCCATGAAATCACGCAAATCAACGGACAGAACATCGCCCACGACCTCAAGGGGAACCTCTCGTCCGATCCCGTAGCCGGGCAGAATTACGAGTGGGATGTCGAAAACCACTTGACCCGAGCAACGAAGACGACCGGCGAAACGCTCGGAACCTACCGGTACGATGCGCTCGGCCGCAGAGTTGGGAAAACCGTCGGCGGGACGACCATCACTTACGCCCTTGCTGGCTGGCAGATCGCGGAAGAGTACGAGAACGGGGCGCTTGTGCGGAGTTGCGCCTACGGGAATTACATCGACGAGCCCGTCGCGATGTGGAAGCCGAGTGCCGAGGCGTATTACTATCACCACAACCACGTCTATTCCGTTTCCGCGGTCACGAACAAATCCGGCGCGGTCGTGGAGCGATACGGATATGACCCTTACGGGAAGCAGACGATTCTCGCGCCGGATGGCGTGACACCGAGGGTAGTTTCAGTCGTTGGAAACATTTGGGGATTCACGGGGAGAGAAATTGATCCGGAAACAGGGTGGATGTATTTCAGGAACCGATATTACTCTCCAACGCTGGGGAGGTTTGTGTCGAGGGACCTAATAGAGTATGTGGACGGGATGAACTTGTATGCGGGGTATTTTATGCCGAATGATTTCGACCCATTCGGATTATCGCCAGAGGGAGGCAGTGCGGCAGATGTGAGAATCACTGTTCAAATTGTTGTATACAAGGGCACAGGTATATTTAGTGTTTGGAAAGGATTAGGATGGAATGTGATTTTGGATAATTGCAAAGATAAGTCGATAACTGAAACGGTCACCGGAGAGACAGAAAGGCAAGCGGTAAGCATGGATTGGATTTATCAACCAGATGACCCAAAGAGACCTGGGGAAAAGGAGTCGAAGTCATACAATCGTTCGGCACAACTTAAGGTCGAATTTTGTGGGGGAAAGTGCAAACGTGTTACGGGTGCTTTTGTTTTAAACAAGGTTACTACTGACTACAGAGAATGGGAAATTGTTGCGACTACTAGTAGGAAGGAAAAGACGAAGTATTCGCGCAAGTTAATCGAGCATTCAATCGGCACGTCGAGTAATCCGTGGAATTTCCAGTTCGACCTTGGCGATAAAAAAGCAACAAAGACTACATATGGACCGGTAAGTCCATTTGGTAATGTTACATCACCCGGGGTAGTAAAGGATGATGTTTCTGGTTTGGCGAAAATAGAAGCACCTACGACTTTAGACTGGAAGATTGAGAATTTGACCGGTTATATAAGGGGAAAATAATCGTGTGGTTTTATGAATAAATCGAGCGGCAATAAATTATTCCTTGCGGCGTTGTTGTTTTTGTTGGGATTCTATGTTGTGTTGTTTTTTAATAATACAACCAACAAGGCAAATAAGATGAACGATGACGAGGTGGGTGTATTGCTGAAAGATGATTTGACCCCCATGAAGTTAATGCGTGGAATTGATATGATTGATGCTGTTGGGTGGCCTTCGGTTTATTACATATGTTATAGGGTTGGAAATCACCATTATAAATCTTTTCGAGTGCGGGCATTGGTGACGGATTGCGTGATAGCGTTATTGCCTTTGTTGGTTTTATGTTATATGTATCTTGTGTTCCGGCGTGAATCGCCTCCCACCACTCGCCCAGCGATGCCGAAAGGAAACGACACGCCCCCACCCTCTATCCTGCCTCGCGGGCCGAGCGGGCCGGAGGGGATGGATAGGGGACGTACATGAAATCATGCAATTCCGATGGATAGGGGACGTGCATGAAATCATGCAATTCCGTTGACAGCCGCCGCGACGCGGGTACGCCCGCGCAGTATCTCGCAACGCGCTACGCCTACGATGACAACCTTACGGACGGAAGAGGTCTCGATGCGGCTTATGTGGCGCAGATCGCGCTCTTGGGCGCGGGATATTTCGGTCCGTACGCGGACGGGATCGCGGTGCAGACAACGAACCCCGCGGGGGACAAAATCCTTCGCGTCATGGATGGTCTCGACCGCGTGGTGCTTGCGGTGGACGGCAACGGTAACGCGACCGTCATGAGTTATGAAATTGCGGGAAGTCCTGCTCCCGTCCAGCAAACGAGCGTTACCGATGCCGCCAGCCACACGAACACACAAATTCCGGACGGCGCAGGGCGAGCGAGGCAGACGGTGGACGCCGAAGGACAGATCACAAATTTCGGATTCGATGCGAACGGAAATCTGCTTTTCGTAAGAGATCCGAACGGGATGGGTTTCGACGCCGCATTTGACGCACGGGATCGGGAAACTTCCAGAACCGACACACAGGGAGATTCCACCGCACGGGAATACGATGCCGAAGGCAACACTACCCGGGTTTTCGACGGCCTCGGAAAAGTCACAAAATTCGTCTACGATTCCTTGAATCGAAAAGTCACATCGATTGACCGTCTCGGCAGTTGGACGGTCTTCACGCATGACGCCAACGGAAACCTTTCAAACATTACCGACGCCGAAGAATCGGTGACGCGCTATTCGTATGACGCGCGGAATTTGCTGGTGATGGAAATGTTCCCTGAGGGACAGTACCCCGATGAGCCCTCTCGGACGCGGACATATCGGTACGACGCCGCTGGACGCCTCACGATTCGCGTGGATCAGGAAGGGCAGGCAACGGGATATGCGTTTGACATGGCCAGCCGCCTTCTCTCCCGGCAATATCCCGACAATCTGAACGATTCATTCCTCTATGATAAGGAGGGCCGGATCACGCGGGCGAGGAGCAATCGGTACGCAAACACGGTCGTCCGAGGATATGATGCCGGCGGGCGGATCACGCTCGAAACGCTCAACATCGGCGGCGCCTACAATCCCGCAACCGGCGGGGTGTCCGGTGGAACCAACTACACGGTCCGCTACGGCTACACCCCGGACAACCTCCAGAGCCACATCACCTATCCCGACGGGAAAATCGCCACGCGGGAATACACGGCCCGGCATGAACTCGCCCGTCTGACGCACGACGGCGCCGAAGCGGCGCGGTTCGTCTACGATGCCGGTGGAAGGAAAATCGAGACCCTCTTCGGTAACGGCATAACCGAAGCCCGGGCTCATCGCGCCGACAATCTTCCCGCAAGCATTTCGACGCCAGGCGTGGGCGATCTTGGCTATGCCTGGGACGCGAACAAGCGGAAGACATCCGAGCAGGACGTCGCGTTCGGATTTGCGGACGCTTACGGCTATGACGACGAGGACCGGCTGACCGGGTTCAACCGCACCACCGGCGAGGCGCAGGCTTGGAATCTCTCACTGGTGGGCGACTGGAGGGAGTTCACGGACCGGGGCGCCGCGCAGACCCGGACGCACAATCCGGTTCATGAACTCACCAGCATTAGCGGGAAAGCGCTCGGCTATGACCGGAAAGGGAATTTGACGGCGGACGATTCCGACCCGGCGAATTCAAAAATATACGCGTGGGACATCGAAAACCATCTGGCCCAGGCGCAGAAGAACGGCGCCATCGCGGGGATTTACGCGCATGACGCGCTGGGGCGGCGGGTGTCGAAGACCGCCGGCGGCGTGAAGACGGTATTCGTCTCGGCGGGTTCGCAGGAAATCGCGGAGTACGAGGGCAAGGTGCTGAAACGAGCGTATGTCTTCGGCGCCTACATCGACGAGCCGATCGTCATGAAGCCCGCCTCGGGCGTTTTCTATTATCATGCGAACCAGCAATTTTCAATCGTGGCACTCACGAATGCCGTCGGGCAAGTTGTGGAGAGGTACAAGTACGATCCATACGGCAAGGCGGCCGTGCTGGATTCGGCGGGTAATCCGAAGGCCGACCCTGCCCATTCGGAATTCGGGAATCCGTGGCTATTCACGGGACGGCGGCTCGACAAGGAAGCCGGGCTCTACTACTTCCGGGCGAGGATGTATGGTGAAAATCTCGGCCGCTTTACCTCGCGTGATCCGATTGGATATCGTGATGGCTGTAATCTTTATCAGTATGTTCGCGGGAAACCCAATCAATGGCGCGATCCCTCTGGGGAGATGCATTGCGGTGATATCGACGATGCAACGGAGAAATCATTTGGTTACATCATATGTTCCAAGGGTTGCGAAATAGCTGTTGTCATAAATGCAAGAAACATTTCGAATAGTTATCCTGGGTGCGCTGTTGCAGTGGCCTTATGTACCTTGGACCACGAAAGCCAGCACTTGAGTCAGGTGAAAATCGCATATCCCGATTTTTGCAAGAAAACAGGGTTTTGGTGCCCGGAGTGTAATTGTCCAGGGAAGATGTTGCGGATGGCTTATTTCGGCGAGGATGATTATGAGATTGAAGCCACGAAAAAAGAAATCACTTGTTTAAAGAAAAAACTCGAGATAACTGAAACTGACCAAGAGAAAAATTGCATTAATAGTGTTATCCGCGATGAGGAGCGGTACTTGAAGGAGATTGGAAAATGACGAATACAAGAGTGATTTGGCCGGTTGCTTTTATCATTGCGATTGCTATCGCGTCGTTCGTTTTCTGCTCTTTCAGAAAAAGACCCGAGGATTTCTTGCTGTTGCCAAGTGGTGATGTCCACTTCGATGTGGAGATCATGCCTGCATACCAGAAAGTTGGCCGCTCATCCTTAAAAGACGATGAAGTTATTAAGGCATCGACGCTTTATCTGAATGAGAAACGGAAGGATTGGCATGGTCATTATTTTTTGAAAAGGATCGGGTTTCTGTCGAACGAAGAGGAATGGGTTTTGGTTTATCAATCAAGGGGGCAAATAGATAAAAAGGTGAGATCCGATGGATTCCTGGAAATTGTATATGGTTATGGAGTCGATTCGTTTTTTACAGTATTTATTGATGACAAAACTCTGTCAGTGCGCTCGATTCCTTCTCCGTGAGTGTGCAATGGGGATTCCGAGGAGGAACGGGGTCAATTTGTAATTTAACGAAAGTTAGAGCCTGTTGCACAAACCCGTCCTCTTGACGTAAGTCCTTTGCCATTGGTCGAGGTGCCGACGACGAATAAGGACTTACGAGAAATGAATCGGTTTGTGCAACAGGCTCGTTAATGGGAAGATGGATAACGATGGCAAGGCGACAGGAAAAACAAAGTGACATGCGGCCCGGCCAGGCGACCGGTCGGGACGCGCCGTTCCGACATCCGTGTCGGACCGCCCGCACGGAAGAGGTGAGGGCTACGTCGCTCGATGAGTCCGCGCCTCCCGGCCTCCGTGCCCCCGGCGCGTCCTCGACGCCCGCCATTGCCTCCCGTCCGGGCGCTTGGGTTTTGTGTGCATGCCTGGTTGCTTTTGGAACGGCAAATGCCAACATCTCCCGAACTCCTCAAGAGAGAGTCGAAGATACAATGGTTGATGGCGGCCAATTTTATTTGGGTGTGCGGGAAGGGGAGAATGTGCGTATGCACAGGGACAACCGCCCCGACGGCGGAAGCCGTGTCTACACTTACGACCTGACAGGGAACATTGCCTCACGACTCGATCAGTCCGACATCCTCCCCCAAAGCCATTCCGCCCTGTCCGCCGGGGGCATTGACCCGGTCCTCGCGCCATGAACATCGTCGAACCCCACATTCACTGCATCTGCCGGACGACGGACGATTACGAGCGGATGGCTCTGGCCGGCATTGATATCGTGGTGGAGCCCGCGTTCTGGCTGGGCGAGCCGCGCAAGCACCCGGGGACGTTTTATGATTATTTCGATCACATCGCGAATTTCGAAACCGAACGCGCCCGGCAGTTCAACATCGCGCATTACGCGACCATCGCGGTGAATCCCCGCGAGGCCAACAACCGGCCCCTGGCGGAGGAGGTTCTCCGGGAGATGCCGAAATGGTTCGCCCACCCGCGGGTCCTGGCGGTGGGGGAGACGGGATTCGACGACATCTCCGCGGACGAGGAGGCGATTTTCCGCCGGCAGGTGGAGATGGCGCTCGCCCACGGATTGCCGGTGATGATCCACACCCCGCACCGCGACAAGAAGCGCGGGGTCGAGAGGATCCTCGCCATCCTCGCCGAGATGAAGGCGCCGGCGGAGCGGATCCTTGTGGATCACAACAATGAGGAGACGACGGGGCTCGTCCGCGATCGCGGCATGTGGGCCGGCCATACGGTGTATCCGACGAAACTCACCCCGGAACGCGCCGCGGCCCTGTTCCGTCAGTACGGGGTGGAGAGGATGATGGTGAATTCATCCGCCGACTGGGGCGCTTCGGATCCCTTGAGCGTCCCGCGCGTCGTCAACGAGATGCGCCGGCAGGGGTTTCCCGATGCCGATGTCCGGACGCTCGTCCGGGACAACCCGCTCGCCTTCTACGCGCAGTCCGGAAAAATCAGCGCCTCCGGGGAACGCGGGAGGAATCCATGAAATGCCCCTTCTGCCGCGAAGATCGCGACCGGGTGGTGGATTCGCGCCCCAGCCTGGACGATTACGGCATCCGGCGCCGGCGCGAGTGCCTGGCCTGCCACCGCCGGTTCACGACGTACGAGCGGGTGGAGGAACTGGACATCCGGGTCGTCAAGAAGAACGGCCAGCGGGAGAATTTCGACCGGAAAAAGATCCTCGCCGGGCTCCTCAAGGCCTGTGAAAAACGACCCATCGGCATTGAGATTCTCGAGCGTTCCGCCGAGGAGATCGAAGGGGAGATTCTGCGCTATCCGGATCGCGAGATCCCGACACGCGTCGTCGGGGAGATGGTGATGAAACGCCTGAAGGAGCTGGATCATGTGGCCTACGTCCGATTCGCTTCCGTCTACCGGGATTTCAAGGATCCGGGCGAGTTCCGGTCCATCATGAAGGAATTGGAGTCGTCTCCGCCCCGTCGGCGCCCGAGGAAGTCATGACCGAACCGGCCGAAAAATCCCGCGCGCCCTATAAACCGGTGCGCATCCGCCAGGTGCGCAAACGCGACGGGAGCGTCGTCGCCTTCGACCGCGCGAAAGTGGCCGTCGCCATTTTCAAGGCCGCCCAGGCCGTGGGCGGGAGCGACCGGTTCATGTCGGAGGAACTCGCCGACGTCGTCGCGTTTTTCCTGGAGAAGCATTTCGAAGGCGACGTGCCGGGAATCGAGGACATCCAGGACATGGTGGAAAAAGTCCTCATCGAAACCGGGCACGCCCGGACCGCCAAGGCCTACATCCTCTACCGCCAGAAACGCGCCGAGGTGCGCCAGCGCCTCCAGGTCCGCATCAGCCGGCACGAGAACGATCTCAAGGTCGCGGAGGGGCGGGGCATCGGACGGTGGGAGCGCGACCGCATCGTGAAGGCCCTCGAGGTCGAGGCGGGGCTTCCCGGGAACGTGGCCCGCGAGATCGCCGGCGCGGTCGAAAAGCGCATCTTCCATTCGGGACTGGCCCGGATTTCGACCGCCCTCATCCGGGCGCTCGTGGACAACGAATTGTTCGAACGCGGCTACGACAGTTCGCTTCGCAAACAGGCCACCGTCGGCGTCCCGAAATACGATCTCGAACAGTTGCTTCTCCGTCCCGGGGGAACCGGGGCGGTCAACCGCGCCATCGCCGAAGATACATGGCGCCGGTACGCCCTTCAGGAGGTCTACAGCCGGGACATCGCGGAGGCGCATCTGGAGGGGATGATTCACATCCATCACATCGGGCGGCCTCTGGCGGCGTTCGCGCGCCTGGCGGGGGCGCCGGCCGGACCCGGTCTGGGCGGGCTTTTCGGGGCGGTCTTCCCGATCCTGCCGGAAACGGCCGAGGCGGCCGGGGTGCCGGAGGAGGTTCTCCGGGCCGTGGGGATCGGCGGCGCGGGGACGGAACGGGACCTGGAGGGTTTCGCGCAGGCGCTCCGGGGGCTTCACGAGCGGCCCGGGGAGGTGGTGCTCGAGGGGGATCTTTCCTCTCGGGACGGCGCCGTCGCGGAGGCGCTTCTGGCCGTGGTGCGATCCGGCCGGGTGGCGCCCTTCTCCGTCGCGATCCGTTCGGGCGCTTCGACGCTGACGCGATCCGGAATGCGGGATCTTCTTTCCGAGGCCGTGACGTGCGCCCCCGAGGGCGGTTTTTCGGCAATTCTCGACGAGGGGGAGTGTCTGGTGCCGGCCTGCCGGTCCGGAGACGGCGCCGTGGTGTGCCTGGCGGGCGTGTCCGTGAATCTGCCGATGGTGGTTTTCAAGAATCACCGCGGCGGCCCCGAGGCCGTTCGGGAGGACGTCAAACAAACCATCCGGTCGGCGCTCGACGTCCACCGGCAAAAAACCGAGTTTCTCGTGAACGCCGGCGTCCGGATGACGGGGCGGCTGGTGGTGGATTTGTTCGGGGCGGCCGCGGCGGCGCGTCTGGCCCCGGCGGGGATGTTCCGCGGCGCGGGCGACGTTCTGGCGCTGGCGGAGCGCTTCATCGCGGAAGAGGCGGGGCGTCAGGGCATTTCCGCGGCGGCGATCCGCCTCGGGCGGGGAGATGCCTGGCGGCGGCTGGCCGGGATCAACCGCGAGACGGGAATGGAACCGGATCCGAACGGCGAAGATGCCGGGATGCCGCGCCGGCAGACCCTGGAGTATGATGGCACGCGTCCGGCGGCGGCCGGCGGCATCGCGGAAGTGATGGCCGTGCCGGGGCGGATTCTGCGATTTTCGAAACAAAATGGATAAGATGCCTTATCCCTTTGCCGATATATAGTTAAACCTTTAAACCAGGGAACTTTTATCATGCGTTTGCAGAAGCTGGAGATGTTCGGATTCAAGTCGTTCGCGGATCCCACGAGCATCCACTTCAAACCCGGCGTCACGGCCCTTGTCGGCCCCAACGGTTGCGGCAAGAGCAACATTGTGGATGCCATCAAGTGGGTGCTGGGAGACATGAGCCCGAAGTCCCTCCGGAGCGAGGAACTCAGCGACTGCATCTTCAACGGCACCGTCACGCGCAAGCCCGCCGCCTTCGCCGACGTGTCGCTCACCATTTCCAATGAACAGCGCGTTCTCCCCGTGGATTTCAACGAGGTCGTCATCACCCGGCGCGTCTACCGTTCCGGCGAGGGCGAGTATTTCATCAACAAGAGCCCGTGCCGCCTGAAGGACATCCGCGAGCTTTTCATGGACACGGGGATTGGAACCTCCTCCTATTCCATCATCGAGCAGGGGCGGGTGGACATGCTCCTCCAGTCGAATCCGCGCGAGCGGCGGACCATCCTCGAGGAGGCGGCCGGCATCAGCAAGTATAAATCCAAGCGGCTCGAGACGGAGCGGCGTCTGGAGCGGGTGGAGGCGAATCTGATCCGCCTCAAGGACGTCCTGGGTGAGGTCCAGCGCCAACAGCGGTCCGTTCAGCGGCAGGCCTCCATCGCCCGGCGCTACCGGGAGCACAGCGGAAATCTCAAGACGCTCAAGATGGTTCTCGCGGGGCGGCGGCACGGGGAGTTGTCGCGGCTTCTCGATGAGGCCCGCTCCGTCATGGCCGCGGCGGAGCAGAAACTGGCGGCCCTCACGGGCCAGCGCGAGGCGGCCCGCGCGGCCGGCCGGGCGCTCGAGGAGGATTCGGGGCGGATCGAGACGCTGACGCGCCGAATCCAGGACGAGGCGCTGGCCCTCAAGGCATCGCTTGAACAGCTCGACCAGCGCGCCACGTTCTGCCGGGAACGGGTGGTGGAGATCAAGGCCGCGGGGGAGAAACGGGAGATTGACCGGCGGACGCTCCGGGAGGACCTTCTTCGGATCACGGACGAGGCCCGGCGCGTCAACGCGGAACGGGAGGTTCAGGAGTCCGCCTGGCGCGCCTACCAGGAGGAGACCGCACGGCTCGCGGCGGATATCGTGGCCGCCGTCGCCGTCATCCGGGAGGTCGAGGTTGCCATCGAGAATGGCCGCGCCGAGGTATATGAGTTGGCCCAGAAAGAGACGGAGTACCGGAACCTCCTGTCGGATTACGGACGCGACCGGGGGATTCTCGAAAGCCAGAAGAAGCGCCTGACCGAGCGCCACGCCGAGATAAACACGGAGAAGGACGGCATCATCGCCCGACGGAATGTCATCGAGGCGGATCGGTGCCGCATCGCCGGGCGTCTCGTGGCGGCCACCGGGGAACTGGAGGGTCGTCGACGGGAGGGGGAGTCGGCCAAGGCCGAGATGGAACGTGTCCGGGGCGCCCTTCTCGACGAGACGAGCCGTCTGACGTTCATGGAAAGCCGTCTGGCGATTCTCAAGGAACTGGAAAACGTGGACCGGGGCACGGCGGGAACGCTCCGCCGCATCCTTGGCGAAAATCGCCCCGGCATCCGGGGGCTTGTGGCCGACATCGTTTCCGTGGAGCCGGCGTGTGTCCGCGTGGTGGAACGTCTCCTGGGCGAGGACGCCCGCGCCCTGGTGGTGGATGACGCCGCGGTGGCCGAGGCCGTCCTCGGGGAATGCGCGGGGGAGGCCGGGGAGGTTTCGCTTCTCGTGCTCGCGGATGCGCCCGCGGTGGAACCGCTTTCCGTGGAAGCGCTCCCGGGCGCGACGGGCCGGCTTCTGGACGGGGTTCGCGCCATCCCGGGATGCGAGCAGGCCCTTGAGACCCTTCTCGGGGATGTCTGGCGGGTGCCGGATCTCGCCACGGCCCGGCGGCTGGCCCGCGAGAACAGCACGCGGCGTCTGCGTTTCGTCACTTCGGCCGGCCATATCGTTGAACGCAGCGGAGTCATCCGGGCCGGGGCCCGCGCCGAAGGGGATTTCGGGCTCATCGGCCGCCGGCACGCCATGGCGACCCTCGGGGAGGATATCGGCCGCGTCCGGACCGCCCGGCAGGAACTTCAGGGCCGTCTCGACGGGCTCATCCACCAGTCGGGGGAGGCCGAGCGGACCGGCGGGGCGTTGAATCAGGAAATTGCCCGTCTCCAGATCGAGGAGGCCGGCGACGCGAAGGAAATTTCCCAGCTTGGGGAATGGCTCGGGCGTCTCGAGGACGAACACCGGGCGAACCGGCTCGAGGATTCCCTGTTGGGATCGGAAATCGAAAATCTGGTCAAACGGGCCGGGGAGGCCGAGGCGTCGCTCAAGGATCGCCTGGCGGCCTCGGAGGCCGCGCGGTCGAACGTCCGCGCGAAGGAGGAGGAACTCAAGGGGCGTTATTCGCAGTGGGAGACATTGCGTCAGCGCGAGGGCGAAGTGCAGGTGGCTCTCGCCGAGGCCCGGGAACGCCGGGAATCTTTGGATAAAACGATTCTTTCCCTCGACAAGGAACGCCAGGAGAAGGAGGCGCGCGAGACCGCCCTCGCGGCCGAGGCCGCCGGGGACGCCGGACGCATGGTCGATCTGGAGGCCAAACTGGCGGAGGCGGATCAGGAGCGCATCCGCATCCGTATGGAGGAGGAGGCCAAGCGCGCCGAAGAGGAGCGTCTGGCCGCCGAGCGCGAGGCGCTGGTGAAACGCCGGGAGGCCCACGAGGCCGAGACGCGCCGCGTCGAGGATGAGGCCCGGGAGATCGAAGTCCGTCTCCAGGACGCCCGCGTCGCCGAAAGCGGGCATGCCATCAACCTTCAGAATCTTGTGGACCGCGTCCGCGACGAGTACGGCGTCGCTCTGCCGTTTTCACCGGAGGAGGCCACCCGATACGCCCAGGAGTTGCGTCCGGACGAGGAACTCATCCGCCTGGCGGAGGAACTTCAGGAGAAGATCCGGCGCCTGGGTCCGGTCAACATCGAGGCCCTGAACGAGGAGGAGGCGCTCAACGCCCGGGCCGAATACCTGGTGAATCAGGAGGCCGATCTCCAGAACGCCAAAAAGTCCATGGCGGAGATGATCCAGCGCCTGAACAACGAGAGCCGGGAGCGTTTCCGGGTCTGTTTCGAGGAGGTGCGCGCCCATTTCCAGTCCGTCTTCCGAAAACTCTTCGGCGGCGGCAAGGCCGAGATGATTCTCGAGGAGGGCGTGGATATTCTGGAGGCGGGGATCGAGATCATCGCGAAACCCCCGGGAAAGGAGCCGGCCTCCATCAGCCAGCTTTCCGGCGGCGAAAAGGCGCTGGCGGCGGTGTCGTTGCTCTTCGCGATTTTCGAGTCGCGTCCGAGCCCGTTCTGCATCCTGGACGAGGCCGATGCGCCTCTCGACGAGGCGAACGTGGGCCGGTTTTCCTCCATTCTCCGCGAGTTCCTCGCGCGGAGCCAGTTCATCGTCATCACCCACAACAAGGCCACGATGAGCATGGCGGACATTCTGTACGGCGTGACCATGCAGGAGCCGGGGGTTTCGACGCAGGTGGTCGTGGAATTCGAGAAAGTGGAAAAGGTGGCGTAGGGTGTCGTTCCTCCTTTCCCCCAGGTCCCCGATGCGGTCCCGCGCGCCATGACATCACTCCCTGACGTCACCCGACGCATCTGGTTCGCCGCGGTGGTGGTGGGGGGATTTGCCCTGGCCGCCCGGGGGGGCGGGGTACTGCGGGAACTGGCCGTGGCCGATCGCTTCGGGACGGCCGGCGCCTTGGACGCTTTCCTGGCGGCTTATCTTCTTCCCTCGTTGGCCGTGGGTATCATCGCCGGGGCGGCCGGGGCGGCTGTCATCCCGGAATACCTGGGAGTCCGGGCCGCCGCGGGACCCGGCGGGGCCCGCCGGTTCCTGGCGCGTCTCATGTCGCGGTGGCTTCTGGCGCTGCTCGTGGCAACGGCCGTGCTGGGGGTCGCCGCCCCGGTTTTGTTGGAATGGGCCGGCTCCGGACCACGTTCCCTCCTGGCCCGGCGGTGGTTTTTCTGGCTTCTCCCGACGCTCGCGGCGGGGGGACTCGCGTCCCTCTGGACGGCCATCCTCAACGCGGAGGAGCGGTACGCCGGGGCGGCCCTCGCCACGGCCGTGACGCCGCTTCTGGCGGCGGGGGCGGTCATCGGGTGGGGCAAAACGCACGGAATTGACGCGCTCGCCGCCGGCACCCTGGTTGGCGTTTTTCTCGAGGCCGGTGTCCTCGGGACGCTGGCGGCCCGGCGCGGGCTCCTGGCCATGCCTCGTTGGGAAGGATCCTCGGCGGAGGTCCGGCGGGTGGTGGCGCAGTTCCTGCCCGCGGCGGGCGGTTCCGTCCTCATGGCGGGCACCGCGGCGGTGGACCTGGCGATGGCGGGCTTCCTCGGGCCCGGTAGCGTCGCGACGCTCAATTACGGGGGCCGGGCGGCCGCGCTTGTCACCGGCGTGGGCGCCCTGGCCCTCGGGACGGCCGTGTTCCCGCATTTCGCGCGACAGGCCGCGACGCGGGACTGGGGCGGGCTCCGCCGGACCCGCCGGGAATGCCTGCGCGGAGTCCTCGCAGTGTCCGTTCCGGCGACCGCGATGTTGGTGGCGTTGTCCGAACCGATGGCGCGGATTTTGTTCGAACGCGGGGCCTTCACCCCGGAGGACACCCGGCGGGTGGCTGCCGTGCAAACCCTTTATTTTCTCCAGGTCCCGTTTTTCCTGGCCGGGATCGTCCAGGTGCGGGTGGTCGCCGTTCTAAAGATGAACCGGATACTGTTTTACACCGCCGCCGGAGGATTTCTGCTCAAGATCGCGCTGAATTTACTGTTCATGCGGGGAATGGGACTCCGGGGGATCGCGCTGGCGACGGCGGTGGTGTTCCTGGGGTCGGCCGTCTTCCTCTCGTGGATCACGGAACGGAGGATTCCCGGGGAATGAAGATCATCACGGCATTTCGAATGTTGTTCCGGCGAATAACCGCCCGGAATCCGCGCGACCGCCTGGAGGGGGGATATGTTCTGCTGGAGGGCCTGGCCCGGGTTCTGGCGCCGGCGGAGGCGTTGGGGGAACGCGGGAAGATATGGATGCGGGACCGCGAATTCCTGGACTTCTGCCGGCGGCTCGATGGGGACAACCTGCGTTCCGCGGAGCGGAAATATTTCCTGAGGTCGCTCGCAGGGCTTGTCCGGGACCTTCCCGGCGACACGGCGGAATGCGGGGTTTTCCGTGGAACGTCGTCTTGCGTCATTTGCGCCGCGATGGACGGGACGGGAAAGGAGCATCACGGGTTCGATTCGTTCGAAGGGCTTCCGGATCCAGGTCCCGCCGACGGGGAATATTGGAAACGGGGGGATCTCCGCGCCGCCGAGGCGGAGGCGCTCGGCCGGCTCGCGGCGTTCCCTTTCGCCCGGCTCCACGCGGGCGTCATCCCCGCGCGGTTCCCGGAGGTGGCGGACCGCCGGTTCTCGCTTGTGCATGTGGACGTGGACCTGTATCGTCCGACGATCGATTCGCTGGAGTTCTTTTACCCCCGCATGGTTCCCGGGGGGGTGATCGTCGGGGACGATTACGGGTTCGATACCTGCCCCGGGGCGCGCCGGGCCTTCGACGAGTTCATGGCGGGGAAACCGGAACGGCTGGTGCCGGTGCCGACCGGACAGGCATTCGTGGTGAAACGATGAACGGCGTGTGGGATTACTACCAGGTGGCGGCGCCCGGCTTGTTCGCCGGGAGCGCCGTGCGTCTTCGTCATGTGCTGGGGCTTCTCCCCGGACGGGGCCGGATCCTGAACATCGGGGCGGGAGCGGGCATCCTGGAGGATCTCGCGGAACGCCGGGGGCTGGAAGTCCATACCGTGGATCCCGGACCCGGAACGATCGAGGTTCTTCGGCGGCGGGGCATGGGGGATCGGGCCCGCGTCGGGCGCGCCGACGCCCTCCCGTTTCCGGACGCGATGTTCGACGGCGTGGCGATCTCGGAGGTCATCGAGCACCTGACGGCGACGGAAACGGAGGGCGCATTCCGGGAGATTCGCCGGGTCCTGCGCCCGGGCGGGCGTGTCGCGGGGACCGTCCCGGCGGGGGAGGATCTCGCGGCGAACCGCGTCATGTGTCCCGCGTGCCGGTCCGAATTCCACCGGTGGGGGCATCTCCAATCGTTCCGCGCGGACGACGTCCGGCGGATTCTCGGCCGCGAGTTCCGGGTGGAGGCGGTTTACACGCGTCCCTTCGTGCCCTGGCCGGTGTTGAATCCCACCGGCCGGGTTCTCGGCGTTCTCCAAATGGTCCTCTGGCGGATCGGCATCCATGGCCGGAATGAAAACATCGTCTTCGTCGGCGTCCGCTGAAGGCGGGCGGATCGCCCTGGTCATCCCGTCCCTGGGCCCGGGGGGGGCGGAGCGCGTCCTCACGACGCTGGCCGGCGCCTGGGCGGACTCGGGACGGGATGTTGTCCTCGTGACGCTGGCGGGGTCGGACGGGGACTTCTTTCCCGTGCCGCCGGGGGTTCGGCGGGTGGCGCTGGGGATGGCCGGGGACTCGCGCGGGATTTGGGAGGCCGTCATCCGGAACGTGTCGCGTGTGCGACGACTTCGCCGCGCCTTGGCGGAGCTCCGCCCCGATCTCGTCATCAGTTTCGTCGATCAGATGAACGTTCTGGCGATCCTGGCCGCACGGCCTCTGGCGATTCCGGTCGTGGCAAGCGAACGGATCGATCCCCGGCACAATCCGCTCGGGTGGGCATGGCGTTTTCTTCGTCGGCGGATCTACCCGCGGGCGGCGGCGGTGGTGGTTCAGACCGAGGCCGTGCGGCCCTGGGCCGTTGGCGTGGCTGGGGGCGCGATGGTTGCGGTGATTCCCAATCCGGTGATGCCGGCGCCGCCGGGGGCGTCGCGGGGGGCGGCGGCGGATGTCATCCTGACTCTCGGCCGGCTGATCCCTCAAAAGGGGCACGCGGATCTGATACGGGCCTTCGCGCGGTGCGCCGGGGCGTGCCCGGGGTGGCGGCTGGTCATCGGCGGGGAGGGGCCGCTTCGCCGGGACCTTGAGACACTCGCTGCATCCCTCGGGGTGACCGGACGCGTGGCGTTCGCCGGGCGCGTGACGGACACGGCGTCATTTCTGCGGACAGGGGGGGTTTTCGTGCTTCCCTCCCGGTTCGAGGGGTTTCCCAATGTCCTTATCGAGGCGATGGCGGCGGGACTGCCGGTCGTGAGTTACGACTGCCCCTCCGGCCCACGGGAAATCATCCGCCATCCCGCGGACGGAATTTTGGTGCCCGCCGGAAACGTCGCCGCGCTGGCCGAGGTTCTCAAACGTCTCACCGCGGATCCGGCGGAACGCCGGCGCCTGGGGGAGGCGGCCCGGGCGGTGACGGACCGGTTCGGGCTTGACGCGGTGCTCCCGCGATGGGACGATTTGATCCGGGCCGTCCGGGAAAAGGGGGGATGAACGTCGTGTGCGGCATCGCGGGATTCATTGACGGACGAAAGGTTTCTCCCCCGGAGGGGCTCCGCGCCTTGGCCGCGGCGATGGCCGAAACACTGCGTCACCGCGGTCCCGACGACGGCGACGCCTGGGCCGATTCGGAAACGGGCGTGGCGCTGGGCCACCGGCGTCTCTCAATCATTGATTTGTCTCCTTTCGGACGCCAGCCGATGACATCGGCCTCGGGGCGATTTGTCATCGTTTTCAACGGGGAGGTGTTCAATTTCCGGGCGCTCCGGAAGGATCTGGAGGCGGCCGGCGCCCGGTTTCGCGGAAATTCCGACACCGAGGTCATGCTCGGGGCGATCGAGGCCTGGGGGCTCGATACCGCGGTGACCCGGTTCGTCGGAATGTTTGCCTTCGCGCTATGGGATCGGGAGGAGAGAACGCTGTCCCTGGTGCGGGACCGATTGGGCATCAAGCCGTTGTATTATGCGGATGCCGGCGGCGTGTTCCTTTTCGGTTCCGAACTCAAGGCCCTGCGCGCCCATGCGTCCTTCCCGGGTGAAATTGACCGCTCGGCGCTGGCCCTTTTCATGCGGCATAATTATATCCCGTCGCCTTATACGATTTACCGGGGAGTGAGGAAGCTTCCCGCGGGCGCCATGCTCGCCGTCCGCGCACGCGAAGGGGCGTTCGAGATCCGCGAAAAACGCTACTGGACGCTCCGGGCCGCGGCGGAGGCGGGGATTGCCCGGCCGTTCACGGGCACGGACCGGGAGGCGGCGGATGAACTCGAACGGCTTCTCCGGGAGTCGGTCCGTCTGCGTCTGGAATCGGATGTCCCGCTCGGGTGCTTTCTCTCCGGCGGAATTGATTCCTCCACGGTGGCGGCCCTCATGCGGGCGGGGACGGGCGGCGCGGTTCGCACGTTCACGGTCGGTTTCGCCGAAAGCGCCTACAGCGAGGCGGCGCAGGCCCGGGAGGTGGCGCAACACCTCGGCGCCGATCACACGGAGATCATCGTTACACCCCGCGAGGCCATGGATGTGATTCCCCGCCTGCCGCGCATGTATGACGAGCCCTTCGCGGACTCCTCCCAGATCCCCACCGCGCTCATCTCGGCCATGGCCCGACGCCATGTGACGGTGTGTCTGTCGGGGGACGGGGGCGACGAGTGTTTCGGCGGGTACGAACGATACCGATGGGCACGGACCCTTTGGCGGTCCGTGGGGTGGCTGCCCGCGCCGGTGCGGCGGGGGATTTCGCGGGTGATCCGGGGGCCTTCCCCGGCGGCCTGGGACCGGATCTATTCCGCCGCCGAGCCGGGCCTTCCGCGTGTCATCCGACGGAGACTTTTCGGCGACAAACTTCACAAGCTGGCGGGACTTCTCGGAGCGGGGAGTCCCGATGATGTTTATTTCCGTCTCCTGTCCCATTGGAAACGGCCGGCGGACGTGGTGATCGGGGGGGTGGAGCCGCCGACCGTCGTCACGGACCGGGCCGCCTGGCCGAGCCTCCCGGATTTTCCGCGGCGGATGATGTACCTTGATGGGGCCGCCTACCTTCCGGATGATATTCTGGTCAAGGTGGATCGCGCCAGCATGGCGGCGGGGCTCGAGACGAGGGTGCCGTTTCTGGACCACCGTGTGGTGGAGTTCGCCTGGCGGCTTCCCCCGGACATGAAAATCCGCCGCGGCCGCGCGAAATGGATTCTCCGGGAGGTGCTGTACCGGCATGTGCCACGGAAACTGGTGGATCGTCCCAAAATGGGATTTGGCGTCCCGCTCGCCGAATGGCTCCGGGGGCCGCTTCGGGGGTGGGCCGAGGGGTTGATCGGGGAGGAACGCCTGCGGCGGGAGGGGTTTTTTCATCCGGATCCGATCCGGCGGCTTTGGGCGGATCATCTGTCCGGACGCCGAAACGGGCATTACCTGTTGTGGGATGTCCTTATGTTTCAGGCATGGCTGGAGGCGGTCGGAGGACGGGGGGGCGGGGCATGACGCGGTTCGCCTTCGGGGAAAACTGGCGGAGTTACCTGGCGACGCTGGACGAGAGGCGCCTGGTGGAGGTCGCGCGGTCCCTGGCGGAATCCGTGGGGATGGAACGACTTGACGGGAAACGCTTCCTGGATGTCGGCTCGGGCAGCGGGGTGGTGAGCCTGGCGGCCCGCCGGCTCGGAGCCGAAGTGATTTCATTCGATTTTGACAACGAGGCGGTGGCCTGCGCCAGGGAGTTGCGAAGCCGTTTTTTTAACGACGATCCCGGATGGGATATCCGGCAGGGATCGGTTCTCGACCGGGAATTTCTGGCCGGGTTGGGAATGTTCGATGTGGTGTATGCCTGGGGGGTGCTTCATCACACGGGTTCCATGCGGGAAGCCCTGATGCGGGTGTGTCTTTCCGTGAGGACGGGCGGGCGGCTTTGCGTGTCCGTGTACAATGATGAGGGGTGGGTCAGCCGGGTCTGGCGTGTTGTGAAATATGGATATAATCGTTGTCCGCGCTTCCTGCGGTGGATACCGTTGTCCACCGCCTTTCTGCGGGTGTGGGGACCAACCATGATACGGGATGCCGGGAGGGGACGCCCTTTCGCCACCTGGCGGAATTACCACGTCGGGCGGGGGATGTCACCCTGGCATGACCTGGTGGATTGGGTGGGGGGGTATCCTTTTGAAGTGGCACGCCCGGATGAAATTGAGGTGTTTTTTACTTCCCGGGGGTTTCGGTTGATTCATCGAGTTCTTTCTGATGGTCGGGGCTGCAATGAGTTCCTCTTCGTCCTCGAAACGGGAAAGCAATGACATGACCCGGATCAAAATCATGTTTGTCATCGCCACGTTGGACGCCGCCGGGGCCGAGGGACAGGTGGTGGCGCTGGCCAGCCGCCTGGACCGTGAACGGTTTGATCCGTTTTTGGCGGTGCTGACCCGCGGCGGGCCCCTCGAGTCCGATCTCCAGAGGGCGGGTGTGCCCTATGAAATTTTGTGGAAGCGACACAAGGTGGACCGGGTGTGCTACCGCCGTCTCCGGGAACTCATGGCGCGCCGGAGACCCGATATCGTGCATACGTGGCTGTTCACGGCGAATACCTACGGCCGGATGGCCGCCGCCGCGGAAGGTGTTCGGGGCATCCTGGCGTCCGAACGGGCCGTGGACACCTGGAAGACATCCCTTCATCGTTGGATTGACCGGCGACTGGCCGCGCGCTCGCAGGCGATCCTCGTGAACTCGCAGGCCGTGGAACGGTTCCTTGTCGACGGGGAGGGTATTCCCGCGGGGAAAATCGTCCGCATTCTCAACGGGGTCGAGGCGGGCCGGTTCCATGTGGATTTTTCGGAGGTGGCGCAGACACGCCATCTTCTGGGCATCGAGGGCCCCCGGCCCGTTCTCATGACGACGGCGCGTCTCGTGCCGGAGAAGGGGCTGGAACGGCTTCTGGAAATAACGGCCCGTCTCCGGCGGGAATTCCCGACGATCGCCGTTATTGTGGCCGGGGAGGGATGGATGAGAAAAACACTGATTCGGCATATCCGCCGTCGGGGTCTCGAACGGTCGGTCATCCTCCTGGGGGCCCGGCGGGACATCCCGGCGCTTCTGGGCGTTGCGGATGTTTACGTGTCCACATCGCTGTCGGAAGGGTTGCCCAACGCGGTTCTGGAGGCCATGGCGGCCGGGGTGCCCGTCGTCGCTTCCGCCGTAGGAGGGACCCCGGAGGTGATTCGTGACGGTGAAAACGGCTGTCTTCTGGAGGTGGATGATATTAACGGTTATATACAATGTATCCGTCTTCTCCTGCATGATCCGGATGCCCGTAAGCGGTTGGCACGAACGGCCCGACGGGATGTCGAGGGCCCATTCAGCATGGAATGCATGGTCGCCCAGCATCAAGAGTTGTATTCGGCCATAACGGCAGGCCATTCCCCTTAAAACGGGGGTGGAGGATGGATGATATGCCAATTTGGCGGTATCGAATATTTGTCACATCTGGACTGTAAGCACAACTAAATTATTGCCAATCAGTTATATCAATAATTTCAGGGTTGATTTTGGTATTAATTTTGCGATATTATACATCCGTCGAATGAGTTGAAATCAACGTTCCGGAGGATTGAAAATGGCGAAGAAACGGCTTGTCTTTGACATGGAGGCACAAGCATACATCCGGGAGGGAGTTGTCAAGATGGCCCGTGCTGTCGGGACCACGCTGGGGCCCCGCGGTCACACGGTGGTCATTGATCGGAGCTGGGGCGGTCCGAATGTCACCAAGGACGGCGTCACCGTGGCCGAGGAGGTGGAACTGGCCAATCCCATGGAGAACATGGGGGCTCAGATGGTGAAGGAAGCCGCTTCCAAGACCTCCGACGATGCCGGGGATGGGACCACCACCGCGGTGGTGCTCGCCGAGGCCATATATCTGGAAGGTCTGAAAAACGTGACGGCGGGCGCGGATCCCCTGGCCCTTCAGCGGGGGATTCAGAAATCGGCCGCAAGGGTCATCGAGGCCCTGGGAAAACAGAGCCGGCCCATCTCCGGGAAGAAGGAGATGGCGCAGGTGGCCACCATCGCCGCAAACGGCGACGCGGAACTCGGCCAGATGATCGCCGACGCCATGGAGAAAGTCGGCAAGGACGGCGTGGTCACGGTCGAGGAGGGGAAGGGTCTCAAGACCGAGGTGGACGTGGTTGAGGGGATGCAATTCGACCGCGGGTACATCTCGCCGCATTTCGTCACGGATCCGGAGCGGATGGAGGTTGTTCTCGAGAAGCCCTTCATCCTCATTTACGAGGACAAGATTTCCAATATGCGTGAGATGGTTCCTTTTCTCGAGAAGATGGCCAAAACGAAGCGGCCGCTTTTCATCATCGCGGAGGATGTGGAGGGGGAAGCCCTGGCCACGCTCGTTGTGAACAAACTCAAGGGTGTCCTGTCCTGTGTGGCGGTGAAGGCCCCCGGTTACGGCGATCGACGGAAGGCCTTGCTCGAGGACATCGCCATCCTGACCGGCGGGCGGGCCATATCCAAGGACCTGGGACTGAAGTTCGACAACCTTGATGTCGGCGATCTCGGGCAGGCCAAGAAGGTGATCATCGATTCCGAAAACACCACCCTTATGGAAGGGGCGGGCAGTTCGAAGGCCATCGAGGCCCGCATCACCCGGATTCGCGCGGAGATCGGGGAGACGGATTCGGATTATGACCGTGAGAAGCTCGAAGAGCGCCTGGCGAAGCTCTCCGGAGGCGTGGCCAAGGTGAATGTCGGCGCGGCGACAGAGGCCGATCTCAAGGAGCGCAAGGACCGTGTGGACGATGCCCTTCACGCGACCCGCGCCGCCATTCAGGAAGGGATCCTTCCGGGCGGTGGAGTGGCGCTCCTGGAGGCCTCGAAGGTGTTGGCGAACCTGAAACTGGAGGGGGATGAGGACATCGGTCGGAGAATCATGGAGAAGGTCCTGGTTCGTCCCATCCGGAAGATCGTGGAGAACGCCGGATATGATGGATCCATTGTCATCCGGAATATCCAGGAGAAGAACGATCCCTGGTTTGGCTTCAACGCCGACACGGGCCAGTACGTTAATATGCTTAAGGACGGCGTGGTGGACCCGACCAAGGTTGTGAAGTCCGCCGTCCTCAACGCGTCGAGCGTGGCGGGGCTTCTTCTGACCGCCGGATGCCTCATCAGCGAACTACCCAGGGAGGAGGGCGCCGACGCGGCCGGGGGCCATGAGCACGAACACGGCATGGGAATGGGTGGCATGGGCGGAATGGGGGGTATGGGTGGAATGGGAGGCATGGGTGGGATGGGGGGTATGGGTGGGATGGGTGGTATGGGTGGGATGGGGGACGATATGATGGGCGGTGGCGATTTTTAACGGGAGGCAGTCATGGCGAAAATTCAGCCGTTGAATGATCATGTGGCGGTGAGACCCAACAAGTCCGAGGAGAAGACCGCGGGAGGCATCCTTCTTCCGGATATGGCCAAGGAGAAACCCCTGGCGGGGAAGGTTCTCGCGGTGGGGCAGGGAAAAACGGTGAAGAGCGGCAAGCGCATCCCTCTGGACGTGCGCCCGGGGGACGAGGTTCTGTTCGGAAAATACAGCGGCCACGACGTGAGGATGGGCGACGAGGAGATCAAGATTCTCCGGTCGACCGACATCCTGGGCGTCCTGGAAAAGTGAGGAGTCGTTCATGTCCAAGCAACTGATGTACGATGAAGATGCCCGACGGAAGGTCCGTCAGGGCGCCGTGTGCCTTGCCAACGCGGTCCGCGTGACGATCGGTCCGGCGGGCGGGAACGTCATTCTCGAGAAGAAGTTCGGATCGCCCGAGGTGACCCGCGACGGAAACACCGTGTCCAAGGAGATCGAGCTCTCCGACCCCTTTGAGAACATGGGGGCGAGGATGATTCGATCGGTCGCCGAGAAGACCTCGGACGTGGCCGGGGACGGCACGACCACGGCGGCGCTGCTGGCCGAAGCCATTCTCCTCGAGGGGTTGCGTCGCACCGAGTCGGGCGTCAATCCCGTCCTCGTACAGCGGGGCATCACGAAGGCGGCCGAGGCGGCCGTCGAGGCGATGCGGAAACATGCCCGCGAGGTGAAGTCAAAAGACGACATCGCGCACATTGGCACCGTTGCCGCGAAGAACGATCCCGCGATCGGGAAACTTTTCGCGGAGGCCTTCGAGAAAGTGGGGCGCGAGGGGGTGGTGACCGTCGAGGAGGGAAAGACCCTCGAGACCTCCCTTGAGGTGGTTCGCGGGATGCGGTTCGACAAGGGATATCAGTCCCCCTACTTTGTCACCAGCACGGTCGGAATGACGGCCGAGCTCGAAAAGCCGTTCATCCTCCTTTACGAGAAAAAGCTGTCGAACGTCAAGGAGATGCTGCCGCTTCTCGAGAAGGTTCTCGCGGCGTCCCGTCCGCTGGTCGTCATCGCGGAGGAGGTGGAGGGGGAATCCCTGGCCCTTCTCGTGGTGAACAAGTTGCGCGGCGCCTTCAAGGCGGCGGCGGTAAAGGCCCCCGGATTTGGCGATCGTCGCAAGGCCATGATGGAGGACATCGCCCTTCTCACCGGCGGACGGTTCATCTCCGAGGACCTCGGCGTGAAATTGGAAAATGTCACCCTTGAGGATCTCGGCCAGGCCGACCGGGTGGTCATGGACAAGGACAATACCACCATCATCGGTGGTTCCGGAGACAAGAAACGCGTCCAGGAGCGGATCGATCAGTTGAAGCTTCAGATGGGGAAGACAACGTCCGACTACGATCGCGAGAAACTCGAGGAGCGGATCGCGAAGCTCGCCGGGGGCGTGGCCATTGTCCGCGTGGGCGGAGCGACCGAACCTGAGATGAAGTCTCGAAAGGCCCGGGTGGAAGGGGCGCTCCATGCGACGCGAGCCGCCATCGAGGAAGGGGTTGTTGCGGGGGGGGGCATAGCGTTCCTGCGGGCCATCCCCGAGGTCGGAAAGCTGATGTCGAAGGTGGAGGACGACGAACGCATCGGCGTGGCCTGCGTTCTGAAAGCCCTGGAGGTTCCGGTCCGGCAGATCGTCGGAAACGCCGGGGCGGACGGAAGCGAGGTGGTGGAGGATCTGAAGGGCAAATCCGACGCCATCGGTTACGACGCCACGACAGGGGCTTTCGTGGACATGTTTAAGAGCGGCATCACCGATGCCTTCAAGGTATGCCGCGTGGGACTTCAGAATGCGGCCAGCATGGCGGGTCTGATTCTGACGACCGATGTGCTCATCACGGAGCTTCCGGACAAGGGGAAGAAGAAATCGGTCATCGAGGGCGCCGTCCGGTAAACGGCTGGAAGGTGTGGCGACGGGGAGAAATCAATCCGGGGGCCTTTCCAGGAGCGCGGAAAGGCCTCCGTCGTTCCGTGTGAGATGGCATGGACGCCAAGCGTGATTACTACGAGGTCCTCGGGGTTTCGAAGGGGGCTTCCGATGAGGACATCAAGAAGGCGTATCGACGCCTGGCGATGAAGTATCATCCGGATCGGAATCCCGGCAACAAGGACGCCGAGCAGAAGTTCAAGGAACTGGCCGAGGCGTATGATGTCCTTCGCGATCCTGAAAAGCATCAGCAGTACGATCAGTTCGGACATGAGGGACTCCGCGGCCAGGGGATGCGGGATTTCCGCACCTATGAGGACATTTTCGATGCCTTCGGAGATGTTTTCGGTGGCGAGGGCGGGCTCGGCGAGTTATTCGGAGGGCGTGGAGGCCGGCGACGAGCCCGGCGGGGCGCGAGTCTCCGTTGCGAGGTGGACATCGCGTTCGAAGAATCCGTACGCGGAGTAAAAAAAACCATTGTTCTTCATCGGCATGAGCCCTGCGGCGCCTGCCGGGGGACCGGCGCAAAACCCGGAACCCAGCCCAAGGTCTGTTCCCAGTGCAACGGTCGTGGAGTGGTACAGCACGTCCAGGGTTTCTTCAGCATCAGCACCCCCTGTTCGTCCTGTCGGGGGCAGGGCGTGCGGATTGAGTCGCGTTGCGTGGCCTGCCACGGCGAGGGGCGGACGGTTGTAAAACGTGAAATCGAAATCTCGTTTCCGCCGGGGACCGAGGACGGAATGCAGTTTCGCGTGGCGGGGGAGGGAGAAACGGGGGAGGATGGCGCGCCGCGAGGGGATCTTTACTGCTGGGTGAACGTGCGGCCCCACGCGTTCTTCGAACGACACGGAAACGATCTGTTATGCGCCGTGCCGGTGACCTTGTCCCAGGCGGCTCTCGGAACGTCCATAGATGTGCCGACGCTGGAGGGAAGGACCACTCTGAAGGTGCCCCCGGGCACCCAAAGCGGACAGATACTGCGGCTTCGGGGGATGGGCGTTCCCGACATCCACGGGCATGGTCGCGGGGATCTTCTGGTTCGGGTTATTGTGGAGGTGCCGCGCCGGCTCTCCCCCAAACAGGAGAGTATCCTCCGGGAACTCGCAAAGATCGAGGAGGAAAATGTCAGTCCGGAGCGCAAGAGCTTTCTTGAAAGGATGAAGAAATACTTCACCGCATGAAAACGGGCCACCTGACGGAAAAGCAGTCCGGGGAGTTGAAGGACGATGGCGGGAGCGTCATCAAATCCGCCCGGGAGAAGGCGTTGGAACGTGCGACAACCGTTCCTGAAGGAGTCCCCACCACGCCGCCCGATGCGACCGGTTCCGTCGGTCAGGAGGCCGACGAACTCCGGGAAAAGGCCGCGGAACGTGATGAGCTTGTGGACCAGATTCAGCGCCTCCAGGCAGAATTTCAAAACTACCGGAAACGCGTCCTGCGGGAACGCGAGGATCTGGCCGTCCAGGCCAACCGTTTGCTGATTGACAAAATCCTCGTATGGGTGGATCATTTCAAAATGGCCCTTCATTCCGCGAAGAGCCCGAAGGATTTTGATTCGCTTCTGGCAGGGCTTCGTGTTACGGATGGGGAGATCGGCAAGACCCTTGCCGAGGCCGGGGTTACTGTGATCGAGGCGGCGGGGAAACCCTTCGACCCGGCCTTGCACGAAGCCGTTTTTGAGGAGGTGGATGCCGCTCTTCCTGATCGCACGGTGAAGGAGGAGCTCCAAAAGGGATATCTGCTGGGAGGCGTGGTGTTGAGGCCGGTCCGTGTCAAGGTGTCTCGCCGGCCGGCGCAGGCGGAGGACGGTCCGGCGCCGTCCGTGGGCGGGGTGGGGAAGCCGTCGGACGGATCGTGAAGGAGCAGGGTCATGCCGACATACGATTATGAATGCCAGGCCTGCGGGCACTGCTTTGAACGGTTTCAGCCGATTTCCGGGAAACACATCTCCATGTGCGTGAAATGCGGCAGGAAACGCGCCAAGCGGTTGATCGGGACCGGGGTGGGCCTCATTTTCAAGGGGAGCGGGTTCTACATCACGGATTACAAACACAAGGGAATCCCGAACGGGGGTGCGATCTCCTCCGACGCGAAAGATCCGGGAAAATCCAAGGATGCGAAGACCGCCAAGGATACGCCCGCCAGGAAGGATTAGCATTTCCTCCCGACCGCGAGGCTGGTATAATCCCGCCAAATGACGATTTTCCGGAGGATCTCATGAAGGAAGGTGGATCGTCCATGACGGATCTGTTCAAGGCGTTTCGCATCACCCTTGATATCCGCAAGATTCTCCTCGCTTTCTCCGGCGGGCTCCTTGCCGCCGGCGGAGCCCAGGCCATTCTTCTGGTGGTGAAAAGATTGGCCGGGCAGGATTTGTCGCTTCCGGGGTATGGGTTCCACGCGGTCAGGCGTCTGGGATGGGAATTATTGCATCACCCTGCGGCCGTGCCCGGTGAAATGCTCTCCCGCTGGGCGACATTGATGCCGGATCGCCGGGCGGCGCTTTTCCTTCTATACGGGATTGCCCTGCCGGTCTGGGCCTGGTTTGTGTGGGCCTATTTCGGGGGAGCCATCTGTCGCATTGCGGCCCTCGAATTTTCTCAGGAGGACCGGATTGAACTCAAGAAGGCCCTTGCCTATGCGGGGAAGCACTACCGATCCTTCCTCTGGCCGCCGCTGGCAGTTGCGTTCATCGCGCTCGCGTTTTTCTTCGGAATTCTGGCCATCGGGTGGATCGGTCGAATCTGGTTTGTGGGAAAAGTTGTTGCCGGGGTGCTCTTCCCCCTGGCGCTCGCGGCGGGGCTTGTGATTGCCGTTCTCATCGTTGGCGGGGTGGCGGGATTCCCGCTCATGGCGCCAGCGGTCGCCGTGGAGGGAACGGACAGCTTTGACGCGGTAAGTCGAGCCTTCAATTATTTTTACAACCGTCCCTGGCGACTTTTATTTTCGTATGTTCTTGCCGGGATCTACGGGATTGTCTCCGTTGCGACGGTGGCGATTTTCGCGACCATGGCCGGATCGATCGCTTACGCCGGGCTCAAGGCGGGCATGGGCGGGACGGCGGGGATTCTGAGGGACTACGTCGCGGGCGGAGTTGTGCTGGCGGATCTGCCAAGCTTCTCGACCCAGGTGGCGGCGGTCCTCGTTTATGCCGCGGTATTCCTCTTGAAGGGGGCGGTGTGCTCGTATGGCGTCGCCTACTTTTTTGTGGCGGCAACTCTGGTTTATTTCTCCCTCAGGGAATCGGTGGACGGCATGTCTCCGGACGAGATTTATGAGGAAAAGGAAGTCGCTGCCACCGAGCCCCCCGCGAGCTGATCGGCTGCCATGGAGCGCCGGTAGAAAAGCGGTTTCCATGTCCGTCCCGTCCGTCGTTATTGTCGGCCGACCCAATGTCGGGAAATCGGCCCTCTTCAACCGTTTGACCGGGCGTCGGATCGCCATCGTGGACCCCATGGCGGGCGTCACGCGGGACCGCCTGTCCGCCATGGTTCGGCACGAGGGCGTTGTCTTCGAGCTTGTTGACACGGGGGGGATGGGGATCAAGGACTCGGATGGTTTGACGGCGGACATTGAGCGTCAGATTCATCACGCCATTGCCCGCGCCACCCTCATCGTGTTCGTCGTGGACGTTCGTGACGGCCCGGTTCCACTCGACAATTATGTATCCCAGCGGCTCCGCAAGATCGGGATTCCAGTTATCCTCGTGGTCAATAAGTGCGACACCGCCGCCTGGCAATCCCGCGCATCCGATTTCTTCTCACTTGGCTGGGGCGAGCCCTTCCCGATGGCATCGCTGGCCGGATTCGGCCGCACGGATCTTCTTGACCGCATCCGATCGATCCTGCCGGTGAACGTCACGGGGGAGCCGGTCCCGCCGATGCTTCATCTGGCGGTGGTTGGACATCGGAATGCCGGCAAATCCACGTACGTCAACGCCCTGGCGGGTGAGGAACGCGTTATTGTGTCGGAGGTCCCCGGGACCACCCGGGACAGCGTGGATTGCGTCGTCCAAAAGGATGATCGATCCTACGTCATCGTGGATACGCCGGGCATGCGCCGGCGTCGCGAGGCCGATCATCGTGTGGAAGTCTTCGGTCAACTGCGGACCGAGAATGCCATCCGCCGGGCGGATGTGGTGCTCTTTCTCCTGGACGCGGCTCTCGAAGTGTCCGAGGTGGACAAGCGGATCGGGAGTATGATTTTGGAGAGCGGAAAGCCGGTCATTGTCGGCATCAATAAAATCGATCTTATCCGCGACCCTGCGGCGGTGGAGAAGCGCTATCGCAACTATTTGGACAGCGTCCTTCCAGGACTGCCGTTCGCCCCGCGCCTCCTTCTTTCCGCCAAGACGGGGAAACACGTCTGGGAGGCGTTGCCGCTGGCCGAGACTCTCGCGGCCGAGACGCGGATCACCGTCCCGACGGCGGAACTCAATCGTCTGGTCGAGGAATACCTTTCACCCGTCAGCCCCCAGGGACGTCCGTCACGCGCGCCAAGAATCTATTATGCCACCCAGACGGGACAGGCCCCGCCGACGTTCGCGTTCTTTGTGAATGACCCCGCCCTTTTCCGGCCGTCCCATCGCCGGACGCTGCTTTCCATCCTTCGAGATCATCTTCCCTGCCGGCAGGTTCCCATCGAGGTTCATTATCGAAAACGCCGAAAGTGAATGACGTGTCGGGGAATCTGGTTTGTGGTTGTCGTGCTGATATAATAACATCATGAAGGTTCATGAATATCAGGCCAAGGATATTTTCCGGCGGCGGGGGATCCCTGTTCCGAAAGGATATGTGGCTGAAACCCCGGGCGAGGTGCGCCGGGCCTTTCTGGATCTCGGCGGCGGTGAGGCCGCCGTCAAAGCCCAGATTCATTCCGGAGGACGGGGGAAGGCGGGAGGGGTTCGGATCGTGTCGTCGCCCGATGCGGCGGAGGAGGCGGGGAAGGCCATCCTTGGGATGCGCCTGGTGACAACCCAGACCGGTCCGGCGGGAAAAATCGTCCGCCGGGTACTCGTCGAGAAATCTCCGGTCATTTCCCGGGAATATTATGCCGGGGTGGTTGTGGATCGAACCCGGGGCTCCTGTGTTCTCATGGCAAGCGCCGGGGGTGGGATCGACATCGAAGAGGTCGCCCGCCGGAATCCCGCTGCGATCTTCCGGGAATATTTCGGTCCCGATTCCGGAATTCGAACCTTCCAGGTTCTTCGTCTCGTTCGGGCTCTTGGCGTGGCGCCCGCCGCGCGGACGCTTTTTGATTCCGTGTTTAAGGCGCTTTGCCGGATATTCGTGGAAAATCATCTGACGCTGGTTGAAATCAACCCGTTGGTGTTGACGGCCGACGGGACGGTGGTGGCGCTTGACGGGAAGGTGGATGTGGACGACAACGCCCTTTTTCTTGTTCCCGATGTCGTCGCACTTCGGGATGAGACGGAAGAGGATCCCCTTGAAGTTGAGGCGGGAAGTCATCATCTCAATTACATCCGTCTCGACGGGGAAATCGGATGTCTCGTAAACGGGGCCGGGCTTGCCATGGCCACCATGGATGCCATCCAGATGGCGGGGGGGAGGCCAGCCAACTTCCTGGACGTGGGTGGGGGGGCGTCTCGTGAAAGTGTTTCGGCCGCTTTTCGAATCATTCTTTCAGATTCCCATGTGAAGGGAATTCTCGTGAACATCTTCGGTGGTATCGTTCAGTGTGACACGATCGCCCGGGGTATTGTGGAGGCGGTTCGCGATACAAAGTTGGCGACACCCCTCGTTGTCCGCCTCGAGGGAACCAATGTCGAGGACGGGCGGAAAATCCTTGCAGAGTCGCGGATTCCCGTTGTGAGTGTCGAGGGGATGACGGAGGCCGCGGCCCGGATGGTGGAACTCGTCTATGGCCGTACTGGTTGACCGCGAAACACGGGTGATCTGTCAGGGCATCACGGGGAAGGCCGGGGCCTTTCACGTCGGACAATGCCTTGCCTATGGCACGAAGGTGGTGGGAGGGGTCGCTCCCGGGCGCGGCGGGACAAACGTGAACGGAATACCGGTGTTTGATTCGGTTGGAGAAGTTATCACGGTTACGAGGGCCGAAGCCTCAATGATTCTCGTCCCCGCCCCGTTTGCGGCGGATGCCATCATGGAGGCCGCGGATGCCGGGATTCGTCTGATTGTGTGCATCACGGAAGGGATTCCGGTTCTGGATGTCATCCGGGCGCGGGATTTTTCGGCCTCCCGTGGGGCGCGCCTGATAGGGCCGAATTGCCCCGGGGTCATAACGCCGGGGGAATGCAAAATCGGCATCATGCCGGGATACATTCATCGGCGGGGTGATGTCGGAGTTGTCTCGCGGAGCGGAACGCTTACCTACGAGGTGGTCTGGCAGTTATCGCGTCTCGGACTGGGCCAGTCCACCTGTGTGGGGATCGGCGGTGATCCCGTAGTAGGATCGAGCTTCACGGATACGCTGGAGCTCTTCATGAAGGATTCCAAGACACGTGCGGTGGTGATGATCGGGGAAATCGGTGGGAGCGCGGAGGAAGAGGCGGCCTGTTATATCCGGGATCACGGCACGAAACCGGTGGTGGCCTTTATCGCGGGCCGAACGGCGCCCCCGGGCCGGCGCATGGGGCATGCCGGGGCCATCATCTCCGGCACGTCCGGTACCGCCGCGGATAAAATCCGGTCATTGCAGGAGTGCGGTATCACGGTATGCGAAAACCCATGCGAAATCGGGACAACCGTCCGGGAGGTTTTGCGTCATGAAAATCGTCCAGCTTAAGCGGGTGTTCTGGGGATTTCATCTTCTGGTGGCGACAGGCATATTCGGGGCCGTTCTTCTTGTGGTGCGTGAAGATGCAGGCGTGTCCAATGCCGCAATGACCGGCATTTCGGGGGTTTCCTCCCCTTTGTCACCCGTCACACCACGTCAGGCGCGACCGATTAGCGATTATCAGCCCATCTGGCAGAAATTCTCCCCGGCTCTCGTGCCTGGCACCGGTGTGGACGGTCCGATCCGCCCCCAGCGTCCCAGCCTGCGCGTAACAGGGATCGTTCATGTGGGCAGCGCTTCCAAGGGCGCCAACTCCGTGGCTCTTGTGGTGAACTCCCGCGGTGAATCCCGGGCATGCTCGCGGGGGGAGGAAGTGGAGGGCGCCCGGATTCTCGAGATCGGGGCGGATTGCGTGGATTTTGACTTCCGTGGGGAACGCTTCCGGGTCTACTCCGACAAAGGGGATGTGACGTCCTCGAGGCCCACGGTTACGACAGGGGCGCTTGGGGCGACGCCCCCAGATTCCACGGAAAGCCATGAAGTGTCCCCAGGCAACTGGGTCATCAGCCGTGGAGAGATCGATCGCCTGATGGATAATAGCGCAATTGAATTGACCCGGATGCAGATTAAACCCCATTTCGATGCGAATAGGAATATGGATGGTCTTCATCTGACCCAACTTCAAACCACCGCGACTCTGGCGAAGCGCGGTTTTAAAACCGGGGATGTCATAAAAAGTGTGAATGGAAAGGCCATTGCCAATGTTCAAGAGGCCTTGAACCTTTACAACAAGATAAAAGATGAGAAAAAATTTATCGTTGAAATACTACGGGATGGCAAGACGGAAAAGATTGAATACGAAGTCCGCTAATTCTGTTCACGGGGATGCCGGCGCGGGCAGAGGCCATCGGGCCCTGCTGGTTGTCGATATCGGTAATTCCCGTGTGAAGATGGCCGTGTTTTGCGGGAGGCGGATTGTCCTCCGCCGGGCCGTTGAGAATTCTGTTTTCCTTTCCGGCAATGGTCGTGATATCCTTCAGGACATCCGGTCCCACCATCCGGGAGTGCCGATTGTCGTCTCCTCTGTAAATCCTGCCCTTTGGAGGTCCATCGAGGGATTGTTGACGCATGTATTTCGCCGGCATCCTTTTCTCATCGGGCGTGATTTTATCCCTTCTATTCCGAACACCTGCCGCAAACCGGGGCATGTCGGGACGGACCGCCTTGTAACGGCAATGGCGGCGTATGGTCGTTGCCGGTCGGCTTGTGTCGTGATAAACGTTGGCACGGCCATCACGGTGGATGCGGTGTCCGCTGATGGCCGATTTCTGGGGGGGGCCATTGCTCCGGGCCCTTTTCTCATGGCACGAGTGCTTAACGAGCATACCGCCCTTCTTCCTTTTGTTTCATTCCGCCGACCGGCGTCAGTCATCGGGAAAGATACTCCTGGTGCCATCCATTCCGGATTGTGGGGCATCTGCGGGTTGATCCGATTCCTGGCCGAGGCCATGCAACGGCGGATGAAATGGAGGCGGGTGCCTGTTTTTATCACGGGATGGAAAGGACGGTTGCCGGTGGAGTGGCGGCTGGCCGGATGGCGGTTTATCCCGGACCTCACCCTTGTTGGAATTGCCAAAGCCTATGATGGACGCCTTGAACACGGTCACGGCATCGCTTCTCACACCGCTGGCGGACGGGGCGGTTCACGTCATCGCTCTGAACGGGATCGGTGCGGCTAAGTTCCTCGGCCGGTTTCTGGTGAAGGGTGCCGGATGTCGGGGTAATCCATCCCTCGAAAAGATTCGCGCCGTGAGCGGTCCGGGAGAATCCGTCATCTGGTATCAGTCATCCTCCGGTGGTGTTGAGGTCCATCTCCACGGTGGTCTCACTCGAGCCATTGATATGCTGGAACGGTTTCGCCAAGCCGGGGCCTGTGTCGCGCCACCATCCGTTCAGAAAAGCGTGGGCGTGCTACGGGCCGAAGCTCTCGAGCTTCTTCCTCATGCGCGGACGTTGCTGTTGGCTCGGATGGTGCTCCATCAATCCTGCGGGGCGTTGGCCCGTGCCGTGGATAACCTTCTCAAACAGATCGAGTGTTGTCCTGTCGATGATAATCGATGGGTTACATTTCGTGAATCGCTTGGTCGTCTTCGTGAGACGTCCATATTGGGCCGGATGATCCGTTGCTCGCTTCGCGTAGTTATCGCTGGCCCGCCCGGTAGCGGGAAGTCGTCACTTTTTAACGCCCTGACAGCATCGGCTACGGCCCTGACGGGCATGTCGGGTTCCACCACCCGGGATTGTCTGGAAGGGGAGATGCACATCGGCGGAATTCCCATGGTTGTTGTTGATACCCCCGGATTCGGGCCGACACGCGGGCCCCGAGAACAAAGATCGGATGCAATTGTCGAACAGGCCATTGCCGCAGCCGATGTTGTGGTCTGGTTAAATGACATGGGGTGTCCGACGCCAAAGAGGAGCTGTTTTGCAAAATCATTTGAGAGGCATTGCCTTGTTGTGATGGCCAAGGCCGACGGTTCCGAACCGGATGCCCGTGAGATGCTCGCCATCTCCACACGGACGGGAAATGGTCTGGAACGTCTCCGTCGGGAGATCGTCTCGTTCCTTCTTCCGAAAGATTGGGAACGGATGGTGAAAGGGCCCATCCTTCTCACGGAGCGACAGCGCTTTCTGATGGAAGGGGCGATCCGGCTTGCATTTCAACAGCCTCCGGACGCGGTTGGCGTTCGTGAGCAATTGCAGCTTTTGGTGGGGGTTAAAACGTCCCCTAGCCCGGCTTGACAACCGATGTGATTTCGGGTACCTTCCGCACCGTGAAGGACAAAATGACACAGTTCGCTGGACGTGATGTTATATCAATTGCCGATTTTTCCAAAGAGGAGATCCTCTATATTCTTGATGTCGCCGGTCGCATGGAGCGCCATCCCGCACCCAACCTCATGACCGGGGAAATCATGGCGACGCTCTTTTTCGAGCCCAGCACCCGGACCCGGCTTTCCTTCGAAACGGCCATGCAGCGGATGGGGGGCAAGGTCATCGGATTTTCCGAGGCGGGGACCTCATCGGTTGCAAAAGGGGAAACACTTTCCGACACGGTCCGGATGGTGGAGAAATACGCGGACGCTCTGGTGATCCGTCACCCTCTCGAGGGGGCGGCCCGTTTGGCGGCCGAGGTCGTTAACATTCCCGTCATCAACGGCGGGGATGGCGCCAATCAGCATCCTACTCAAACATTCCTTGATCTCTACACCATCCAGAAACATCAACCGGCGCCGTTCCGCGGCAAGAAAGGCTTGTCCCTCGCGTTTGTGGGGGATCTCAAGTATGGACGTACGGTGCATTCTCTGGCGGTGGCTCTCACACATTTCCCATGCCGGCTCTTCTTCGTATCACCGGAAAGTCTCGCGATGCCCGGGCATTACCTGGAACTTCTCCGCGAACGCGGGGTGATATATTCTTCACACCGGGAGATCGAGGAGGTTTTGCCGAACGTGGATATCCTATACGCCACACGAATTCAGGAGGAACGGTTCCCGGACCCTGTCGAGTATGCCAAAGTCAAGAACGCCTATGTGATCCGGCCCGATGTTCTGAAGGGGGCGCGACCGCATCTTCGGATTCTGCATCCCCTGCCTCGTGTGGGCGAAATTGACCGAGGGGTGGATGCCCTTCCGTATGCGGCCTATTTCGAACAGGCAGCGAATGGAATCCCCGTCCGGCAGGCGATTCTGGCGCTTGTTTTGGGGAAGGTTCAATGAGTCCAAGAAGAAAAACCCCCCAGGAGATCAACGTTCAGGCCATTGAGAACGGAACGGTCATAGATCACCTTCCGTCGGAAACTACTCTTGCCGTGTTCCAGATACTATCGCGTTCCGACGACATGGTGGCCATTGGCATCAACCTTTCCAGCAAGAAGATTGGTCGGAAGGGGTTTGTGAAGTTCGCGAACAAAATGCTCACTCCGGAAGAGGTCAACAAAATTGCTGTCATCGCCCCAAGCGCCTCGGTGAACATCATCAAGCATTTCAAGGTCGTTCGGAAGGTGAAAGTCACGATCCCGGATGTTGTTGAGGGAATACTGCGTTGCACAAATCCGCATTGCATCACAAATCACGAGAAAGTGCGGACGCGTTTCCACTCCAGTTCCGATCGGGAAAAGCTGAACCTCCGCTGCCATTATTGCGAAAGGACGGTCCTCCGTTCGGATGCGGTTGTCATCTGAAATTCCCCCCGGCTGTCCTCACGCGATGGAAAATCCTTCCAACCCATCCCCTTTTCCAGATGTATCAGCCTGGCATCTTCGCGGGGTACATGTGGCCGATTCCGTGCGCGGAATCTCGTGTTCGGAAGATGTCTGGATGTGGGGAGGTGAGATTCGAATCGGGACGCCTCCGGCGGTTGTTCGCGGAGCGGTGGATGGTCGCGGGCTGTGTCTTCTGCCGGGATTCGTGGATCTGCATGTGCACATGCGAGAGCCCGGATCGGAAGATGCTGAAACGATCGCAACCGCCTGTAGGGCCGCCCTTGCAGGTGGAGTGACCCGTCTCTGCTGCATGCCCAACACAACGCCGCCTCTTGATGACCCGGAGATTGTCCTTCAGGTTCGAGAAGCCGCGAGAAAGGCTGGCGGACCTGCTGTACATCCGGTGGGTGCCATCACGATTGGAAGAGAGGGGAAATCACTCGCCCCGATGGACCTTCTCGACGCGGCCGGTTGTGTCGCGTTCAGCGACGACGGCGATTTTGTCCAGAACGACAGGCTCATGCGACAGGCGATGTCCAAGGCGCGCTCCTTGGGGCGTCCCATAATGGCGCATTGTGAAAACACGCATGGAATTTCACGCGGTTGCGTTCATGAGGGGGAAACCGCCCGACGGTTGGGTATTCCGGAAATGCCAAGTCTTGATGAAGTCGACGCTGTCAGGCGGGACGTCGTTGAGGCTCTTAGGACAAATGCCCATCTGCATATTCAGCATGTCAGCACGGCTGGCGCGCTGGAGATTATTCGGGAGGGAAAACGTCGGGGCGGACGCATCACGGCCGAGGTGACGCCGCATCATCTGGCGCTTACCGAAGAAGACATTCGGAAAGATGATGCCGTTTTTAAAATGAATCCCCCCATTCGCACCCGCGAGGACCGCGATGCTCTTCGACAGGCCTTGAAGGAGGGATTGCTGGATTGTATCGCAACTGATCATGCCCCGCATGCCGCAGCGCGCAAGGTGGGGGGGCTTCGTGGGGGGGCATTTGGCGTGATCGGGCTCGAGACCCTCTTCCCTGTGAGTTTTACAACGATGGTGAACAGCGGGATTCTCACCTTGCCGGAACTGATTGATCGCATGGTCATTCGCCCCTGCCGTCTCCTCGGCATGCAGGAGAGGAGGATTGATGCGAATTTTCCGGCCGATGTAGTTCTGGCGGATCTGGATGACGAATTCACGATTGAACCCGAACGCTTCGAATCCCGGAGCCGCAACTGCCCATTTTCAGGACTCCGCATGCGGGGGCGTGTTCTCGCCACGTGGGTGGAAGGGCGACTGGAATGGTGTCATCCCGAATTCACGGAGCGGATTACCCTGTCGTGATGATCCGGAATTTTAAGCCGAAGGGTGTTCAGATTTTCCCTTTGCGAAGGTAGGATTTGATCAGCCGCTGAAAATCCAAATGGAGCTCCGGATTCCAGAGGTCCACAATTTTCCGCTCCCGTTCCGCACTGGCCACGGAATCCGAGGCATGTGCTCCATTGCGCATGAGATCGCGTCCGTAATCGCTCCGGACTGTGCCCTCATCGGCTTTCCGTGGATCGGTTGAACCAAGAAGCGCTCGTATTTTCTCGACAGCATTAATTCCTTGATAGAGTAGCGCGAGGGATTTTCCGGGTTTTTGGTGCAAATGTCGCCCGGCGTCATCGGACGATGTTCCGGTCATATATTGGACGATCCGATTGAATTCGGTTTTCGCATTGATATCTTTCAGGAGGTCCGTGATAGCGTCATAAATCTCATCTTCGATGGTGAAGCCAAGGTCCGCAAGACGCGACCTGACCTTGTCGCGAAGCCCGCCTTTTAATTTTTCAACAAAAAGACGGCGCAACGGCCCGTAAAACTCCTCGGCCTGACGGACAGTGAGGTGAAGCAGTTTCGCTCCGACGATGTAAAGCCCGCTCCTCGAAAAACTGTCGATGATATTGCCGGGGCGTGAACTCATTTGATAAAAGTTATCCGGTTTGATGATGACGAGCGTGGTTTCGGGTTTTTGGCCACGAGGAAAGGGCATTATCTTTTCGAAAATCCCTCCTTCCTTTTCAGCGTATTCGGCGAAGAGTTCGAGCTGCAAGCGGTTGGTCTGCGGGTCCGCAGAGGTCAGGACTGCCGGATCAAAATACCGCAGTTCGCCTGCGCGGTAACCGATGAAGTCCCCGTATGTCCCCCGAATGGTGTCGCCTTTGGGATCCGGCATGGGCCCTGCAATTTTCGAGATGTGACTGATGGCATTTTCTCCATAAAAAAGGAGAACGAGCGATCGGTTCACAATCCCGATCCGATTTTTTGGCCGGAAGCATTCATTCAGATAATTGATTAGCGCCTTCCTAACGGAAGGCGCTATGTGCTGGAGCTCAATGGTGGCCTCGTACCGGTCCACGAAGACGTCTCCGGGCATGAACATGCGGGCGCCGACGAATTCAAGGCGTGCCGATGAAAGAAGCCGCCCGATGATTCCACCCGTCCGGCTCTTGATGAGGCTGTAAGGTGTGATCAGGACGTAAGCGAGTTCCTTGACCATGGCTGATTCTCCCGGGTTTAGGAGCGGAAATACACGTGTTCTCGTCCAACGATGCGGTCAAGATCATTAAGAAATCCAACGGTTGCGGATACCGACAGGTCATTGGCGGTCCGAACATACGTTTCGTTCCCGTTGTCCTGAAACTTCAGGATGACCGGGCAGGCGCCGGGGTGGGAGGCCAGAACATTTCGGATTTCCTTGAGGAGCCCCGTGTTCGAACCAAAGGGGGGAATGTGGATCCAGACACTGCGGGCCAGGCGTTCCGTGGCGTTTTCCAAGGGGATCATCTCATCCACGATGATCTGGGGGTTGTCCCGGCTCAGGTCGAGTTTGCCGAGGACGAAGACAATCCGATCCACCGAGAGAAGTTCGGCATGGGCGGCGTAAATCCGGGGGAAAAGAACACAGGAGATTCGGCCGCTGAAGTCCGCGAGGTCGAACATGGCCATGCGTTCACCTTTTTTGGTGGTCAGGGACCGCATGGAGGCGATAATACCGCCAAGAATGATTTCGACACCATCGGCACAGTTAATGACATCTGCGGTTGAAGAAGATGAGAACGAACGCAGGATGTTTTCATGACCGACGAGAGGATGACTGGAAACAAAGTAACCGAGGATTTTCTTTTCGTGGGCCAGGCGTTCGGTCTCGGGCCATTCGGGAATATCGGGCAAACGGACGGATCCCAACGGTGATGGAAGGGAATCGAGAAAACTCATCTGCCCGCGGCGTTGGTCCGTCTGGCGATGATCACCAAGTCGCATGGCATCCTCGAGGGCGGCCACCAGTTGAGATCTCCGTGCGCCGAGGGAGTCGAAGGCGCCGCAACCAATCAGGCTTTCCAGGGCGCGTTTGTTGACCAGGCGCATGTCAACGACCTCGCAAAAGTGGAAAAGAGATTGAAAAGGTCCGGACTTTTCTCGCGCGCGGAGGATGGACTCCACGGCTTTGTTTCCCGCGTTCTTGACAGCGCTCAGGCCGAATCGGATCTTGTTCTGGATCACCGTGAAGTCAGAGGAGCTTTCGTTGATGTCAGGGGGGAGAACTTCCATTCCCATGCGATGGCATTCCTCGATGTATTCGACGATCTTGTCCGTATCGCCCATTTCAAATGTCATTAGGGCGGCCATATACTCGGTGGGGAAATTGGACTTGAGGTAGGCCGTCTGGTAGGCCAGAAGCGCATAGGCCGTTGAGTGTGATTTGTTGAATCCGTAACCGCCGAAATAGTTGATTTGTTCGAACAGGTTTTCGGCTTCCTTGGCCGGGAGCTGGTTTTTCCGGGCGCCTCCCAGAAATGCCCCTCGAAGGTTCTCAATAACCTCCCGCTTTTTCTTGCTGATGGCCTTGATGAGGTTGTAGGCCTCGGTCAGGGATAGGCCGCCGAGGCGATGAACAATCTGCATGACCTGTTCCTGGTACACCATTACCCCATAGGTTTCCTTGAGGATCGACTCAAGACGGGGGTCCGGGTACTGGACCGGTATCTCACCATGCTTGCGACGGATGAAATCCTGAATCATCCCGCTTCCCAGGGGACCAGGGCGATACAGGGCCACCATGGCGATGATGTCTTCGAACCGATCGGGACGGAGTTGTCGAATCAGATCGCGCATCCCCGAGGATTCAAATTGGAATACTCCATGTGTTTCTCCGTTCTGAAGAAGCCTGTAGGTTGGGATGTCATCAAGAGGAAGGCCGCGCGTGTCGATGTCGATCCCGCGTGTTTTCTGAACAATCTCGACCGTTCGTGCGATCACGGTGAGTGTGCGAAGGCCTAGAAAATCCATTTTCAGCATCCCGATGGATTCGAGGGATTCCATGGGATATTGGGTGACGAGGACATCCCCGTTCCTGTAGAGTGGCAGGTATTCAGTAAGTGGCTTGTCCGAAATAACGACGCCGGCTGCATGTTTCGAGGCGTGACGGCAAAGTCCCTCCAGACGCATCGCGATGTCAAAGAGATCGCGATAGCGTTCATCCATGTCATACAACTGTTTCAGGTCGGGTTCCTGTTCAAGCGCCTTTTTGAGCTGAATGCCGATTGTTTCCGGTACTTTTTTAGCAATGCGGTCCACATCCGCGACAGGGAAGTTGAGTACTCGGCCGACATCTCGAATAGCGCCTCGGGCCGCCATGGTGCCGAACGTAATAATTTGTGCGACATTGTCGGATCCGTATTTCTGTTTAACGTAATCGATTATTCGGTCACGTCCCAGCATGCAGAAATCGATGTCGACATCCGGAAGCTGTTTGCGATTGATGTCCAGAAACCGTTCGAAAAGACATCCATAGCGGAGCGGATCGATATTCGTGATATCGAGGGTGTAGGAGACAATGCTGCCTGCGGCCGAGCCGCGTCCCGGACCAACTGGAATCCCCTGGGATTTGGCGTAATGAACAAAATCGCGGACGATTAGAAAATAACTTACAAACCCCATGGTCTCAATTGTTTTCAATTCATATTCGAGACGAGCTTCTATTTCAGTAGTTAACGTTCCGTATTTGCTAATGGCCCCTTGTCGGCAAAGATCTCGGAGATGTTGGGAATTTGATCTTCCCGGTATGGATTGAAAGTGGGGGAGGTGCTTGGAAGACAGGTCGAGTTCGAGATTGCATTTTCCGGCTACTTCCAGGGTGTTTGTGATAACCTCCGGGTGATTGGCGAAACGGATTTTCATCTCTTCGGGAGATTTAAAGTAGAATTCAGGAGCGGACATGCGGAGGCGGTCTTCGTCAGACAGGAGTTTCCCGGTGTTGATGCACAAGAGGGCATCGTGGGCGCGCCAGTCGTCCCGTTTCATGTAATGGACATCATTCGTGGCTACGACGGGAATGTCGAGTCGTTTTTGGAGGCGGAAGATGCCTTCGTTGACGGGCTTTTGATCGGGGATTCCATGATCCATGACTTCCAAATAAAAGTTATCTTTTCCAAAGATGTCGGAATAGTCTGACGCCACGTTTTCAGCAATTTCTTCATGACCATTGGCAATTAGCATGGAAATTTCCGAATGGAGACAACTACTTGTGGCAACAAGGCCGTCGGCATATTTTCTTAAAATTTCCTTGTCCACACGCGGCTTGTAATAAAAACCTTCAATGTTGGCCAGTGTGACTAGTTGAATAAGGTTCTTGTAACCGCGTTCATTTTTAATCAGGAGAACCAGGTGCTGGGATGATTCCTGACCGGTTTTGGATTCCCGGGAATGTCGACTTCCAGGAGCGACATAAACCTCACATCCGAGTATGGGTTTGATTCCTGATTCCACGGCGGTTTTGTAAAACTCTATGGCTCCAAAAAGGTTTCCGTGATCGGTGACGGCAAGGGAGGGCATACCCATTTCGCGTGCAGTTTGAACAAGTTCTTCATGGCGACACGCGCCATCAAGAAGACTATAGTGGCTGTGAACGTGAAGATGAACGAACGGTGAGTTTTTTTTCATCTGTTGCGTTTTAAATCCACGCTTATTATATCTGTGCGAAGACTCGCATCAAGGTGGCGCGCCACGCCAGTGCGGCGGGTTTTCTTTTGTTTTTTGATCATTAATGCAACATAATATATATTATCAGACGTTGCATATGGAAATATCAGTACCAGCCCCGCTTACGAAACCATATCGTCATGCCTGCCGACATGAGAACGGAAAGCAGCAACATTCCCCAAAACCCATGCTCCCAATCGGCAAAAGGAAGAAACTTAAAGTTCGCCCCGTAGAGACTTGAAAAAATCACGGGAGGCAACATGATTGTCGCAATAACCGTCATAACTTTGACGGCTTCTTGAATTTTTGTGTTAACCATCATTCCATATCCATCCAGGAGTGTTCCAGACGCATCCCTCAAGTAGGAAATAATGCTGTTGAACCGGTAAATATGGTCGTAAATATCATCAAAATATATTTTATTCTTCTTGTTGATCAGATCTGAAGTGTCTCTTGCCATAAGCTTGATAATTTCCCCCTGGGGCATCAACGTCCGCGATAAATGGATAACGTCCTTTTGAAGAGTAAAGATGCGCTCCAGCGTCATTCGAGTGGGATTTGTTAAAACCTCGTCTTCCAGAACTTCAATGGCCTCACTCAGGGCATTGATCGGAGGCATGTAATTTTCAACAAGTGTGTCCAGGAGCTCCACGACGAACATGTCCGAACCCCGGCCCATGACCTGGGGATTCTTCAGGCACTTCTCCTCCATTGATACGATGCTTTTAACCGGCTCGGCATGTACGGTAACCACATAATTTCTGCCAAGAAAGATATCCAGCTCCACGGTGCCCATCTTAATGTCACGACCGGACCGCTCAAATCGGGCGGCATGCACTACCAGAAAGAGATATTGGTCGAAATGGTCCAGTTTGGGATGGGAAATATTAAGAACACAATCCTCGATGGTCAACGGATGAAAACCGAAGCACTTTTCAAGAGATTCCAGCTCCTGGATTTCGGGACGAAGAATATCAATCCAGAGGAGGCCGTTTTCCCCGCCAATTCCACCCGCCACCTCCGAAAAACGAGAAGTCGGGACATCTTGTTCAACCTCTGCGCGCCCCCGCTTGTAATACCACGAATGTATCACTGTCGCCCCCAGTGTTAAATATATGATATGGCATATTCGCCTGATTTATCGTCCCCGTCAATTGAATTCGCATGTGCGACGCATACAATAGCCCCGTGCGGGCGAGTGGCGAAACGGCAGACGCAAGGGACTTAAAATCCCTTGGGGAGAAATCTCCGTGAGGGTTCGAATCCCTCCTCGCCCAATCAGTTACGGTTCAGGCAATCAATGCGGATTGGCGCCGCGTCACGATCCCCGAGGTATCCAACGATTCCGCACACGTCACCTTACGAAAAACACGAGTTTGCCGGCCCCGACGTTAGATGCCTCATCTCGCGCTTGAATGACGATCGTGTGTTCACCTTTTTCCAGATTCTGAAGGGTGATGACAACGGTCTCCTCTCGGGAATCAAACATTCCGCCATTCTCGGCAAGAACGGAAACCCATTCGCGTCCGTCGAGGGCGCTGGAGGCATCCAACAGGCTGGTCATTGAGTCGCGAATCGTCGCACGCACTGTTACGGCGCCGTCGCCCGCGGGAATTTCCCGGACGTTTTCCACCGTCGGCGGCGTGTTGTCCACTAAAAATGGGAGCGATAACTTTTCAGACGTGAGATGACGCTCAATCGGATTCCGGGGCCGGTCGTCGGCGGTGACACGAAGTTCATACCAGCCATCCGGCACTGTCCGCGTGTCCCAGGAGAAATTCGCGTTCCGGGAATCCTTGAGCAACTCCTTCCAGCGTGTCTCCCCTCTCCCCCGGTAGAAGAGATCGTATTCCAACGGATCACCGTTGGCGTCGGTGGCCGTCCAGACGATATTAACAATGCCACCCGTCAGATCCGGGGTGATTTCCCCTCCCGGCGCCGGCCCGCTGGAGCCCCCCACCCCGCCGCCAACGGAAGCGGGGATTGGCGACACGACAACACCCCCACTCCCGTCGGGATTGCTTCCAGCCTTGATCACACGTGGGATGCTCAACGCCATAATCACGGGCGGCTGATTGGCCGGGAGATAGGCCAGGCTCACCCGAGTCAACGATGGCGGCTCCCCTTTTCGAACGGCGGCGAACGTGGACCGATACTGGATGAATCGGGACGAAGGGCTCTGGATGTCCGTGCCTTCAGGATCGTTGCAGTCGGCACTCCAGTCACTCCAGGTGTCATCAGGATCCTTGACGTTTCCACTCCGGGTCGCCAGCAGAATTTCGCGAGGAGTCTTTGTTTCGCCCCGCCAGGATATCCTTCCCCACTTTGTGGCGAAGATGGCATCGAATACCGTGGAAACGAACACCCCCTTTTCAACAAAGGCGCCCAGATCAAACCGATGGACAAATCCCCCATTGCCGGTTCCAATCCAGAGTCCGTCTTTTCCGTCCGGAAGAAGAGAGAGTATCTGTTTTTCCTCCATCTTGGCCACAAGCGTCTGTTCCCGTTCAGCGTTCACGGCGTAGAGCATTCCCTGATTGCCCGTGGCGATGTAAAGTCGGCCACTGGTCCAGGCCATGCCCAAAACCATTGTGTTGGCCTTACGAAAAATCTCAGTGGAATTTCCCATCGGATCGATCCGTAGAACCACGTTCGTCCCCGACACCTCCGTGCCGGGAGACTGCAGCGTCAACACGGGTACTTCGCGACCGGAATTTCCGCCCGTGCCGCTGGTCAGAGTGGCCGTCTTGTCAACTGTCTCGGAAATCGCAGGATTCAACCCGGTCACAGGAGCTGTCGCCCCGGTCGTCGCCGGAATGTTGGATGGTGCGGAAATTGGCGGGGTTCCCGTCGGGGGAATCACATCGGACGATGAAACCATCCCGCCGACCGTGGCCCCGCCGCCTCCCCCCTTCTGATGATCCGCCGTCCCCACATAAAGATTCCCATCGGGATCGAATGCCAGCGCGTGGATTTCCTCCTGGGTAGCGTCGAAAAACACAGATACCTTGTCATCCGGAGTCACCTTGTACACAAGCCCGCTCTTGTCCGTCCCGGCATAGAGATTTCCGGCATCATCCCGAACAAAACACATGATATGACTGTCCTTCGAATCGTAGACCACCTTCGCCTCGCGGGTCGGGGTGATCTTAAGGAGACGGCCCTGATCACCGGTCCCGGCATATAGATTCCCCTGCCGATCCGCCGAAAGCGCCCAGATGTAAGGGTCTGGAGCGTCGTAATACACATTCCCCTCTCCTGCCTTCGCAACGCGATAGATGACACCATTGGGAGAGGTTCCGGCGTACACGACCCCGTCGGGTCCGACCGCAAGGGACTGGATCTCCAGATCCGGGGCATCGAAGAACACAGCCACGTTTCCGTTCTCAATGCGATAAACCATCCCATTGTGCCCGGTTCCGGCATAGAGAACATTTTTTTCATCGGCGGCCATGGCCCAGACGAAAGATTCCGGCTTTTCCAGAAACTTCAGGCGCCGCGGCCCGGGAATGATGCGGCCGCTGGAGACGACGGAAACATTCTCCAACGTTCCTCCCTCGAATTCGGCGGCGGTCTGCTGAACCAACCGGTCCGCCCGGACGGGCAAAGCCAACACCGACACAAGGAGAACGCCGAACGCGGACCATTTCATGGGACATCCTTTCGAGAAACGAGGAACGGGAGCGCGAGACATCCCTGGACAACGTAATCCGACAGGTAGTCCTTCACAAGAGACGTCCCCAGCGGCAGGACGCCCGTTTCGCTCGTCGACGTAATGACGCTCCGGATGGATGGGGGAAGCGAACGAAATTCCTGGTCGCGAACAACGATGCCGGCCCTCGGCAACGTCAGACGGGCATACATCCGGTTGGCGGGATAATCCTTCTGGAGCAGTGCGGTGAGATCCTTGAAATTCCGGGCAATAAAACGGCCGGGAGCCTCCTGATACTCCATCTGGAGGTTCGATCCGGAATCGCAGATCACGAGCACATGATTTCCTTCGGGCAGGTCGGCCGGAACCGCAAATTCCAGGGGAACGGTGACGACATCTCCCCTGAAGGGGCGGAGGGTCACATCCGCCGCAAGAACCCCTCCGGGACGCACGACGTTCTTCCGGAAGGCAATCTTTTCGATAAGCGCGGCACGGTTCCGCGATTCGATCCGAAGTTCCACCGTGACGCCGGAGACACGCACTTCCACGAAAGGATTTCGCAGAAGGACATTAAGCGCAAACCCCATGTCGTAAGCCGCCCCGAACGGGCCTCCCGTGGTCGTGTTTTCCAGGATGACTGAACCGTCCTTGCCGAGATCGATCCGGGAACGATAGCTCACGGTTAATTCGGCGGGAAGGGGATTTCGGGAAAAAAGCGAGTATGCCGCGCAGTAACGGGCCAAGGCAGGGGTCAGGTCCGGATGATCAACAACTTCATAACGGTAGCGTTCGGTTCGTCCTTCCCGCTCCACCTGGACCGACACCGGGACAAGAACGGAGGGCTTCCCAATTTCCCCGTAAATGCCGGCGGCCGAGTCGGTGACGAACCGTCCCGTGGACGCCAGGGGCACCGCCAGCTTCATGGAAATGCGGCTGCTCGGGAAAACCGCGTTCACCCGTGCCGGCCCCATGGGGAAATCAACATCGCTTTCCATCATGAACGGGTGACCGAACGCAAGAATCCGGTCCCCCACACGTTCCGTGACAGTGCCGACAGCGGACATCTCCCAATCACCACGTATGAGCATGGCGGCGACGGCGCTACCCGGCACGAGGTCTGCGGCCTCCGCCGGAGCGCCCCCGCCTGCCGAAGCGGCGGGAACCGGAAGGAAACCGAGCGGCTCGAAGAACAATCGGAGGTCCTCCGCCATCCGATCCGGGATCCCAGCAACGGCCAGCGGCAATAGGGCGATTCTTCCCCCACCCATCCGGGCATCCCTCGCGTACCGGTACCCCGGGGTGATCAATTCATCCAGACGGCCCGTATTGCTCCGCACCAACGGCATCCCTCGGGAATCCGGAGCGGTCATGACCGCACCTGCTTTTCGCGCCGGGAAAGAGGGGATTTCGAGCATCCTCCGGATCGGCGTCGCCCATCCGATCGGCTCAAGGGCAAACGTGCCGGCGTAGGCCACCGCTCCTATGAGACGCCCGTTGAGATAAAGCGGGCTTCCGCTCATTCCAGCAACGACTCCTGTCTTTTCAAGGTTTCGACCGGAGGCGCGGAACAAAATGAGATCATACTGAGGCATGGGATTATGTTCGATCCCCAGAACCTCAAACTCGAATTCGACCGGAACGGTTCCCTGGAAAACGGATTTCCCCGCGCCACGCATGCCGGGTTTGATTTCATCCACGTCCATGTAGCGGGCGGGATCCCAAGGGATGGCCTCACCTGCCTGGGCTGGAAGAACAGAAAGGACCACGGCCAGCACGGCCGCGATTGAGGGAAAGACACTCCACCGAAAAGACATGTTGTTGTTGCTACCGGAACAATTCATGGAAGCCGTCTCATCCCGGTGAGTCGTCTGCTCGTCGCGTGGGCCGGTGCCCAGCACTCCTCCCCCGCCGGGCGGAGACCGCCACTACTTCTGGACAGACCCTGCGGCCGCGGGCAGAAGATTTCCCGATGAGAGGTGTGAAATAAAGCGGATGGCCGACACGGCGATCGCCACATCGCGATCCTTGAGGGCACGGGCAAGCGTGGCGAAGAGCCGCTCCTCACCGGAACTATAGACGATGGACTCCAAACTCTTGAGACGATCAGCAAGTTTCGTAAGGTCTTCGAGTTCCCCCTCGGGGACGACCCCCTTTTCCTTGCCCGCCCTGGCGACCTCGATCCGGTCCCGGATCTCGTCCCACTGGGCAAGATAAACCGCGCAAAGCAGCGACTTCACCGGCTCTTGCCCCGGGGCGAGAGTGATGGAATCGTAACAAGCCTCCTCGGCCAGCTTTTCGTTGTAGAGACAGGCCGGAACCACGATCGAGGAGAGCTCGCCCTTGTCGGCATTCCAAACCCACAAGATGAAAGCCTTGTCATGATAGGGGACCATGACCGAGGGATCCTCATAAAAGTAGCGCTCGGCCAGCTGATAGTATAGCTCCGTCGGCGGCGGGAGCTTGTCGGGCGGCAACCCGGTGATTTTCTGAAGTGCGGTTGCGGCCGACTCTCTCGTCAGGGGATCGGCGGCCGGATTCTCCCAGAGGCGTTTCAAGGCCGGTACGGCCCGCCCATCCCGCAGGTTTCCCAGAACGATGGCCGCGTTCCGGGTCATGAACTCGTTCTTGCTGTTGCATCCCTCGATAAGCGGGAGCACGGCGTCGTCACGGATGCGGTTCAGGGCCTCGATGGCGCGGATACGCTTGAGATCCTCCTTGGCGTCTCCCAGGAGCGGCAGGAGCTGGGGCATGGCATTCTGACCGATGTTGACCTCGAGTCGCATCATGGACACCATCTGCCGGTCAAAATCATTGGCAAAGAGATCCGTCAGAACCTTGTCAATCGCCTCCTTGTCGGTGATCCGGCGGATGTGTCCGGTCTGCGCCGCATCCAGGAGACGGCGCGCCACCTTCGTAAGATCATCCGCGCCCTCTCCCGCCGGCTTTGTCAGCATCCGGTAGAAGAGGTGGTAACCATTCTGCTCCACGAACTCGAGGATGAGATCAGAGTCCGGTTTCTGGGCAAGCGCCTTCTCCAGGGCTCCGGCCGCCTCCTTGTATTTTCCCTGTTCGAACAGGGTCACGCCTTGATGGACAAGTTTGCGAATATCCTCGCTGGAGAGGGCCGACTCTTCGGATCGGACGATTCCCGCCATCAACACCAGCCATGCGGCCAACACGGTCGGAATTACCGTGAAACGGATGGTCCGGATGTGCATGGATCCACTCCTAAAATATCGAAACGGCGTATACGCTCGGCTTCAGTAAAGCCGACGGGGCCTGCAAAGTCAAGACAAAATGCCGCCATCGAGAGACCTCTCAAAAACCTGCCAGGATACGGCAGATTGTCTCCTGAAGATTCTCCAATGCTCGCCTGGAACCCCGGAACCTGTTGACGAGGAACGAGAACGCAATTTCCCTCCCGTCCCGCCCGATCACGTATCCGGACAGGCAATTCGTGAAGGAAAGATGACCCGTTTTCGCACGGACCCGACCGGCAAGGATGGCATTCCTTCCCCGGGATTTGAGGCTTCCATCCACGCCCATTACCGGAAGGGTATCGCGATACAGGTCCCCCCCCCTTCGTCCCGCCATCGCCGTGAGCAGTGTCACAACCTGGGATGCGGAAAGACGATTGTCCCGGGAGAGCCCCGACCCGTCGGCAAGGTCATAATCCCCGCGGACCCCCAACCGATCAAGGACCTCGCGGGCGGCCGCGCATCCCCCTTCGAAGCTTGCGCTCCCGGAGGCATGCGAACCGATCATCTTGAGAAGATGTTCCGCATAGAAATTTTGGCTGTTTTTGTTGGTCACCCGGAGCGTATCCACGAGCGTCGAGGTGAATGTGTCAAGGAGGTTCCATCCCTTCGCATCCTCCCCTTGCACCAAACGCACCTCCCCCATCACGGAAATACCCTTTCTTTCGAGCGTTTCCTTGAAAACGACGAGGAAGTATCGCCCCGGATCCTCCACCGCCACGGATTCCAACCACGGAGCGGCCTTGATCCAAAAGGCCCCGGACACGGTGATTCGCCGGGATCCCACGGGACGGCTGAATGCGACCGTGTGCCTCGAGGCGCGGTCGGTTGTCCGGCAACGGTTCAGAAGACTCACGAACCCCGTCGGGGGTGATAGCGCAACCCGGGCCGGAACCCCATCGGCCGAACCGGGCGACACCGTGACATCCACGCAGTTGTCATTGAGGGAAAGCGCCGACACAGGCGCCATGTACCAGCGGTCACGCTCGGCCTTCGCCCAGGAGGAGTGCCAGAATTGCCGGTCGAAAAGTCCGTCATCGCCCCGGATGTCCCCACGGACCGACCGGACTCCCTTCGCCCGGAGCGCCTCCGCCCAGCGTTCGAACACGGCACATGGATTGCCCTGATGAAATCGCCCCGAGATATTGGGATCCCCTCCCCCCACCACGAGAAGATCCCCGTCGAGCGTCCCGTCCGCAATCCGACCACGCCAGTAAACCGGCGTCCGGAACACGAAATCGCCGCCGAGAATCTCAAGGGCCGCCGCCGTTGTGACGAGTTTCGTGTTGGATGCAATCAGGAGGGACATATCGGCGTTCCGCCGCGCGATGACGGATCCGTCGTCAATCCGGCGCGCCTCGAACCCCGCATCGGCCTTCGCAAGCATCGGATCGTCCAGAAGCGATGCGATTCGTTCCTGGAGAGATCCCCCGGATGTTTCGACTTCCGCCGGCTCAAGCATGGCCGGGACCAGGAAGCCGATGAAAAAAATAACAACCGGGGTCACGCGGCCGTGAAGCATCCGCCGGATTTGGACGATATCAGAAGCGGGGAGAGAGGAAAGGAACCCCATGGTTCAGATTCGCATCAAGGCCCCGGACATCGGTCGTGTGTGGCACCTGGATTCATCCGGATCGATACCCACGACTCCGGAAACACTCCGCATCGAGGCCGCCAAGGCGCTGGGGCATCAATATAGCCGCTTGGGGCACCTCGAGTTCGCCCTGATCGATAACGGCGAAGTCCGCCTTAAAGCAAGCAAAGGCCGGCGTTGGTGGTTTTTCTGGAAGGAATAACCCCCCCTCCAGCGCCCCCGCCCAACGCATAACCAACCGTATCACCCCTTGCGTCGGCTCCCGATCATGGTCTACGCGCCCGCGGTTTCTTGCCACGAAACCCTTCAAACTGGGCCTGGGCCTTTCGCAAATTTTTCAGGCGCTCCCGACCCTCCCGGCGGACCGTTTCGCTCGGCTTCTCGTAATGGCTGTTCTTACGGAGCTGGCTGATGATGCCCTCGTTGTTGCAAATCCGCTTAAACCGCCTGAGCGCACTCTCCAGGGATTCATTCTTTCCCAACAGGATCTTAACCATATGCGACGTCGTCCCCCCTTTCAGCTCGCATGAGATTTCGGCTGGTTCTTGTACAATCGCTCGAGTTTTTGGGCGACATCCCGATAATGGATGTCTACCTCGTAAATCATCTTGAACCGCTCGATGGCCTTCTCAACATTCCCGATCCGCTCGTACACGGAACCCAAATCGTAGAGTATTTCCTTGGCGATGTCGTTCAGCCCCAAACCGTCGAGGGCCTTTTCCATCTGCGTAACGGCGAGGTCATTCATGTTCTTCTGTCGGAAGCACAAGCCCAACTGGTGCTGAGACGCCACTCGAAGCCGCGGCTCACGCACCGACTGCTGAAATTCGGCGATGGCCGGATCCACCCGGCCGGCGGCGTAAAGGAATCTCCCAAGGGCAAATTTAAGATCGAGATCCGTAGGATAGGCATTCACCCGACGGGCATACTCCTCAATGGAAAAAAAGAGCTTTTCCTGCTCCAGCTTGACCACCTCCTGACGAAGCGCCTCATTGGCCGATTCCGCCTTGAGTTTTTGCCGGAGAGGCTCCATCTTCTCGTCCATTTCCCGCAGGCGCAGATCGCCGATCTTGACGGTGGCCGCGAAAAGCGCCTTGTCGATGGAAAGCGCTTTCTCGTAGGTGGCATAGGCTTTCGGATAGTCATTTTTACGCTGGTAGAGTTCTCCCAGCTTGACGAGAAGTTTGGCGCTCGGCTGGGCAGCCACGTCCTTCTCCAGGCGGGCGATGGCCTGGTCCACCTCGTCGGCGGTGCGAATGGTATGCCCGTCTTCCTCGAGACGCTTGGCGCCATCCCGGTCCTTGATCTTGTCCTGGTACGACCCCGTTTCGTCCCAGCGGCCATCGACGATGGACCCTATCGCCGCAAGGTCCCGAATGGCCTTGGCCGCCTCCGGGTCCTGCGGGGCAAGACGCTGGACTTCCTGATAGTAGGACTGTGCTGTTTGGATATCGTTCTTTTTGGTATAAAGCCGTCCCAAGGACCGATAGGTATCCACATTCGACTTGTCCTGGGCCACGACGCTTTCAAACACGGCAATGGCCGTGTCCGGATGATTAAGCGCCTCCGCCGCCGCGGCCAGCGTTTTCAGCACAAACAAATTGCCGGGGTCGTTCACAAGAAATTTTTCGCACTCGATAAGGAGCCGCTCATTCTTCTTCGTAAATCGACCGGTGACGACTTTCACCAGCGGAACGAACCCCTTGAGGCAGGCCATGATGCGGCGAACTGCCGGGGACATGCCCCGTTCCTGCGTGATCCGCCACTCCGTGGCCCTGAGGGCCTGACGACTCTTGACGTGATTGGGTTCCAACGCCAGTATCTGTTGCAGAAGGTCGATGGCATAAGGATAGTTGCGACGCTCAATGGCGTCGGAAGCCTTCTTGAACAGCTTGGATACATCCATGCGCGAACACCCATCCAACAAACAACCGATTCTTTTTTCTAACAAGGCAACCGCTTGCCGTCAAGGGAAATCCGCAGGAAGGGCTTCCCGGACAGAGTTATTCTCGCAATAACGCCCCCAATTCGTATGATGATGTGCCCGGCTACGTTATGATTGCTGAATACCTGCTATCCGCTTTTGCATTTCTCGTCGGGTTCGCCCCTTGCCTTTCCATCGCCACGGCCAATTTCGCCTGGGTGGGATTTCTGGCGATGTGGCTGGCCACCCGGCTGGTCCGCCGGGAAAACCCGATCCTGGCCAGAACCCCTTTCGATCCGCCAATTCTGGCATTTCTGGCCGTCTGGCTGGTTTCGACCTTTTTCGGACTCTCCCCCCTACAGAGTTTTAAAACTCTACCCTCCCAGTTCCATTTCGTCGTTTTCTACCTGCTGGTGTGGGTGGATGATGGACGGCATGCCCGAAAAGCCCTTTTCGGGTGTCTCTGGGGCGCCGGGCTCGCGGTAGTTTATGGACTGGCCCAATATGGCCTGTGGCATTTCGTCTATCCTCAAGGGGAACCGCCATGGTTGGCCCGTCTATCCCCGATTTGGCAGGGATATGTCCGTCTTTATGTGGGCCGCGTGCATGGCGCGGTGTATCCGCTCACGTATGCGGAAGTCATCCTGCCTCTGGCAATCTTCCTGGCCGCATTTTATCTCAATGCGGAACGCATGAAACGGGCTTTTCTATGGCTGGGCGCCTTTACCGGTACGGCGATCGCCCTCCTGTTGTCCCAAAGCCGGGGACCCTGGCTCGGGGCGGCGGGCGGTTTGACGGCCCTCGAGGTTTTTCACCGGCGCCGGTGGCGGCTTCTCATCCCCATGGCCGTCATTCCGCTCTTGTTTCTGAACGGTGACATCCGGGGGCGGGCGGGAACATTCCTCAACCTCGAGGAAGATTCCTCAACCACCGTCCGACTGGCCTACTGGCAGAGTGCGCTCCACATATCCGGACGTTACCCGCTGGTCGGCGTGGGAACCGGCCAGATTTACGCGGCTGCCGCACGACACCGGGGAGATCCGGAATTCCCGCCGCTGCCACCCACCTGGCGCGGGAACGTCCACAACATGTTTCTCCAACACCTCTTGGAAAAGGGAATCATCGGACTGTTGATTTTCATATGGCTCCTGTCGCAATTCGTCATCGCCGGATGGCACGCCTGGCGGCGGGCCCGGGGAGGACCGGACGAGATACTGGGATTGGCCCTTTTTTGTTCTTTCGTTGCATTCCCGATCATCAATCTGACGGAACGGGCCTTCGACGATGCCGAGGTGTCGCTTGTCTTCTGGACACTGGCCGCCGCAGCGGTGGTGATGGCGAACGCGAAACGCGCGCGAACCGACCAATCACCAATCACCGGCCCGCAAACACCCGACAATCACGTTGACAAGACTTGATGCCCGGGATTACGCGAGGCACGCGTCCACAACCTTCCCGATCTGACTCTCAATATCAAGCCCTTTGACCGTCTGCCGGATGGCGGCCCTGCAATGGCGAATCCCCATGGCGGCCTTCATCGTTTCCGCGACGGAATCATCCGAACCGAGTTCCTGAATCACCGCGCCCGCGCCCGGCCGGATCACCTCCGCGCAGCCATTTGACCGACTGGTCACCGTGAACAGCCCCATGGCGAGCGCCTCGAGGCAGGCGTTCGAAAACGGATCGTAAAGCGTCGGCAGGACAAAGGCATCCGACGCCTGGAGATGAGGGATTATGGACCTCCGAGACCCATGGAAGTGGACCCGCGTCGCCACACCCGCCCGGACAGCCATCCGCCGGTAGTCCCCTTCGCGATTGTCCCGTCCCACAACGACCAGTTCCGCCTCCACCGGAAGGTTCGCCAGAGCCCGTATGGCCGGGGCAAGGCCCTTGCGCGAAAATCCGTTCCCCGCGAATAAGTAGTAATATCGTCCCGGGAGAAGGCCCAATTCGCCGCGAATCCGATCCCGCGATGCCTCTCCCGCGTCGAAAAACTCCTGAAACTCCGTCCATTCGACCCCGTTGTGAACCACCAGCGTCCGGCCGGCCGCCCCGGGATAATGCCTTTCGATTTCATCCGCCACCATCCGCGAATTAACGATAAGCCGCTTCAGTCCCGTTGCCAGGAATGCCCTCCGCTCGATATCGAGCATCTTCCGATGAAACGGATTGAGTCGAAAGCCGATCCGGCGGATCCGCGACGACGCCGCTCCGCGATGTTCCAGCCAGGCCGCGTGGCACCCCCCCGCCGCGCGGATGTGAGTCTGGCGTTCCGTGCGGTCGAGACCCAGAATCACGTCATAGCGCTCCCGGGCAAGACGCCGGTTCACCGCGGCGTTGAACGATACAAGCGCGAGAAAATTATTCCGCCGAAGGGCCCGGACGGAAACCCATCGGATGGATGGGCCGAAATCCTCCGGCGGAGTCGGATCGGTCGTGATGACGTCCACAGCCGCAACCCGCCGGGCAAACATCCTCACGAGACGGGAGGCATACTTCTCCGCTCCACCGCCTGCGCCGAACCGGCTTTTCGTGATGGCCAGCCGCATCATTTCGCTCCGCGCGAGGATAACGTTCATGAATTATCGAATTCAGTCATTATAATGGCTCCTGGCGCGAGGGAAAGGACTGTGCGAAACGACTTGGCGTTTAACAAGACTCTGGACCGGCGAGACCTCGACACTCCGGAGGTCATCCGTGTCGCCCGGGAAATCGCCGGAACGGCGCTCTGGCTGTGGGTCAAGGGCATTCCCTTTGCGACAAACGGCGTTCTGCGCCGACGCCTGCGCATCCGATGGAACAAGATGTGGGAATACGCCCGGGGGGAGGCGCTGGGAGGATTCGCCCCCGGCATGCGTATTCTCGACTTCGGCGGCGGGGCAACGCTTCCGATCTTTCACCTCGCCCGCCGGGGTTGCGACGTTACGAGTCTCGACATCGACGGGCCCCTCACCGCCCACGCGGACATGGTCGCCCGGCGATTCAACTGGAAACTCGCCGCATCGACGCTGGACATTACCCGGGATCCCCCCCCCGCCGACTGGGCGCGATTCGACCGGGTGATCTCCTATTGCGTCATTGAACATCTGTCCCCGACGGCCCAGGAAACGGTCCTCGGACGTCTGGCGGACCTGCTGGTGCCGGGGGGACGCATGATGCTCACGTTCGATTACGGCCCGGACGCCCCTGTCGGCGGTGCGATTCGCGGCCCTTCCCGGTTGGACGACCTCGTCCGCGCATCGGGTCTTCGTCCAATGGGAAAACCGGGATTCCTCGACACCGGGGAACGATTTGTCCTCGACCGGAAGTATTCGGACCGGAAATTCACGTTCGGGGCGCTGTTTCTGGAAAAGATTTAAAAGGTCTTTCGTGTCCACCAAAAAAGGCCCGATCCATTCCCTGGGAGGACACCTCCGGGATGCCTTCATCTCGGTTTTCCCCGTCGAGATGAAAACCCCGCGCGGACTCACGGTATTCCTCCGGAACCGTTCCGAGATGAGCGTATTCCACGATACGTTCGTCCGACGGGTATACCCGTTCGACGCGATCCGGCCGCGCCTGGCGGGCATTCCAGCCCCCATCGTCTTCGACGTTGGAGCGAACTCGGGGCTGTTCACCGCGGCCGTGATGGATCTCTGGCCGGGCGCCGTGATTCATGCGTTCGAGCCCCAGCCGCCCCAGGCGAAGCGTGTCGCCGAATTCGCCCGCCTCAATCATCTTGCGGAACGAATCACCGTAAATGCCGCGGCGGCGGGAGGCCAGGCCGGCGTGCGCGAGTTCTACGCCAACCGCAACCCCATCAGTTCGTCGCTGATCCGGGAAAAGGCCGCCCGCCGTCGCATCCATCGCACCTGGAAGGTGCCGGTGATGCGCCTGGACGACTACGCGACGGAAAAGAAACTCCCGCGGGTGGACATGCTGAAGGTGGACGTGGAGGGATCGGAATACGAAGTCCTCGATGGCGCGGCCCGGATTGTCGCCTCGGCGCGCGTGATTTTACTGGAAGTCCATCCCCCCTACAGCCGTTTCGGGGAGGCCGCCAGACGCCTCGCGCCGATGGGATTCCGTTGCATCGCCCCCCTGCCACCGCCAACGGACGAGGACCAGATCACGGTGGCGTTTGTACGATGACTCATGATCATCATGCGCCGGCCATAAGTGACCCAAAAGGACATTTCGAGCAAATGTCGATTTTATCCAACCCAGACAAAATGGATTTTCTGAATTTTCTATAACAAGGGCCATTCCAAATGCTTTCGAACGACTGCTTTAATATATTTCCCATAACATATTGTCCATCCCAGTCATAGCAACAAGGAATAACATCTCCCTCAGATGTAATGACAGATTGTTGCCATGGAATCTTGCATATTTTATTTCTTGAATTCGTTTTCCTGTAACAATCCCGCCTTAATCCATCAGATGTTGGCAATAAATCATCACACCGCTCTGAATATTGGGGGTCCTTGGGATCAATCCATACGGTTTTCTTAAAAAGGTTATCCACGCCTAAATTCCTGGCCAATCCTTCAATTGCGCCCAACTCATGCTGATTGTGCTTCATTACAATAAACTGAAGTTCGGTGTAAGGCGTGGCCCGACGAAGCCGATCCCTCTCACCTATAAGCGCTTTCAAATCGTTCATTATTTTGGATAACACTGCCCCTTTCCTAAACATTTCCAAGGTCTCTTGAGTTGCGCCATCAATGGCGAGTACTAGATGGTCCAATCCAGAAGCGATGATTTCACTTCTTCTTTCTGGAGAACCAAAAAACATGCCATTGGTACTAGCCTGCACATAAAGGTCATTTTTTTTGGCATATTTTATCATGTTGCATACCGACGCATTCATGAAAGGATCGCCATAATTATAAATAAACATTTTCTTGGTGTGTCGACATGTCTGATCAACGATGCGACAAAAATCGCCATAATCCATGTCGTTATTTCTATGTATCCGTCCTGTTCCCTTTGGACACGTTGGACAATGCAGGTTGCATCTGCTGGATACCTCTACAGTTAATATCGTTGGATACCCTAAAACAGTTGACGAATGAAATAATAATGAAACATCCTGCAGCATTCTGTGGAGAATCGTAACCAATTTTTTCTTGGTCGATGCATTTGGTTTGATTTTTTTCATCAGGTCCTCTCTATAAATAACCAACCATCAAACAGGAGCGTCACACTCGCAAATAGCGAGCTATTCCATCGATCACATCTTGTGTCGTGATGGCTTCCTTGCATTCCGGATGTCCCTGCTGACAAATATCTTTTATCGTTCGAGAAGTGCATGGACGACACGGCAATTGCACATAAAACACATGATGATCTGGCCCATAGGGCGCCCACGTTTTTTCGTCTTCGAATCCGAATAACGCAAACACCCGGGTTCCAAGCGCCGCCGCCATGTGCATCACTCCGCCGTTATGCCCCAGGAATAATTTCGCCCCGGCGAGAAGCGCAGACAATTCTGGAAGTGGAAGGGTCGGGAGATGAATAGATTTGGCTTTCATCGCCCTGATGGTTTCCTGTGCCATAACCTCTTCCACGCCGGGGCCGGAGGTGATCACCGGCATCACCCCATTTTTCGCAAGCCAGTCGGCTACCGCGGCAAACCGTTGAGTTGGCCATTGACGATAACAGTTTCTAACTCCAGGGTAAATGACGGCATAAGACATTCCTGACATAACTCCAACACCCGATAAAAGAACCGAAATATTTTGCTTCGCGGTTGGCCGAATATACAGATTTGGCGCCGAATTAACAGGAATTTGACCGACGAGCGGACGCAGGAGCGCAAGTTGAAAATCAACTGCTCCAATTATTCGATCAGTTGGAAGTTCGTTATCGAGGAAAACGTTATACGGGAGAACGCCTCTTCGGTTTTTCGCCACGGCTCTTAGCGGCGACCGTGCCATAAACGACAACAAATGACTACGTGGTCCTCCGTGCATATTGATAACGAGATCATAATTTCGCCGACACAAATCCCTATGAAACCGGACAATTTCTTTCCATCTGTGGATTGGACGCGCCAAAATTTCATCCGCATAAGGATGACCTTCTATTACCGACGCCAGCGGACCATCAACTAAAATATCAAGCCGGCAACCTGGGAAAGCGTCTTTGAGGACCTTGTAACATGCTGTATTTATCACTATATCTCCAAGCATCCTTATTTTCACTAGGAGGACACGCGGTCGTCGAGGAAGATGCATCGGAGAGTTCATGCTCGACCATCCAGAATTTCCATGTAAAGATCAAATGTCCGATTCCACATGCGTTCCCGGATATAATCGCTGGCGCGGGCGATGGCCTCGGCGCCAAGGGATTCTCCGAGCGTGGGGTTGTCGAGAATTTCCCGGATGGCCGCGGCCAGGGCCTCCGAGGATTCCGGCGAGACAAGCAGTCCGTTCTTCCGATCTTCCACGATTTCGGGAATGCCGCCGACGTTCGACGCGACAACGGGACGGCCCATCGCGAGGGCCTGGAGAATCACCTGCGGGGTTCCCTCGGAATGTGACGGAAGCGTGACAACGTCAAGCGCGGCAAGGAGATCCGGAACGTCGTCACGATGACCAATCATCCGGACAATATCCTCCACGCCGAGACGAGTGATGGCGGAACGAACCTGCTCAACATAATTTCCGTCGCCGGCAATGATATACCTGACCAACGGATGGGTCTGCCGCAAGCGCGCCGCGGCCTCGAGGAGTTCCTCGTGCCCCTTTCCCCGTCGCACGACGGACACAATGCCCACAAGAGGGGTTCCCGGCGGGAATCCCATTTCCCGTCTGAAGACATCTCCCGGGACCCCGGGATGGAACCGCGCCGGATCCACTCCCGTCGGGATAACCCGGATTCGCGATTCGGGAAGGCCGACATCATCCACCAAATGCCGGGCGATGCCTTTCGAAGTGGCGATGACACGCCGGGTGATGCGGCCATACAACACACGACTCGCGATACCGGTTACGGGAATGTCAACATGGCGCGTCCGGACCACCGGCCGACGGCAGAGAATTCCGGCCAGGACACAGGCCCAACTGTCGTTGGAACTGTGGGCGTGAAGGATGTCCACACGCTCCCGGCGAACGACTCCGCAGATTCCCCGGATCGCACGAATATCGAAATTTCCGCGGAAATCCATCTCGATGACGGGGAAACCCGCACGGCGGGCACGGCCTATCAACAGGGAGCCTGTCGGTCCCGCCAGAATTCCCCGATGGCCATGGCGCCTCAACCCCTCAATATCGGCGAAAACACGCTGTTCCTGTCCACCCCAGCCGGGGCTGGCCTCGGTATGAAGCACCGTGAAAGACCGGGAATTTGCATTGCCATCCATGGCATTATTTTATGAAAAAACAGGCGGGGCTCCATATAATACCCCGACCATGCGCCCCTGCGCCACGACACGGGAATCGGAACTCTCTCCGGCGGAACTGGATTGCCTTGTCGGAATCCTCCGCGCGGGACGCCTCCGGGGAACTCACCTGGAAATCGGCACCGCGGCCGGAGGCACGCTCTGGAGAATAATGACCTCCGGCCCCGCGGAAATCCGGCCGCGGTTTGCCGTCGTGGATCCCATGCGGTATTTCCCAAACCAATTGGATGTCGTCCGGGAAAACCTTCGGGAACATGGGATCGCCCCCGACGGGGTGGATTTCCGGATCTCCACGAGCCGGGAGGCGCTCCGGGCGGCCCGCCTCCGGAAAGAATCCTTTGACTTCATGCTGGTGGACGCCGGCCACAAAATCCGCCATGTCACCGAGGATCTCGGATGGGGGGATCTCCTGGCGGCCGGGGGCATCCTCGCCCTCCACGACTACTCCCCCGCCGAACCCGGCGTCATGCTGGCCGCGAACCGTTTCCTTCGCCGGAACCCCCATTACCATCGCGAGCTCCACGTGGAACGGCTTCTCGTCCTCCGAAAAACAGCATGCGCGTCCCGGCCCGAGGTCACCGCGTCCGACCGGCTCCGGGCCCTTGTCCTGACCCCCTGGCTGCAGATGAGACGAAACCTGAAAAAACGGATGGGGACAAAATCCGCGTCATGAAATCCCTCCCGGTCAATCTCCCCGAGGAACCCCGGATCCTCCTCATCCGGTTCCGCAATCTCGGGGATGTTGTCATGACGACCTCCGTGCTTGAAGCCCTCCGGATGTTCCGCCCACGCGCCCAAGTCACGTTCGCCACCGAGGAGCGTTACCGTGATGTCGTCGCGTTTCACCCGCTTGTCCGAAGCGTCCATCTCCTCCCCTCCAATGACCGCATGCCGCCCGATGAGATCCGCTTCGCGTGGGAACTCCGCCGACGCCGGTTCGATGCCGTGATCGATCTCCAGGGGAATGACCGCTCCGCCGTCCTTTCCGCGCTGGCCCGCGCCCCGGTTAAAATCGGGTTCACTTACCACCAGAAATTTTCCACCTTTCATATCACGCTTCCGCCCCCGGGCGACGCCGAACATCGGATGCTTGTCGGCCTGCGAACACTGGGCCCCCTGGGATGGACAGGCAACGGGACTTCCCCTCCCCCACCCCTCACGCACACGACGCCCCTCCTCCGGGACCGCGCGGAGGCGATCCTGGCCCGCCATGACTGTGAAGAGGGCACGCTCCGAATCGCCGTGAGCCCCGGCGCCCGAACCCGCCACAAGCAATGGGATCCCATTCATTTCGCCGCCACCCTCGACATTCTGGCGAAACGCGTCGAAGCGGTGTTTATCGTATTGTGGGGCCCCGGCGAGGAGGAAACCGCGCGGATCATCGTCGGACGGACGACGGCCCCGATCGTCCCCGCCGGCGCCCTTCCCGTGGGGGAAACGGCCGCGATTCTGGCACGCTGCCGGCTGTTCATCGGAAATGACAGCGGTCTGGGGCACCTTGCGGCGAGCGTCGGAGTGCCCTCGCTCATCCTCTTCGGGCCTACCAGCGAATCACGCTGGCGCCCCTGGGGGGACGGCCATCGCACATTGCGACGATTCGGCCCCTGCCCCGGTTGCCCCTACGCCTGCAAACCGACCGACCGGAGCGCATGCCTCGAAACCATCCGCCCGTTTGAAGTGGCGGAAACCGCGGCGTCCATGCTCGTTGACACCCCGGCATTGGACTGATAGGATGGCCGCTTCGTTCACGGAAATTGCGCGGTGAGTCGCTGTTCAACAATAACTGCTTCATTCGGGACGGCGATGCATCCCCTCCGGCTGCGTTGCTCGTCGGTTGCGTACCTCTTGGTACGCGCCCTTCTCACGCCTTGCCGGAGGGGCGCCTCACCGTCCCTCGGTGAAGCATTTATTATTTCACAGCTCCTGACCGTGATACCCCAAATGACAACCCACCGGCTCCGGGCCGGCCTTTTTCGTTTCGTGCCCCTCGTCGCCATCCTCATCGCCGGATCGTCGCCCCCCATGTCGTTTCACACCGGATCCGCGAAGCCCCGGGAGACGTCCCCCCTCATTTCCGGTCCCGTCCCGGGCCTGACATTGAAATACGTCGTTCGATGGGACGGCATCGCGGCGGGACACGCCACCTTTTCCTTCGAGAAATCCACGCTGGACGGGAAGGATCGCCTCCATTTCAAGGCCGCGGCCACATCGAATTCCATGGTTTCGATGTTCTACAAAGTGTCGGATCTCATCGAAACCTACCTGGACGATCAAGGCGTCCCCCTCCGCTTCGAGAAGCACCTCCGTGAAGGGAAACGCATCAAAGACGAGGTCATCGCGTTCGACCGGGACAAGAATCGCGCCATTTATTTCGATACCCGCGGAGAAACCCCGAAGATTCTCTGCGACATGGAAACGCCCGCGGACAGCCAGGACCCCCTGTCCGCCATCCTCTTCCTGGCAAAGGGCCCGCTCTCGAAGAACGAACCGGCCCGCATGACGGTGAACACCGACCGGCGCAACTGGGATCTTTCGTTCGAGCTTGTCCGCGAGGAACGCCTGGACCTCCGGAATATCGGGGAGATGGACACCCTTGTCCTCAAGCCGAAGGCGGAATTCGACGGCATCCTTCTCGACAAGGCGAAGAACGTGATGCTCTGGGTGGACCGGCACTCCCGTCTGCCGGTTCTGGTTGAAATCGACATCCCCATCGGCTCCGTCACCATCACGCTGTGGAAAATAGACGACCCCGTCTTTGGCCCGACCCCCCCGCCGAAGAAAGAGACGCCCCCGCAACGGAGAACGCCGTGAACGCCGTCATCATCATCCCCGCGCGTTACGATGCGAAACGGCTTCCGGGAAAGCCCCTTCTCGACGGGACCGGAAAAACCCTCATCGAACACGTCTACCGCCGGGCGCTTGAGGCGCGCCTCGCCTCCGACGTCCTGGTGGCCACCGATGACGAACGGATCGCCCTGGCGGTGGCCGCGTTCGGCGGCCGGTGCGTCATGACATCCCGGAACTGCCCCAGCGGCACGGACCGCGTCGCCGAGGTGGTGCGCGGGCTCATCCCCGCCCCGGAAGCGATCGTGAATCTTCAGGGAGATGAGCCGGAAATGGATCCGGATTATATCGACACGGTCATACGGTCGCTCGCGGAGGATGGGACCGCGGACATCGCGACGCTGGCCGCACCGGTGACCGACCCCGCCCGTTATTCCCCGCCCCAGGCCGTGAAGGTGGTGACGGATCCGGACGGATATGCCCTTTACTTCTCCCGGGCCCCCATCCCGTTTCCCCGGGAGGACGCCCCCGAATACCTCATCCATATCGGACTTTATGCCTACCGACCCGCGGCGCTCCGGCGCCTCGCGTCCCTTTCCCCGACGCCCCTGGAACGAAAGGAAGGGCTTGAACAATTACGCGCCCTCGAACATCATATGCGCATTCGTGTCGCAATCGTCACACGCGAAACGCACGGGATCGACACACCCGGGGATTACGAGGCATTCGTCCGGAGGATGAACCCATGAAACGCGCGAAACGGCACACGGTCAAGCACATCTTCATCACCGGCGGGGTCGTATCCTCCCTCGGGAAAGGACTCACGTCCGCGTCCATCGGCGCGCTTCTGGAGAGCCGGGGGCTCCGGATCCGCATCCAGAAGCTCGATCCCTATCTCAACGTGGATGCGGGAACGATGAACCCCTACCAACATGGGGAGGTCTATGTCACGCGGGATGGCGCGGAGACGGACCTGGACCTGGGCCATTACGAACGGTTCACGAACGCCCTCATTACACGGGACTGCAACGTCACGACGGGAAGCATCTACAACCGCGTCATCCGGAAGGAGCGCGCCGGGGAATACCACGGGGGAACCGTCCAGGTCATTCCCCATGTCACCGACGAGATCAAGGCCTCCATCCGCCGTCTTGTCAACGCCGACGCGGACGTCGTCATCACCGAGATCGGCGGGACGGTGGGTGATATCGAGAGTTTGCCGTTCCTCGAGGCCATCCGCCAGTTCGGCCAGGAGGTGGGCCGCGGGAATGTCCTCTTCATCCATCTCACCCTCATCCCGTACCTCAGGGCGGCCGGTGAGATCAAGACAAAACCCACCCAGCACAGCGTGGGCACGCTGCGGGAGATCGGCATCCAACCCGACATTTTGATATGCCGCACGGAGCGGCATATCTCCGACGACGCCCGGGCGAAAATCGGGCTGTTCTGCAATCTTTCCACCGACCGCGTCTTCGAAGAGATGGATGTCACCCACAGCATCTACGAGCTTCCCCTGGTCCTCGCCTCCCAGAAACTGGACCAGATCATCGTGGACGGACTCGGGCTCCGCACCCCGCCCCCGAAGATTGCCCGCTGGCGACGCGTCCTGGATGTCATCAAACACCCGTCCCGCGAGGTTGAAATCGCCGTCGTCGGCAAATACATCACTCTCCAGGACGCCTATAAATCCGTTGATGAGGCGCTCCGTCATGGCGGGATCGACAACGGCGTCCTCGTGAAAATCCGCAAGATCGAGGCCGAGTCGCTCGAAACGGGAGACCCCGCGCGAATCCTCGACGGCGCCGATGGCATCCTTGTCCCGGGCGGTTTCGGCCATCGCGGCATCGACGGGAAACTGCGCGCCATCCGCCATGCCCGCACCCGGAAGGTGCCCTTCCTTGGAATTTGCCTGGGGATGCAGTGCGCCGCCATCGAATTCACCCGGAATGTCCTCCACCAGGCCGGCGCCAACAGCACCGAATTCGACGCGGCGACACCGGCGCCCGTCATTGATCTCCTTCCCGACCAGAGGGAGGTGAAGACCATCGGCGGAACGATGAGACTCGGAAGCTACCCCTGCGTTGTCCGCCACGGCACGCGGACCCACCGGGCCTACCGCGCCACCATCGTGCACGAACGCCACCGCCACCGGTTCGAAGTCAATCCCGCGTTCCGCGAGAAACTCGAGGCGGCCGGGCTCGTCCCCTCGGGAATTTCCCCGGACGGGCGCCTTGTCGAGATCGTGGAACTCCGCGGCCACCCCTGGTTCATCGGGACCCAGTTTCATCCGGAATTCCAATCCAAGCCCACACGCGCCCATCCCCTGTTCCGGCACTTCATCCGGGCCGCCCTCGAACACGGCGCCAGGAACCGCAAACCCAAAACCCGAAGGGAGACACGCGCATGACCAGCGAAACCCCCGAACCCGCCGGCCCGCACATCCAAAAAAGGGTGGACGAAAGCTGGAAGGAGCAGGCCGCCATCGAAAAACGGAAACTGGCCACCCCGCCGGCGCCGCCGCCCAAGAAAGCCAGGCCGGGGACGAAACCCGGATCAAAACCGGATGAGGCCGATGCCGAGTTCATGAATTTTATTTCAGGGCTCGCCAGCCAGGCGCTCATTCACTTCGGCGACGTCCCCCATCCCATGACCGGACGGTCGGAAAAAAATGCCGACGAGGCGCGGTACATGGTTGATCTCCTCGCGATGCTTCGGGAAAAAACCGAGGGGAATCTGTCGGAAAAGGAGATCCACGTCTTCGATGGTCTTCTCTACGACCTCCAGATGCGTTTCGTCAAGATATTCCAGTCCGGAACCGCCCCGACACGCAAACCACCGGCATGACCATCCCCGAACCCGCCCAACCCCGGACGGACCTGAAATCCATCGTTTCCTCCATCAGGGAGCTGCCGACGCTGCCCCAGGTTGTCATGACCATCATGCGCCTGGTGGACGATCCATCGAGTTCCGCGCGGGACATCAACCGCGTCATGTCCCAGGACCCCGCTCTCGCCGGAAAGGTCCTGCGTCTGGTGAACTCGGCCTACTACGGCCTGCCGAAAAAGGTCGTCGGCCTCGGGCATGCCATTGTCATTCTCGGTTTCAACACCATCAAAAGCGTGGCCCTGAGCGCATCCATCTTCGACCTCTTCCGCGATGTCGGCAAGGCCGGCCGGCTCGACAAGAAACAGTTCTGGCGGCACTCCATCGGTTGCGCCTGCGTGGCGCGAATGGTGGCCCGGATGAGCGGGAAGGCGGATGCCGAAACGGCCTTCGCGGCGGCGTTGCTCCACGACATCGGGAAACTCATCCTCGACCAGCATGCCCGCCCCGTCTTCGGCCAGGTGCTGGCGGAGGCCCAGGCGCGCGGGCTCCTCTTCCACGAGGCCGAACGGGAACTCCTTGAGACGAACCACGCCGAGATCGGATTCTGGCTCACTCAACAGTGGAATTTTCCGCCGGAACTCGCCAATACGATCCGCGACCACCACACTCCGGCCGAGGAAATTCCCATAACGCCCCTCGTGGCGCTCGTGGCGATCGCCAACCAATTCTGCGAGTCGCGCCAGCTCGGCGCCAGCGCCAACTTCCGGGTGCCCATCGTCCCCCCCGAGGCCTACGCGACGCTCAACATCACGCCGGAACGCGTGGAGGGCATGACGGACGCGCTCGTCGAGGAGATCCTCGATGCCGAGGAATTCATGAATCTGGCCGCATCGTGACGGAGGGCATGATGAAGACATGGCGTTTCGGAATCATCGGCTGCGGGGCCATTTCCGACTTTCATGCCCGGGCCATACAGGATCTGAAGAACGCAAAACTGGTGGCGGCGTGCTCGCGCGCTCCCGCCAACACCGCCCGCATCTCCCGGGAGTTCGGGGCAACCCCCTACGACAACGCCGAGGCGATGCTCGACCGGAAGGACATCGACATCGTCACCATCTGCACGCCGAGCGGCGCCCATCTCGAATATGTCCGCATGGCGGCCGAACGGGGCAGGCATGTCATCGTGGAAAAACCCCTGGAGACCACCCTTCTCCGCTGTGACGAGGCCATCCGCGCCTGCCGCAAGGCCGGCGTGACGCTCGGGGTCATCTTCCCTTCGCGATTCCACGAGGCATCCGCGCTTGTCAAGCAGGCCGTTGACACGGGACGCCTGGGCCGCATCACGCTCGGGGATGCCTACGTGAAGTGGTGGCGCACCCAGGATTATTACGACAAGGGCGGCTGGAAAGGCACGCAAAAACTCGATGGCGGCGGCGCCCTGATGAATCAATCCATCCACAACGTGGACCTCCTCCAGTGGTTCATGGGACGCGTGACCTCCGTCGCCTCCTTCACGGCCACACTCGCCCACGAGCGGATCGAGGTCGAGGACACGGCCGTGGCCGCCCTTCGCTTCGAAAGCGGCGCCCTCGGAGTACTCGAAGGCGCCACGTCGGCATTCCCGGGTTTTCTCAAAAAAATCGAGATCTCGGGAACCCAGGGCACGGTGGTGCTTGAAGAAGAGGACATTCTCGTCTGGTCGTTCGCCCGGGAGGAAAAAGGCGACGCCGGGATCCGGGAGAAATTCGCCCGTCGCACGTCGGGGAAGGGCGGGGCGGCCGATCCCATGGCCATCAAACACGACGGCCACCGCCGGCAAATCGGGGAATTTCTCCAGGCCCTGGAGTCCGGCCGGGAACCTCTGGTAAATGGCGAGGAGGGACGCAAGTCCGTGGAGATCGTTCTGGCGGTCTACGCGTCGCAGGCGCAGGGCAGGGCCGTGGCGCTTCCGCTATAAAAAAACACCACGGCCGGGAGGTCATCCCGGCCGTGGCCCAATCACAACTCAACTCATTCAATTTCAATACGTTACCGTGGCGTGAGGCGTCCTCGCGGGGCCACTGGTCACCGGAGGAGTGGCCTCCATCGGCCGGAACGGATCCCGCATCGGCGCCTCTTCGATGACATCCCCGCCCTTCCCCGGAAGAACCAGTTTCTGCCCGATCTTCAGGTTGTCGTCGGTAAGATTGTTCGCATCCCGGATCTTTTTGGCCATGTTCCCATCGCCATAGGTCTCCTTGGCAATCTTCCACAGGGAATCGCCCTTCTTCACCGTGTAGGATTTTCCACCGCCTGTCGCGCCGCCATGGGTATCGGAAATCCGATCATGGCCCTTGTTCGGCGCCGCGGGGATGACCAGTTTCGTGCCGATTTTCAGGTTGCGTGGATTGACACCGGGATTGGCCTTCGAAATCAGAACGTGCTTGGACTCATCCCCGTAATAACGCTTGGCGATACCGCCCAATGTGTCGCCCTTCGCGACAACGTGGGTCTCCTCGCGTCCGCCGGCCGGTAAGTCACCATCAACAACGGTCCCGCCAAAATCGCCCGCCACGCCCGGCCCCGGCCCCCCCATCAGGCCGCCGTCGCCCGCGGCAGGTCCACCCACCCGGATGTTCATCGTGTCTCCTCCCGTCGGGCCTCCCGCGACCACGAGCGGCGTGGCCGGAGTCGCCGCCACCACCGGCAGGGGGGACGTGTCAACACCGGGCGTCACGACAGCGTCCTCCGTCGGCAGGCCGATACCGCTGTCGCCCGTGTTGTTGTTCCGGCGCCAGATGATCACAAAGAGGACAATCAGAACCGCCCCCACCACGAGACCAATCTTGATATCCTTGCGCATGGCGTTCTCCTTTAAAAGACACGGTCGACTTTCATTTCCCGCCCGTTATGATATTCATTCCTCCCGCCCAATTCAAGCGGGTTTCGCGGCCCGGGCCGCCTTCCGGGCGCGGGCGTTCTCCCAGTCCACCACCAGCGGGCAGGCGATGAAAATGGTGGAGTAGGTTCCCGAAATCACCCCCACCAGCATGGCGAAGGCGAACCCGTGGATGACCTCGCCCCCGAAGAAGAAGAGGGTCATCACCACCATAAGCACCGTCCACGACGTGAGATAGGTCCGCGAGAGGGTCTGATTGAGGCTTAAATCAATCAAATCGCCCAGAGGCATGGGCTTCCCGATGCCGCGATTCTCCCGGACGCGGTCGAAAATCACAATGGTATCATTGATGGAGTAACCGACGATTGTGAGAAGGGCGGCCACGATCACCAGATCCACCGGCTCGTGGGCAACGGCCAGAAACGCCAGCGCCACGAGGACGTCATGCCCCAGGGCCACCACCGACGTCACCCCCTGCCGGAACTCGAACCGGAAGGCGACATAGGTGATGATGGCGACCAACGCCAGGACAATCGCGACAACCGCGCTCAACCTCATATCGTTCGCGACCGTGGACCCGATCTGGTTGACCCGGACAAAAGGATCCCATTCGAGTTCCCCCCGGATGCGGGTCTTCAGGGACTCGGCCTCGCCGGCCGCCGGCGGGAAAACGATATCAAGCTCGTTTCCCACATCTTTGTCGTCGTCCATCTTGATCGATGTCGCGACCAGCCCCATCGCCTTGAAACGCTCCTCCATCTCCTTCACGGCGACCGGGTCGCGCGTCGTAAGATGAACGGTGGTCTTGTCCGCGGCCTTGTCGGCGGCGATATCCTCCACCGGCACGGTCCGGAACGGCTGGAACTCGGGGCGAAGTTTGTCCCGCAGGATGGCGTGCTCCCGGGCGCCCACCCGGATGAGAAACTCGTCCGATTTCGACTGGAGATTCTGGGTGGTGGCCCCCTTCCAGACCGACTGGACCTCGGCATCCGGGAACCCGGCGCGGGCGACCCGCTGACGAATCTCATTGGTATCCACGGGCGCCTTGAGACGAATCTGGACGAGTGTGCCTCCCGTAAAATCCACCCCGTAGGCCTTCTCCCCCCGGGAGAAGAAATACGCCATCCCGGCCACAATGACCACAGCTGAAAGGATATAGGCCGGGTAGCGATAGCTTATGAAGGAGAACGTGGACTTCGACCAGAGCTGGATCATCCGGAGATCACGGATGACACCCTTGTCCACCAGAAACTCCAGAACCGCCCGTGTCACAAAGATGGCGGTGAACATGCTGACGAGAATCCCGATGATCAGGGTGACCGCAAACCCCTTGATCGTCCCGGTGCCGAACCAGTACAGAATAATCGCCGATATGACCGTGGTCAGATTCGAATCCAGAATGGTCAGGAACACCCGCTCGTAGCCGTTCGTGATCGCGCTCCGGAGAGGCCGGCCGAGCGCCTTCTCCTCACGGATGCGCTCGTAAATCAGGATGTTGGCGTCCACCGCCATGCCCACGGACAGAATCAGACCCGCGATGCCCGGCAAGGTCATGGTGGCCTGGAGAAACGCCATGACGCCCAGCAGAATGACCAGATTGAGGATGAGCGCGAGGTTCGCGATCATCCCGCCCCCGCGATAGTAGATGACCATGAACAAAAGAACGAGTCCCATCCCCACCGCGCAGGAAAGCACCCCCTTCCGGATGGAATCGTCCCCGAGGGAAGGGCCCACCTCGTTCCGCATGATGAGTTCGAGCTGGGCCGGCAGGCCGCCCGAACGGAGGGCCACGGCCAGATTCTCGGCCTGCGCCTTGTCGAAGTCCCCCGTGATGCTGGCCACGCCGCTGATTTTCGAAAGAATCTTGGGGGCCGACTGGATTTTTCCGTCAAGCACGATGGCCAGATGCTCGTTGACGTGCTGACCGGTCAACTGCTCGAACTTCTTCGAACCCCTCAAATTGAACTGAAGGCTGACCTGGTATTGACCCATCACCGAAAAATCTTCCAGGTTCGGATTGGCGTTGGCCAGTTCCACCGCGTCTCCGGTCAACTGGGGTTTGTCCCGCAGATACTCGAAGTTCCCCTCTTTCTTTCCCGAATATTCGAATTTCCGGTAGCCGTCGGGAACCTCCCCCTTTTTCTTCAGGTCCTCATAGTCATTCTCGGGATAAACCAGCCGGAATTCGAGAACGGCCTGCGTCTTCATGATCTCGATGGCCCGGTTGACTTTGGCCTGATCCGCCCCCGGGATGAGGATGAGGATCTCCCGATGGCCGTGAGTCTGGACCTTGATTTCCTGAAGGCCGATGTTGTCAATGCGCTTCTGGATGACGGAGATGATGCGACCCATCATCTCGCCCGTGATGGACTTCTCTTTTTCTTTTACGGTGTAGATGAGTTCGGCCCCCCCCTTGAGATCCATTCCGAGGGGAATTCCCTTCTCGAAGTACAGGAATGCCGACACCGCCGCGATGGCGGCGATCAGGATGAATTTCCCGGCGCTCTTGCCCATTTTACTTTTTCTCCTCCTCAACGACCCGGGCGATGGCGCCCCGGGAGAAACGGATCTTCACGTTGGCCTCGTCATCCACGCGAATCGTCACGTCGGCATCGGTGAAATTCGTCACAACGCCGTGAATGCCGCCCGTCGTGATCACGCGCTCGTTCTTCTTGATGCGGCTGAGCATTTCCTGCCGTTCCTTCTCCTTCTTCTGCTGCGGGCGGATGAGCATGAAATACATGATCACGAAGATGGCCCCGAAGGGAAGGAGCATCCCCCAGACGATATCCCCGCCGCCCTGCCCGGCCTGCGCCAGAATCAACTCCGGAAGCATCATTTCCCGTTCTCCTGATTTGCCGTTTTTCCGCCTTCAGCGCCGGACTCCCGTCGGGAGCCGCCTTCGGCGGGCCACGCGCGGCGGATGTCGGCCAGAATCGTCTCCAGACGGCCTTCGCGGATGGCCGCCCGAAGGCGCTCCATCCACGATGCGTACACCCGCAGGTTGTGAAGGGTCAACATCATAGCACCGAGCATCTCGTTTTCCATAAAAAGATGCCGCAGGTACCCCCGGCTGAACGTCCGGCAGGCATAACAGGGGCAGCCGGGTTCCAGGGGGGAATCGTCCTCCCGGAACCGGGCGTTCCGGATCTGAAACGTTCCCAGGGCGGTGAAGGCCATGCCGTTGCGGCCGTTACGGGTGGGAAGGACGCAATCGAAGAAATCCGCGCCCAACGCCACGGCCTCGGCCATGTCCCGAAGCCCCCCCATGCCCATGATGTAACGCGGCTTGTCCTCCGGCAGAACGGGCATCACCGCCGCCAGCATCGCGAGGGCCGTTTCCAAAGGCTCCCCGAGCCGCAGCCCCCCCACGGCATAGCCGGGAAAGTCGAGCCGGGCCAGTTCCTCCGCGGACCGGCGCCGGAGGTCCGCGTAAAAACCACCCTGGACAATGGCAAAGGCGTTTTCGGAAAGGGGATTGGCGCGTGACGCGGATGCCCAAGTGGTCGTGCGTCGAAGGGCCGCCTCCGATGCCGCGCGATCCGACGGATAGGGAACCGGCTGATCCAGGACCATGGCGATGTCGCTCCCGAGCGCCTTCTGGATCTCGAGCGTCCCGGCGGGGGTGAGTTCCCGTTCCGCGCCATCCACCGGAGAACGGTAGATCAACCCGCCCTCCTCCACCGCCAGAAGTTTCGGAAGGGAAAAAACCTGATAGCCGCCGCTGTCCGTGACGACCGCGCCCTCCCACCCCATGAACCGGTGAATCCCCCCCATCCGGCGGACCACCCCTGTCCCGGGTCTTTCGGAAAGATGCCAGGCGTTGGCCAGGATCCCCTCCACCCCGGTTTCACGAAGGCCCGCCGGCGTCACCCCCTTCACCGACGCCAGGGTTCCGACGGGGAAGAAGGCCGGCGTCTGCACGATGCCGTGGGGTGTCTCGATGAGGCCGGCGCGGGCGCGGGTTTTCGGATCGCGCGAGGTGATGTGGAATTTGAACGCCATCGGGAAAATCATCAATTATCAAATCAATAGATCTTCTCAATATCGGCCCCGGGATAATAATACATGAGGATTTCCTCGCCGGTGTACTTGCGGCTGGCCATGCCGAAGGCGCCCCACTGGCACATCCCGACGCCATGCCCCCACCCCTTGCCCTGGAAAAGGATCCGATCCCCCTGGTCGGTCACGATGCAATTGGTGCTTCGGAGACGCCGCGGACCGATGATTTTCCTGAAAATCTCGCCGGCGAGGGTAACCGGTCCGTCCGGGGCGTCAATCCGAAAGGATTCCCGGTGGATGCCGTTCCGTCCCGTCTCCGCCTCCACGCCCCTGACCCCCTTCACGGGGACCCTGGCGTCCCGCAGCATCCGGGAGAGTTCCTTCTTCTCCAGTTCGAGTTCCCATTCCTTCGGGGGAAAACACCACGCGCAGGGGACGCCCGAAAGCGGCGGGAGGGATTCCCCCCCGAACACCACGGCGGCATTCTCGGTGTGGCCGGCGCAACTCGAATGGTAATAGGCCGGAATGGGCGCCGCCCGGTAAAGAAGCACCTTCCCCTGGGTGTCCTTTACAACACGGCGGGAAACAGGGCTCTCCCCCTTCAGTCCCGTATACATCTGTGAATCCTCGCCGGCCCCCATGACCCAGGGCAGATCGGTCTTGGTAATCACCTGATAGAGGGCGTAGGTCCGCGCGGCCACGGCCTGGGCCTCGAGCGCCGCCGGGGGCCACCGGAGCGGCATCTCGCCGCCGATCACGCACTCGAGATAACGTTCGAGAGGCACCGTGTTCACCGCGCAGAAATTCTTCTCGGGGCCGATGAGCAGGGCCAGCGTCCCGGGATAACAGACGCCGTTGAGCTGGATCGTCCCGTCATCCTCGGGGATGATATCCACCCGTTTCGCGCTGAACCGGCGGTCCCCGACGGCAAGGAAATCCCCTTCGAGCCGGACCGGCGATGCCCCCAGGCTGTCCTCATCCATCAGAACGGAGCCCCGGGGGCCGCGGATCCGGAAGGGACCCAGGACGGCCAGAGTATGGCCGCCCGCCGGCGGATCGAAACACACCCGCACGTCGGGATTGGCGGGAAGCCGTTTGGGCAGGGCGGGAACGGATGGCGCGGGCGTCGGAGGATCTCCGCGCCGGGAGCGGGCCGCCCCGATTCCCGCGCCCATCGGTAAAACGGCCACGGCAATCCCCACCGCCACGGCGACCATGGCACGGCCCGAAACGTTCCCGATCCGGATATCCATTAAAACAACCCCTTGCCGGAACCCGGGAAGAGCGCCATCGTCCGGGGCGTCGCGGCACGGCCGCGCGGGGTGCGGTCGAGGTATCCCTGAATCATCAGATAGGGCTCGTAGACCTCCTCGATGGTATCCTCCTCCTCCCCCACGGTAAGCGCGATGGCCTTCAGGCCCACCGGCTCCCCGGCCCGCCGCGCCAAAATCTCGAGAATCTTCCGGTCGGTGGCCACAAGACCATTTTCGTCCACCCCCAGCATTCCGAGCGCTTCCCGCGCGATGTCGGCGGAGACGCGCTTTTCGCGTTTCACCTGGGCGAGGTCGCGGACACGCCGGAGAAAACGGTTGGCGATGCGCGGCACGCCGCGGGACCGCCGGCTGATGACCTCGGTCGCGGCATCCTCCAGGCCGATCTTCAGGATGCCCGCGGAACGCCGGATGATTTTCGCCAGATCCTCCCACGGGTAGAGTTCGAGTTTCTCGAGAACCCCGAATCGCGACCGCAGGGGCCCGGCCACAAGCCCCTCCCGCGTCGTCGCCCCGACGAGGGTGAAGGGCTTGAGTTCCAGGTTCACCGAGCGGGCGTTGGGCCCCTGATCGAGCAAAATATCAATCCGGAAGTCCTCCATCGCGCTGTAGAGGTACTCTTCGACATTCCGGTTCAGCCGGTGGATCTCGTCAATGAACAGGACATCACCCTCGCCGAGGCTGCTCAAAATCCCCGCGAGGTCCCCGGGCCGATCGATGACGGGACCGCTGGTGGTAACCATCTGGGTCCCCATCTCGCGCGCGACGATATGGGCGAGCGTGGTTTTACCGAGTCCCGGCATTCCTGAAAAGAGGATGTGATCCACGGCCTCCTTCCTCTGGCGGGCGGCGGTGATGGCCACGCGGAGGTTGTTCCGGACGGGATCCTGGCCGACAAAATCGTCAAACGTGCCGGGCCGGAGACCCGCATCCTCGGGCTCTTCTCCGGAGAGAGGGGCGGGCGCGATGACAGAACGATCTTCGGGGGGTATCGTCATGATGGATGAACCAATCCTCAAACGTGCTTGAGCGCCTCCCGGACGATGCCGTCCACGGGAAGCGCGGTCTTTCCCTTCTCGAGGGCCCTGGACACGGCCCGTTCCGCCTCGCCCGTGCGGTAGCCCAGCGCCACAAGGGCCATCACCGCGTCGCGCACACGGCCGTCAGGCCGCGCGGCCGTTCCATGGGTCTTTTCAAATTTTTTCCGGAGTTCGACGACAAGCCGCTCGGCGTGCTTTTTCCCCACGCCCTTGATGCGGGTCAGCCCATCGGCGTCCCCCGCGGCAATGCGGCCGGTGAAATCCGCCAGAGATACCCCGGCGAGCGCGCACCCGGAAAGGATGGAGAGGGCCGCGACCGGCCCGATGCCCTGCACCTCGAGAAGTTCCTCGAAAAGGTCCCGTTCCTCCATCGTGGCGAACCCGTAAACCCGCAATTCCCCCTGCTGGACAAGGACCTGAAGGTGGGTGTAGAGCGTGACGTCCCCGGCGGCCGGGAGGCGTTCGGCGGTCGAAACCGGCACCCGCACGGCATAACCGACCCCCCCCGCCTCCACGACGACGTGGGTCGGGTGACGGAAGGCGATCCGTCCGCGGATGTGATGAAGCATCAGGCCTCCGGCGCCAGCGCCAGCCCGTGGACCGCCAATTTCTCCCGGATCTCATCGAGCGAATTGGCACCGAAGTTCCGGCACTTGAGAAGGTCCGACTCCTTCCGCTCGGTGAGGTCGCGGATGGTGACCACCTTGAGTTTCTCGATGCACCGGCGGCCGCGCACGGAAAGCTCGAGGATGGCGATCGGCTGGTCGAGTACGACCTCCGGGGCGGGCTCGGCGGGCGCCGGGGCCACGGGAGTCGCCCCCTCCGCCTGGCCGAGATCGAGGCCGTACGGCTGGAGAATGTTCTTGATCTCGCTCAGGGAGGTCTCCCCGAAATTCTTGTAGGAGAGAATCTCGTCCTCGGTCTTCTTGATGAGATCGCCCAGTGTCCTCACCTTCATCTTCGCCAAACAGTTGCGGCTGCGGACGGAAAGCTCGAAATCCGAGATCGGGATGTCGAGGATCTTCGCCCGGCGGTCCACCTCGCGCATGGCGTCCTCGTCATAATACATCGTCTTCGAGGAGCGGATGTCTTTCATGAAGAGCTGCGCCCGCGGGTGCGCGGGGAACTCGTTCAAGACCCGCCGGCAGCAGGCCGCCGCCTTGTTGTACTGCCCGTGGTCCTCGTACATGATGGAAAGATGCAGAAGCGAGTTCACGCGGCTGGTGGGCAGATTGGCCGCCTTTTCGTAGTGGATCAGGGCGAGGTCTTCCTCTCCCCGCGCGTCATACCAGCTGGCGAGATGAAAATGGGCATCCCCGTCGCCCGGATCGAGCTGGACGGCGCCGGAAAGCTCCTCGTGGGCCTCGTCATGACGTCCCTCGTAACCCATGCACAACCCGAGTTCCGTCCGGACGCGCGCGTCGTCACGAACGGTCTTGCGGAGTTTTTCGAGAAGGGGCAGGGCGGTCGCGACATCTCCGGCCAGACGCAGGGCCTTCGCATAAGCCAGGGTGTATTCGAGGTTGCCGCCGTCGTGCCCGTACAGAATCTTGAGCCACGGAACGGCGGTCGGCCCGTCGCCATCCTCCAATGCGGCCAATGCCGCGAAGAAAAGCCCCTTGTGGTCCTGGCTCTTGGCCTCCTTGAACGCCGCCACGGCCTCGGTGGGCGCCCCGCAGGCCCACAATGCAATGGCGCGCCGGACGGCGGCGGAGCGTTCATTCGCATCCCAATCCCGGACATTAACCCGGAATCCGTCGCGAAGCCGCTTCGAGAAAAGGACATCCCGGCGAAACCGGCAAACGTCGGCGATCTCCTGCGCGGCGTCAAATTTCTCCTCGAGCGCCTCGAGTTCCTTGCCAGCCATGAGATTCTCCCTTTTCAGTTTGTAACAGAGAAGCGCGATGATTCTATCCGCGGAAAGCGGCTTGTCAACCGCCGCGGGCGTTTTTTTGGTCATTACCCGTTTCGGGACTTGTGGTTGCGATTCCGTCCGGGACGCCGTGATTTCGACCGCCTTGTCACTTGAGACGCCTTTTATTTATCGTTTCAAATCCCCGCGCACGTTGTTAAAATCCCGGAAAGGAGGGGTTTATATGCGACGTTGGATCACGATCCTCGGTGTTGTTCTCGGAGCGAATTTGCTTCCGGGTCTTGCGCGCGCCGGAGAGGATTCTCCGCCCGTCAAGGTGCTCTACGATTTCGAACCGGAGGAGGTCAAGAAAGACTGGGGCTGGCCGGGTTACATGCCCAAGGGGAAAATCGAGGAGGGCAACGTCACCAGCGGCAAGCAATCCCTGCATGTCGTGGCGAAAGAGTCCGGTGACGCCTATTGGAAATATCTGGAGAGATACGTGGAGAAAGGCCCCGTGGCCAAACGGAAGGCCGAGCCGGAGCTCATGGCCATCCCGCCGAACAACGATTATCACGACACCATCCAGTGGCTCTTCGAACGGTACATGCCCGTCGTGGACGACGCCTACACCCGCGCGGGGATTCCGCCGCTGGATTATTCGCCGTACGCGGCCCTGCGCATGGACGTGATGACAAAGGACGAACCGGTCACCTGGGCGCTTCACTTCCGCGACGCGACCGGTCCCAAGTTCCACGCCTCGTGGACGGGGCTTCGTTCCGGAGCGGCCGAGTATGAGATTCCCGCCGGCAAGTGGGCGACTCTGGAGTTTGATGTCCAGGCGTGGGGCGCGGCGGGCGAGCTCGACCTCACGCGCATTCACGGATTCTACCTTTATTTTTACGGCTATCAGGGGAAGACGGACATCTGGCTCGACAACATCCGGCTGGTGAAGAAAGACGCCGAGAAACCGAAATTCGATCTCGTGGCTCCGCGCAACGCGCCCGTGCCGCGTTTGCACAAGGTGGTCCGCACGCCGCCGCTCGCGCGCGACGCGGAGAAAATGAAACGCGACCTCTCGCCGGCCGAAGCCCTGGGCCCGGTTAAAACCCGGAAACACGGACGCGGCGGATGCTTCGGCGGGCTGGGGGTGACCTATTACCAGACCACACGGCGCGGCGTGGTGGCTTATGACAACGGCCGGGCGGCCTTCATCGCTTTTGGCGTCGACAAGACGGCGCGGAAGATCAATCCCGATTCCTACACGGCGGGAGGTCTCTCGGCGTGCGCCACGTTCGACGGCGGCAAAACATGGGGCGGCATGTCGCCCAGGGAAAATCTGCCCACCCACATCAACACCTGGTACGGACGGGGGGGATATTCCTCCGACTACGAAACGGGAACCCTCTACGGCGTCGGCACCGAGAACTGCCAGAGTTACCACGGCGGCTACGACACGTATTTCCGCTCGCTGGGTTTCACCGGAGAAAAGTGGGAGCCGGAGCGCGTGAGCATGATCGACGGCAACATCCTCAAGTGTCCGTTCTGGTGTCACGTCCTGCGCCTTCCGACCGGGCGGCTCTGGGCGGTCTGGTGCGACGGGCGATCCACCGAGCACTATCCCTCGACCGGTTTCCCCTACAAGTATTCCAACGACGGCGGGCTGACGTGGGCTCCGAGCAAGAACGGCGACGTCGAGAAACCGCCGCGGCCCCTCTACACGCCGGATCTGAAGGACATGGAAAAGGCCCACGAGAAAGCGCCGAGCAAGATGGTGCTCCTGCCCGCCAGGCTCACCACGGGGCCGATGATGGCGCCGTTCAAGGACACACTCATCGCCATTTCTCCTCCGGCCACCAAGTACGCCATTTACGGGCAGGAATCCTGGGATAAATGGGCGGACATTCCCCCGTTCAGCAAGGGGAAGAGTTATTCCGAGTGCACGGTGGTATCCGTGGCGAACAAAGATGTGTTCGTGTCGCGCGGCGGCAATTATGTTTTCAACGATTTCGACAAGATCCTCCGCAAAGGATCATCCTTGGAAAAACTCGAACAAGCGGCGCAGACCGATCTGACGGTGGCGCGGTTCGACGGCGAAAAATGGACAAGCGAAACGCTGGAAACGGAAGGCGTCTGTGAGAGCATCCTGACGGCAAGCGGCGAAACGGTTTTCTGTTTTTACGCCAAATTTGTTTCAAAAGACAACGCGAAGATTTGGGAGATCCGCTATCGCCGGTGGAAAGGCGGTACGTGGGAGCCATCGGTGCTTGTGACTGAAGACAAGACGCGGGTCAATCGCCTCGCGGCGCCGACGCGCTCGCCGCCGAATCAGGCCGTGATCGTGTGGGATCACATTCTGACCAGGGAGGAACCGGAGGACAACGCCTACGTCTTGTTCTGCCGGGTGCCTAACAAATAGATTCTTCCGTCTCAAATCTTGTGCAAAAAACACAAGATTTTCGCCGGAAGAACCTTTAACGAGGCTATTGCGGGAATCCCGGCAACGTCAGAGTCAATTCTCCCGTCTTCCCGTCCTGCTCATCGTATACGCGCACGACGACGGAGACCACCCCCGCCTCGCCCGGGAAGAAAACAAGGCCATCGGCCACGTAACGGGGCCGGAGCGTCTGCGCGATCATCGCGCGCGTCTGGTATTCGCGACGGATGACTCCGGCGAGATTTTTCGGGTATTCCCGGGTCTTTTCCAATCCCTTCCCGGCGCCCTTGGCCGCCCCGGCCGCCCCTCCCGGAACACCGCCCGTCGCCGCGGCCCCCGATATGCCGCCCCGGGCGGCATCAACAATCATCTCCCCGCCCAGGACATACCGCAGAAAAGGTTCCACCTCGCTCCCCCGAACGGCCTCCTGGAACGCCTTCGATGCAATAACGACGTCCGCGGCCTCGTCGGCCGGATAGGGATGCACCTCGGCCTCTCCCGCCATGCCGGAAATCTGATCCGTTTCCAACCGGAGCGTGTGCCCGGACTCGTTCCAGAGGATGATTCGAACGGCCAGAACCCCCGCGTCCGCCGGCCCGAAGGGCATGGACGTCTTGAGGGGGGCATTTTTCGCCGGATCGCCCCAGACATCCCGCCCCGGCGCGAACATCACCGCGGCGGCACGAACGCCGTCGGCCTCCGCCCGGACGGCGTACCGGCCGTGGGGATACACGGCGCGGGGATAAACCGCGGAAGGCACCGGCCGGGACTGGCAACCGGAGAGAACCAACAACAGAGACGTCATCGAGACGGCCTTGATCGTGTTCATGGCATCCTCCTCGTTTTCGTCCAGATTATCCTCATCCTTTCCAACATCAAGCGCCGATTGTGGACACCGTGAAAATGGGTACAATCCATCCCATGCGCCGACTCATCGCGGGCGTCCTGATGGTGGTCACAACGGGCCTCATCCTCCCGTTTTCCGTATCCGCCGCGCCCCTCCACCCGAACGTCGCGAAAAAACTCCGCGCCGCCGATGGCGGCCTCCCTCATGCGGTTTCTTTTCTGCGAGCCCCGAAATCCGATCCCCGAGTCCCGTCCAAAGCCCCCACCCCCCCCTCCCCCGCGCCCACGGGAACCTGGAATATCCTCGTCATCCTCATCATGTACGGCGACACGGCCGCCACCCTGCCGGACGGCGATGGCGACGAACCGGCCGGGAATTTTTCGTCGCTCCTCATGAGCATGAACGATTATTACACCGAGGTTTCCGGCGGAAAATTCTCCACGGCTGGAGGCGCGGGCCTGGTGTCGGGCTGGCATACCGCCTCCCGGGTGAAATCCCTCTATACGTCAATTGTGGCATCCGCCTATCCCAACAATGTCGCCCGACTCGTGGAGGAGGCGGTGGACGCCGCGGAGGCCGCCGGGGTGGACTTCAGCCCGTACGACAACGATGGGGACGGCGCGGTGGACGGACTCATCATCGTCCACGCCGGCCAGGGATTCGAGGCGACCGGGGACGCGACGGACCCGTCGTCGCTCCAATGGGACATCGCCTCGGCCGGGGGGACGCCGCGGGCCTATGATGGCGTCACGGTCAACAAATTCGTTCTCGCCCCGGAATGGGGCATCACGCCCGGGACGCTCTCCACCATCGGAGTCTTTTGCCACGAATTCGGGCACAACCTCGGACTCCCCGACCTCTACGACACGGACTACTCCTCAAGCGGCGTCGGGGTCTTTTGTCTGATGGGCGGAGGGATGTGGCTCGGAGGCGCATCCAACGACGGGAGCCGGCCGGCGCATCTGTCCGCCTGGCCCAAGACATTCCTGCAATGGCTCACGCCGACGAACATCACCACCAACGGACTCTACGATGTATCCCAGGTGGAGACATCCGCCTCGGCCTGCCGTCTCTGGACGAACGGCCAGACCGGGAGCGAATATTTCCTGGTGGAAAACCGCCAGAAGACCGGTTTCGACGCGGACCTGCCCGGGTCGGGTCTTCTCGTCTGGCACATTGATGAAACGCAGGACACCAACGACAACGAGACCCGCAAACTCGTGGACCTCGAGGAGGCGGACGGGCTCGGCGAACTCGACAGCGGAATCCACCCGGGCGATGCCGGGGACTTCTTCCCCGGGACGGCCGCCAACACGGGATTCAGCGACCAATCCGCGCCGTCGGCCCTCGCCTGCAGCGGCGCCGCGACAAACGTCATGGTTCTCGCCATCCCCGCCTCCGCCGCCGTGATGAACGTCGAATTCCGGGTCAAGAACGACCCCACGGCCCCGCCCGCCCCGCCCAGTTCGCTCAAGGCGACAACCGTCTCGGATACCGGGATTTCGCTTTCCTGGGCGGATAACGCCCTGGACGAGGACGGATTTATCATCGAACGCGGGCCCGACGGGTCGTCCTTCATGGAAGCGGCGCGTGTCGGGCCGAATGTCAAAACGTATGCCGACACGGGGCTCACCCCTTCCACCATTTACCACTACCGGGTGCGGGCGTGGAACGCCGCCGGATTTTCCGCCTGGACGGCCGCGGCGAATGCGACAACCGCTCCGGCGGCGCCGATGTTCCTGGGGGCATCCATCATTTCGGATACTCAGGCGATTCTTTCCTGGAAGGACGTTTCTTCGGACGAAACGGGATTCCGGATCGAACGGGGAACCGACGGAACCACGTTCGCGGAGATCGCGACGGCCGGGGCGGGCGTGACCACCTACACCGATACGCTCACCGCCACAACCACGCCGTATTATTACCGGGTCAGGGCCTACAGCGCCGCGGGCAATTCCGCCTATTCCAACACCGCCTCCACCTACGCGGATGGGACGAACCCGCACAGCGGCGGGTGCTTCCTGGCCGGAATCCGGCGGTAATCGCATCGCATTCGGAACGGGAGATACATCAACGGCGGGCGGAGGGCTTGAATATCCGCCCCACTTCCTCCCGCGTCGCCCAGTCCCGCCCCGTGATGGCCGCCATCATCCCCGAGAGCGCGCTCCAGGCGTGAACATACGCACCATCCCGACGGTTTCCGGTTTCCGGTTTCCGGTTTCCAGTTTCCAGTTCCCGGTTCCCGGTTTCCAGTTTCCAGTTTCCAGTTTCAGGTTCACGTAAGCGGAAAGATTCCATCAGGTCGTGCGATTCCCGCCCGAGAGGCGTGGACGCCGGATCGCGCCCCCGGCAGGCCCGGCAGAGCACCCCGCCGAGGCGATGGCTGAAAAATTCGACGGTGTCCGGTTTCTGGCACCCCGTGCAGGCGTCCAGGCGCGGGGAAAACCCGTGAAGATCGAGAAATCCCATGCTGAAAACCAGCAGGACCGACCGGAGATCCCCGTCGCCGGCCATCGCCCGGAGCGCCCCGATCACGTGGGCGAAAACGCGTTCCCCCCCGGCGCCCTCCACCGAGAAATTCAAAGCCGCCTCCGCGACGAACGCCGACGCGAGAAACCGTTCCACCGGCCGCCGGAGCGCCGCGAAATCGTCCGTGAGGTCGAATTCCCGGAGAATGTCGAGGCCCGACCGTGCCCGCGTCGAGACAATCATCTCCCCGTGATGCAGAAAATCCAGATTGCCCAGAAACGGATTCTTCGGCCGCCGCGCCCCCTTGGCCAGCACCTGCATCCGCCCGTGGCGGGCGGCCAGGCACGTCAGGATCAGGCTGGTTTCGCTGTACGGGTAGACCCGGAGGATGAGGGCATGGTCTTTGAGAATCATGACGGGAACCGGGAACCGGGATTCGAGATTCGCCGAACATCCACCAGTCCGGCATCGGCAACATGGTATTCATCCGCCGCCCACCCCGCCGGGTTGGCGGCGATGTACGATCGGATATCGTTCAGATCATCGTCATTCCGGATGACGTGTTCGTAATAGTTGCGTTGCCAGACGGGAATACCGCGGGTACGACACGATTCATTAATACGTCGCGCAGAAAACGATTTAAAGGCGCGTACAATTTCCGGCAATCCATGCCTCTTCTCCAACGTAGGGGCGGGTTTCAAACCCGCCCCTACATCCGATAAAACGATAATGCCATGAATGTGATTGGGCATAATCACAAATTCATCCAATTGCACATGCGGATAATGCTCCGGCAAGGCGTCCCAGACCGTCCGGACAATGCAACCGGCATCATTCAATCGCATTTCACCATCCACCACGTCGCCGAACACGCATCGCCGTTCATGCGCGCACACCGTCATGAAATACGCCCCCGCCTGCGCGTAATCATATCCCTTCAGGCGGATGGAACGGCGATCATGCGCCACAGGATTCATATCCGTTCGCGAATCGCCCGCGCAAACGGCCGCTTGAGAATCCCGCGATCCGTGACAAACGCCGTGATGTTGGCTGCCGGGGTGACGTCGAAGGCGGGGTTGAATACGCGGGCATCGCGGGGCGCCGTGCGTTTGCCGGCGAATCCCGCCACCTCGTCCGGGGCGCGCTCCTCGATGGGAATTTGCCGGCCCGTTGAAATCCCGCGGTCGAACGTGGACACCGGCGCCACGACGTAAAATTTCACCCCGTGGGCCTTCGCCAGCACCGAAAGCCCGTAGGTTCCAATTTTATTGGCCGTGTCCCCGTTCGCCGCGATGCGGTCCGCGCCGACCATCACCGCGTCAACCTTTCCCGCCGACATCACGACCGCGGCCATGTTGTCGCATATCAACGTATGCGGGATGCCCGCCCGTCCCAGTTCCCACGCCGTGAGGCGCGCCCCCTGCAGGAGCGGCCGCGTCTCGTCCACCCACACGTGCACGCGCTTCCCGCGCGCGGCGGCCCGGAACACGGCGGCGAGGGCCGTCCCCTCCCCCACCGTCGCGAGCGCGCCGGTGTTGCAATGAGTGAGAATATTCCCGCCGTCCCGGATGAGCCGCGCCCCCGCATCCCCCATGGCGCGGGACCGGGCGCGTTCCTCGTCGGAAAGCGTCAGCGCCCTGTCGAGAAGGGCCTGCCGGAGGATCGGCACCCCTTGGACCGCCGCCGCCCGGCCGGCGCGAAGTATTTCCTCCACCGCCCAGGCGAGGTTCACGGCGGTCGGACGGGCGCTCGCGATGGCGGCGGAGGCTTTCCGCAGACGCACGAGAAACACGGTGGGATCCGTCGCGGAAATCTTCCGCGCGGCCAGAGCCACGCCAAAGGCCCCGGCCACCCCGATGGCCGGCGCCCCGCGGACACGAAGCCGCCGGATGGCCTCGATGAGCCGGGGAACGTCCCGAATGGCAAGGGTTTTCTCCCGCCCGGGAAGGAGGGTCTGGTCAATGAGGCGGATGTGCCCGGAAAGGCCGCCACGCCAGGAGACGGACACGATAGGAGAGGAAATACCCGTAACACACTCCTGTTCTGCGACTCGCAAACAACGAATCACGATTCACGGACTTTTCGGTCCTTCCCGGCGATTTTGGATTCGAGATCCTGGCGGGATTTCACGAGCGCCGCCTTGAGGCGCGCGTCCGACAGGGCCAGGATTTCCGCCGCGAAAATCGCCGCATTGGTCGCGCCGGATTTCCCCACCGCCATGGTGGCGACCGGGATGCCCGGGGGCATCATCACCGTGGAATAGAGCGCGTCCACACCGTTCAGGGGGCCGGACGCCACCGGCACCCCGATGACGGGAAGCGTCGTCCGGGAGGCGATCACCCCGGCCAGGTGCGCCGCCATCCCCGCCCCGGCGATGATGACGGCGATGCCGCGCCCTTCCGCCTCGTTCACGAATTTCTCGACGAGGTTCGGCGACCGGTGGGCCGACAGAATCCGCACCTCGTGCGGAATGCCGAACTCCCCGAGCGTCTTCACCGCGTCCTGGAACACCTCCAGGTCGCTGTCACTCCCCAACACAATCGCCACCCGGGAAGCCGTCATATTAATCTCCTATTCGTGACCCGTTGCCCGTGATCCGTGTCTCGCAATCATCGAGGAGATGGCGCAAAACATCCCGACTAAAAATCGACAATAACCATTCCTTTGTATCCCCACACATCCACAAAAAGAGCAATTAGACAATAGGCCAAATGCACATTTAATCCAATTCCGATTCCTGATACTGTTCGCATCCGTTTATTCATCCGGTCTTTTACCGTACCCATCGCACCGATTACCACACCCGCGATTGTCACAACACACACGATAACAAGACTACCCATTGTTGATTTCGATGCGCATAACGCACCTTCAATACCAAATCCAAGTTTGGTGATTATGACGGAAGAAATCAAGCATCCAAAAAATAAACATAACGACACCCATGGGGCATGTTTATTCACAAATCTTCCGAGACTGGATAATAAAAACGCGATGCTACCCCACACAGATATGTCGCCCCCTACGGTTTATCCCCTTGCGACGCGACATCTCCTTCCAGTCCGACAGAAAAAACGAGCGCCGCTCGCCCCTACGATTTCTCCGTCTTAATTCGACATTCGGAATTCGAATTCATTCCGTCGGGGGACACGAACCGATCCCTCCGCTTCGCTCCGGGCTTCCGGTTCATGTCCCCCTTCGGCAACTCGCCGACTGTTTTTCTCTTCGACTCCCAGACTCTCAAACTCGCGAACTCTCCCCCAACTCCTTCCCCGTCAACGCCCGATACGCCATGAGGTACTTCTCGGTGGTCTTGGCCACCACCTCCGGCGAGAGTTCCGGCGCCGGGGGCTGTTTGTTCCAGGGGAGCCGTTCGAGGTAGTTGCGGACATATTGCTTGTCATAGGCCTCGAAGGGCCGGCCCGGCGCGTAGGATTCGGCCGGGGCGAACCGGGAGGAATCGGGGGTGAGGACCTCGTCCACCAGAAGAATATCGCCGTTCTTGCGACCCCACTCGAATTTCGTATCCACCAGAAGTATCCCCCGCCCCGCCGCGTAGTCGGCGGCCTTCTTGTAGACGGCGAGACTCTTGTTCCGGAGAGAGTTTGCCATGTCGGCTCCGGCGCGTTTCGCCATCTCTTCGAACGAGATGTTTTCGTCGTGGCCCGTTTCGGCCTTCGTGGACGGGGTGAACAGGGGTTCCGGGAGTTTTTCGCTCTCGCGTAATCCCATCGGAAGGCGGATGCCGCACACCGTGCCCGATTTCCGGTATTCCTTCACCGCCGATCCGGCCAAGTACCCCCGGACAACGCATTCAAACGGAATCACCTCCGCCTTCGTCACCACCATGGAGCGCCCCGCGAGCAAGGCCCGATCGGCATCGGAAAGCCCCGTCACCCCCGAAAGATCCGTCGTGAGGAGATGATTCTTCGTGACGCCCTTCAGAAAATCGAACCAGAAAAGCGACATCGCCGTGAGGACCTTTCCCTTCCAGGGAATGCCGTTCGGGAGCACACAATCGAAGGCGGAGATGCGGTCCGACGCGACGAATAATAATTTATCGCCGAGGTCGTAAACGTCCCGCACCTTGCCCCGCCGCGGGGGTTTCAGGCCCGGGATCCGGCTTTCGCGAAGAGCGATTTCCATGTCGTTTTCCTCCGAGTCGCAAAAAGTCCCGTCCGCCGCCGGTGGGCGTGGCAAAGCGCGATGGCCAGGGCATCCGACGCGTCCGGCGGCACGCGGGACAGGTCCGGCCGGCCGAGAACCGCTCCCGCCATGACGGCCACCCGCGCCTTCGACGCCCCGCCGCCGCCGGCAACGGCCTTTTTGACGAGGGCCGGCGGGTACTCGAACACCGGCACCCCGGCCATGGCCGCCGCCAGAAGCGCCACCCCGCGCCCCTCGCCGATTTTAATGGCCGTGCGGATGTTTTTCCCGTAGAAAACCGATTCGATCGCGACCTCCGACGGTTTCCAGTTCAGGAGCACTCCGAGAAGTTCCTCGTAAATGCCCCGGAGCCGGGCGGCGTAGTCCCCCCGGGGCGCGATGCACCCGAAGGCCAGGGCCACCGGCCCGCGGGGCCGGTCCTCGATGACGCCCCACCCCACCCGGCGCGTCCCGGGATCGATGCCGACGATCCGCCCCTTGCATGCCGGAAATATGTCGGCCGTGATGGGCCCGGGCGGAGGACGCCGGGGGATGGCGGTCATGTTTCGTTCAGGAGCTCGTCGGGGATCTCGGAATTCGCCGCCACGTCGCTCACGTCATCATGCTCCTCGAGTTTGGACAGGAGCGCCAGAATCCGCCGCGCGTCGTCCCCGGCGACCGCCACGGTGGACTTTGGAATTTTCTGGACGGCCGCGGAGGCGGGTTTGTGGCCGGCCTTGGCCAGGGCCTGGCGCATTTTCTCGAAGGATTCCGGGGCCACGGTGACGGCGAACTCGTCCTCGATGCGCTCGATGTTCTCCGCCCCAAGGTCAATCGCGATCTCGAGAAGCTTGTCCTCGGTGGTGCCCGTGGCGGGGACATTGATGACGCCCTTCTTCTCGAAAAGCCAGCCCACGCATCCCGTGGCGCCGAGATTTCCGCCGTGCTCCTCGAAAATCCCACGGACCTCGCCGGAGGTCCGGTTCCGGTTGTCGGTGAGGGCCTCGACGGAAATGGCCACGCCGCCGGGGCCGTATCCCTCATAGACCACCGATTCGAACTCCGTCCCCGCCCCGCCGCCGGCGCCCTTCTCGACGGCCCGATCGATGCTGTCCCGTGGCATGCTCGCCTCACGGGCGGCATCCAGGGCGTACCGCAGGGCGATGTTGTGATCGGGATCGCGCCCGCCCCGCGCGGCCATGATGACCTGCCGCGCCAGTTTGGAAAAGAGCTTGCCCTTCTTGACGTCGGTCGCGCCCTTTTTCCGTTTGATGCGCGCCCAGTGGGAATGTCCGGACATGGTTATACCTCACCACGAAATCGCGAAATATCGCGAGAATACGAACGTGCCATGGACAAACAACTCATCCATCACCCTGCATTATCTTATCCATTGACACCCCGCAAGGCAACATCCACCCCGCACATTGTCTCAACCACCGTATCCTTGTGCGACTCCAATTCTCACCTGCAATCGCGAACCATTTCAATCCATTTTCCATTCGAGGCGTACCATGCCCATCCCGCCACTTGCCGTCCGCAATGCGATTGAGACGGTCGCCACCCTCTTTTCCCAAACTTACGAACTCGCCCGGTGCCGCGCGGCCGGACATCCTTCAAGCATCACGCGACTCATGGCCGAACGCGACGAGGCATTGCTCGATGCCGCGCTCCTCCGACGCCAGGTGGGCATCCACCAACGCAACCGCGCCGCCTATCCGGCCGAAAAACGACCCGATTACCTCCCTGCCGATCGTCTCGAAATTCTCCAACTCCAGAATCTTCGAGGTTGGTCCCAGCGCGAAACCGCCCGGCAGTTTGTTCTCCACCCCAACACGATCTGCGCGTGGAATCGGGCGTGGCGATGCCGGGAAAACATCGGCCTCTTCTTCGGAAACGCCCCCTGGAACAAGATGGCCGACGGCGTGCGATGGCTGACGCAACAAATTCGCTCCCTCTGCCCGGAACCCGGGTTCGGCACACGGCGGATTGCCTTGGAACTCATTCGGGCCGGCATCGAAATCAGCCGCTCCACCGTCCAGCGGGTCTTGAGGGAAAAGAAACCCCGGTGTCCGCCGGAGCCGGTGTTCGCGCCAACTCTCGCCAACACGGATACGTCCGCCATTCTGAAGCCCCGAAAGATCAATCAGACCTGGCAT
>JAZDJP010000098.1:0-72443 GCA_043803805.1 Planctomycetota bacterium
CCGGCTGATTTCGCCCACTTCGCCAGCACCACGGGGCGCGCCACGTGCGATACGGAAACGGCCTCACCGACGAAAAGAATCCGTTTCCGGGCGGGTTTCTTCGCTATCGACTCGGACGACGCGGAACCGGTTGCCCAGCGATTTCGGAATCGTTCCATGGCGCCGCCTCCTTTACCGTGACATCGCCTCGATTGTCTTTCCCGCCCGAACAACCCACCGGAATTCGGTTTTCGGCGCTTCTTCCGGCAGATCCGCCTTCATTTCCGTTTCCGCGTTTTCCAGGATGTCCACGATGCGTTTGAAGAACCGCGCCGCCTGCGCGCCGGCCATCACGCGCCGGTCCCAGTTCAGCGTCAGCGTGAACGTCGGGCACGGAACGATCTCTCCATGGCGGACGACCGGCCTCTCTTTTACCAATCCGAAGGAGACTCCCAGCGGCCACGGCCATGTTCCCCCGACCACGTCCACGCCGTATTTCGAGGGGGAGCTCACGAGCACCGCGCCGCCCCGGTACTTGACCCAAAACTTGGGGGAAAACACGGGCAGACGCAGGAGCCACGTCGTCAGAAATCGGGGCAATCGCGTGATGATGGCGCTGAACTCCCGCCACTGCTTGTTGGTGGTTACATCGCAAACCGCCAGATCGTGCAACCGTCCGGTGATGTCGGCCAACGTCATTTGCTTTGCGTCGCGGAGGATGTCCACGAACGTGGCCATGGGCGCGTTCGGGACGTCGCGTTCGCAGGCAACCGTGACATCGGTGCCGAAGAACTTCTGGATGCGCCGGCCCAGAAACGGTATTCGGAAGACGCGCCGGTTGGCGTAGGGAAACTCATGCAAAGCGAGCGCCACGGCCTTGACGATAAACGCCGTGTATGACGGCCGATGCCCGTTCCGCGCACCGTTCCGAATCCGCTCAATTTGGGTTAAATCGGTCTCGGAAAAGAAGGATATGGTGTTGCCCGGCTTTATCTCGAATTCGCTCATGGACGCGATCGCGGAGAAGAAACCGTTGGAGGGTTCGACTTCATATCGCGCTTGGTTGGTTTTCATGGGTCATTCCTCCATGCCGGGCTTGACTTCAACCTATGAGGATAGCGAAAAACGTGCCATGAGGATACGTTCAAAAAAAATCGAGAATATCAACAAAATTATTGACAGCAGCCCGTTATTGGATACCATAAACTGAATCAATTAGTTCAGTTTGTGTTGCCATGAAACCACACCCCATCATCGAGGCTCTCTGCAACGCCGAGCTTGATGCTTTGGACGCCATCGTCCAATCTTCCAGCCTGGAGGATCCGCTCACTCCTTATCTCAAAGCCATCCAGGGCGCGCGATTCGTACCCATCGGAGAAGAAACCGACGCGGCCGTCTGGAAAGCGTTGAACACGCCGCCGCCGGATCCCGAAATTTTTCAATTGATGCTTGTGATCGGAGTTCGCTTGGCCATCCGCATGGCCCGGCTGGAAGAAGCGCATCGGTTATTCCGAATCATGGAGAATCAGGATTCATCCATCTCCTCCGTTTACCTCAAGGCATATCGGCTCCTCACCGAATCGGACTACTGGCGCGCCGTCGGAGACAGCCAGTCCCGGCAGGATGTCCTCGACAAAGCCCTCGCGACGGATCTTCCCGAGAAAAACTATTTATGGTTGCGCATCAAGCTGGAAAGAGCCCGTTCGGCCATGGGAAACAACAAATACGCCACAACTGAGAGCGATCTTCAGGAAGTGGAAACCGTCATGGGTGAATCGTTTCCCAAGCACCCGCTCTACCCTCAATATTGCTTTTGCCGTGCCGACTTGTATCGGCGATCGGGGAAAACTCAGGAGGGATTGATATGGATCGGTCGTACATCCTACACCCCCCAAGATTTTTTCCCGGTTAGGTACTGTTTGCTGGAACTTCTCTGTCAGAACGAGGATTGGGAAGCGATTAGCGAACTCATTCAAAATCCAAAAGACAAACTCACTCTGCCCCCGTCCGAACAGGAATACTTCCTTTCCCGAATGGCTTTCGCTCAGGGCAAGCCGGAAGAGGCCATCGCTCATGCACGCAGGGTCATCGCGCATCTGAAGAATCCGGTTCCCGTGCAACTTTTGCCTCCTCTTCATGTCATGTTGGTGGCGGAGCTCGCCCGCGGTAACGCATCGGTAGCCCGACTCATCCTGCGAACGATGGATGTTGATAACCGCCTGCATTACCTCACGATGGAGCGGGTGCGTCTTGCTCTTCTGGAAAAGAACACCGCCGCGGCCGCCGCGGAACTCCGGAAATTTCTCGATCGGCATACCCCCGAACAGATCCGCGAAGAACTTCGCAACGCCCCGGAGGTGTCGGCGTACCGGTTCGAAAAACTCAAAGAGCTCGCCGTCGTCCTCCCGCAAACGGATACGACATCCGCGCCCGACACTTCTCCATCACCAGAACCCGTTTTCTCCACCACGCTTCTCGGTGACAACACCGCCATCCGGGGAGCGAAAACACTCATCGAAAAATACGCGCCGCTGGACACCACCGTTCTTGTCACGGGCGAAACCGGCACCGGGAAAGACGTCGTCGCGCGGCTCATCCATGAAACCAGCCGTTGCGCCGAGCACCCCTTTGTTCCCGTCAATTGCGCGAGCATCGCCGACACCCTCATGGAGGCGGAACTCTTCGGCTATGTGAAAGGCGCCTTCACGGGAGCGGCTTCCGACCACGACGGATTATTCATCACGGCGGGAAAAGGAACGCTCTTTCTCGACGACGTCGAATCCATGCCGGCGCGCCTTCAGGCGGTGCTCCTGCGCGTTCTCGAATCCGGAGAAATCCGCCCCGTGGGAGGAACGCACATCCGGAAAACCACGGCGAGGATCATCGCCGCGACCAACATTCCCCTCGAGGAACTGATCGGGAAGGGAACATTCCGGGAAGATTTGTTTTACCGGCTGGCGCGATTCGAAATCAAACTGCCCGCCTTGCGAGAGAGAAAAGACGACATCCCGCTCCTGGCAAAGCACTTCCTTAACAAAATCTACGCAAGCCATCCCGACGGGCCGCCGGAACCGGGGAAGGACCTGCTCCAGGCACTCGAACAACACCGCTGGCCGGGAAATGTGCGTGAGCTTGAAAACGAAATCCAGCGCATTGCGATTCTTGCCGGTGACCGCCGCGTCCTCGGCGCCGATCTTTTTCAGCCGGGAGCATCCATCCTCTCACCTGCTTCCACTCCGGGAAATCCGGGTATCCGTTCAAGCACGCTTCGCCGGAGAGAACGTCTTCGCACGATCTTCCGTGAACACCCGCGGCTCATGTTTCAGGAGATCGTGGAAACTCTGGGTTGCGCCCGCGCCACGGCGCTTTCCGATCTTAACGATCTCGAACGCGAAAAATTTATCCGCAGAGTCCAGCGTAGTGGCGGCACGCGTACGCGCTACTACACGCGGACAAAATAACTTCTGCACCAACGCCGCCGATTCCAGGCGCCACGCCGGCAGATTTTCGAAGTCGCCTCGCATGAAAACCGCCGGGGCGTTATGGAGTGCCGCCGTCCGGGATGTCTTCCCCGGAATCCCAACCCGGACGAGCCGGAACCAAACGGAACCGAATTCTCAATGCCGCTCATGGTGAGCCCGTCGAACCATGAGCAACGCCTTGGCTCATCCTTCGACTGGCTCAGGATGAGCGGATTGATCCCGTTGCGAACGGCATTATATTTCCTTGCCGTTTCTCACAAGATTTTACGACCAAGAGTCTAACCCGCGACAACCGCCGGTGTTTTGGACAATCCGAAGTGATTTATTTCCTGATTCGTCATCGGCCGCAGGGAATCCCGCAGCCATTCGGCGACGACGGGATCCTGCTCCAGGGGATGAAAGAAGCGGTAGAGAATCCGCGAGGATTGGGATGATTCAGAGGAAGCGAGTTTCCATATGGATTCGCGCTGGACGTCGAAATCCAGCCGCAGAAGCACCGCCGGCGCACCGCCCACCTTGCCGTAGCTCCGCTCCGGGCCGGCGTCTTCGAAAAGCAATGTCCGCTTGTAAAACCCCACATGCCTCGGATTGACCGTGATCATGATATCCGTCGCGCCCAAGACCTCCCGGGCGAGAATGCTCGCGCAACTGTAGAGTTCCACAAGCACCGCCTGGGATTCCTCGATGCCTTCGGCGACTCCCAGGGATGCGAACTCGCACAACCGGCGTCCGGAGACGCGTAAGATGTCATTTTCCGTTTTGTAAAGACTGTCGGACGGCAGGCCCACGGGAGAATCCGGGATCACCGTCAGCGCTCCGACCGCGGCTCCATCAGAGTTGCGCTCGACATAAAGGGTTGTTGTTTCGGGAACGGCGTCGAAGGCGGATACCCACAGTTCCGAAGGATTCCGTTGGGCATATCCTTTTTCGAGGTAGAGGCGATAAAGCAACCGGTAGGCCTTCCGCCGGCTCGCGAGGTCGTTTGCCACACGGATGCGGTAACGGCCGTCGGCAAATCCGGATCGCCAACCGGCGTTTTCAGACGCGGTGCGGTTTTCGACGGCGCGTAAGACCTGCGTCAGCCGGGTGCTCGGAATCGTTTCCCCCGCGCTCCCGCTTACCGCTCGAAACGCCTGGGAGATGCGCGAAGACGGCGGAAGGGTTTCCACCCCCACCCGGGTTTCGACACGGATGTCCGTTCGCATGATGACACCTCCACAAGAAACGGTTTCCCGGGAATCGCGCCGTATGCCGTCCAGCGCATTCCTCACACTCCGCCGGAACACAAACCGTTTCAGCGCATTCACTCCCGAAATCGTCTGGGCCTTCCGTAACGCGATAAACAACCTCCACAACGGCTGGCGCGGAGAAATCGCGCCCAGTATCCGCGCCGCAACCTTCATGAGCCACGGCGGCGTCTTCTCTTCGTCCTCGTCGTACATGAAATAATTCGTCCGCGAGAGCGCGTGTTCCTTCACCCGCATTTTGACTTCGTCCAAACGGATATCCTTCGGTTCGTACGCCACCGGCCGGAGGAAACCATCCTCCGTGCCGTCTATAACCTCCTCCGCCACCGGCGACCCCTTGTAAACCCGCAATCCCACTCCCACGTTCACCAGATCCCACGGCGCCGCGATCCGGTCGATGTTCTCAAACGTCTCTTCCAGCGTCTCGGGGCTTTCCCCCGGCCCGCCCACCAGCAGGTACCACACCACCGGGATCCCGTGTCTTCGAAATAACGCCCCTGTTTTTTCGATTGCTCCCATGCGGAAGTTCTTCCCCAGTCCGCCGAGCGTTTTGTTGGAACACGATTCCGCCCCTACGTCCACTTCGCTGAATCCGGCTTGTTTCATCAACACGACCAATTCCTCGTCCACCACACCCGGATTGAGTCCCATCGTCCGCAGTGTCAGTTCTCCCAATCCACGCGCCAAAATGGCTCGTAATACCGCTTTGGCGTGGCGTAGCGGCATGTTGAATGTGCTGTCCGTGAACTCGATGCGCCGGACTCCCGTTTCCCGGACGATTTCCGCCACCTCATCCGCCACCCTCTCCGGGTTCCGCAGCCGCCAGCCGGCGCCCTCGATCCGGTTGTAGGTGCAGTAGGCGCACGAGAGCGCGCATCCGCGCTTGGTCTGTATCTGCAAGGGCGATCCGTACGCAATGTACTTCCGGATGTCGATCCAGTGGTAGGTCCGTGCAAAGGGGAGGGCGTTCAGATCCGTGGCGCGCGCGGGTTCGTTGATTTCGACAATGGCCCCTTCTTTCCGGACTACCAGGCCTGGAACGCCGTGCCATCCTTTGCCTGCTTTGATCCGATCCAGGAATTCCACCATTCCCCGTTCGCCGTCGCCACGGATGGCGTACTCCAGATCGAAATACGCCAGCATTTCCTCGCCGTTGATGCCCACCGACGGCCCCCCGATAACCACGGGGCCGCCAAACGCTCTCCGTAGCGGGCCAATCACATCGTGACTCACGTCTTCCAGCAGGAAGCGCGTGTTATACCCTGCGCTGTTGTCGATGTTCCGTATGCTGACGCCGACGACGTCCGGCGTGTACGTTTCCACAGCGGTTTCGATTTCACGCGCGGGGTCTTTCGCGAAGCAGAGGTCGAGGATCTTCACATCGTACCCCGCCTTTTCGACGGCGCTGGCGACACAGCACATCCCGAACGGCATCACGGGCCAAGGGAGTTTGAAACGGTTGGCGTTGATGAAGAGGACTCGCATCCGGCCTCCTGCTTTCTCAAAAACCGGTTCTCTTTATTTCCACCAGCAACGTACATGGACGGAGCGAATAATATGCCAAACCGACGACATCGAAAAAACATTCGTATCCCGGCAAAATCGAAGAACAAGACATTCCGATTCTCATGGCAAATGGAACTAATTAGTGCCATACTGTTGCCATGAAGCCACATCTCTCGCCGCTCGGCAGGGCCATCCTCGACGCGGACTACGACAAAGTCCGCGCCATCACCGATGATCTCTTTTTGCGGCAGGTATCCGATGGCGAAAAAAAATCTTATCGCGCCATCCGGGCAGCCGTGGACGCCCTCGATTACACCCTGACGGCCGATCAAGCAATTCAAGCAATTCCCATCCTTCGGGAATCCATTGAGCATCCTCCGGATGATCCAGAATCGTTCTTTTTCCTTCTGGGTATGGGCATGTTGCTCTCCAACCATCTTAACCGCACGGGAGATTCACGACGATTCTCGTCCATCATGAAGGACATGCTTCCCCATATCCCCAATCCGGAGTTCAAAGCATTCTGGCTCTTGAACGAGAACTTCCAGCACCAGGCGATTTCAAATTACTCCGGTGGTCGAGCGCTCGTGAACGAGGCGCTTTCGCTGGACATCCCGCGCGACACGGGATTTTGGATACGTCTCAAATACGCCCGGTCACTTCTTGCCGTCACAGAAATGGACTTCCCCACTGCCGCAAAGGAGCTGGGGGAGATCGAACCGCTCATTCCGAACCATCCGCACTTCGCCAAGTATTTTTACTTTTCGAAAATCACCTTGCTCCACGAAACCGGAAATGCCGACGAGGCACTCAAAATCCTTACAACTATTCCGTCCGCCGATTTGACGAAGATCCCCATCCGCGTACGTCAGATCCAGTTACTCTGTGAAACCGAACGATGGGAGGAACACGATCGGGAACTTGCAACAATTGAGAAATCCAACCTCATGCCGGCCTACGTAACTCTCTTGCGATCGTTGAAGGCACGCCGGCAAGGACATCTGGAAACAGCCCGCAAATACGCCCGCGAGGCCGTTTCTCTCTCCCCCACGAGCATTCACCCGCACCACGTTCTCAACCATTCCATCAGAATTCTCGCTTCCCTGGAACTATCCCTTCGCAATCCAAAATCCGCGAGAACTCTTCTCGAAATGATCGCATCTATTCCCAACCTCCGCATGTACTGGCTACGCCTCTTTCTTCTTGAAAAGAACGAACCGCAGGCCGCCGCCACCCTCAAAGACATCCTCGACATGGGCCGTTACGGAGCCGGATTCCTTACTCGCGAACTCCGGGAAGCATACGAAGTCACCGGCCATCAAATGGAAAAACTCCGACTCCTCGCCTCCCAAACACATCCCTCACCGCAAACGCCCACAATTTCCGACTCTTCATCAGAACCCATCCCTTTCCCGACCCTTCTCGGCGAAAACACCGCCATCCGGAAAGCGAAAACGCTCATCCGGAAATATGCGCCGCTTGACACCACCGTTCTTATCACAGGAGAAACCGGTACCGGCAAGGATATCGCCGCACGGCTCCTCCATGAATCGAGTTCGCGCGCAAAACATTCTTTTGTCGCCGTCAACTGCGCAAGCATCTCCGACACCCTGATGGAAGCGGAACTCTTCGGTTACGAAAAAGGCTCCTTCACGGGGGCGGTTTCCGCTCACGATGGATTATTCATCACGGCGGGGAAAGGAACGCTTTTCCTCGACGATGTGGAATCCATGCCGGCGCGTCTGCAGGCGGTGCTCCTGCGCGTTCTCGAATCGGGCGAAATCCGCCCCGTCGGAGGAACAAACATCCGGAAAACCGCGGCGCGGATTGTGGCGGCAACCAACATCCCCCTCGATGAACTCGTCAAAAAAGGAACATTCCGGGAAGATTTGTTCTATCGGCTGGCGCGATTCGAAATCACACTGCCGCCGTTACGGGAGAGAAAAGACGATATCCCGCTCCTGGCGAAGCACTTCCTCAAAAAAATCTACGCGAGCCACCCGGAAGGACCACCTACGGCAGAAGAATCGCTGCTCCACGCACTCGAACGCCACGACTGGAGGGGAAACGTGCGCGAGCTGGAGAACGAGATGCAGAGAATCGCGATTCTCGCCGGAGACCGGCGCGTCCTGGAGGCTGATCTTTTCCGTCCGGGAACGTCCCCCGTCGAGACGCCTTCCGATCCGGGAAAGCCGCGCGTTCGCGCCTCGACGCGGGAGCGGCGCGAGCGCCTCCGCGCTCTCTTCCGGGAACAGCCGCGGCTGATGTTTCAGGAAATTGTGAACGCGCTTCGATGTGGTCGCCACACAGCGCTTTCCGACCTCAACGATCTCGAATCCGAAAAATTCATCCGCAGAATCCCGTGTGCCGACGGCAAAAGAACTCGTTATTATGCAATGGACAGAAAAACTGTTGGGGGCGGACGGACAATTGGATAAAATTCGGGTGGAAAATGGACATAGAGGACACTCGCCCGTGGCAAGAATACTGGTCATCGACGACGAACCCAATGTCTGCTGGGCGTTCCGGAAATACCTCTCCGGGGAGGGGCACGCGGTGCTCACCGCCTCCACGGCGGAGGCGGGGCTCGCGTCGGCGCGGCGGGAGAAACCGGACATCGTCATCACCGATGTCCTCCTCCCGGATGGAAACGGCCTTGACGTCCTGAAGGCCATCCGGACCGAACAACCGGGGACACCGGTCGTGATCATGACCGCTCAGGGGACGATCGGGACCGCCGTCGAGGCCGTCCGTTCCGGCGCCGCCGACTACCTCGCCAAACCCATTGACCTCGCCCGGGTGCGGGAACTGGTGACCCGGCTTCTCACGGCGCCCGCGCCGCAGTCCCCGACCTCCGCCCCGACCGAATCCGGCGACACCCTCCTCGTCGGCCGGAGCGCCCCGATGCAGGAAATCTTCAAGGCCATCGCGCGGTTCGCCGACCGCGACGTCACCGTCCTCATCACGGGGGAAAGCGGGACGGGCAAGGAGCTCGTCGCCAAGGCGTTGCATGACCATTCCCCGCGCGCCGGGGGTCCGTTCGTCCCGGTCAACTGCGCCTCCATTATCGAGTCCCTCATCGAAAGCGAACTCTACGGGCACGAACGGGGCGCGTTCACCGGGGCGATCGCCCGGAAGACCGGGAAATTCGAGATGGCCGGCGGCGGGACGCTCTTCCTCGACGAGGTCGGGGACCTTCCCCTCTCCGCGCAGGCGCGCCTGCTTCGGTTCCTGGAGGAACGCGTTCTCGAACGGGTCGGCGGAACGGAACGGATCCCGGTGGACACCCGGATGATCGCCGCCACGAACCAGGACCTCTCCGCGCGCATCGCCGCGGGGCACTTCCGGGAGGACCTCTTCCACCGCCTCAATGTCGCCACGATCCGCATCCCCCCGCTCCGGGAACGCGGGGGGGACATCGCGCTCCTCGCCGGCCACTTTTTACAACGAGAAGGAGCGACGCCTTCTCTCCCGCCGGAAACCCTTGCCGCCCTCGACCGCTATCCGTGGCCGGGGAACGTGCGGGAATTGAAAAACGCGATCCAGCAGGCCGCCGCCCTCGCCCGGGGCGGCGCGGTCCTCCCCGAACACCTTCCCCCGGCCGTGCGAACCGCGGCCGGCGGACCGGGCCCGTCCGCCGCGTCACTTGACGTTCTCGTCGCCGAACGCCTCCGGGCGGCCGGCGCGGGCGGCCCCGGCACCCATGAGCGCATTATCGGCGAATGGGAGGCCCCCCTCATCCGAAACGCCCTTGAGCAGACCGGCTTCAACCAGGGGAAGGCGGCGCGGCTCCTCGGCGTCCATCGGACGACGTTGCGGGAACGGATGAAAAAATACGGAATCACGGAATAGAACCGGTTCCGCTGTGCCCTTCATGAAAACGAGAGGATATCCATGACCGCGCTGGCGCTTCCCATCGTCCTTCTCGTCGTATCCAACATATTCATGACGTTCGCGTGGTACGGCCACCTCAAGTTCAAGGCGTCGCCGCTGTGGCTGGCGGTGATGGCCAGTTGGGGCATCGCCTTCGTGGAATACTGCTTCCAGGTGCCGGCGAACCGCATGGGCCATGCCCCCGAAGGCCCTTACACGGCGGCTCAACTCAAGACCATCCAGGAAATCATCACCCTGGCGGTCTTCGCCGTGTTCTCGGTGCTTTACCTGAAGGAAGGAATCCGCTGGAACGTCGTGGCGGGATTCGCGCTGATTGTCGCGGCGGCGTTTCTGATTTTCAAAAAATGAACCGGATGTGCGATTCACCTCCAAAAACCACAAAACAGCGATAACGCGTACAACGTCATAACCGCCGCGGCAACCACCATGCCCCACTTTTGCCAAACGGTTCTCTTGACCGGCCCGGGCTCCGTCGTGTGCCGCTGAAACATCTTTCCGCAGACAACAAATCCGAATCCGGATAACGCAACCACCCACATTTCATCAAATGCCTGGCAAGCAAGACATATAAGTCCAATTGCCAATAATAGCGAACCTGCCAACTGAAATATCGCCGACAACACTCCCATCAACGTCTTCACAGATGCATCCTCGTGATTCGCGCGATCACGCCGACTCCGCGCCCTTCCCATCCAACTCCGTCACCTCGACGCGGTTGCGCCCCCCCCGCTTGGCGCGGTAGAGCGCCTTGTCCGCCGCCGCCACCAGGATTTCGGCGGACGGCGTCCGGTCCGGCGGCGCCACGACAAGCCCCGCGCTGATGGTGACGGGAAGCGGTTTCCCCTCCGCCGGAAGACACGGCTCGGCGGCGACATACGCCCGCAGGCGTTCAACGATGGACACCCCCGTGGCGCGGTCGCAATTTCCAAGAACGAGAATGAATTCCTCCCCGCCATACCGGCCGACGGCGTCATCGCCGCGCACGGCCGCCCGGAGGTGAACCGACACCCATCGCAACACATCATCCCCCGCCGGATGGCCGCGGGTATCGTTGATGCGTTTGAAATGATCGATGTCCGCCATGATCACCCCGAGGGGGATATGCTCCCGGCGGGACCGGGCGATTTCGCGGTCGAGGATGTCCAGGATCGCCCCGCGATTCCACAGGCGGGTCAGCGGATCCGTCAGGGCCTTCCGCTCGAATTCCCCCCGTTCCGTCAGAATCTCCTTCTGGGCGCGGCTGAGCGCCGACACCGCCAGTTCCTGCTGGGCGATGGCCGCGAGGTCGCGCAGGGCCTGGAGGTCCGCCGGGGACATCTTCCGCGGCCGGCGGTCCACCACGCAGAACATCCCGAGGGTTTTCCCGTCCGCGGAACGTAGAGGCTGTCCGGCGTAGAAACGGACCCGGGGATCCTGCATCACAAGGGGATTGTTCGCGAACCGCCGGTCCTTGAGGGCGTCCGGCACCACCATGACGCCCTGCTGTAGGATGCCGTGGCCGCAGAAGGAAGTCGCGCGCGGGGTCTCCGCCACGGACACCCCCTGCGCCGACTTGAACCACTGGCGGTTCTCATCCACCAGGGACACCATGGCCATGGGGGTCCCGAAGATGCGGCAGGCCAGCCGCGTCAGACGATCAAACCGCTCCTCGGCGGGGGTGTCGAGAATGCCGAGGGCATGGAGGGCGGCCAAACGAACCCTCTCATCGGGCGATTTCACAGGTTCGATCATCAATTCACCCGTCGCGTTAGGAACCGTGAAATAATAAATGTTTCACCGCGGGACGGTGAGGCGCCCCGCCGGCAAGGCGCGAGGAGAGCGCGTACCAGGAGGTACGCAACCGACGAGCAACGCAGTTGGCGGGGATGCATCGCCGTCCCGAATGGAACAGTTATTGTTGAACGGTGACTTATGGCGCCTCGCCTCCCCCGCCCTTCCCCTCCGGACCCTCGGGCATATCCCCGGCCGACCGCTCGAGCCCCAGATCCACAATGCGGGATTTTCCAAGCCGAAGGACCGTGACCTTCACCGCTTTTTTCCCGGCCTTCTGCGCCGCCTCCAACGCCTCCTTCACCGCCTTCACGTCCGCGGCGGGTTTCCCGTCCACACGCGTCAGAATCTCAAACGGCTGGAGCTGGGCCACCTCGGCGGGCGTCCCGGGCTCAATCTTCGAGAGCACCACCCCCTGCTCCTCCGCCGGAAGCTGGAGGGCCCGTCGGACCTCGAACGTGATATCCTTCACCGTGATCCCGATGCGTTCACTCTTGTATTTCGGGGCGCTCTCGAAGTCCACGGGGGATCGCTCGATCGCAACCGTGCGCGTCTCGATTTTCCCCTCCCGGAAGAACCGGATCTCCACATTCCGCCCCTCGCCGATCAACGTGAACAACTGATTGAGAACGCTCTTCTGCGGCCGCCAGAGCGCGCCGTAGGTGTCCACCACATCCCCCTCGAACTCCCCGCCGCCCATTCCGCCGCCCTCGTCACGATCCTCCAGCGTGAGTTCGAGAGGATCCTCCCGACCCTCCTCTTTCACCGAGAGCAGGATGTCCCCCTCCTTGAATCCCGCCTTGGCGGCGGGCGATCCCTCGTACACCACGGAGACCGAAAGCCCCACATCGCCGTCCTTGGTCTCCGCCCGGGCCTTGAGCTGCTTGACGATGTCCTTGGAGATGCCGTTCGTCTCCACGCCCAGCCACGCATGGCGCCGGGCCTCATCCTTCGACATGGGAACGACCCCGGCCGCGACACACCCCTCGTATTTCTCGAACGCCGCGGCGACCTCGGGGAAAAACCAGGGACGGACGCCCTGCATCCCGAACATGGCCCCCATCATGCCCCCGTGATAACCGGCGCCACCCCCGCCCTGGGCGAGAAGCGCCTTCTTCTCGGCATCCTCGGGAATTTCCCGCGCGGCGAAGCCGACGACGTTCCCGTTGATGTCCGCCAGCCACGTCCCCGGCGGAAGCGGATGGAGAAATACCGGATGCCACCGGCCGCGGTAACCCCGTTCCTGCGTCAGCCACCGCGAGTATTCCGCGCGGACGAACTTCGCGCCAAAACGGTCGCGAACGTCAACGAGAAGACACGGGACGACGCGCGCCAGGGCCGCCGACTTCGCGGGATCGACGGATTCCGGAAGATTCCCCTCCACCCCGACGAGAAAGCCCGATCCGTCGCGGAACGCCCCGAGGAATTTACCGCCAAAGACCTTTCCCCCGGCGCGAACCTCGACGGACGCGATGCGCTTGACCGCCTCACGATCCAGATCCTCCGGGATGAAAATCCGTTGCGGGCCCACGGCGATGCCATAGAACGTCTTTTCCGCCTCTCCAGCGTCCTCCCCGCCGCCATGACCGGAAAACCGCATCATGGAGCGAAACCGGAACATCATGGGGCCGCCCATGTCGTCCTCGGGGGCATCCTGGCGGAAACGGAGTTTCACCTCGCAGGCCACCGCCTCGATCCGGGCCGTGGCGGCCTTCACCATTTCGCCAAAGGCCCCGGCCGCGACCGGAGGCTCCGCCCGGAGATCCCGGCCTTTCCAAAGGATGTCCCCTTGGGAAACGGGCAGAGACCAGTCGAGCCCGAGCCCGTAGGGACGCCCGTCCGCGTCGAAGACCACCGGGACGCTCGATGTGACCGCCTCGCCGGCCATGTTCGGAAACCGCCCCGAGGATTCCGGGGCGCCGAACCGGACCCGGGACTCGGCCGCGCTCCCGCTCAGGAAGGGTTGCGCCCCGGCGGGGGCGGCATCCACCGACAACTCCCAGCGCTCGTCCGCGGGATGAATCTGGGCGCACAAAAGCCCCTCGCCGGGCGCGGGATCGCCGGCGTCCGCGGGAAATTCGAGGGCGGGAAATGTCTCCCCCGGAGCCTCGACCGCGAGAATCATCGCCGGCGCCCGGAGATACACCCCGGCCACCTTCGCGGGATACCGCCGGCCCCCGGCGGTCTCGACTTCGATCTTCCGGATGAAACGCGCGTCGAATATCAGATCGTTCACCAGAACGGTCCCCTTCGCCTCCCACCACACCCCGGTGATGTCCACCGTGCGCTTCTCGTCCACGATCTCGCGGACAAGCGCGGAAAGCCCATGACCGGTCTCCTCGGGAGTCTCGGACAAATCCTTCCGCAGGGTGAGCCGGACGATGACGATGGTCTTCCGCGCGGTCTCGACCACCTTCGCGTGGATTTCAGCATCGGTCGGCTCCGGAGGGGCCGCGGGGGCATCGGCCCCCATTCCGGAGAAGGCGGCCGCGGCAACGACAAGCGCGGTGAACGACGGACGCAGGGGATTCATCACTCATCCTCCTTGAAATCCCGGTTATAATCCAGGACGATCAGTTTTTTGTACCCGCCCCGCTGGACCTCGATCATCACCTTCTTCTCGCGGGCCTCGGCGGCGAGCGCGGCGCTGTACACCGTCTGGAGGTCCGCGACAGAACGGACCTCCCGGCCGTCCACCTTCAGCAAAATATCATTCACCGACAGGCCGGCGTTGGCGGCGTTTCCGGGGTACTTCACCCCCTGGACGTACACGCCCTCCTTCCGGAAATAATACAGGGCGGGCGTCTTGAACTTGCTGATTTCCTTCACGGTGAAATTCCACCGTTTGCAATCGAAGTCGCCGCCCTCGAACCGGCCCTTGAGGGTGGGGACCACGGAACACGCCAGGTCCTCCGTTCCCCGCCGCACCTTGAACTCGACCGGCTTGTCGAGAGGCAGTTCCGCCAGAGTCGTCCGGAGGCGCGGCAGATCCTCCACGTACATCCCGACAACCGGTTTTCCGCCCACCGCGAGAAGCAGGTCGTTCTCGCGCAGGCCCGCCTCCTCGGCGGGGGAATTCCGCTCCACATGGGCGATGATCACACCGCTCTCCGCCTCAAAGAACGTGTCGCGGGCGAAATCCCGCAGAGGCTGGAACTCCACCCCGGTCCAGACGCGATTCACCTTCCCGTCCTTTCGAAGCTGTTCCACGACGCGTTTGGCCACGTTCGAGGGGATGGCAAAACCAAGGCCTTCCGCCCCCCATCCCATGCCCAGGGTGTTGATGCCGACGACCTCGCCCCGGGTGTTCACGAGCGGCCCGCCGGAGTTGCCGGGATTGATGGCCGCGTCCGTCTGGAGCCAGAGATTATATTTGTATTGCGTCTCGAAACCCATGTAGCGGCGCGTGTTCGAGATGATGCCAAACGAAATCGAACGGGTGAAACCGAACGGGCTCCCCAGCGCCATCACGAACTCGCCCTCTTCCAGTTTATCCGAATCCCCGAAGACGGCGCAGGGGAGCGGGGACTTCAACCTCGTCCGGTCGAGCTGGAGGAGCGCGAGATCCGTCTCCGGATCGAGCCCCACCACGGTCGCGGGAATCTGCTCCTTGTCGAACAGAACGCAGCGGATCTGAACGGACTTTTCGGCGACGTGATTGTTCGTGACCACGAGGCCCTCCGGGGTGATGACCACGCCGCTCCCGAAGACCTGCTGTTTGGCCTTTTCCCCACCCTCGAAACTCTCCCGGATGGGTTTGACAAAGACGAGGGCGGGGTAGACCTTGGCCTTGGCCTCCTCGATGACGGCCCGGAAATCCACCGGCCGGGAGGAACCCGACCGGGAAACCGGGGAGGCGGATTGACAACCCGCGGCCGCCAGCACCACCGCCGCCAGAATAAAGGGCTGTTTCAAAACCGGGACCGTCGGCCCGAGGCCGAGCGAAAGCCCGGCAACCAAGGAGTGCCGACGACTGCGTATCAACGGAGCGATACGCCGAGGAGGCACGACGCCGGATGACGGACTTGCAGCCGGCCGAAGCCAGGGAGCGGTTTTGAAACAGCCCTTGAGGACTCTCATGGGAATTCTCCGAAAATGCCGAACCTTTCACCGTCCGGAACGTTCATTATAATGGGCCGGGAACGGAATCCCATGAAACTTCCGGTTAAAGTAAATGTCGAACCACGAACCATGAGCGAAGTCCTGGCTCATCCTTCGACCCCGTGGCGCTGACGCACGGGGCAAACCCCGTGACGAGGACGTACGGGGCGCACAGGCTCAAGATGAGCGGGCTTGTCAATTCGTGACCTGCTCCGGCCGAAGATTGTTTTTCCCATGTCCCCGTCTACAATCAATCCCATGAACCAACCAACGCCCGACACCCTCCTCGCGGCCCTGCGCGCCGTCCAGGACCCCGATCTGAAACAGGACATCGTGTCGCTCGGATTCGTGAAAGACCTCTCCATCCATGACGGCGACGTCACATTCACCCTCGAACTCACCACCCCGGCCTGCCCGGTCCGCGAAATCCTCAAGGATCAGGCCCGGAAGGCCGCCGCGGACGTTCCCGGCGTGAAACGGGTCTTCCTCACGGTGACGTCGCGCGTCCGTCCGGGAACGCCGGCGGCGGGGCGGGCGCCGATCCCCGGCGTGAAAAACATCATCGCCGTGGCCAGCGGCAAGGGCGGGGTCGGCAAGTCCACCGTGAGCGCCAACCTCGCCGTCGCCCTCGCGAAAACCGGCGCGGCGACCGGGCTTCTCGACGCCGACATCTACGGCCCGAGCCTGCCGATGCTCCTCGGGGTCCACGAACTCCCGCCGACCGTCGGCGGACGCATCTGCCCGGCGGTGGCCCACGGAGTGAAGCTGGTCTCGACCGGATTTTTCATCAAGGCCGACGACGCCGTCCTCTGGCGCGGCCCCATGCTCGGGAAAATGATCCAGCAATTGCTGGCGGACACGGACTGGGGAACGTTGGATTACCTGATCACCGACCTGCCGCCGGGAACGGGCGATATCCCCATGTCGCTCTGCCAGACGGTGCCGATCACCGGTTCCGTGATCGTCTCGACGCCGCAGGACGCCGCCCTCGCCATCGCCCGGAAGGCCGTGACGATGTTCCGGACCATGGAATGCCCGGTCCTCGGCCTTGTGGAAAACATGAGTTACTTCCTCTGCCCCCATTGCGGATCCCGGGAGGAGGTGTTCGGCCACGGCGGGGCGCGCCAGGCCGCGGAATCCCTGGGCATTTCATTCCTGGGGGAAATTCCCCTGGCGACGGCGCTCCGGGCCGCCTCGGACGCCGGAACCCCGCCCGCGGCGGACGCGGCGAGGCCCCTCTCGGTAATTTTCCGGGAAATCGCGGGCCGGGTGGCCGCGGAGGCGAGCGTCGCCGCCGCGGCAGGAAACGTCATGCCGTCATGACGCGCGGAGAAATCACATCTCGATGACGAGATTGGTGGACGACCGGACGATCCCCTTGATGTCACGAAGATGATTCACGATGAGCCGCATCAGCGTCTCATAGTCCTTCGATTCCACAAGGCTGACGATGTCCTGCTCGCCCGAGGTGATGTCCGCCGTCTTGACCTCCTTGTTGTCCAGGAGCGCCTCCCGCACCGCCTGCTCCATGCCCGGCTCCACCCAGATTTTTACGTACGCCTTGCTCATGACACCCCTCCTTGTCGCCCACCGCGCGAAACGGCGCGGTCGAGGCCGAAAACCTTATGCACCGCCCGAAGGGCCCGAGGTCCGTCTTTGGCCCGGACGATGACCGATATCTTGATTTCAGACGTCGAGATCATCTCGATGTTAATCCGATCCCTCGCCAGCGCGCTGAACATTTTCCCGGCGATCCCGCAATGGGTCTTCATCCCGCTGCCGACCACGGACACCTTCGCGATGTCGGGATCCGCGAAGACGGATCCCACGCGGATGGCCTGCCGAAGGGAACGCGTGATATCCATCGCCTTTTTCAGATCCGTGCGGCCCACGGTGAATGTCATGTCCGCCTTGCCGTCAGACCCGACATTCTGGATGATCATATCCACATTGATGTGGGCATCGGCGAGTTTCCCGAAGATGCGCCCCGCAACGCCGGGCCGATCCGGGACCCCCGCGATGGTGACCTTGGCCTCGTTGCGTTCCAGCGCCGCGCCGATGACGGCAATGTCTTCCATGGCTTTCGTCTCCTCCGTGACCAGTGTGCCCGGCACGCTCCGCAGACTCGACCGGACCACCAGGGGCACCTTGAATTTCATGGCCAGCTCCATCGAACGGGCCTGCATGATCTGGGCGCCGACGCTGGCGAGTTCGAACAACTCCTCGTAGGAGATGCGGGGAAGTTTGCACGCGTCGGGCACGAGACGCGGATCCGCGGTGAAGACGCCGTCCACGTCCGTGTAAATATCGCAGCGGAACGCCTTCAGGGCCGCCGCCAGGGCCACCGCCGTGGCGTCGGACCCCCCCCGTCCGAGGGTGGTGATGTCAAAGGCGGAATCCACCCCCTGGAAACCGGCAACCACGACAATCCGGCCGGCATCAAGTTCCCTGTGGATCCGCCGCGTCTCGATCCGCCGGATCTTCGCCTTCGTGTGGGTGCTGTCCGTCCGGATGCCGACCTGCGCCCCCGTCAGGGAAACCGCCGGCCGGCCCATCGCCTCGATCGCCATGGCGAGGAGCGCCGCCGACACCTGCTCCCCCGTGGAAAGGAGCATGTCCATTTCGCGGGCCTGCGGATTCTCCGCCACCTTCTCCGACAGCGCGATAAGGTCGTCCGTCGCATCCCCCATGGCGGACACAACCACGACGATGCCACGCCCCGCCCGGCGCGCCCGCACGGCCTTCATGGCCGCGGCGCGAATGCGCTCGGGCGTGGCGACCGAGGACCCGCCGAACTTCTGAACCAGGATTTTGCGCCGCATCCGCCCCATGACCATCGGCTCCCGCTACAGCTTCCGAAGATAATACTCCATGAAATCGAATCCGCTTCCGATGTGAAGGTCGCCCGCCTCCGCGGCCTTCTCCGAGAATGCCTCCGCCCTCGCCAGTGACGCCGGAACCCCTTTTCCGAAAATGACGAAGGGGACCGATCCCCCCAGGTGCCGCCGGCGCTTCACCGAGGCCCGGACATCCGACACCACCGCGATGCAAATCTCCCCGCGATCCTCCGCCGCCGCCAGGAGGGGCCCCACCACAAGGGCGTCCGCCGCCTCGAGGGCCGCGACCTTGCCCCGGACATTCCCGTCGAGGCTCGCCGCATCCGCGGCCCCGACATGCACAACGACCAGATCGTAAAGTTTCATGGCCTCGAGCGTCCGCTCGCCCTTCCCCCGGAGATTGGAATCGAGATGCCCGGTCATGCCGGCGACCTCGAGGAGATCGAGATCGGCCAGGCGCACCACCCCCCGCACCGCGGGAACGGCGGCAATGACCCCCGCCGTCACATGGAACCGCCGCGGGAAAGGGTCCAGACGCGGCAGGCGCCCCCCGCCCCAGATCCAGACCATGTTGGCGGGATTCTCCCCGAGATCAATGCGCACATGGTTGATCTCGTTTTCCGCAAGGTACACGCGCGAACGCATCATCAGATCCAGAATCACCTCCGCCCCCCGCCCCGAGGGGAGGAAGGATGCGACGGGCTGGTCAAGAACATGCTGGGGCGGAACGCAGACCACCTCGATGGGCTCATCCACCTTCCAGACCAGGATGTTCCGGTGCCCCGCCCCGGGAACGAACCGCAGGCCCGGCACGTTGACCTTCTGGTTGAGGAGATGAACGAACTTCCGACCCTCCTCGCTCCGCAGGCGGCCCGCGGTCGGGTCCCGCATCTTCTCGTCCTCGATGGTCACAAAATCGGCGCAGAAGACCCACTCGGTCGGATCCAGGCGGATGCCGGCGTTGGCGGCCTCGAGCGGCCCCCGTCCCATGTAGCATCGGCGCGGATCGTACCCGAGGAGGGACATGGCCGCGACGTCGGTCCCCGGAAACACCTCGTCCGGGACCGTCTGGATTTCGCCGAGACGCCCTTCCCGCGCAAGGCGCTGAAGGTTCGGGATCCGCGCCGCCTCGAGCGGGGTGCGCCCGCCGAGCTCCTCGCAGGGCTCGTCCGCGGCGCCGGACAAAATGACCATGACGTACTTCATGGCGCGTTCATCCCTCCACACGATAATACAACGGCTTTCCCTTCACCACCGGGAGACGCTCCAGGTGCGTGAGGGCCTTCCGGAGATCCCCCTCCCGCACGGCGTGGCTCATCATGACCACCGGGACCACGCGGCGGGTGTGCTCCCGCTGGACCACGGAGGCGATGGACACCCCGTGCCGGCCGAGAACGGCCGAAATCCGGGCCAGCGCCCCGGCGCGATCCACAACGGGAATCCGGAGGTAATAACGGCTGACAACGTCCGCCATCGGAACCACACGGGCCTCGCGGGTGGCCTCCCGGGAATAAAGGGCCTCGAACGTGAACCGGGCCCGGCCAAGCGCAACGTCCACGATATCGGCCACGACGGCGCTCGCCGTGGGGAGCCTCCCCGCCCCCCGCCCGTAGTACATGGTCTCCCCGGCGTTGCTCGCCATGACGATGATGGAATTGAAAATGCCCCGCACCGAGGCGAGGGGATTGTTTTGGGGTATTAATGTGGGGTGAACCCGCAGCTCCACCGCCCCCCCGCGGCGTTTCCCGATCGCCAGGAGTTTCACCGCGTAGCCGAGGTCCCCGGCATTCCGCACATCCTCGCGGTCGATGTGCGCAATGCCCTCGACGGAAACGTTCCGGAGACGCACGTCCCGAAGGCCGAATCCCAGACGCGCCAGGATGACCAGTTTGTGGGCCGCGTCCATCCCGCTCACGTCCAGGTGCGGATCGGGCTCGGCGTAACCGTGGCGCCGGGCCTCGGCGAGGGCCTCGTCATAGGACGCCCCCTCCTCGCTCATGCGGGTGAGGATATAATTGGAGGTGCCGTTGAGAATCCCCTCGATCGCGTCAATACGGTTTCCCACAAGGCCGTCCCGGATGGCCCCGATGATGGGGATGCCCCCGCCGACGCTCGCCTCGTAGGAGATGCTCAGCCCCCGCCGGCGGGCCTCCCGGAACAACTCCTCCCCGTGAACGGCCAGAAGCGCCTTGTTCGCCGTGACAACGGACTTGCCATTCCGAAGCGCCTCGAGAACGATATCCTTCGCCACCCCCGTCCCGCCCACGAGCTCGACGACGATGTCCACGCACGGATCGGTAAGGGCCTGCTCGCGTTTATCGGTGAGAAGGGCCTTGGGCACGCGGACGGGCCGCCGGCGCCCGAGGTCGGCGTCCACCACCCAGCGAAGGTCAAGATCCAGGTCCACCCGCTCCCGAAGCTGGCGGCGCTGCTCGAGGAGAATCTGGACAACCCCCGTTCCGACGTTGCCGAACCCGACGAGGGCGATGGTGGCCTTGCGAAGCATGCTCAATCCATGTTGAAAACATCAAACGAGCGAAAAACCCCGAATGCCGCAAAGAATATCAGCGCCGCTTCCGGAAGTCAACCCTCGGGAAAGAGTTCCGTCGAAAAACAGATGCCGGGCGGCAGGCAGGAAGTATAATCACTTTTTCAAAGATCCGACGGCGATTGGGGGAAAACGGAGAAGATTGATTTGACAGGCATGGTATAATCGCCCGCGGGAAGCGCGTCGAACGACGACGTGGGGCTCGACGAGCGCGTGAACTGCGCCCATAGCTCAAGCGGATAGAGCACGGGTTTTCTAAACCCGCGGTTGGAGGTTCGATTCCTCCTGGGCGCGCCATTCGCAGCCGGGGAGCGGCGCCATACGGCGTCGCCATGCGGCGTCGCTACGCGCTCGGCGTGTCGCGGCGCAGACACGCCGTCGCGCTAGCAACGCATCTCATCTCAGAAGGCCAGCGGGAAGACGACCACCAAGTTATCCCATCTGCCCACTTCGGGATTCCCTATTTCCGGTTTTCCAGGACTATACGGATCGCACTCCTCCGTCACTGGCTTCGTACAGTGAACCTCTCACTTGGAGCAGCGCCAAGGCATCCGTGCGGCGGCCGCCATATTGGATCCCCCCGCCCTGATTGACCAGCACCGTGTCGTCTCCGATGCGGGCGAGTTCGACATTGCCCGCGCGCTCGGTGACTACCTGGGGGGAACGGATCTCAGTACTCGACGCGACCAGCACCACCCCGAGGTTGCGCCGGAGATCGAGACCGGCAGTGGTGAAACGCAAGTGGTACTGCATGAGCCACTGGTCGCTGGTCACCGCTGAGACGGTCACGGGGGAACTCGTGGTCAAGCGCAGGCGCTCCCGAAATCGCTGCTGGTCGGCAGGCTCCGCCGGCCGCGGCGGCGGGTCCCATCCCTCGGAGAGCGAGAAGAAGGCGTTGTGGTGGTATAAGAAATGACCGGCCAACCGACGACCCTCTCGCTCCAGCAGGAAACTGCGCCCGTCCTCGTCCACCGCGAAACGCGCCCAAGAGTGGATGTTCCACTGCAGGGCCGAGTTCACACCCGCGCGCGCGACGAATTCGTCAATCAACACGAAGCAGTTGTGCGCCTTGAGGAAAATCACGTGCCGGCGGCAGCGATCGGCCTGCAAGGCGTAACTGGCGTCGGCGTTCCCCGCGAAGTAAACCAGCCGCTCATCCTCGAAGGGATTCTCGATGGACCCGCGCGAATCGGGTGACCTCATGAGCTGTGCGGCGTCCGAGAGGGTCACACAGTTGTGACTCTTGGTGTGCCAGTTCCAGTGGGTGTGATGCTCGGAGCCGTAGCCGTCGTAGTAGCCGCTGGGCTGGGCCAGCACCTTGCCGGCGATGTGTATAATGAAGTCGTTGTTGTTCGCGTGCGAGTGGCTGATGGCCCCATAGGGCGAGCTACGTAATATGAAAGCCACGTCGTGCGCCGGGTCCGTTAGGCTGGTGCGCACCGCCGCCCACCCGGCGCCGGAAAACACTTGCAGGATCCTGGCAGGCTCCTTCGGCGTCACCGCTTCCCCGCCGGCCGAATTGGCCGTCAGGTAGCACAAAGGGGAAACAGCCTTCGTGCGCCGCTCGGCAGGGGTCGGATACCTGTCGGCCTCGGCGCGAAAGGCAGCCACATAGCCGCCAAAGTGGTCTACGCCGGTCTGCCGGCCGATGAGATCAACGAGGTCGGCGTTCTCCAGCCAGGTGCCGGACCATCGCTCGGTGTGGTCGCCGAAACCCATCCATTCGGCGTAGGGCGGCAGGCACCACTGGCGCCAGCGGGCATGGCCAGCCCAGAAGGGACGCCGGAAGAGATCCACCCCCGCCCCATGCTTGAGAGCTACTGCAAATCGGGTCATGATTTGCACATAGGCCAGGCTGTAGGCGGGACCCTCGGACCAGCCCCCGTCGTCGCCGGCCCAGACCGGCCAAATGCCGCAGAGCACCGGCCGCAGCCATTGGAGCCACTGCCGGGCCTCGGGGATGTGCTCATGGAAGACCAGTGCGACCTGCGCCAGGAAGACGATCTCCCGGCCAGCGTGGGAGTCGAACCGGGTCACCCCGTAGGAGCCGCGGCTGTGCATATGCTCGAAGGTGATCCGCCCGCGGCGGCGAAACTGGTCCAGAATCAGTGCGCGTTCATCAGCGGTGAACTGTTCCCAGACCCAGTCGCAGGCCACCGGCCCCCACCAGATGACCGGCATGTGCGCCTCGTCGTTGTGCTCAATGTGGCTGGAGCCTTCCGGGTCCCAACGGCTGACCGAGACTAGGCGCCGGCAGGCCGCGCGGGCATACTCCTGGCGTCCGCCGGCCAGGTGCGCCAGGGCCAGGGTTTCAGCCCCCTGCATGAAGCTCCGGGTCTCGAAGGCGATACTTCGCCACATGGCGAAGGCCTTGTCGTAGTTCTCCTCCCAGGGAGGCAAAAAGGGCGGTTCAACGAGCGCATGGGGCTGGGCCAGAAGTTCATCGGCCACCGGCTCCAATTGTTTCCAGAGGTCGGCGCGCGGGCCAGCGCGCGAGGTGCGCAGCGCAGGGACCTCCTCCGGCCGTATCCAGATACGCGGGTGAGTCTTGGGGAAGCGCTCCAACCACTCGGAGATCGGCGGGACTTCCAGCACCGCCGCGTCAGGCATGACCTCGAACTCGAAGACCTCGCCGTAAGTGCCGCTCGCCGACCACTGCCACCAGTAGCGTCCAGGAGCCAACGCCGTGCTCGGCAGGAACACCGGTTCCGTCAGGGCGGTCTCAACCAGGATCGTCTCGCGCAGTCCCGGGTCACATGCCACGACAAGCGAGAACTCGTGGGTGCCCTCCGGGGGCTTCCAGGCGAAGACCGGGGGATTGGTGCCAGGCCGGGCCCCGTTGCGTGGCTGGCGCGGGTCGACGTGCGGGTGAGAGTGGCGTTGCGATTTCATTTCGTTCCTCACATGGAAAAGATGCCGTCCGGAACATTTTTGGAACACACATGAATATATAAATATCGTAACCGTTCAGTCCCCCATGATGGCTAATTTTTCTCAGCGAGCAAGCCGATATATCATGGATGAGCAAATTTACAGTCCAGCCGAGTTGCCCCAACTGTGCGAAACTGCAAAAGCGTGTTGAAGAGTTGGAAGCGCTTGTTCTTGAATTTGACCCGCCCAATCATTCCAAGAAACCGGGACGGACATTTCCCGATACCGACGGCGCCGCGCGCGCCTGATCGACAAAAAATCCTTCCAGAATATCGGAAAACATCTTTCTGTGATATAATCCGATATTATGCTACCTCTCTCTCTCGTTCGGCTGAAAACCATCCTCCGCCGCGAAAAGGCCCGCGGCCAAATCGTCGTTTTTGCCAATGGCTGTTTCGACCTCCTTCATGTGGGCCACGTGCGGTACCTCGCCGCCGCCAAGGCGCTCGGGGATATCCTCGTCGTGGGCATCAACAGCGACAGGTCGGTCCGCCGCCTCAAGGGACCGGGCCGGCCCGTGACCCCGGAACGTGAGCGGGCGGAACTGCTTCTCGCGCTCCGCTTCGTGGACCAGGTGGTGATTTTCGGCGAGCCGACCGCGGACCGGGTCCTCCGGACTCTGAAACCGGACATCCACGCGAAGGGCACAGACTACTCTGCCGCCGCCGTGCCGGAACGAAAAACCGTTCTCGCCTACGGCGGGAAAATCGCCATCGTGGGCGATCCCAAACGGCACGCGACCAAAGACATTCTGAAGCGTGTGAAGCGGCGATCGTAACGCATGCCATTTCTTGAAATTCTGATACTCCTCCTGTTTCTGGGCGTTGTCGCCGCCACCTACGTTCTCGCCGCGCGGGCCGTCCTGGCTCTCCTCCGCCGGCGGTGGCGGAACGTCCCGGGGGGCGCGGCGCGGTTATCCCCCCTCCACCGGACCGCCCTCGTGCTGGCCGCCCTGGGAACAATTCTGATCCTCTACGGCCATTTCGTCGAACCCCGATGGCTCGCCGTCACCCATGTCCGGATTTCCTCGGGGAAAATTCCCCCGGGGACATCCCCCATCCGAATCGTCCAGATCTCCGACATCCATGCCGAAGCCGCTCCGGGCCTTGAGGCAAGCCTCCCCGCGATCATCACGTCGGAAAAACCAGACCTCATTGTTTTCACCGGCGATGCCGCCAATTGCCGGGAAGGCATTCCCGTATTCCAACGGTGCATGACCCGGATTGCCGCCATCGCCCCCACGCTGGCCGTCCGGGGAAACTGGGATATCCGGAAATGGAAGGATATTCCCCTTTTCGAAAATACCGGCGTACGCGAACTGGACGGCGACGCCGTCCCCATCGCAATCCGCGGAGTTGTAATTGGGGTGGCCGGAGTGGCCTCCCGGCACGAGGATCGTATCCCGGCGGCGATGCAGAAACTCCCCGCAAACGCCTTTTCCCTGTTTCTGTACCATTACACCATCCCCGAACGGGTGGCCGATCCCCGAATTGACCTGATCATCTCGGGCCACACCCACGGAGGCCAGGTCGCCCTGCCGTTCTACGGAGCGCTCATAACACTGTCCCCACACGGAAAACGCTACGAATCCGGCCTTTACCCGATCGGGAACGCCTGGCTTTATGTGAACCGCGGCATCGGCATGGAGGGAGGTTTCGCCCCCCGCGTGAGATTCTTCGCCCGTCCGGAATTAACCGTTTTTGAAATCATCCCGAACGGCAACCCCGCCATGGGAGGAGCCCGATGAAAATCTCCGTTTTGAAAGGCGACCTGACCGCGATCACCGTGGACGCCATCGTCAATCCCGCCAACTCCCACGGTGTCATGGGCGGCGGGGTGGCCGGGGGCATCCGCCGAAAGGGCGGGCAGGCGATTGAAGACGATGCCATGGCCGCAGCCCCCATCCCGATCGGCGCGACCGTCGCCACCACCGCCGGGAAACTCCCCGCCAAGGCCGTCATCCACGCCCCCACCATGATGAATCCCGCGGAACGCACCAACACCGAAAACATCCGAAAGGCCACCCTCGCGGCGCTGGCGGAGGCGGACCGGAGGGGATTTTCGACCATCGCCTTTCCCGGAATGGGAACCGGGGTCGGACGGGTGAACCCGGACGATGCCGCAACCGTCATGGTCGCCGCCATCCGGTCGTTCAAGGCGAAGTTCCTCGTCGAGGCGACCCTCGTGGACGTCGCGGAAGACATGGTCAAGGCCTTTCGCTCCGCGATCGAACGGAAACCATGAAATGCCAAATGCCGGATTCCGATTTCCGACGCTCATCCTGAGCTTGCCTGCCCCGTGCGTCCACGCCACGGGGTTTGCCCCGTACGTCCTCGTCACGGGGTCGAAGGATGAGCCGCATATTCCCGCTCATGGTTCGACAGGCTCACCATGAGCGGGGTTGTGTGCCATCCATCGTGAAATGCACCGGGAGATCCCGCGGAGTGGTTGCCGCACCACGGGAGGCGGTTGAAAAGCCGCCGCCAATCGCTATACTTTCCCCATGCCCGCGAAAGACACCATTCTCAAACTCGCCCCCTCCAACGACCTCGCCTCCCTCAACCGGGCCTACGTGGAACTGGCGATGCGGCTCACGCTCCTCGAAAAACTCCAGCACCTCTTCGTCGAGCCCGAGGCCCTCGAGGCCAACGTTGAAAAGGCCCTCGACATCTTCATGGAGGCCTTCGATACCTCCTCCGGTTCGATCCTTCTCTACGACGAGGACCGGGACGATCTGTTCTTTGCCGCGGCACGGGGTCCCAAGGCGGCGGCCATCATGAAATTCCGCCTGAAAAAAGGCGAGGGCCTGGCCGGCGCCGCCGCCGAGTCGCGCGCCCCGGTCGTCGTGTCGGACGCCTCGCGCGACCCGCGATTCTCCCAGGAAATCGCCCACGCCGTGGGCTACGAAGTCCGGTCGCTTCTGGCCGTTCCGATTCTCTTCAAGGGCAACATGTTCGGGGTGGTGGAACTCCTGAATCGGCGGAAGACGGATCTTTTCAACGGCACGGAGCTGGCGCTCGCCGCCGAGGGGGCCCGAATCCTCGGGATGCTTATCGCCATCGGCTCGCGGTTGAGGAACTAACCATGCACTTCGACGACATCCTGAAGAGCCTCATCGAGAAAAAGGGCTCGGACCTCCACCTCAAGGCCGACCGGCCGCCGCTCATGCGAATCCTCGGCGACCTCCTTCCGAGCGAGTTCCCCGCCCTCTCCGACGATGACATCCAGGCCATCTTCAAGAAAATCATGCCCGAAAAGACCTACCAGAAATACCTCGACGACTTCGAGGCGGACGTCTCCTACCAGATCCCTGGCGTCGCCCGCTTCCGGGTGAACACATTCTTCCAGCAGGGGCGTCCCGGCGCGGCCATCCGTCTTATCCCGGTGACGATCCCCACCATTGATCAGATGCGCCTCCCGCCGGTCCTGAAGGACATCGTGGCGAAAAACCAGGGGCTCATTCTCGTCACGGGCCCGACGGGAAGCGGAAAGTCCACGTCGCTGGCCGCGATGATTGACCACATCAACGCCACGAGCCACTGTCATATCATCACCATCGAGGATCCCATCGAATTCGTCTACACGGACAAACTCTCCACCATCAATCAGAGGCAGCTCGGCGCCGACACGAAATCCCTCACGGAGGCCCTGCGGCGGGCCCTCCGCCAGGACCCGGACGTCATCCTCATGGGCGAGATCCGGGACCGGGACACCATGTCCATCGCCATGGAGGCCGCCCAGACGGGGCATCTGGTTCTGGCGACGCTACACACCAACGACGCCAAGCAAACGGTGGATCGCGTTCTGGACACGTTCCCGCCGGACGAGCAGAACCAGGTGCGCGGCATGCTGGCGATGACGCTTCTCGGAGTCGTCTGCCAGCGCCTCGTCCGGAAGGCCGACGGAACGGGCCGCGTCGCGGCGGTCGAAATCCTGATCAACTCCCCCAAGGTCGCGGACCTCATCCGCGAGGGGAAGACGCGCGACATTGACAAAGCCATGGTGACCGCCGGCGCCTACTACCGGATGCAGACCTTCAACCAGGCCCTCGCGGAACTGGTCAAGACCAACGTCATCACCCAGGAGATGGCGCTTGAGACATCGGCGACGCCGGACGACCTGAAACTCATGCTCCGCGGCGTGATGGCCTCCGGCGACACGGGCGCGCGCCAGGCCGTCAAGACCCCGGAACCGCCCCCGCCCCCCGCCGCCCCGGCGGCCAAACCCGACGCCGCCGCCACGCCGGCGGAAGGCAAGATCAAGATTTCCAAGGGTTATTAGCGAAATTCACGAATGACAAAACCGATCGGTGAACGGTTCGATCGGCGTGAGATCCGGCGACTATCGGTCGAATTGAAAGAGACCCGGGCGAAGATCGCCATCCTGAAGGTTTCCGAATCCACGGGGCATAACGTGAGCGCCCCGATTCGGAAGTTGGAGGATCGCGCAAAGGAAATACATCAAAAAATACCCCGGGGATGTTTGTCCCACTACGTTGTTTTTCTTGCTTGGAGTACTTACCTTACTGTTTCCATGTACGGTTGGTTCCCCATGTTAGAACAATCACTCGAAAAAATATGGGGACCACAACGGACATGGTCGGCAGATGAATACATCCAACAATACCGGTGGCGGGATTATCGGTTGTGGTGTTTCGGGGAGTGGTTCACGAATTCATACTGGCCGGGATTGGGGATGGCGTGTTTATTGATCGTGATTGGATTTATGCAGCGAGGGCTCCGGAGAGATCACGCTCGACGACTGATATGGATCCTGGCCGGGTTCGAAACACTTTCCTATTTCGCCATAGCCTGGGGTACGATCGGGATGTCACTTCTGCCGTTGATTCGGTGACAATATCGCGTCGTACCGATTCGGAGATCAACCTTTCGACGCCAGGAGCCTTTCGAGATACCGAAGATCCTCCAAATCCTTGGGCCTCCCCGCCGCCCGCTTCATGGCGACAAGATCCTTGAGCGAGGCGAAAAACACGCGTGTCCGGCCGTACCGGTCCGCCACGCGATTCTTCCACACCCGGGGGAATGTGACCCCTTTCACAAACGGATGGATGTCCGTCTCGACAAGATACTGGCGGATGAGCACCTTCTTCGTCAGGAGATCGTCAACGGAAAGATCGGTCACGTCATACCCGAAGGCCCGGAGCGCGTTCCATGTCCTTCCGGCGTTTTGCCGCGTCGGCCCGATAAAAATATCAATGTCCAGGGTGGCGCGGGAATACCCATGAACGGGAAAAGCCGCCGCCCCGATGACGACGAACCTCACCCTATGGGCGTTTAACGATTTCAAAAGCCCTTCGATGTCCATGGCGAAAAAGCTGGCGGGCGATTTCGTCCGACCGGCGCCTCATTAGTGAAAAACGTTCCGCCACCGTAAGCGACCGGAGATAGGCCAGTTCAAATTCGATTTCCCGCTCCGGATCGTCCTTGTCGAGTTTTAATACCGACATGCGCTTCATTCTATCACATGATTCTTCATCCCGCATTCATCATTTCAAAATGCGATCCGCCTCCTCCGAGAGCGCCTTCGCGGCGGCCTCCGGGGTCTTCCGCCCCCCGATGACGTCGGCGATGGCCTTTTCGATGGCGGGCCGAACCTCCTGCCATCCGCGGACGTTGGGTTCGGGACGGGCGAACGGGATGGCGTCGAAGGCCCGGCGGTTGGCCGGGTGCTCCGCGACGAAGGCCGCGATTTCCGGCGTCTCGAGCGACGACTTCCGGACCGGGAGATATCCCGTCTTCACCGCCCACCGGGCCGTGACGTCCCGCGAGATAAAATACTTCACAAACGCCCAGGCCGCCTTCTCCCGGGAGGAATCGCTTTTGAACAGGCAGATATTGGCCCCGAAAAGCACCGTCCGCGGATTTTCCGCCGCCTCTTGCGGGATCACCGCCATATCCCACCGGAATTTCCCCTTCACGAGATCGGCCACATAGGGCCGGCTTGTGCTCGACCGGATGAAAAACGCCGCCCGGCCCTGGCCGAAGTCGGCGCGGTCGTCGTAGGTGTTGTAGGCGATCTCACGGGCGAGACCATCCTTGAACAGGCTCCCCAGGAGCGACAGAGCCCTCATGCCCCCCCCGGGACCGCCGAAAAGGGACTTCCCCGCCACGGGATCGTACACCTCCGACCCGAACGAATACACCATCGCATCAAACGTCGAGGCGTCCCGGGAGAAAGCGTAGGGCGCGGCCTTCATTTTTTCCTTGAGGAGCCGCGACACCGCCAAAAACTCCTCCCAAGTGGCCGGGGGCGTCTTCCGCCCGACCGCGTCCAGGAGGTCCGCGTTGTAGTAAAGCATAAGGGCGCTCTTTGTGAACGGAAACGAGAGAAGTTTTCCCCCGAAGGCGCCGAAGCGATTGCTCTCCAGAAACGCCGGGAATATGTCCTCCGCGAACGCCTTCCCCTCCCCGGAGAGGAGCGGGCCGAGATCCGCCACCGCCTCATGTTTCATGTACTCGGCGACCATGCTCTCGTAAGCCACGACGAGATCCGGCGGACGCCGGGCGGCGAGGGAGGTCATCGTCTTCCGGAACAGGGCATCGTAGTCGCCGATGTATTCCTCCCGGACGGGCCGGGCCGGCTTCGTCGCATTGAACGCCTCGATGATTTCCCGAAGGGCCTTGCCGTTCTTGTCGGCCTGGGTGTGCCAGAACACAATCGGCCCTTCCGCAACGGGAGGCGGGGAACCGCATCCGACCAGGGCCGCGAAACACAAGAACACGATGGCCAGTGACGCAATAAATTGAGTCGGCGAGTCGGCGAGTCTCGGAGTCTGTTGAACACTCAAACTCCCGAACTCCGGAACTTACCAACGTCTTCTCTGCGAACGACGCTTCACGAACGACGAGCGACAAACCCCGCATCCCGCGACCCGTAACGCCCGAAAAAACCGGGGGAATTCGCATACGATCTCCTGAAATTCGCCTGCCAAGATTTTTCCGAAGGAAAAATCTATTGCATGACCTCCACACCCTGTTCGAACCATTTCTGGGCCAGAAGATACAACACCACCACCGGGAGAATGGTCAGCGCCGCGGCCGCCATGAGCAGATGATATTGTGTCGAGGCCTCCTGGATGAAACTCCTGAGGCCCGTCTGGACCACCGCCATCTCCCGGGCGTCCGTCACGATCATGGGCCAGAGAAAGGCGTTCCAGCTTCCCAGAAAACTCGATATCCCGACCGTGACCAGGGCCGGCCGGGCCATCGGCACCGCGACGCGGATCAGGAACCGGAAATGTCCGCACCCGTCCACACGGGCCGCGTCGTAGAGTTCCCGGGGAATCCGTTCGAAGATGCGCCGGAGGAAAAATACCGAGAAGGCGCTGGCCGTCCACGGGACGATGAGCGCCGCATGGGTGTCGTACCATCCGAGCCGGCGGATAAACAGAAAGTTCGGGATCAGAATGACCTCGAACGGGATCATCAGAGTGGCCAGGAACAGGAAAAAAATCAAATCCTTCCCGGGGAACGTCATGGCCGCGAACGCATACCCCGCGAGCGAGGAACTCACGATCACCCCCGCCGTCACCGCCGCCGCCACGAGGATGCTGTTGGCGAAACACCGTCCGAAGGAGATCCGGCTTTCGGCGGCCCGCGACACCGCCTGCGGATAGTTGCCCCACTGGACGCGCTCCGGGAGGATCGTCGGGGGCACCCGTTCCGCCTCCTCCCACGTCTTGAGGGAACTCGATATCATCCAGAAAAAGGGAAGGGCCGAGAACGCGGCCCCGACCACCAGGACGGTCCGGAGGAGCACGGATGATGCGATCTGACGGCCCCGCATGAATCTGTCTCCACCCCGTGAACAAGTCGCCGTTCAGGCCTCTCCCCGCCGGCGATGAAGCCAGACCTGGAGGGCGGTGAGCCCCACCAAAAAACCAAAAAGCAGCACCGACGCCGCGGCCCCCTCCCCCGTCCTTCCGTAGTCCCAGAAGCGTGTCACGATGTACATGGTCGCGTTCCGGCAGGAATGCAGACGCTCCGCCGGCGCCATGATGTAAATCGGGTTGAATATCTGGAACGCCCCGAGGAGCGACACCACCACGAGAAAGGCGATCACCGGCCGGAGGAGCGGCAACGTGATGACGAAAAACATCCGCACGGGCCCCGCCCCGTCGAGGGACGCCGCCTCATACACCTCCAGGGGAATCTGGGCGAGCCCCGCCGAAAACAACAACACATAAAACCCCAGGACCTGCCAGACCGCGAAGGCGATCACCGCGACCAGGGCCAGGCTCGGCCCCTCGCCCAGGAACGGAATCGGATGGCCGGTGGCCAGAAGAAAAATCCCCCGGCCCTCCTCCGTGAACCGCCACGGCCCCGCGCCGACCCACCCGAGCATGCCGTTGGCCAGCCCCCGTCCGTCCACGTGAAGGATCCACTTCCAGACGGCCGCCGAGGCGACCGTCGAGGTGACAAACGGCAGAAAGAACAAGGCCCGATAGACCCGCCTCTCCCGCACATTCTGGATCATGACCGCGAGAACGAGCGCCAGACCGATGGAGAGCGGCACCGCCCCGGCCGCGTACCAGAGGGTGATCCCCAGGGATTCGACAAACTCCCCCCCGGCGAAAATGGATCGGTAATTCGCCATCCCCACAAACGCCGCCCCCGGGGTGCCCCAGTCGCGATACAGGCTGACGAGGACGACAAAAATGAGCGGATACAAATGGAAAAGAAACAGCACCGCCGCCGCGGGCAGGAGATAGGCCCAGGGTCGGAAAGCGCCCCATCGGGATTCGCGCGTCAAGTCCGGCATCGGCCGTCCATTGTAGAACGCGCGCCCCCTCCCGTCAAATCAACCACGTCACGTCTTCGCATTCTCAAAATGGGAAACGCGCCACTCCCGGTCGGTCGAATACCTGCTATAATCGGGTCATGGAGGGGTGGCAGAGCGGTTTATTGCACCGGTCTTGAAAATCGGAGTGTCCGCAAGGGCACCGGGGGTTCACCCCAAGCGCTCGCCCGGCCTCCCGCCGGGCTCCGCTCGGGCCTGGGCATCGGGCTTTCGCGGCCTCCCTGCCGCTCATGAGCCACCGGCTCACCGCCCGATGCCCATTCGAACCCCCGGCGCGGCGTGGTATACTATCGGTCATGGAGGGGTGGCAGAGCGGTTTATTGCACCGGTCTTGAAAACCGGAGTGCTCGCAAGGGCACCGGGGGTTCGAATCCCCCCCCCTCCGTTTGAATCGCCGGGAAGCGTCGCGATACGGCGTCGCTACGGGCTCGGCGTGTCGCGGTGCAGACACGCCGTCGCCCTATGCTCCTTGTCTCGCTCGCTTCCCGACGATTCAAACTCATATGGATTCGAATCTCCGATTTCGCCCGATAAGCGGCGTCATGCGGCGCCTGCCCGCCGAAGCCTTGGCGAAGGCGGGTCGCTACGCCCTCGGCGTGTCACCGTGTAGACACGCCGAGGGCTATGCTCCTTGTCTGACTCGCCCGGCGGCGCAAATGGAAGATCCAGCACGGGATTTGAACGGGCAACCGGCGCCGAGCGAGTAGCGAGGAAAAGCGAGCAGGGATGCGAGTGTCAGGCGTTTACCCGTGGCCAGGCGCTCGCTTCGCCTCCGGCTCCGCTCCACCTTTCCGTCCTCATCCAAATAACAAGTGAATAGAACCTCACCCTCAATTACACCCCCACCCCGCCTCCAATCCACACCCGCGTCCCATTGAAATTCCAAAGGACAACCGCGGATTCCGGCAGATACGGGGCGACGCCGTTGAGGCCAGGACGAAAACGCGACCCCCACAGCCCCGTTCAGAACCGCCGTTCGAGGTTGAAGGAAAACACGGCGCCGCCCTGGTCGGGGATGTTGAGGCCGCTTTGGAAATCCTGACGGCGGCGGGAGGTGGCGTAGGCGACATCGAAGGACAGTTTGAAATCGGAGGCGATGTTGGCGTTCACGCCAAGTCCCAGGGTGTAGACGGTGTCGTTGAAACTCCCCCCCGCCGTGTTCCGGTAGAACCCCAGCCGGGGATAAACAATGTGCCAGAGATCCACCTCCGTCCCCACGGCGAGGTGCCGGGAATGGTAGTCCGCCAGGGCGGAGGAACCGTTCCGCGTGACGTCGTAATCCACCGCCAGCGTCAGGAACTCGATCGGAAACCAAGCCACCCCGGCGCGGACCTGCGGGTCGAGGTCGTACTTCCCCCCCGAGGCGTAGTCGAAGGAGGGGTTGGGGATGTCCCGGGCGGTCACCCCCAGCCAGACGTTCGGAACCGGCGAGGCGAGAATCCCGACATCCGCCGAAACCGCCGCCCCTTCCTTGCTGTTCTGCCGGTTGAGAAGATCGTCAATCGTATCCTCGCCGGATTTCCGAAAATCGGTGTAGGCGACGGTGTTCTCGTAGGTCCGGCCGCTCAGGAGCTTGAGGTTCGCCCCGAGATACGTCCGGTACCGTTCCAGCGGCAACCCCGCCGTGAAGGAATACTCCGCCAGGGCGATGCCCCGCCCGGAAAAGCGCGTCGCGTTGTCCCCGACGGTCGTCCCCGCGCCGGCATAGCCCGTCCCCGTCTGGCGGGCCACCTCCACGAGCCGATCCCGCGTCACCGCGGTCCCGGCGGAAAGTCCGGCGAGTTCCGACTGGTAGACATATTCCTCCGCCTGATCCTGGGTGAAGCCGTACCCGGCCCCGGCCAGGGAATCCGCCAGGGACTGCCCCGATGCCGAGAGCGATCCCGAACGGTCCTGCCCGGCCCCCACGATGTTGGCCACGCGCACCGCCACCGTGGGGTCGCCGTTCAGAGAAAGACGCGCCGCGTCCACATCGGGCACCGCGGCGTAATTGGCGAACACCCGCGCGGACAGGCCGTAACGCGCCCAGCGGACGGCCAGGGAGAGATGGGAGTTTCCCGCCACCGCCCCGCCCGGCGCCGCCAGGTTTGGGATCTCTTCGCCGTACAGAAGAAGCGCCTCCCGAAGCTGGCTCCGGGTGAGGGCCGCGCCGTTTTTGGCCGCCGTCAGGATGTTGGCGAATTCGGCTCCCATGCCCTCGATGTGCGACCGGATGCGGTCGGCGTCCTCGAGAATGTCCTGACGGACGACGATGGCCGTCCCCGTGGAGAAATCCACGTCGAGAAAGCTCTCCCGGGCGAAGTAGGCCGGATTCCAGTAGGAGGCCAGCGCCCCGCGGGGATTGGCCACCTGGGCGCCGCCCATCCCCAGGGCGCGGGCTCCGAGGATCTGCCATTCCTCGGCGCGGACGGCCCCCGCGAGGATCATCAGCCCCGCCGCCACCAGAGGAAGGGACGCGCGACGCAACCCCGTGCTTTTGGAGCAGTTAACCGTGAACATACACCCCATATATCGAAAAAAAGACACTACGGGAACACGGAATTCCGGGGAAACACGGAAGTTTCGGGAACCTCCGGCGTGCCCTACGAGACGAATCCAATATTGCACAAAACAACAGGGGGCGCGCCGGCTGGCGCGCCCCCGTCTTCCTCCGTGTTTCCCGATTTCTTCCGTGTTTCCGTGTCTAGAACCGATGATTCCACTGCAACGTGCCGGTCAGATTCATCCGCTCCGGGATTTCGGTCGCCCCGGCGCCCGACTCGATGGCCGTCTTGTCGGCGGAAATCCCCCCGGCGAAATCGAGCTGGAGTTTCCAGAGTTTGAGACCGATCCCGCCCGTGTAGCACATGCCATCCTCCGAGGAAGCGATATTGTCGTAGAGCCCCGCCCGGAGATCGATCCCCAGTTTCCAGAGATGCAACCGCACTTCCGTCCCGAGCGAGAGGAACCGCGACTTGAACCCGGAAAGGACATCGGACTCGTTCTCCGTGACATCCATATCGGCCGCCACCGTCCACATGGGAAAGACGTCCACGGCCGCGCCGGCGCGAACCTGCGCGTCGAGTTTGTATTTTCCCGACGGATCGTTCGTATCGAAGTCGGGGCTGTTCAGGTTGCGTCCCACCAGGCCCAGGCGGACCCGGTTCACCGGCCGGAAGAGAACCCCGAGATCCACGCCGACGTTGGAACTCGTCCGCTTGTTGTTCGAATCGGTGAGTTCGTCCTCGAGATTGTCCCCGTCCTCAATGGCCTCATACCGGACGTATTTGTAATAGCTCTGGCCGCTGATGAATTTCCCGTTGATCCCGATCGCGAGGCGATCCATGTAAAAAGGACGGGCGTAGGTGAACGCGAACTCCTCGGCCAGAAGCCCCCGGATGACCACACCGGACTGGTTGTTGGAAATGTCCGTCGCCCCCGTCGTGGAGGTGGACTGGGCCACCGTGGTCACCAGGGTCTGGGCCGCCGGGCTGGAGGTGTCCACGCCCGCCTGTTCCGCCTGATAGACAAGTTCCTCGGACTGGTCCTGGGTGAAGCCCAACCCGAGCCCGAAGATCGTGTTCGCCAACGCCTGGCCGCTGGCCGTGAGCAATCCGGTCCGGTCGGCCCCGACGCCGACCACGTTTGTGATCTGGGTCGCGGCATTCACGTCGGTGCTGAACGACAGGTTCGTCAAATCCACCACGGGATCCACCCCGAAATTCCCGAGCCCGAGCCCCGAAAGACCCCAGTGCCCGGCACGTATGGACAACCCCGCGGACACGTTCCCCAGAAGCCCCTGCCCCGGCCGGTCGAGTTTGGGAATCTCGACGAGAAGGATGTCCAGCGCGTTGCGCAGATCCGCCGCCGCCAGGACATCGCCGGCATTCACCTTGTCCAGGATCGTGGTGAAATTGACCGCCTGCATGGCGTCCGCCGCCGCGTCGGCCTGCTTGATGACATCGCCGGTGGCCGCCACCCCGACCCCGTAGGGAATCTGGACGTCGAAGGATTTCTCGAAAGCGTATGCCGCGGGATTCCAGTATACCGCGGTGGCATCATTCGCCACCGCCACCCCCGCTCCGCCCATGCCCTGGGCGCGGGCCCCGAGGAAAATCCACTCCTCCGCCCTGACCGTCAGGGCCGCAACCATCACAACGCACCCCACCGCAAGAATCATGATCCGTTTCACGGCTCCCCTCCCGATAAATGAGTTCCGCGGAAAGTGGAATGATGGCATGGGCCGACGGGGGAGTCAATGGGAAAAGACATCCCCGCCCGGAGATATTCCCGCACCGACGGCGTCTGCATTTCCCCCAGCGGGCAGATCCGCCGGATGCCACATCCGGCGAGAATAACCGCCGTCCCCGCCACCCGCGACGGAGACACCGCCATCCCGGCCGAGGAGAGCTGGTTCTTCCACCCGGCGAGGGCCCGGGGCAGTTCCGCAAGCCGGCGGATGGGCCGGACGACAATGAAACGCTGGCGGCAGGTTTCCCCGAATCGGGAATCCGCCGAGGCGACGACGGTCCAGGAAACACCGTCCCCCGCAAAAACACGCCCCCCCCGCGCCATGTGCCCGGCCCGTCCGGCATGAACCGACACCGCCTCCCCCGGCGACACACGCCCCCGGGGAATCCGCCGGTGGAATGCCGCCAAGGCCGTCGCCAGCAACCGCGCGAACGCGAGCGTCTCCCGGAATCCCCCCTCCACGTAAACGGCGTGTGGCGAAAAACACCCCTCCTGGTCATAAAGGGAAATATCCCGGGCCGCCCGGCGGGCGGTTTCCAATCGGATATTATCCTTCGTGACGATAGCCACCCCCACCCGGTGGCCGAAACCCAAAAATGGAATCCCCCGGGGGACACGCCGGCGGACGGCCGCGACGCTGGCGTCATCCCCATGAACCACCACGGCGTCGGCACTCCTGAAGACGAGGTCGTCCATCTCCCCCCGTTCCCACCGGGCGACCGCGAGACGCCGCCCGAGCGCCGGATCCGCCTCCGCGACGGCGCGGGAGAAGAGCGCCGGCATCACCGGATCCCGGGCGCTCGCCTTCGCCAGGTTCACGGCCCCGGCCGCGAGTCCCGACAGAAGACTGAACAGGGAGGCGGGAAAGACATTTCCGGGCAGGATATGAACCAGAAGGGGCGGCTCTCCCGCGGGCGTCCGCCAGGGGACGCGCGGGACAAGGGGCGCCAGCGTCCGGGCCGTCCAGCTCCGGAAGACGATGTCGAGCGTCTCCCGGACCATCTCCCGGCTGAATCCGGAGACCGCCGGCAGGTCGCGCTCCGCCCGGCGTCGGACCGGGTCCGCCGGATCGGTAAACCGCCGGCAGGCGCGGGCCAGAATGTCAGTCACGCGTTTCGGTGACATATCCCTCCGCCGCAAGCGAACATCCCCGGGGCCCGGCCCCGGACGCGCGCCCGAACACCTCCAGCCCGTTCCCGGTCAGCCGCCCGAGATCCCCCGTGAGCAACGCCGCCACCGATCCGCGGTTGGCGAGATCCACATGCTTGAGCAAACCCGTCCGCCCGGGCGGCAGAGGAGCGAGCGTCTCCGGGTGAAGCGCCTCCGTCCGGACCCAGGGGGGAATCGCCTTGGCGCGGACCGGACGGAGCCCCGCGTGGGCCCGGCGCAGATTCCCATCGTAAAACTGACTCCCCATCTCCGTCATGCCGTATTCGTTCACGATAAAATTTTCGGGGACGCCGAAAATTTTATGCAATCCGGAATACAATTCTCCCGGGGAGAGTTCCCGCGAACGGCCCTTGTATCCCCCCGTTTCCATGATCCGGCTTCCCGGCGGAAGCCGGAACCGCAGGCCATCCCCCGCGCAAAAGTTCCGAAAATGAACGAAGGAAAATGCCGTCCCGAGAATCATGACGGATTTCCGTCCGCGGGAAATCCGGCGCAAAACCCCGGCGAGACGACCCGCCTCGACCGCGCCCTCCCGGACAAACCAGGGATTCGTCATCCCCGGGGGAAACCGTCCCAGCCGCCGACGAACGGTGTCCAGCATGTGAACAAGCGACGAATGCGGGGCGGCGCCGGGCGCGGGCGCGAGGAACACCATCGCCATCCGCCCGCCCTCGGGCAAAAGGTGGGCCTGAAAATTCGGGAGGAGCGACGCCTCGTAGAGCGCGGTGGTGTCGAGGGAAAGGCGCCCCGGGCGCCGGCCGGTCGTGCCGCTCGTCTCGAAGACCCGGACGGTTTCCCCCGGAGGAAACGCCGCCAGGCGCGCCGTTTTGAAGACGTCCGTGGGGATGGCGGGGATGTCCCGCCAGGTCCTCGCGCCGTCCGGCGTCACCCCGAACCCGTCGCAGAACCGCCGGTAGGGCCGGTTGAAACGATACTGATGGGCGAAAAGCGCGAGGGCGAGAGAATCGAATTCCCCGTCGGGCAGGGGACGATCCACCCCGCGCCGGAAGACGGCCCGGAGCCGCCGATCGAGTTCCCGCGCGCATGCCTGACGGGTTAATCCCATGCGGCCAGGACCTCGTCCAATGTCCGGAGAACGAACGCCATCTCCCGTTTGCTGATCACGAGCGGCGGCGAGAACGTGAGGACGTTCCGATGGACGCCGCCGACGGGAAGAATCACCCCCCGGCGGAGCATCGCCGCCGAGACCGCCCCGGCGATTTCCGGCACGGGACGTCCCCGGACGTCCACGATATCCAGCCCCCAAAAGAGGCCCCGGCCGTGCGCCGCCCCGGCGACGCGATGCCGCCGGGAGACCGACGCAAGCCCCCGGCCCAGCGCCGCGCCCCGCGTCCGGCTCCGCGCCACAAGACGTTCCCGGCGGAGCGTCTCCAGAACCGCAAGGGCCATGGCGCAACCCAGGGGGTTTCCGAGGAACGTACTCGTGTGGAGCGCCTCATGTTTGAATTGTCCCCACACCGCCATGACGCCCGGCCGGCCGATGCAGGCCGACACGGGGAATCCGCCGCCGAGGGCCTTCCCCACGCAGAGCAGATCCGGAACGACGTTTTCCTCCCCGACGGCGAACATCCGCCCGGTCCGGCCGAAGCCGGTCCAGATTTCATCCGCGATGAACATCACGCCGCGCCGGCGGCAAAGGGCCGCCAGTCCGCGCATGAAACCCCGGGGCGGCACGACCACGCCCCCGCGCCCCTGGATCGGCTCGACAATCACCGCCCCCACCCGGCGGTCCCGCCGGAGAATCCGCTCCACGGCGACGAGATCGCCGAACGGCGCAAACGTCGCGAATCCGCCCAGTTGTTTCTCAAAAGGCCGCCGGAAATAATCCATCCCGGTGACGGCCAGCGCACCGTGCCCAAGGCCGTGGTAGGATCCCTCGAAGGCCAGGACGCCGGAACGGCCCGTGACAAGGAACGCCGTCTTCAGGGCCGTTTCGACGGCCTCGGCTCCCGTCGAGGAGAAGAAGACACGGCCGCGATTCGGCGAGATCCGCGAGAGCGCCGCCGCCAGGCGCGCCTTCGTCTCGCCGGGATGGACATCCCCCATCCCGTGGATGAGCCGGGAGGACTGGCCGGCGATGGCCCGCCGGACCGCCGGATGCCCGTGACCGACCGAGGCGACGCCGAACCCGGCCGCAAGATCGAGGCACCGGTTGCCGTCCGCGTCCCACACGTTCGCCCCGCGGGCCCGCGCCCAGACGATCGCCGGCGCGCCGGGCCCGCCCTGGAAACCGGGGGACTCATGCCGGGCGAGATCGGAAAGAATCCCGCGGGACTTCGGACCGGGAATGAACGTCAGGAGGCGGGGAAGCATGGGATGTCACATCGGTCGGGATCGCCAACCCTCGGTTAGACGGAAATCTGGACCCGCTTGATATCCACCGCCCGGCCCGTATCCACATCAATCGTGGCCACCGCCCCGGAGATCCTCACGTCCTTTTCGGCGACATCGAAGGGCGACGGCATGTGCGTGGTGAACGCCTTGAGGACGCGGTCCACCCGCCGGCCGAGGACCGATTCGTGCGGCCCCGTCATTCCGACGTCCGTGATGTTGGCCGTCCCGCCGGGGAGGATGCGTTCGTCGGCCGTCGCCACGTGGGTGTGCGTCCCGAAGACGAGACTCACCCTCCCGTCCAGGTACCATCCTATCGCGATCTTTTCAGAGGTGGCCTCGGCATGCATGTCCACGATGATGACACGCGTTCCCGCCATCTTCGACAGGCAGTCGTCCACCGCGGTAAAGGGGCATTCAATCGGGTCCATGAACACCCGCCCCTGGAGGTTAATGACGCCGATGCTGAGCGTTCCGTCCACCTTGAAGATCCCCGCGCCGCGTCCCGCTGCCGCCGGGGGATAGTTCGCCGGCCGGAGCAGACGCGGCTCCTTGTGGATGACCTCCATGATCTCCTTGCGGCGGTAGACGTGGTCGCCGGTCGTGACGACGTCCACGCCGCTTTCGAGGAAATCCCGGAGAAGGTCCGGGGTGATGCCGGACCCCGCCGCCGCGTTCTCGCCGTTGGCAACGACGAAATTAATATTTTCGGATTTCCGGTACCCGGGCAGAGCGGTTTTCAGGGCATCCCGCCCGGGCCGGCCCACCACGTCGCCGATAACCATCACGCGAATCTGCATATCAATTCCGAATTTCGATTGCCGAATGTCGAATGACCGTCAAACAACCCCCGGCCACCGAACTCCGGATATTCGACATTCGGAATTCGACATTCGACATCTCATCCGTTCTATTTCGCATATTCCACCGCCCGTGTCTCGCGGATGACCGTCACCTTGATCTGCCCCGGGAACTGGAGATCGCGCTCCACCTGGTTGGCGGTGTCCCGCGCCAGCTTTTTCATCTGATCGTCGGAGACCTTGTCCGCCGCCACGATGATGCGCAACTCCCGCCCCGCCTGGATGGCGTAGGCGTTGACCACCCCCTGCTGCTGGGTGGCGATGGCCTCGAGGGATTCCATGCGCTTGACGTATTTCTCGTAGGACTCGCGCCGGGCTCCCGGCCGCGCGCCGGAGAGGGCGTCCGCCGCCTGAACGATGATCGGATAGAGGCTCTTCGGCTCCACCTCCTCGTGATGGGCGGCGATGGCGTTGACGACAATATCCTTTTCGCCGTGGCGCTTGGCCAGATCCGCGCCGATGAGCGGATGTCCGCCCTCCATCTCGTGATCGAGCGCCTTCCCGATGTCGTGAAGAAGGCCGCACCGCCGGGCCAGGTTCGCGTCGAGCCCCAGTTCCCCGGCGATATTCCCCGCGATGAACCCGACCTCGATCGAGTGCTTCAGGATGTTCTGACTGTAACTCGTCCGGAACCGGAGCCGCCCGAGGGTGCTCACGATTTTCGGGTGGACGCCGGTGACGTTAAGCTCGTAGACGGCCTGCTCGCCGGCCTCCTGGATGGCCTGCTCGACCTCCTTGCGCGTGGCCTCGACGACCTCCTCGATGCGGGCCGGGTGGATCCGGCCGTCCAGAACGAGTTTTTCGAGGGCGCGCCGGGCGATCTCGCGCCGGATCCCGTCGAAGGAGGAGATGACGACCATGCCGGGGGTGTCGTCCACGATGACGTCCACGCCCGTGGCGAGCTCGAACGCCCGGATGTTCCGTCCCTCGCGGCCGATGATGCGGCCCTTCATGTCGTCGTTCGGAAGCTGAAGCGAGGAAACGACGCTCTCCGTCGCGATGTCGGCCGCGTAACGCTGGATGGCCGTGGCGAGAATGTGTTTGGCCTTTTTCTCGGAAGTGTCCTTGGCGATCTCCTGGTATTTCGTGATCATCGCCGCGGTCTCGCTCTCGAGCTCGCCCTCGAGATGCTTCATGATCATCTGCGTGGCGTCCTCCTTCGATATCCCCGCCACCTTGAGGAGGACCTGCTTTTCCTCCTCGAGTTTCTGAATGAGAAGGGCCTCCTTGCCCTGAAGCTCCTTCTGCTTGTCGGAAATCCCCATCTCAGCGCGCTCGAGGTACTTTTCCTTCTTGGCGATGACATCCATCTTCCGGTCGAACTCGTCCTCGCGCTTGAGAACACGCTTCTCCTGGCTCTTCAGCTCCTGACGGGACTCCGCCATCTCCTTCTCAAGCCCCTCCCGCCGGCGAAGGATTTCGTCCTTCAGTTTCACCTCCATCTCGCGGTGGAGGCGCTCCCCCTCTCCGCGAACGGCGGCGAGGCGGTCCTGAAGCTCCTTCTCCCGACGCGACCGGTCCGCCTCCGCGCGGCGCTTTTGAAGCACAATGCCGACGGCGAAGGCCGCCCCGGCGGCGGCGAGAAGAAGCCCGTAGAACAACGGGTTGTCGAACATGATCCCCCTCCCTGGGGGAAGGGATGTCACGGAGGGAAACGCGCCGAAAGACGCGCCGCGTCTAGAACGCGACGCGGCGGGAACGGACCATGGGCGCGCGGGAGGGCCGCGGGGAATCGTCACGTCCCACGGGAAACCTCCTTCGCCAAATCCCCGGACGGGGTTGATACATCAATGAAATCCGGGCCCATCATGCCCATCGAATTCCTGTTGAATCCGTTCCGTATTCCGCTCACGGCTGAATCGCTTCCCTTCGAAAACCTTCCCCCGGTTTGCCTGTCTGTACAGTCCCTACGTCCGCCATCTTACCGTCCACGGCACCCCTGTCAACTCCTGACATTCCGGGGCAACGGCGACATCACCCGCCCGCGGCTGCCGGCATGGGTGTATTCCACCTTCTCCACCGCGCCATCCGGCCTCACCCGGTAGGGCTCCCCCTTCCCGGGGTGGGGGAAATACCGTCCCTGGATGTCAATGAGAAGTTCGACAATCTTCTCGACCTTCGCGGCCCCTGCATCCTCCCGCGGAACCAGGTCCAGGAGGCCGTCCTCCTTCCGCACGAGGACATGGCGCCCCCGTGGAGAGGCGTAGGCCACCACATAATGTTCGTAATTCTTGAAATAGGCATCCGCGTCCAGATGGCAAAGATCCTCCCCCACACACTCGAACAGCTCGCTGCCGATGACCTGGTAGGCCTTGCCGGAGGACGCCAGGGGTTCCGTCGTGACGAACCGGTCCGGGCTGTGGGTGAGAAGAATACGCCCCGCCTTGAGGTGAACGATGTCCTTGTAGTCGGTGTGCACGATACTGCGCTTGTCGGCGACATCGTGGATGACCACGGCATTTTTGTAAGCCTCGAGGGCCGCGGCGAGGCGCTCCCGGCTCCAGGCCCGTTCGATGTAGTGGTTGATGTCCCCGATGATGACATGCCGCCCGCGGAATTCGTCCTCGCCCATCCCGAGTTTTTGAGGAAGTTTCGCGCCGGCCATCTCCTCCCAGAGCGCCGGGTCGTAGTGGGTGTCCGAACTGAAGACGAGGGTGTCCTTCCCCGTCGAGAACTTCACCCCGATGGTCGGCGGCCCGTGCCAGATGGGCGCCTTGATAGCCTCGATCTTGAGCCCCGCCTCGCGGTCGAAGAACGGATTCGGATCCGCCTCGTAGAAACGGCGGTCCGCGAAATCGTAGAAGCTCTCGGGCTCCACCCATTCGCCGGTGGTCTCGTCGCGAAGGAGCATCCGCGGACGGTTGGCCTCGGGATTGATGACCACCTTCGCCCGATCCGGCGGGACGACCTCTCCGCGCGAATCCACCACCCGCCAGACGGGCCCCTCCTCGCCGGGCTTCCTCACGGACATAAGACGGTAGCGGCTCCGCGGCCCCATGACGACCGGGTCCACAAAGAACCGGTACGGAATCTCAACGACGCGCTTCGAATCCGCGGAGAGACTGCGCTCGAGGGCGCCCTTGGAGTTCTTCTCGAACTCGTCGTGGATGGCCTCCGTCGTGATGAGCCGCACCCGGTCGTTGATGCCCGGGGTGTACCGTTTGAAAAGGGCCATGTCGGTGAACCACCGGCGATGATCCTCGTGGGAGTGCGTCCCGACGATGCCGCGGACCTTTTTGATTCCCTCCACCCCGAGAAGCTGGAAGACGGGCGCCCCGCAGTCCACCAGGTATCGCGCCCCGCGGACGGTGACCTGATAGCCGATGCTCCGGCCGATCATGGAGAAAGGGCCGGCGTCGCCGATCACGTCCACCCGGATGCCGTCGTGTTTCACAGTCGCGTCCATGGCCGGCTCCTCATGTTGCCGCGGGCACGGCCGGGGCAGGGGCCGGGGCAACGAGAATCCCGCGCCGGGCCACCACCTGTTTCAGGGCCGCGACCACCACGGGATCAAACTCCCGCGTGTTCTCAAGAATTCCAAACGCCTTCTCGCTCGTCCATGCCTTCTTGTAGGGGCGGTCGTAGGCGGTGAGGGCGTCGAAAACGTCCACCACCGCGAGGATGCGGGCGGGGACCGGCATCCGATCCCCCGCGATTTTCAAGGGATACCCCGACCCGTCCATCCGTTCATGATGCGCCCCCGCCACATCCACCACCCCCCGGAGGTCCCGCGGGAAATAAACCTGATTCAGGATGTCGCGCGTCCGGGCGACATGCCCCTGGACCTCCTGCCGCTCCTCGGGGGTGAACTGGCCGGCCTTGAGGAGCACCGCGTCCCGGACCCCGATCTTCCCCACATCGTGAAGGGACGCCGCGATGTCCAGGACGCGCCGTTCCCCTGCCGCAAGCCCCATCTCCTCCGCCACAAGCGTCGCATACTTCCCCACCCGGTCGGAGTGCCCGGCCGTGACGGGATCGCGCGCGTCCACCGCGGCGGCAAGACTCCGGATGAGGCTTTGAAGAAGTTTCTCCCGCTCCTCATAGAGCGAGGCATTCTCGATGGCCACGGCCGCATGGGCGGAGAAGGCCGTGAACAGGGCGATGTCGGACTCGGTGAAGGCCCCGTTCCTCTTGTTCAGGACCTGAAGCACCCCCACCACACGCCCCTCGTGGGTGACGAGAGGCCCGCAAAGGACGTTGCGTGTCTGGAAACCCGACTTTTCGTCCCACTGGCGGTCGAAACGGGAATCGGCGTAGGCGTCCGGGATGTTGACCAGATCCCGGGACATCGCGACATGCCCCGCGATGCCGTGGTCGGCGGGAAGACGGATCTCCTTCACCTCCATCCCCAGGGCGATGCGGCTGACGAGCTCCCGGCGGTCCTCATCGTAGAGGTAAAGGGTGCACCGCTCGGCGTCCATGACGGTGCTTGTGTCGCGAACGATGAGATCCAGAAGCCTCCCCAGATCCTTCTCCGCGACCATGGCCGTGGAGATCTCGAGAAGGAGCCTCAGATCCCTCGTCAGCCCCGAGATGATAACCGTCTTGCCCCGTTCGATCATGTGCGGCGCCAACGCGACATTCCCGCGGCGCTTCCGGCGCGGGAAATTCCGGTCTGGAGCCGGGCGGTCCGCTACTTCTTCCGTGGCTTCTGAGTCAGATCGGCAATCTCCGACACGTCGAGCACCGGCTCCCAGCCCGGCCGGCTTGTGTCAATGGTGCCGTTCACGCCCACCCACTTGCCCACGAAATTGTCCAGCTTGACCCGCCCGCACTTCAGAATAAAGAGTGTCTGCCCGCCCTTCACCAGTTTGTTCGTCCCCGGCCGGCCGATCACCATGCCAAGATCCTCCACCCAGCCCTCGGCGAGAAATGTCCTGGGGGCCGGCTTGGCCAGCCGGGTCATCGCGTCGGCATATTCCTTCCGGATCCGCTCCAGCTCATCGTTCTTCTGATCCACGATACTCTGGAAGGGCTTGAGCTTATCCGCCCACACCTGAAGTTCCCGGATGCGGGCATCCGCCTTCTCCTTGAGCGCGGGATCCCCCTTCGCCGACACGTCCTGATACCCCTGGATCATTTCATTGAACCGGACATCGCGGATGTCCTTCCTGCCCTCGACGTCTTCGCGATAAACCTTCTCCCCGGCGTAGAATTTTTCCTCGACGGCGCGGAGCCCCTTCACCTCGGCCGCGTCCTTCTCATCGAGGGGCTTTACGTACTTGGCGTAAATCCAGCCGCCGGCGCCTTCGGGCGGGACGACGGCCACCCAGTCGCCTTTTTTCTCCTTCACCGTGAGAACCGTCCCCTTGGACACCTCGCAGACCGCCTCGCCCTTGAGATCGCCCTTCGCCCGCACCTGGACGTTTTCACCGGTGACGGTGGCGCCGGCCCCCTCGATCGTGACGAACTTGGCGCTGATCCAGAGTTTCGACTCGGCCGGCAGGGCGATCTTGAGCCACTCGCCCTTCCGGTCGAGAACCTTCACGGTCTCGCCCTTCCCGGCGATCCGGAGGATGGTGTGATTGGGGCTCGCCCCCGACCGCACATTCACCCGGTCCGCGGTGACCTTGCCGATGAAGGCCGTGCCCGTTTTTACAACGGGTTCTACGACGGGGCCGGAAACAAAATCCATCCCCTTTGGCTCCGTGTACGCAACCGCCCCCGCGCACACCACCGCCGCCACCACCCCCGACCGAACCCATCCGTTCAAGCGATGCATGACATCCTCCGTATCGAAAGCATTTTCGTTGCAGGTCCGTGAGCCGGCTCACTTTAAATACCCCCCCCCTTTTTGTCAACGACAAACCCGCATTTCCGGGGGATGCTTGACAGCCCCCCCCGGCCGTGATATCGTGACCGCCGCACTATGGAAATCCTCGAAATTTCCGACACGCAACGGTTCCGGCTCGTCCGGAAACTGGCCACCGGAGGGATGGGCGCCGTCTACGAAGCGCTTCAGGACGGCGCGGAGGGCTTCGAGAAGGTCGTGGCCCTGAAAACCATTCTCGAGGAATACTCCACCGATCCCACGTTCGTCCAGATGTTCATCGGCGAGGCGAAACTCGTCGCCGACCTCATCCACCAGAACATCGTCCAGATCTACCAGCTCGGCAAGCACGACAAAACGTACTACATCGCCATGGAGTTCATCGAGGGGGTGAACCTCGAGGACTTCCTGCGCAAACACAAGGAGATGGGCCGGCGGATGCCGGTGGATATCGCCGCATTCATCGCCAGCCGCGTCTGCCGGGGCCTCGAATACGCCCACGCGAAGTGCGACAAACAGGGGCGGATCCTCAACGTCGTCCACCGGGACATCAGCCCCAAGAACATCATGATCAGCATCGAGGGGGTGGCGAAAATCACGGACTTCGGCATCGCCAAGGCCGCCAACGTCATGATGAGCCAGGAGGGCGATGTCCTGATGGGCAAGCTCCAGTACATGTCGCCGGAGCAGGCCCAGTTCAAGGAGACGGACCGCCGGTCGGACATCTTTTCCCTGGGCATCGTGTTCTACGAGATGCTCGCCGGGACGGAACTCTTCGACGGGGAGAAAAGCACCCACATTCTCCGGGCCGTCATCCAGCAGCCCATCCCCTCCATCCGCCAGATCCGGGAAGACGTGCCGGTGGAACTTGAAAGCATACTCCTCAAGGCGCTCGAGCGGGACCTGGACCTCCGATACCAGGACGCCGGGCAGATGGGCTACGATCTCGAGTATTTCATGTATCATGACCGGTTCGGACCCAACAACCCGACCCTGGCCAAGTATCTCTTTGAACTCTATCCGGACCTGGCCCCGAAGGCCCCGATGCCCGTCCAGCCCGACCCCGAGCGGTGCGCTTCCAAGGCCAAGACCATCGTCATCAAAAAAAAGTGACACCACGGGTTACACGGAATTATCACGGAAACACGGAATACACCAGACACCACCGGAACATGGAGTGCCCATGATTTTTACACACGCCTTCCCTGTTTCCATGACCTGTTCCGTGTTTCCGTGGCCATTCCGTGTTTCCGTGGTCGCGTGACGCATGAATTTAACTGAAAAAATCGGCCAGCGCTTCATCACGAGCTCCCGGGTCTCGGGGAGCGCCATCCTGCTCTTCCTGCAGGCCATTCCCCACCTCTCCTGCGCCTGGGCGAAGCGGCGGGAGGTCGCCAAACAAATGTTTCTTTGCGGGATCGGCGGATTTCCCGTCACCGCCCTCACGGCCATATTCACGGGGATGGTCCTCGCCCTCCAGTCGGGAATCGAACTGTCCCGCTACAATCAGCAGGAGAACATCGGCATCCTCGTCGCGGCGGCGATGGTGCGCGAGATGGGGCCGGTCATGACGGCCATCATCCTCGCCGGGCTCATCGGATCGTCCATGGCGGCGGAACTCGGCACGATGAGCGTCTCCGAGGAGATCGACGCCCTCGAGGTGATGTCCATCAACCCCGTGCGATTCCTCGTGATGCCGCGCATCCTCGCGCTCACCGTGATGTGCCCCACCCTCACCATCTTCACCAACCTCATCGGCATCGCGGGCGGGGCCGTCATCGGCCAGAGCCTTCTCGGGGTGGATTACCACATTTACTACGACAAGGCCCGCTTCGCGCTTGAACTCAAGGACATCTACAGCGGGCTCTTCAAATCCACCGTCTTCGGCGCCCTGATCGCCACCATCGCCACGAGCGAGGGGCTCCGGACCACCAACGGCGCGGAGGGGGTGGGACGGGCGACCATGCGAACGGTGGTGCTTTCGTTCCTGTTCATTTTAATTTTTGATTACTTCCTCACCTGGATCTTTTACTGAACGACACCACGGAAACACGGAACAGGACCACGGAAACACAGAAAGGGGCCATGGAAACACGGAAGAAAACGGGGAGGAATTTTACCCGGACGGGATGCCATGCGCGCGCCACCTTCCGTGTTTCTGTGGAATTCCGTGTTTCCGTGGTGTGATTATTAGGGTGCCGCGATGCCCATGATTGAAATGACCGGCGTCGAAAAGTCCCTCGGGGGCCGGAAGGTCCTCGACGGGATGTCGCTTTCCGTCGAAAAAGGGGAAACCCTCGTCATCATCGGGGGCAGCGGCGCCGGGAAAAGCGTGTCCTTGAAGCACATCGTGGGGCTCCTCCGGCCGGACGTCGGGCATGTGGCGGTAAACGGAATGGACATCACGGACGGGAACCCCCGCGTCCTCGACGATATCCGCCGGCGCATCGGGTTCCTTTTCCAATCGGGGGCGCTCCTCCAGTCGCTCACGGCCGGCGAGAACGTGGCGCTTCCCCTGCGGGAGCACACGGATCTCGCAGAGCCGGAGATCCAAGCGCTGGTCCGGGAGAAACTCGCCCTCGTCCGTCTGGGGGAGGCGGAACATGTCATGCCCGCGAATCTCTCCGGGGGCATGCGGAAGCGCGTCTCCCTCGCCCGAGCCATCGTCCGGAAACCGGACATCATTCTGTACGACGAGCCCACGGCGGGACTCGATCCCGTTGTCGCCAACACCATCAACGAACTCATCCGGAACCTGCAGGAAAAGTTGGGCGTCACCTCCGTCGTCGTCACCCACGACATGGAGAGCGCCTACCGCATCGGGGATCGCATCGCCATGCTCTACAAGGGAAGGATTTTGGAGGTGGGGACCCCCGCCCGGATCCGCGCCAGCGCCCACCCGGTCGTCCGTCAATTCATCCGGGGGGAAACCGAGGGACCGCTCTCGGAGAAGATTGGGGAGGGGAGTGTTACGTAAATTCGGAATGCGATGAAATTCCGACCCTCCTTCGCCCAAGGGGCTCCGGAGGGCCCTGCGAAGCCTCTTGGCAAAGCAGGGATGCCGAGTGCCGAATTTCGAATTAATGATGAATGGTGGGATGTGGCGTGACGGCGGCGATGGGGAAAACATGTCACGGAAAGACCCGTTCTTTCTGCGCGGAATCCCGCTGGTCGCGGCGTGGATGTGGGCTTCGGCGAGCTTCGGCGCCGGGTCACAACCCTTCGACTCCGCTCAGGGCCTTGAGCCTGCCGAACGGCCCGTGGAACGGCCCGCGCCGGCGCCCCCCCCGAACCGGGCGGGACCCGGGAACGTCCTGGTGGTTTACAACGCGGCCGGCGAGGATCGCGACCGGAACGGCCAGCCCGACGGCCGCGAGGCCGCCGAGTACTATGCCCAGCGCCGGGGCGTCCCGCCCGAGAACCTGCTCGCGCTGGAGATCAAGCCCGGCGAGACGGTTGATTACAAAACCTTTTACCAGAAGATCCTGACGCCCGTCCGCGAGAAACTCCACGCCAAGGCCGCCGACGGCAAGCCCTTTGCCGACCGCATCCTCTATATCCTCCTGACCCCCGGCGTCCCCACCACCGTGAACACCCACCACGGCGCCCAGGAGCATCCCCTGCTGACCGGCGGCAACTACGGGGCGGACCGGCGCTCCGTGGACCAGTGGCTCATCGCCGTCGAGGAGAACTTCGCCGCCGGCTGCGATCCGGCCACCGGCAAGCCCGGAGCGATGCGCCGCATCCGCGTCGGCGAGGTCCGCGCCTTCGGCCAGCCGCTGAGCCACTTCGAGCACTGGGGCCAGGCGATCTCGCGGCTCCGCGTCGGGAAGGGCTTCCTCGGGGAAATCGTCCTCGACCGGGAGGGGCGTCTCGGCGACCTGATCGTCGAGGGTCTCGGCAAACTCGGCGACGCCGAGATCTGCGCCCGGCTGGGCGACATCGTGATCGGGAAGACCGGCAAGCTCGCCAACGCGCCGCTCGGCGAGTCCCGGCTCGCCGACCTCACGGTCGCGGGGATCGGCAGGATCATTGACCTGCCCGTCGGCGCGGGCAAGCTCGGCGACATCGCCGTCAGGAAGCACGAGACGCTCGCCGACGTCCGGGTGGGCAAAGACGCCCGGCTCGGCGACGTTCCGGCGCCGGGCGCCGGGAAGCTGGCGGACATCGTCTACGGCCGGGGCCGGCTCGGCGAGATCGAGATCCGGGTCAAGGAGAAGGACGCGGAGAAGGTCCTCACGCTCGCCGACGTGGAGGTCCGCTTCCCGCCCCTGGGCTCGATCTTTCGGCAGGTGCTCCTGCCCGTGGGCGGCGATTTCACGGAGAAGGAGCCGACGAGCTTCAAGGACCTGCGCGCGCGGGACGCCAGGCTCCAGGGCCTCTACCTGGTGACCCGGCTGGGCAGGGACCTGGACTCCGCCCGGCGCGCGGTCGACGGCGCGCTCTACGCCGAGCGCCACCTGCGCGGCGGCGAGAGCGGGCCGGAGATGGCGATCTGGCTCGACCAGAAGTTCAACTTCGCCGGGGATCAGGTCGCCTCCCAGGCGGCCTGCGCGGCCGAGGTCCATCCCGGAGGGGGGCTCTTCGAGCCCGGCAGGCCCGGCCCTCTGGGCCCCTGGAAGTTGGTCATTGACAACCAGAGCGCCGAGGTGGGCTCCCGGCCCGGGGAGCCCGCCGACGCCCCGGCGCACAAGCCGGAATCCAGCGCCAAGGTCAAGGCGGTCGAGGGCCGCTTCCTTGTCCTGGCGCCCGGGAAGCTCGGCGACGGGGAGACACCCATGGCCTCGTACTTCTGCCCCGGCTGGGAGGTCGCCGCGAAGGCCGGCGGGGCCAGAGCCGAAATCCGCGCGGTGGATGTGAAGGCCAACCGCCTGGAGCTCTCCTCGACCGAGGGTTTCAAGGCCGGCGACGACGTGGTCTCCTCCTGGACGGGAACTTTCCCGGCCAGGGACTGCTTTTTCTTCTTCGGCTTCTACGGCCTGGGCCGGTACGAGGACGTCTTCGCCTTCCCGCCGGGCGCGATCGGCATCCACGTGGACAGCTCCTGCATGAGCTGGGCGCGCGGGGCGCTCTCGCGCGGCATCGCCGCGACCTACGGGGTGGTCAACGAGCCCTGCTCCTCGGGCATCCCCTACGGCCACATGGTGCTTTCGGCGCTCTCGCGCGGAAACGACCTGGCCGAGGCCATGCTGGGCGGCACTCTCTGCGCGCAACGCTGGGCCGGGGTCACTTTCGGCGACCCGCTCTACGCGCCCTTCCGGGGGACCAGGACCCCGGACGCCGCCAAGCCCGTCCTCGGCCAGGTCGCCGCCAACGCGGAGCCCGGCGGCGCGCGCATCACCGCGCGGCTGGGCGGGGCCGACGACGACGAGCTCGCCGACGTGGCCCTGTTCAAAATTGAATACGGGCCGGACACCAACTACGGCCGGAAGCTCGACTTCATCGAGTGGCCAGAGCCGGAGAATCCGGCCCTTGGCGTCAAGCTCCGCGACTACTCCGGCTACGCGAGATTCTGCTCGCGCCGGGTGACCGGGCTCGAAAAGGGCAAGACCTGCCACTACCGGGTGACCGCCCGCGACCCGGCGGGGAACGAATCCGTCGGGGCCGACGGGACGTTCACGTATTAAGAAACTATCTTGTCCGACAGTAAGGCCATGAGGTACTGATGGGACGGAAAACGACAGCGCAACAGATATGGATCGGCTGGGACCAGCAGGATATCACACCCTCCAAGCCGGCGGAACTGCAGGGACAGTATTACCAGCGGGTTTCCGGATATGTCCGGGACCCTCTGAGCGCAACGGCCCTGGCGCTGGAGTCGGCGGACCGGCGCAATCAGGCGATCCTGGTCTCGGTCGATCTCTTGCTGGTTGAGAGGGAGTGGCAGGAAACCCTGAGAAACCGGGTCAGATCGAGAATCCCGGATTTTGATGTTTCCCGGCTGCTCATCAACGCCACCCATGTGCACAGCGCTCCGTTGCCGACACCCACTTTCCCGTGGTGGACGCCGGACGACAAGACCATGACGCCGGAGGAATGCCATGCGTTGCTCATGGATCGCATGGGGAAGGCGGTGGTGAACGCCTGGCGGAGGCGCAAACCGGGCGGGATCAGCCCGGTGCTCGGCCATGCGGTGGTTGGGCATTGTCGCCGGGCGCTCTATGCCGACGGATCGGCCAAAATGTATGGCGAGACCGCGCGGGATGATTTTGCCGGCATGGAAGGAAATGAGGATCATGGGGTTGATATGCTTTTCTGCTGGGATCGCGGGAAGCGTTTGACCGGGATTGTCGTGAATCTGGCTTGTCCGTCTCAGGTCATGGAGTCGGCCTACTGCATCAGCGCGGATTTTTTCGGAGAACTGAGGCGGCAGATTCATCGGAGGTATTCGAAGCGGCTGTTTGTCCTGTCGCAGGTCAGCGCGGCGGGAGATCAATCTCCGCGCGACTTGACTCGCCGCTACCGCGGAGAACCCAACTTCTGGAGTGAGGAGGGTCTGGGCGCGATCGGCAGGCGCCTGCTGGGGGCGGTGGACGGCGCGTATCCTGCCGCCAGGCGAAATATCCGGCAAAGACTGGTCTTCCGTCACTCCGTCCAACGCCTCCGCCTGCCGCTGCGCAGGGTAACTCGTGAAGAATACAAGCAGGCGGAGACCGTTTTGAGGAGATTGACGGCACGCGAGCCCAAACGCCCGAACTCGCCGGTTTCGGCATACGCCCGTTTTGTCCGGGAAGTGCACGCCAACGAGAAAGCGCGGCGGCACGGACCTTTTGACAATAAGGATCGGGCGTTCGTAATCATGCGGAACAATGAAGCCGTGATCGAGCGTTACCGGATTCAGAATCGGCGGCGCTTTTTCCCCATGGAACTGCACGTCATAAGGCTCGGCGAGGTGGCGCTGGCCGGCAATCCTTTTGAACTGTACCTGGATTACGGGCATCAAATCAAGGCGCGAAGCAACGCCCAGCAGACGTTTGTGATTCAGTTGGCCGGCGATTGCGGGAGATACCTGCCTTCCGCCAGGGCCGTGGCCGCGGGCGGCTACGGGGCGCTCGTCAGCAACGGCCATGTGGGACCGGAAGGCGGCCGGATCCTGGTTGATGAAACGGTCGGGGCGATCAATTCCCTGTGGGCGTAGACGGCAAGCGGGCAGGATACAACGATGAAATACGCGTTGGCGCTGGATGTCGGCACGACATCTCTGAAAGGCGTCCTTTTTGACGCGCATGCGGGGATCGCGGCTGCCGCCCTGCAGGAATACGAATTAAGCAAACCGAAACCGGATATTGTCGAGATGGACGCCGGGATCTATTGGAGCGCGGCCCGGCGTGTCATAAGGAAAATACTGCATCAGAGTCGGATCAGTCCCCGCCGCATCATCTCCGTCGGGATCACGAGTCAGGGCGAAACCCTGCTGGTGCTGGATAAGCAAGGCCGTCCGTTGCGCAAGGCGATTGTGTGGCTGGATAATCGTTCCGGCTACGAGGCGGATGAAATCGGCCGGGCATTGGGACCGGATGCCATCTACCGGATGACCGGTCAGCAGGAAATGATCCCCACATGGACGGCCACCCGCATCCTCTGGCTACGGCGCCATGAGGCCGCTGTTTTCCGGAAGGCCCGCAAATACCTCCTCGCCGGGGATTACCTGATGTACAGGCTCACCGGCAAGTATGTCACGGACCGGGCATTGAATCCTTCCACCCTCTACTTTGACATCCGCAAAGGCGAATGGTGGCCGGCCATGCTGGGATTTCTCGGCATTGACGCCGCGCATCTGCCGGCACTGGCGGATTCCGGTTCGGCGATCGGAACGGTCAGTCCGGAGGCCGCCGCCGTCACCGGGCTGACCGCCGACACGCTCGTGACCACGGCGCCCATTGACCAGATCGCGGGCGCGATCGGCGCCGGCAACATTGCGCCCGGGATGATCACGGAAACCACCGGGGCGGCGATGGCGTTATGCGCGTGCGTGAAGAAGCCGACCTACGATCCTGGAAGGAGAGTCGGTCTTTACTGCCATGCGCTGAGGGGGAACTATGTGTTGCTGCCCTGGGCTCCCGTCGCCGGAATGGCATTGCGGTGGTTTCGGGACGAATTGGGCGGAGGCCTTGATTACCATGCGCTCTGTCAGGCGGCGGGCCGCGTGCCGCCCGGCGCGGACGGGTTGATGATATTCCCCCATTTATGCGGCGCCGGTTGTCCGGATGTGAATCCCCGGGCCAAGGGCGTGTTCTGGGGCATCGCTCTCGGGCATACCCGGGCTCATTTTACGCGGGCCATTCTCGAAGCGACGGCCTTCATGCTGAAGGGCAACCTGGAATTGCTGAACAATCTCGGTTTTGACGCGGCGGAAATCAGATCGCTCGGCGGGGCCGCCCGCAGTGATCTGTGGCTTCAGATCAAGGCGGATGTCTGCGGGAAAAGGATGCTGGCCATGGAATGCGCCGAAACGACCTGCCTCGGCGCCGCCATGTTATCGTTTGTGGGGAATGGGACCTATCGCAATCTGGCGGAAGCGGCTGCCCGGATGGTGAGGGTCCGGCGAACGATCAGGCCGAATCCGCGCTCCGCCAGGGCCTATGCCGGGATTTACGATCGGTATTGCCGGTGTTATGATCGGATGAAGGGATTGTTCCCGTTGAGATGAGGACACACCATGCGAAAAATCAGAGCTGGATTCGTCGGTTTTGGAGAGGTCAATACACCCCGCGCCATGATTGAACGGCTGTGCCGTGAGGCCCGCCGCCAGGCGGAATCGGAAGAGATCGACATCGTCTGGACGGAGCCGGTCAGCGATGACCCGCAGGGGAAGGATGTGGCGCGCGCGATCGCCGATTTGTCCGGCCAGGAATTCGATCTGCTGATCGCGTGCGTGGCCGGCTGGATTCCCTCCCATGCCGTGATCGGTGTTCTGGACCATTTCCGGCACAAGCCGATTCTGCTTTGGGGCCTCACCGGCTGGATGGAAGGGGACCGATTGGTGACAACGGCCCCGCAGGCCGGCACGACGGCACTGCGCAAACCCATGGAAGACATGGGCTACACGTTCAAGTATGTCCCCACTTTCCGGGATATGGCGCCCGCCCTCCGGGAGGTTGCCGATTTCGCGAAGGCGGCCCGCGCCGCCGCGCTGCTGCGCGGAGCCCGCATCGGCAACATGGGGTATCGCGATATGAATCTCTATGCGACCCTCCATGAGGGCGTTTCGCTAAGGGCGCAGATCGGACCGGAAGTGGAAGGCTTCGAAATGCTGGAGGTCTCGCAAATCATGGGGACGCTCGATCCGGGCGAGATCGACCGGATGATAAAGAAAATCAGGCAGCGCTGGACCTTCGTGAAACCGCCGATGGATGAGACGTTGCGGAATACGGTGAAACTGTACCTGGCCATCAAGAGGAAAATCGCCGAGCGCGGATATCAGGCCGTATCGCTGATGGATGTGGATGGCGTCAAGAAACTGTTCCGGTTCGCTCCGGCAGGCGCCTTCATGCTGATCCACGAGGAGGATGACATCTGCACCATTCCGGAAAACGACACGTTGGGCTCCGTCACCCAGTTGATGGTTCGCTATGTCACCGGACAAGTCGCCGCCTACCTGGAGTTCTATGAATTCCTGAACAGGGGCGTGCTGATGGGTGTACCGGATTATGTGCCCTCCCGGATCGTCGAAGGCGCCGTAACGGTAATGCCGACCGCGTTCGGCAGTTTTGGCGAGGGACTGCTAAATGTCTCCCGGCTGAAGACCGGCCGGGCAACGATTGCCCGGCTCACCTGTACCGGCAATCGGTACGGCATGCATATCGCCACGGGCGAGGCCGTCGCTCCGCGCAAATGGGAGGAGGCCGGCTGGAAGCCCCCGGCCCCGCAATTGCCCAGCCTGGAAATAGTCCTTGATGATCCGGTTCAGGACTTTGCGCGGAAAGTGCTCGGACAACATTACATCCTGTCGTACGGCGATAACCGCGCCGCCTTGATGGACCTTTGCAGGATCTTGAAAATCGAGGTGATGTAGGGCCATGATCCGGCCGGCCCGCGGGGAGAGAGGTATCGCATGAAAATCAACGGCTTCATGATCGATTGTTCGCGTCTGTTGGAACCCAAAGACTACTACTACCGTCTTTTGGAATTCATGGCCCGCTGGAAGATGAACACCCTGCTCCTCCATTTTTCGGACGACGAGGGGCTTGCTCTTAAACTGAAAGGGTTCGAGAGCATGGCTCTTCCCGAAGCGCTCTCCGAAAGCGACATCCGGAAACTGGTCGCCTTTGCCCGCGCCCGCGGCATTGACGTCATCCCGGAATTGGAATCCTTCGGCCATGCCGGATACATCATCAGCCAGAAGCGCTACCGGCACCTCGACGTGTCCGGCAACTCGGTCGATCCTCTCCACAAGGACACACTCATGCTCATGCGGCGGCTCATCCAGACCGTGGCGCGTGTATTTCCTTCCAGATACATCCATCTCGGTTGCGATGAGGTGGATATCGGCGAATACTGCCGGCAACGCAATCTGTCCGTGGAGAAAACGTGGTCGGACTACGTGAATCAGATCATCGGCATCGCGCACGAAGCCGGAAAAATCCCCATGATCTGGACGGACACCATCCTGAAGCATGAGGAGATCGCGCGCCAACTGCGAAAAGACGTCGTACTCGTCTACTGGTGGTACTATGAACACCGCAAGGACGACGCCCGGTATTACGAACACCGCAAGTATAACGCCCTCCCCCGGCTGAAGGCGCGCGGATTCCGGGATTTCATCGTGGCGCCTTCGATTGCGTGGAACCGGGGCGGCCTGTTCCTTCCGACCCGCCTGACCCTCGGGAACACCGACCGGATGCTGGTCATCGGCCGGAAGCACAAGGCCACCGGGCTTATCAACACGGCCTGGTCCCCCTACCGCTATCTGCAGAACGCCCTGTACTACGGCATCGCCTACAGCGCCTTCGCCGTCCGAAAAGGCGCCCCTCCGGACAGGAGGCAATTTAACGCGACGTTCGCCCGCAAGACATTCGGCACGGCGCTCACTCCCGCGCTGGAAACATTTCTATCGGCATGGCCGGCGCTGGCCATCAACGGGAAAACGATCGCCCCCCGGCTCACCGAATCCCCCATCGCGTTTTCCGCGAATGAACTCCGGCATTTGCGGATTGTGCGCCGGATGGGAAAGCGCGTTCTGCGCGCCGCCCGGGACTACACGCCGCGCGCCAACCGGGAAATCTGGCACGGTATGGTTCTGGCGGCGCAGTGCGCGTGGCTTTGCGCCGAAAATCTCTTCCTGCGGCTTGCCGACAACCCGTCCGCCGAACGAAAAGCCGAATACCGCCGCCTGCTTTCCGACACCCTGCGGGCCATGAACGCGGAATGGGACCGCACGCGATATCCCGATGATCCGCAAAAGACAAAACCCTTTTCCCAGGGTGACCGCTCGCAGTACGCGATGCTTTTACTTCACGATCTTCCGCGCGTGACTTGAGAAGATCCCATGAACGATCTCTCCGTCATTCAAAATGAAATCGGAAAATGGATGAAATGAGGCGCTCCAGGGGATAAAATCCCGCCTTCATTATCAGGGTCATTCCATGTCCGAAAGAAAGCCTCTGTCCCGGGAGACCCAGGTCGGCTTCCTGTTCGCGCTGGCACTGGTGCTGCTCCTCATTTCCACGGTCATCGTGGGCAATCTCAACATTTTCCGCCGGGGTGTGGCCTACGATGCGATCTTTTCGTCGGTGGCGGGCCTGAAACCCAACCACGACGTGTTCTACGAAGGGGTGCGCGCGGGAAGCGTGGAATCCATCACCCTCGAAGGGGACATGATCCGGGCGCGCCTGCGGCTCACCATGACCCCCGGCATCCGCTCGGACAGCCGGATCACCATCAAGGACTCCACGGCCCTCGGCGGCAAGCACGTCGAGATCACCCGCGGCACCCCCGCCGGGAAAATCCTTCCGCCGGGCTCCACCCTCCGCGGGGTGGATCCCGAAAACGTCCTCGACAGCGTCACGCGCGTCGCGGGCCAGGCGGGAAAGATGCTCGAGGAGAACCGCGACAACATCCGGGAGACCATGTCCTCCGTGCGGGGCATCACCGAAAAGATCAACACGGCCAAGGGCACCGTCGGCAAACTCATCAGCGAGAAGGAGATCTACGACGACCTCCGCGCGACCATCGCGGACGCCAAGGCCATCGCGGCGTCCATGAAGACCATCGCCCAGAAGATCGAGCGCGGGGAGGGAACCATCGGGAAGGTCGTCCAGGACGACACGCTCTACAAGAAGACCAACGAGGCCATGACGTCCCTCCGGGATTACGCCGACAAGGTGAACCGCATGCAGATGTTCCTGGGTCTGGGCTCGACAGCGTACGACGAGGAGAAAATGACGATCTCCCGGGTGTACGTCCGGATCGAGCCCGACGCGAAAAAGTACTACCTCCTCGGCGTGAGCGTTTTCGACCTCCGCGAAACATCGCCCCTCCCCCACAATATGGACAAGAGCCACATCCAGGTGGGGGCGGACCTGCAGCTCGCCTACAAATTCAGCAAGAACCGGCTGACGCTCCGCGGGGGGCTCATCGAGGGGAAGATCGGCGGCGGCGCGGACGTGGACCTCCTCAAGGGAAAATTGAAATTCACCCTTGAGGGCCGGGACACCTACAACGACACCGACCTCCGCGAGAATATCGACTCCATGCTCCTCAGGACGAAGGTCACGACGAGTTTTTTCAAGGGGCATCTCCAGGTATCCGCGGGAATCAACAACATCCTCGAAAAATCCTCCTTCATGGTGGGCCTGACGTTCCAGTTCCGCGACAACGACCTCAAGTACGTCGTCGGCGCCATCGGATCCGGAATGTGAAGTACGTTCATGCGCGCCATCAATAACACCCGCCATGCCAACGTGGCCGAATGTGTGGACGTGGCCGACACGGGCTTCCGGCGGATGAAGGGGCTTCTGGGGCGAAAGGAACTGCCCCGGGGCCATGGGCTTCTCATCACCCCCTGCGGCTCCATCCACACCGCCTTCATGCGTTTTCCCATCGACGTTATTTTTCTCGACCGGGACGGAACGGTTCTTAAAATCCGGGAGCGCCTGCCGCCGTGGCGGTTCGCCGCGTGCCCCGGGGCCCGCGCGACGCTCGAACTTGCCGGCGGAACTCTCGCCGATGCCGCCCGGGTGGGAGAAACGATTTCAATCCGATGAAACCAATCGAATTCCAGCCCGGAACCGCCATCCTCCTTTGCGCCATGACGGCCCTCGTCGGCGCCGGCGCCATCGCCGTCGGGATCGGCGACCGGGATCACGCGCTCTGGCAAAAGGGGCTTCTCGTCCTGCTGGGGATCGGCATTGTCGGCCACGCCGTCTACCGCACAATCCCCCCCGCCCGGAAAATCGTCCTGGCGGTGGCCGGCGTCTTCCTCATCGTCATCGGCCTGGCGTGCGCCATCCCCGGCGTGCCCGGCCCCGGCGCCCTCTTCATCCTCTGGGGCCTGTCCCTTCTTGGATTTCAGGGCCTTTTTTTCGTGGTGGTGGCGTGGGTATTCACGACGATCGGCCTCGGCGGCATCGGAGCGTTCATCATCCGATGGCTGAAAAAGATCACCCCGCCTGAAAACGGGACGCCCCAGGAACCGTCATGAGGCCGAAAGCGTATCTCGTCACTCGTGAAGCGTCGCTCGCCGAAAAACCGGGAAGAACATCACGAGGTCATGACGCGAATCACGGAAGACGTTCACCGATGACACCCCGCATTCCCCTTGATTCCCCGCCCCGCGCCCGATAACGTTATTGACCGATGAACCGCCGACAGCGATACGTCCCCGTCCTTCTCGCGTCGGTCCTCGCCGCCGCGGGCGCCTGCGGCCGCCCACCCGTCACGGAGGAAACTCCCATGACCGCCCCCACAGGCATCACCCGCCGGGCCGCCGTCGCGGGGCTCTTTTATCCCGCCGACAAGGCCGCCCTGAAAAAGGAGATCCGCGGCCATCTCGACCAGGCGAAGCCCCCCGCTGTGGAGAACCTCCGGGCCCTCGTCGTCCCCCACGCCGGGATCCGTTACTCCGGCCCGACGGCCGGATTCGCCTACACCCTCCTTCGGGACGGGCCCGTCCGGGAAGTCGTCATCCTCGCCCCCAGCCACTACGCCCTTTTCGAAGGCGGAGCGCTTCCCGACGCAACCGCCTTCGAGACGCCGCTCGGCGCCGTGAAGGTCTCGGCGAAGGCCCGGACGCTGGCCGACCGCGCGCCCTTCCGCCGGAATCCCCCGGCCCGGATCCACCGGCCGGACTGGTGGCGACAATCCCCGCTCGCCGGCGATCCTCCGAAGACGGACACCCCCCACACCTGGGAACACTCGCTGGAAGTCCAGATCCCCTTCCTCCAGACCGCGCTCCGGGACTTCTCCCTCGTCCCGGTCATCCTCGGGGACACGGACGCGGCAAAGGCGGCGGATGCGCTTCTGGCGGAATTCCCGGAGGACGGGAACGTCGTCTTCATCGCCAGCTCCGATTTGAGCCACTACCATTCCGCCGGCGAGGCGAAGGCCATTGACACATCCACCATCAACGCCGTCCTCGCCCTCGATGAGGCCGCCGTGCGCAAGACAGAGGCCTGCGGGGCCGTGCCCGTCGCGATCGTCGTCGCCATGGCCCGACGGTGCGGCTGGAAGGCAACGCTTCTGGATTACCGCACCAGCGGCGATGTCTCCGGCGACGATTCGGGGGTCGTCGGCTACGCCGCGATCGCCTTCACCGGCCCCGCCCGCGGCGGCGCCGGATCGCTGGGGGCCGCGGAACGCGATTTCCTCCTGCGTCTGGCGCGGAACACCATCGCCGCCGGCGTCCGGGGAAAGGAATCTCCCGTCCGGGAATCCGACGTCCCGGCCGCCCTGCGCGAGAAAAAAGGCTGTTTCGTCACCCTCAACGAAGACGGCGATCTCCGCGGATGCATCGGCCACATCACCCCCGTCATGCCGCTCTGGCGCGCCGTGCAGGATAACGCCGCAAGCGCCGCGTTCCGCGACCCGCGATTTTCCCCGGTCGGGGAAGCCGATGTGGCGCGCCTCCACATTGAAATCAGCGTCCTCACCGTGCCCAAGCCCCTGGCGTTTTCATCCCCGGAGGAACTCCTGGCGAAACTCCGCCCGAACGTGGACGGCGTGATTCTCGCGATGGCGGGCCGCCAGGCGACGTTCCTCCCCCAGGTGTGGGAGCAGCTTGCGGGAAAGACGGAATTCCTCGGCCACCTCTGCCGGAAGGCGGGGCTGGCCGCGGACGCCTGGCGGGAAAAGGGGATGTCCGTCTCCACCTACCAGGTCGAGGCCTTCGAAGAACCCCGGCATGACGGGGACCGCTGATCCCGGCGCCCCGGCGCGGGAGGAAAGGAACGGGATTTCCCAACGCCTCGAGTCAGGCGCGCTGTCAGGCATCGCCCGCATTCGACGGGTTGGGCGTTGCCGTAATCAGGCTCTGCACCGCCGCCGCGCCCCCCGCCAACTCGATCGGTTCGCCAAACACGTCCACCGTCTGCGCCGCGGCGCCGAAGTTCGCCACAAGGGCGTATCGGCTGCCGTTCGCTCCGTCCACCCACACGCCTCTGAGCCCTTTCTGCGAAAACGGGATGGCGCCGCCCCGGACACGGGCCGTGGACTCCGCCGTCGCGCCTGAAAGAAGGGCAAAGCCGATATCGGCCAGAACCTCGCCGCTCCGGCAGCGCGTCACACGGTTTTGGATGTGCAGACAGACTTCCTCCACGAAAATAGACGGGTACCGCCCCCCGCGCCGTGACGCGGACCGGTCGATAAGCAGCCCGTTCCCGCCGTACAGCGCGACGACCCCGAGGCAATCATCGATATTGAGCCAGCCGCCATGAAACTCCAACGCTTCGCTGCGTTCCGGCGGCGAGGCCAGCACCGTTTTCCCGGCGGACGACCACACCGTGCGGCGGAACCCGTTGAACAGATCGTTAGGCACCGCCACGTGCAGATCCTTAATCTCCGCAAAGTATGCCACGCGGTCGGCGGCGGCGACCACATACTGCAGACATAAACAGGTTCTGCCGTCCGGCAACGCCGCGAACGCAATGTGCGTCACGGCCTGGTCGGTGCAGGAGGCGCCCTCGTCAATGGTGACGTTCACCCCCTCCATTACGGCTCCGCAGGTCACGAACCCCCCATCGAAGGAACGAACGTGGTGAGCCAACAGGCGACGGTGTTCCCCGGGGCGGGATCCGTCATCCCCCAGGAACCGGACCACCGGGCACAGGTTCGCCGACCATTCGGCCAGACTGCTGTCGCGGGGCGGCAGGCAAAGCGCCTGGGTCAACCCGTGCGCCCGCCACGCGAAAGAACTCAGCCGGCTGGCCGATCGGTGCATCACGGCGCCATGCGCCTCCTCCAGCCAGCCGCCCGCGACCGACTCCTCGAATGAGACGGCCGGGGAGGCCGGAACGCGAACCAGCGGCAGGTAATTTAACAGCATCGCCAGAACACACGCACGATCCGATTCCAGACGCGTGTAGTAGTGGGGGTTGTGACGGCGCAGATGATCGAGTCTCCGGCCGTAGAACGTTCCGTCCCCGGACACTGCCGCCTCCTGCTCGATCAGGCCCAGTTGATGCTCCGCCAGCGGAAGCGCATGCGGATCCCGGAGGTGATCGGCGGCAAAAAGCAGTGCCGGCAGGAGGTATTCCTGGCAGTAGGCATATCGGACGCGGCTGTCTCCCCCGATGCGCGCGAGCCGGCCATCACTGAAAATCATCCGGCGCAGGACCTGCCAGAGATCGGCCTGATGATGGTACAGAGAGGCGGGCGGATTCCCGCCGGCCCGCTTGAGATCGAAGTGAAGAATCGCCGCATGGCTTGAGCATATCGCCATATAGCCCACGTTCAGATAACCGTGATGATCCAGGGCGTAGTGCGGAAAGAAATTTGCCCCGACATGCCGGTCCGACACCGGACGACCGGCAACCCGCGTCGAGTCATGGGCATCGGCTTCCACGGAAATCCCGTTCATCAGGAAGCGATGCGCCTGCTCTTTCCAGTCCGCGGCGCGGGATTCCCCGGGATATCGTTCCGCCACTCGCCAGAGGAAACATCCGGACCAGACATTGGATTCCGGGTTATTGCACCCGTCACTGTTCCACAAGCCGGCGGCCACCCCTGCAAACTTGCCGCGCGTGGCGCGTAGCAGAAGCCAGTCGGCCTCGTTGACCAGAACCCGCCGCAGGGCGTCCCGGTCGGCCGCTGAAAGCGCGCTTTCGATGCCCGCCAGGCCGTGCATCGCCCGCTCGATTCCGAGCACGCTGATCCAGCTATTTCCCCAGGGTTTTCCGTCATTCCCTGGCCGTCCACCTGTTACGTGTGTCGCCAGCGCAAAGCGCAACGCCGAGACGGCCCGGTCCCGCCACTTCGCCTTGTCTGTTGTCGCCGCCCGGACCGCCAGCGTCGCCATGACGCCCGCGTAGTTCCAGTTCGATTGGACGCCCCACGTCAGATAACCGGGGCCATAGCAGCCCATGGAGGCATCGTTGTCGACGCGGCGCCAGTGTTCCTCAGCCGCCACGGCCCATCGCTCCAGCATCGTTGCGGCACGATCCTGCATGGCAGAAATGTCCTTCATGGAATCCCGCCCCTATAATACGTCACGCGAACTCGAATCGTTTGTTGCGGACGGAATTCTACCAGGGACATGTCTGTTTTGATTCGGCAAGGCTCTTGATATCCCCCGGTACAACCGCTCCATGTTCCCGAAGAAGTGCTATGATGCCGATTTAGCAGGGGGCGTAATAGTCATCGTTCCTGGGCACGATCGACGGCACCAGGAAAAGCATCAGCAAAAAGAAGATTTGCAGCGCGGTAAAGAACAAAAAGAGAGTCTGATAACTGCAGAAGTTCATACCCCACTTGCTCCAACGCGGCGCCAGCATTCCGGCGCCGATGATCATCGACGTGAGAAAGCGGCTGCACGCGCTGCCGATCGCGCTGTAGGTGGACAGGAAGGCCGACGCCATCGTCTTGTTACCCGGCCGGGCCAGCGCCATCAGTTCCAAAGAATAGCAGCACATGCCGTTCGCCGCCCAGAAACCCAGCAGAAACACAATCACGCCGATAATGACGTAAAAGCCCGGCGTCTCGGGGCCAAAGATGAAAAGTCCGAATCCGCCGGCGACGTAAAACACATGGCCCCAGGGCTGGAGCATGCGCACTCCGAAACGGCGTAGCAGACCGGCCGACATCAGATAACCGGAAATCATGCCGACCATGTAGGCCACCGAGATCCACTGCACGACCTCGGCGTCCGCGTTGATCTCGCATTTCAGGTAGATGAAGGTCAGCGGCAGAAGCGAACTGAACGCCAGCGTCAGGCAGCAGGTATAGATTGCCCAGCCGGTCAGGGGACGGTTCCGGATCGCGATGACAAGCGACTTTCTGAGATTGTAGCGGCCGGGCTCCTTCTCGTCGAGCGGCAGTCGATCCAGGCAATACTTCCGCCCGATCACCATCAGGCCGACCAGCGCGATCACCAGTTGCATCGCCCAGATCGGCGGATTCTTCCCCATCGCCAGGCTCACCAGGAAAAAGCTCACCGCGGTCAACGTCAGATACGAGAAACGCATGGTGCCGAAAAACCGGCCGCGCTCGGCGGGCAGCAGAACATTGTCGAGGAGCGGATACCAAGTCACCCCGTAAAGCGGGCGCGACAGGCAGTAGACCAGACAGCCGAAGAGTACAATGTATTTATCCAGCGGGGCGCTAAAAAATGGAGCCATCGCCATCAACAGATATCCGGCGCACCCGATGTGGCAGGCGATCGAATAGGTTCTCCTCAGGCCGATGAGGTCGGCGATGCCGGCGCTCGGAATGGTCAAGGCGATCGCGGCCACCGCCGTCAGCGCGGTCGAAATCATGGTCAAGGTGGCGCTGCCGTTCAGCATGGTGATGTAAAGAATGATGATCGCGCTCGAATCGAGCATCACTTCGGAGTAGCAGCCGAACCAGGTCGAGGCATAGGCAAAAAACCGGCCGCGTTTGCGTTCGCGCTCGTCGAGTTGAGCGGCGAAAGACTCCTTGGGGAAGGAAGACTTCATAGCAGACAACAGGACGGGCATGGTCATGGTTATCCCTTGTCCCGCGCGATTTTCGCGGGCGATTATACCATGCCTGTCAAGTCCTTACTCTCTGTTTTTTCAGGATCGTTGTCGGGACTTTGGAACGGTGGCGTTGAACCTCCGAACGCCTGCAGGGCGCGAGGTAGTGTTCGAACGCCTGGTTCATCCCCCATTGGATTGCTCTACCCGCCGTTTCCTTCAGGTTGCCCGCCGAGGTCCCCAGGTTTAAGCCATTCCCGCGCGCCGGCAGCCTCGATGATCGGCCAGGAGGCTCGCAGGGAATCCTGGTACGGCCCGATCTTGTCCACCGGAATCGGCTGGAACCCGATCTTGAAGGCCGGCGAGTCGGGCCTGAGCCGCCAGTCGTCTTTCTCCGGTGCCACGAAGAGTGGGTCGGCCACGAGGGAGTTGCGGTCGAACCCCAGCGCCTGGAGCGACTGCCACTCATCCAGCGATTCCACCTCGACCAGGCGGACGTCATCGATCCACACCGTGCCTTCACCTCCCGGCAGATCGAACCGCGCCCGAACCGCCTTCATCTGCTCCTTGTAGTCCTGCTCGCCCCTGGCAGGAAGTTTGCAGACCAGTTCGTACTCTTTCCAGTCGGCGCCAACACTGGCCGAGGTACTCCTGCTCCAAAAGTACACATTGGCGACATATGACTGGATCATGAGCTCGACGCGGGTGCCGGTCTTGCCCGCCTTCATCTTCGCCGTCAGCCGGTACGCGTGACCCGGTTGCGCGGCGACATCCGCACTGACGACCACCGGCCACGGCGGATTGCACGTGGCGTCCTTTGCCGTAACGCCTTCGATCTTCAACGAACGCTTGCCCTCGGCCACGGTGTCGTCTGCCGCGGTAGCCTTGGACTCCGCGCTCGGCCGGGCCTGCCACATCCAGGCCTTGGGCATCCCGCCGGCCGGGCCGTCCTCGAAGCCGGGATTGGCGAGCAGATTGTCGGAGACCACCTTGCCAGCCTTGAACTGCCCCGTCGCGACAGGCAAGCCGCAGTGCCAGGCGAGGTTTCGATCCGCCGTATTGTGCTCAAACGACACGTTCGAGAAACGGTAGAGCTTGGCGGCGGGATCTCGGTAGTAGAATATGTTCCGCGTCAGCGTGTTTCCCGACATGATCAGCCCACTCGGCAGGATGGCATCCTTCGGATGCGTCTTCATGTTCCGCATGTTCTGCCACGCCGGCTGGCTTGCGACCGATTCGTAGCCTTTGACCATCGTGGGGAAGTGGTTCAGCCACATCCGCGCACTTTCGGTCCATCCGCTGTATTCCGCCTGATAGAGCCCGTTGTCAATGAAGACGTTGTTCTCGATCAGGTTGTCCCGCCCGTTGTGCAGGTGAAGGCCGGCCCGTGAACAACGGGCCACGATGTTGCCGATCACGTCAACCCCGCCGGTATTGTCGTCCAGGTAGACGCCCCAGGCATAATATGGCGAAATCCACTTGCCGTCCTTTTTACCAAAACCGAGTATGTCGTGAAAGTAGTTGTAACGAATCACCGTCCCGCGGGAGGAAATCCAGTCCCGACCGCCGGTATAGACGGCCCCGGTGTCCTCGGTCTCCAGGTTCATGTGCCGGATGTGGTTGTACTCGATAACCAGGTTGTTCCCGCTGAAAAGGATTCCCATCCTCGGGCCATCGTGTATCAGGTTGTGCGATGCCCTGTTCCCTACTCCGTTCAGGGAGATTCCAACACCCTGCTTGTAGAACACACCGACGTGGTGGATGTAGTTATTGTCCGCATAGTTGCCTGCTGGCGTAAGCGTCGTGCGGTCGCCGCCGCTAATGGCCACACCGTAGCGGCCAACCTCGGAAATGTCGCACCCGGCCACGCCGTTGCCCGAACCGCCGTTGATCACCACGCCCGAACCGTTGTAGTCGCCAACGTTGCGAATGACGCAACCGACAACGAGACAATTCGTCGTCTCTGTCAGGACGACCGCGTCGCCCTCGCCGCATTGGATGTCAACGCCGCGGAGCGTGATCCGCGAGGCGTCCCTGCCGATCTCAACGATCGTTCGCAGGGTCGGAGCGACGACAGCCTTGCCCTGCAGAGGTTCCGGCGGCCAGAAGTACAGATTACTGCCGGCCCGGTCCAGATACCACTCGCCCGGGGAATCCAGTTCCTCCTGAAATCCCCGGATGTAGTAGCGGTCGCCGGGGCGAATCGCATAGGAGCAGTCCTGCGCCAGGGCGAGGACGCGTTTCCCGCGGTCGTTCGATACGATGCGAACGATGTTGTTCCACCAGTTGTACCGCGGGAAGATACAGATGTCGCCTTCCTCGGGCTTGGAGCAGTGGCGGGCGTCTTCCTCCTTGTACGGAAGCAAACGCTTCGAGTCTCCCGGCTGGTCCTTGTACATCTCCATCGGTTTGCCATCGGCGTAGATCCATCCGCCTGCATACGGGTTCTTCGGGTCGAAGTTCGGATACCGCGCCAAGATCTGTCGCCGGCCGTTAAAGAAGAGCTGTCGGAACGCGATGCCTTTCAAACCTTGTGCGGCCACGTCGGCCACGAGGACATGATCCTTGTGCGGCGCGAAACCGGCGACGGGTTTTCCGCCGACCAGCAGCGGCCGCTCCGCGCCGTGCCCGCGATAGACTATTGGCGCATCGGCCGTGCCGGAGTCCTCCGCCGTAAGCGTGAAGGTCCGGTCCATGAAGTACGTTCCCGCGCGGACATGCACGGTGACAGGTTCGAGGAGACCATTCTCCCGCTTGAGCTTGCGGATCTCGTCGCGGGCACGATCCAGTGTGGCGAAGGGACCGTCCTTGCCGCCGGCATCGGGCGCGGCGAACCGGCCGCTCCACGCGTCGCGCCCATCTGTGGCGACGTAGATATCCCGGGCGCTGGCGGGTCCCGAACCCAGGATCGCACCGGCCACCATCACCAACACGGCGCTTTCGATCAGACCGAGCGGGCTCTTCATGATTCTCCTCCTGCTGCCGAGGTCTAAGAGGGCCGCATGCGGGTTCGTGAATTTCTGTTTCGTCATGTCTCCGGGCGAACGGCCACGCTGTGGATGCGAGACTCGCAGCGGGTCGGGCTACCCACCAGCGTTTTGTCGGCCGGAACTTCGTTGGGGCGCCGAAATGGCGACTGATCGAAGTGCCTTCAGATACTGTCCCGTGGGATCGCCCTTAGTCGGGGCGAGATACCCTCCTTCGCCGAATTCGTTCCAAGCGTAAATCACCGCAATCTGTTCGGCCGTGGTCTGATCCGGGTGCCGATCCATCCAGTTCAGAGCGTCCCGAAGATGAGCCCCAAAGGCTTCCGGCGTGCGGTCGGGATGATACCAACAATACTTCTGTCCTGCCAGTTGCGTGTTTTCCCATGGGCGTCGGTCCCATCCCGCCATTACGCACGGGATATACGGCTGTTCTTTACTGCCTTTCCACCGTTGCTCTTGAGACTCAACCAGTTCCTGGTACGTGTGTTTTTCCAACCCCTTTTCCCATCCGGGGATGGCGCCGCCCGCGTAGTGAGTAAGAAGAGTGTAGCCGGTTTCGCCTTCGCACCGGGCGCCAAACGCCTGACATGCAACAGCCACTCCCGGCAGGCCGGACTGGTGTGCCGTTTCCTGCAGGTACGCCAAGCCGGCCTTGTCGCCGCCGCCGGACTCGAAGATGATAATCAAGGGCTTCTTCGCCACGGCGAGATACTGCGGATGTTTGAGATAAGGCATCCAGAAGTCGCCGGCCTGTTTCCAGCACTCGGTCCCCTTGATCTCGGCCCCCTCGTGATTGGCCACCAGAAAGCAGAACTTCAGCCGGCGGTTGTTCTTCGCCTGCAGATACAACTCCAGTCCCGTGTGCAGGGGATCATCCCTGATCGCCTGCGTGTTGATCGCCCGGCCGCTGTCGCGCCAGTACCAGCAGAACGCAAAGAACCCCAAGCCATGATCCGCGGCGAGGTCAATCTGGCGTTCCATGATTTCCAGGGAATCGTCCCGCCAGCCCCAGACCGGTTCACGCTCCGGGAATTCCTGAATCATGCGTTGTGTCAGCTGGGCCGGCGCATTCCGGGCCCATGGCTGGCTCGGATCATCCGCCAATTTATTGCGCCCTGCCCATCCATCGAAGTAATACGCTCCAACATTCACGTTCGTCTCCTCCCTGGTCGTTTTACGTCATCAAACTGATGCCGGTAGTAGGTCTTGCCTTCATGCGGATCAACTTTCATGTCGAAGTGCCCAACATCGAGTTGATTGACCGGACAATAGCTTTGATCCCCCGTATGTTTTCTCTCATCGCGCTTTCGGCCTGTATGACGGGCAATCGATGAGCAGCTTACTGCTTGACGGATCCGACTTCAAATACACAACTTCCACCTGCTGGCCCTCCTCTACTGAAATGTCGGCGTCTATGAACGCGACTCCCTTAAATGAGGCGCCGTCAACCTGGTATGCATAATTGACCACGCGCGTGGACTTACCCCTCTTGGGCGTGCAAGGATACTCCTGCGTCAACTGACCCATGACAACACCGCCACCCTCAACATACTTCTTCTTTTCATCCCTCTCGCACGTGAATATGACAACCACCAGCGCAGCGACGATCATAATCTCAATGAACCTTCTCATTTCCCCCCCCTGTACCTCCCAGAAACTCCGTCCACGTTATGGCCCTTGACGTTAGGTTCCAGCTCCCACCCCGGCAGAGCCGGAACCAAACAGGTCGAACCCTCAATGCCGCTCATGGTAAGCCTGTCGAACCATGAGCAGAACACTGGCTTCATCCTTCGACAAGCTCAGGATGAGCGGTTTTATCACTTCGCAAACGGATATTTTCTTGCTGTTTCTCACAAGATTTCACAACCAAGAGTCTGCCAGGAAAGGATGTTCATTTCTCCCTGAAACGGCCAGTCATCGGCGGAGTTCACAATGCCGTGCCGAACCGGATTCTGACGGACATATTCCCATTTCGAGTCGTAATCCTCCAGGGCGCGAAGCCGGCGATCCCAATAACCGTTCTGCCAGCGATGACCCGCGATCCCGTGCGCACGGGTGAACCGTGACTTCCAGAACGTCACCCATCGTCCAAGTTCCACGGTCGGATCAGCAGACCCCGCAAACACATGCACGTGATCCGGCATAATCACATAACGGCCAACCCGCCAGGCGCCGGCCTCCGCCCACGCCTTCTTCAACGTCCGATGAACATCATTCGACGCCAACCAGGGACGCCGATCCTTGGCGCAAACTGTGAGAAAAACGATGGCAGGACCGGCCGGATTGGGGAAAACACAATGCGCGGGGCGTTTGCGTCGCGGCAACACGTTATCATCCGATGATTGGAGGGCGGCGCTTCCGCGCCGCCGGACCTCGTTCCCCGGCCCGCCGGAAGGCGGGCCCTCCAAATACCCCGATTTCCTTCCGCGATTCGCGACTCACGCTTCAAATGGGATTGATTTCCGCGCGTCTGCGCAGCACCGCCCAGTTCCGGTCCACCTCGGTCTGGATGGCGCGGACGGCGGCGGCGGAGAGCGCGGAGAAACGGCCCTGGGCCTGGAGGTAGTCCTCGACGGGACGCCCCTCGGGCTCCACCGTGATGCGCCACCGCAGACCGTCCTCCACCTCGTAGAGGGGCGCGATGCGGGTGTCCACGGCCAGGCGCGCGAGTTTCACCGTGTCCGCGCTCTGGGTCTTCCAGCCGGGCGGGCAGGGGGCGAGAATGTCCAGGAACCGCGATCCGCGGATGTCCCGCGCCTTCTCCGCCTTCGCCCGGAGATCGTCCAGGAAGGCGATGGAGGCCGTGGCCGCGTAGGGGATGCGGTGGGCCGTAACGATCTCGATGATGTTCTTCTTGGGACGATCCTTGCC
>JAZDJP010000099.1:0-12695 GCA_043803805.1 Planctomycetota bacterium
TCCTTGAATTTGACGCCGGCGCGGAGGTCGCGATCGTCCATCAATACATCCAGCCCCCCGGCGGTGAGTTCGTTGTAGATTTTCTCCGCCGCGGCGACGAGTCCCGGCTCCTTCATGTTGGTCGGGACAACGAGCACCTCAAAGGGCGCGATGGCGGCCGGCCAGAGGATGCCGTCGGCGTCGTTGCCGATTTCGATCGCCGAGGCGAGGATGCGATTCACCCCGATGCCGTAGCACCCCATGATCATCGGATGGGCCTGGCCTTTCTCGTCGAGGAAGCGCGCGTCCAGTTTTTCGCTGTATTTCGTGCCCAACTTGAACACATGCCCCACCTCGATGCCGTGGGCCATGATGAGCGGCCCGCATCCCTTCCGGGGGCACACGTCGCCGGCGACCGCGTTCCGGAGGTCCGCCCAGGCCGTCGGGGTGAAGTCGCGGCCGGGCATCACTCCCGTGACGTGGGCGTCGGCCTTGTTCGCGCCGGTGACGCCGTCCGTCACCGTCCGCACGGAAAAATCGGCGAATATCGGAAGGGAAAGCCCGACCGGCCCGGCGAAACCCACCGGGGCCTTCGTCACCGCCTCGATGGTCTTCGCGTCGGCGAGCCGCACCGTCCACCCGGGCCCCGGCGCGCCGGCCCGGCGCACCTTCGCCTCGTTGGCGTCGTGATGGCCCCGCACGAGAACGGCGAAGGGTTTCTTTTCCCCCGTGGGCGAAACCGCCTCGAAAATGAGCGTCTTGATGAGGCGGTCCGGTGTCACGTTCAAAAGTTTGCAGACATCGTCCACCGTCTTCGCGCCGGGCGTGGCGACTTCCTTCAACGCGGCGCCGCCGGGCGGGACCGCCCCTCCGCCGTCCGCGCACGCGCAACGCTCGAGGTTGGCGGCATAGCCGCACGCCTCACAACGCAGGATGATGTCCTCGCCCGCCTGGGTCGGCACCATGAATTCGTGGGAGCTGTCCCCGCCGATGGGACCGCTTTCCGCCTCGACGATGACGTATTTCAAACCGCATCGCTCGAAAATCCGGCAGTAGGCGTCGTACATCGCCTGATACGAACGATTCAGCCCCTCGATCGACGCATCGAAACTGTAGGCGTCCTTCATCTGGAACTCGCGGCTCCGCAGGACACCGAATCGCGGGCGGAACTCGTCCCGGAATTTCGTCTGGATCTGGTAGAGTGTGACCGGGAGCTGCTTGTAGGAATTGAACTCCGCCGCCACGAGCGACGTGATGACCTCCTCGTGCGTGGGCCCGAGAACGTTCTTCCGGCCGTGGCGGTCCGTAAACACCGGAAGCGTCGCGCCGTACTCGGCCGCGCGACCGGTCTTCTCCCAGAGTTCGATGGGCTGGAGGGTCGGCAGGAACAATTCGATCGCGCCGGCGCGGTTCATCTCCTCCCGGATGATGCGCGTGATTTTATCGAGAACCCTGAGACCCAGCGGCAGGTACGTGTACACCCCGCTCTGGAGTTTCCGGGCGATCCCGGCGCGGATCATGAGCCGGTGACTGGCCACCTCGGCCTCGGCGGGATCCTCTTTCAGCGTCGGAATGAATGTCCTGGACCAGCGCATAAGCGTTCCTCTTCTCAAAATGGGATGGTGTCCCATCATCGTCGGCACAACGGGATTTTCAAGCGAAAAGGACGGCTTGACGCGGGGGGCGCCCGGCCGCTACACTCGGGGCCGGGAGGTGACGCCATGACCCGGGAAACGGGATTTCTGAATCGCCAAATCACCCTCGGCGGACGGACGCGGCGGTATATGATTTATGTCCCGCCGGAATGGCGTCCGACCCGCCGCTGGCCGGTGCTTCTATTTTTACACGGGTCGGGCGAGCGCGGGAACGACGGGATATGCCCCACCCAGGTCGGCATCGGCGGCGCGATCCGCCGCTTCCCGAACCGGTATCCGTGCCTTGTGGTGTTTCCGCAAAGCCCCCGGTCGGGGCATTACTGGAACGATCCCGCGACGGAGGCCGTGGCCCTGGCGGCGCTCGACCGGACGATCCGCGAATTCCGGGGGGATCCCGCCCGCGTCACCCTCACGGGAATCTCGATGGGTGGGTATGGGACGTGGCGGATCGCGGCGAAATTTCCGGGACGGTTCGCCCGGATCGCCCCGGTCTGCGGCGGTGTGCGCATCCCGGCCCGGTACGGACACCCCACCACCGGACTCTGGGCCCTTCCTCCGAACCCATACGCCGCGGTCGCGTCGCGCCTCGGAAAACTCCCGGTCTGGATCTTCCACGGGTCGGCCGACACCGCCATCCCGGTGATGGAATCCCGCCGGATGGCGAAGGCCCTGCGCGCGGCGAAGGGGCGTGTCCGTTACACGGAATACCGCGGGGTGGATCACAATTCCTGGGACGCCGCCTACAGCGATCCCGCGGTGGCGCGGTGGCTGTGCGGGCGGGGGTGACGTCTTCAAGGGAAGAAACAGGATTGACAAGACGTACACGGTCCGTTAGACTGTACGGCATGCACACAAAACTCACCTTGCGCATGAACACGGAACGGATCCAAACGGCAAAACGAGAGGCCGGCCGCCGGGGCAAGTCAGTTTCCCAAATGGTCGGCGACTTTTTTGATGTCCTGGCGTCGGAGCGCCGGGACGCCCCCGAACTGCCGCCGATCACGACCTCGCTGGTGGGCATCCTGAAGGGCCGGGGGCTTTCGGAATCCACCTACCGAAAGCATCTGCGGGAGAAGTATTCGTGAGGGTCCTGGTGGACACCAACGTTGTGCTGGACGTGCTCCTCGCGCGCCAGCCGTTCGTCGGCGCTTCGGCCGGGGTGTTCAGCCTGGTCGAACGGTCCCGCATCGAAGGCCTGCTGTGCGCGACCACCGTCACGACCATTGACTATCTCCTGAAGCAGACATTGCCCCGCCCCGCCGCCCACCAGGCGTTGCGGACTCTGCTGGAACTGTTCGAGATCGCTCCCGTGAACCGCGCCGTGTTGGAGGAGGCCCTCAAGAGCAGGGTCGCCGACTTCGAGGATGCGGTCCTCGATCAAGCCGCCCGACTGGCCGGAGCCGAAATCGTGGTGACCCGGAACCAGGCGGATTTTCGCCACGCGAGCCTGAAAATTCTCGGACCCGACGAGTTCCTCTCCGGTTTTCAATAGCCAGTCCCGCCGCTCCGCGGCGGGCTTCCGTTCTTCCGGAGACACGGTCCGATTCTCACGCTCCGCGTGAGGCTTCCGGTCCATGTCCCCAAGGGCCGTCCGGTGGAGGCGCGCGGCGTATTCATCATAGAGGGCGGCGTAGGCCTCCGGGCGACCCTCCGCCAGCCCCCGCCGCAGGTTTTCCGCGTCTCCGGCCATAGGGCTGTGATTATAGAGGAAAAAAACCGGGAAATTTGTCTGGAAATCCGGAAATACCGAAGGAAATCATACGCTCCGGGCGGATTCCCAAATCACCCGCGCCCCCGGATAACGCGAAATCATCCGGTCACCGGAAATCAGGGAAAGATCGCGCTCGAACGCCGTCGCGAGGATGATCCGGTCGAACGGGTCGTCGTGAAGCCGGGGCAGATCCGCGGAACGGACGGCGATGCGCGAATCCACGGGGATCTCGGTGATTCCGTGCCGGGAAGCCGCCTGGGTGAGATAGGCGGGAACGTCCAACGGCAACGAGAGGCGTTTGCCCCGGACGAGAAAGGCGATTTCCAACGCGGAGATGGTTGAATAAAACAGGTGGCCGCGGGCGCCCCGGATGGCATCCGCCGCGGCCGCGGGCAACTTGGCGGAGTCCGAGGCCAGCCAGACGAATGCGTGCGTGTCGAGGAGAATCACCCGCGGGCCTCCGGAGGCCAGTCGCTTTCATCCACGGGGGCGAACGGATCTCCGTGAAATACCGCCCCCGCCAGCATCGGATCGGGTTGAAGGGGGTCGCCCGGCGCTTCCGGGGGATGGACCACAATATCCACCTCCGGCACCCCATTCCGACAGATGGTGACCGGCTTTCCGGAGCGCACCACCTCCCGGATCAACTTTGAAAACTTGGCTTTGGCTTCGTAAATATTAATAACCATGACAAAACCTCTTATCCTGCAATCAATTATAACCTGACCGGCCTGACTAGTCAATCAAATATGTACTGCTCATCTCGTTAATTCGATCTTCCCCGCAATGCCGCATCCACGCGACGGGCAAGATCGATAAGGCCGTCGTCATTCCATTGATCATGATAAACGCCAAAATCAAACCGGGCATCACTTGAATTTACAACGATAAAAACCCCGGCGTAGGGAGGTCTCGCCGTGACGCCGCAAATTGCCCGGCGGCCCACGTCCGGCATCATCATCTTCCTTAATTTCTCTTTTTCCCCAATCTCCATGCCCGAACTTGTTCCTTCAACATCCTTCATGAATTGTCGATATTCTTCATCGTTGAGTAATGCGTTGGCCCATTTTACCTCAATGGACAAATTCTCGGAATGGCCATCACCTCCAGTTCCCCGGTGATACGTGTAGCACACGAAATCCGTTACCCGCCCCAGAGAAACCGTCGCCTGTTTCCACCCCATGAGTTTCGCGACGTCCTCCGGCGGAATGAGACAACCGGGGAAGAATGAAAAATCATATTTCGCCGCGGCCTTCGATTGAATGATTGCGGCTTGGCCACATCTCTCCGGCTCCCGCGCCGCGGGGACCGGAGCCGGCGGGACAGCCCGGCAAGCCCCGATACCCAGGAGCATCAGCACCCAGCCCCCCGGGGGGAAATAGATGATTCGACTTTTCATTTCACACGCCTCACACGCCGCCCCATTTCCGCACTCGAAATGCACCGATCCTTCCGGTCGCTCAATCGCACCAACGCCACCCGGGCATCCTCATCGGAACGAACCTCCGCATGAAATCCGATGCGTTTGGCCGGCCGCCGAGGAGGAAGGGTCATTTGCCGGATGACCTCGAACAAAATCTGGAACTTCCGGTTGTGCGTCTTTTCCATTTCCTCCAATTTTCGCCGAAGATCCGCGTGCGCGGATAGATACTCCCGCAATCGGACGAATGTTCTCATGATTTGAATATTGACCAGAATGGCGCGCTCGCTGTTCAACACACTGGACAACATAGCGATCCCTTCTTGGGTGAACGCGTAGGGAAGATAACGCCTTCCACCACGTCTCGACGTTGAGGTGACAAATTGGCACCTCAAAGCAACCGCCTCGGATGGCGATAACTGGAACATGAAGTCGGATGGAAAACGCGCACGATTGCGTTTGACGGCTCGATTCAATACCTTGGTTTCCACCCCGTAGAGGCGCGCCAAATCCACATCCACCATGACCTTTTTCCCACGCACGATACGGATGGCACGCTCAACAACCTCCTGCAACACAAGTTCGGATTTCTTGGGTATTTTCATGCTCGACATCCCACAATCTTAATACTTCCGCACAATCCCCCCCAGCCGCCCGATGATTTTAACGTCGGCCGGGGCGGTGAGGACGATCGGGGAATAGGCGGGATTCGCCGCTTCGAGGATGATTTTCCGGCCGCGCGCGAGGAAACGCTTGAGGGTGGCCTCCCCGTCCACGAGCACCGCGGCGATGGAGCCGCTTTCCACGGTGTCGCACTTCCGGATGAGGGCGAGGTCGCCGTCGAATATCCCCTCGCCGGTCATGCTGTCGCCGCGGACCTGGAGGAAAAAGGACTCGCCGCTGCGCGGCAGGAGCGATTCGTCCACCGCCAGCACTCCCTCGAGATTCTCCTCGGCAAGAAGAGGCGTTCCCGCGGCGATCCGCCCGAGCACCGGGATCGCCCGGACGCGCGCGGCATCCGCCTCCGGAAGGAGACGCTCGGGCGTTTCGCGGTAACGCACGGAAGGCTCCGCCGCGAGAGGGATCGGCGCCGCTTTCCCGGGACGCCCGTCGCCGATGGCCGCGATCCCCGCCCCCGTAAGACGCATCCCCCGGTGGATGCCCGGGGTCTTTTCCAAAAATCCCTTCCGGACGATGGCGTCGAGATGGTCCCGCACGGTGGCGACGGACTTGTAACGAAAATGCCGCCCGATGTCCCGCATGGACGGCGGCACCCCGCGCTCGCGCAGAACCCGGGCAATCCACGCCAGAACGTCGCGCTGGCAATCGGTCAAGGCGTCCATGGATTGCCCCTCTCCCCAACTCTGAAACTCTCGAACTTCGCAAATCGGCGGAGCCGAAACCAAACAGGGCCGATTTGCCTTGTTAAAGATTCTTCCGGCGAAAATCTTGTGCTTTTTGCACGAGATTTGAGACGGAAGAATCTAACTATTCACACAATACCACTCGTTTGTATGGTTGTCAAGACCTGGCGGGGACTTTTCCGGAAAATCAGTTTTTCCGCCAGGTGAGCACGAAGGCGGGCGGCAGGTTCCTCAAGACGACGCGGCGCTCCTCGTGACGGCCGAACAACCGATCCATGCGCGTGCGGAAGCGCCTGGCCGAGGGCATCGGGTAGGCGGGAAGGTACTGGAACGTCCGGAACACCGCGCCCGGCGCGAGAATCCGCCCCACCCCCTTCACGATCCGCGCCTGGACCCGCGCCGGGATGGTGGCGAAGGGAATTCCCGAGATGACCACCTTCACCGGCCCGAGGCCCGCCGCCTTGCAGAGAGCGGGAGCGTCCGCCGCCGAGGCCGCCGCGAACCGAAGATCCGGGAAGCGCTTTTCGAGCATCCTGACGAACGGCAACTCACATTCGATCCCGAGGTAAGCGCGTTTGTCCGGCAGGATGCGATGGATCTCGGCCGTGAAAACCCCCGTGCCGGGACCGAATTCGACGACGGCGTCACCGGGCCGGATGGCGATGCCCCGCACCATCGCGCGGCCCAGCGACCGGGAGCTCGGAGCGATGGCCCCCACCGTGGCCGGCCGGCGCAGGAACGCCGAGACGAACCGGACGTGTTCCCGGATGCGCTGTCTCATATCCCCTCCTCCCGGATAACCACCATCTGGAGGTTCGTCATCTCCTCGATGGCGTAGCGCACCCCCTCGCGCCCGAGGCCGCTCTGGCGGGTACCGCCGTAGGGCATGTGGTCGGCGCGGAAATTGGGGGTGTCGTTCACAATGACGCCGCCGAAATTGAGCCGGCGCACCGCGCGCAACACCTGGTTGACGTCCCGGGTGAAAACCGCGGCCTGGAGGCCGTACGCGGTGGCGTCGGCCCGCGCAAGCCCCTCATCGAAATCGGCGACCGGCGACACCACCGCCACCGGCCCAAAAATCTCCTCGTCCACCACCTTCATCCCGGGCTTCACCCCCGTCAGGATGGTCGGCGCGTATACGGAACCGTCGCGACGTCCCCCGGTCGTGACCGACGCCCCGCCGGCCGTTGCCTCGGCCACCCACGCCTCGACGCGTTTCGCCTCCAATTCGCTGATCATGGGGCCGACGTCGGTCGTTTCATCGAGAGGATCCCCCACCACCAGGGCGTTCGTCGCCGCGATGAATTTCTCCAGGAATGCCGCATAGGCCGGTTTCTCGACGTAAATCCGCTGGACGGAGATGCACACCTGCCCCGAATTGTAAAAGGCCCCGACGGCGCAACGCCTGGCCGCGAAACCGAGATCCGTCCCCGCCGTGATGACGACCGGCGCGGCGTTCCCGAGTTCGAGCGTCACCTTCTTCACCCCGGCGCGGGCGAGGATGCGCGCGCCCACGTCCCGGCTCCCCGTGAAAGTCACCTTGGCCACGCGCGGGTCGGCGACGAGCGGATCCCCGACATCGCCCCCGGAACCGACCACAAGGTTGATTCCCCCGGGCGGAATCCCGGATTCCTCCAGGATCCGGCAGAGGGCGGCCGCCGTGAGCGGAGTCGCGCTCGCCGGCTTGAGGACAAGCGCATTCCCCGCCGCGATGGCGGGCGCGACCTTGTGGACAACGAGATTAAGCGGAAAGTTGAAGGGCGCGATGGCCACGACGAGCCCCACCGGACGGCGCACCCAGAAGCCGAAATATCCCTGACCCGACGGGATGGCGTCCAGGGGCACCGTCTCCCCGTGGATGCGCTTGGCCTCCTCCGCGGCGGCGATGATCGTTCCGACGGCGCGATCCACCTCGATCCGGGCAAACTTGAGGGCCTTGCCCGCCTCGGCCGCAATGACACGGGCCATGGGTTCGGCGCGCTCGCGCAGCAACGCCGCCGCCTTCGCGAGAATCTCCGACCGGCGGAAGGCCGGCAGAGCGGCCACGACGGGGACGGCGTCCGCCGCGGCCGCGAGGGCCGCGTCCACCTCCGCCGCCCGGGCCGTGGCGATGGTTCCAATGACGTCGCCGGAATACTTGTTCCGGACGGCCAGGGCCGGCCCGCCCCGTCCCCATTTTCCGCCGATAAACAGTGTTTCGTCCACGAATCCCCACCGCCTCCCGCAGCCGCGCGGCCACACCGCGCGCCATCCGCGACCAGTGTACCCGCCGGAACGCCTGTTTTTCCACGCATTTCCGCGGGACCTCCCTTTTTTTAAAGAAAATTACGGCAACTTCCTTCCATACGCCTCGACCGTCCCACCCTCCGTCGCCATGAAAATTTTTCCATCGGCGGCGGCCAGGCCATCGAAGACGGGCGCGGCCTCCAGCGAAAGCGATCCTCGCGCGGCGCCGTCGGCCGCGGCGAACCACTGAAGTTCGGCCTTCCCGTTTCCCGTGAGCGGCGCCCGGAAATCCGCTCCCTCTCCGACAGTGTCAAGAACCCCCGCCGCGAAGAGAATCTCCCCGGCCAGCGCCATCCCCCGGACGCGCAGGGACACCGGCACCCGCCAGGCGTCGCGGCCGCCCTCCCGGGCAAACAGCCGGTACTCCCCTTTTCCCGGCTCGACCAGATCGTTTTTGGCATAACTGCCGGGGAACGCGGCGAAGCCCCAGGTCTTCTCCCGCGTGAAGACCAGCAACTCCCCGACCGCGTTTCCCTTCATCCATCGTCCCCGCGAGGCGAACGTGCCGTCGAGAAGTCCTGACACGGTCTGAAGATCCTCCGGGGGGACCCCCCGCCGGCAGACGCCGGTCGCGGGATCGAATTCCATCTCCCGCAGACGAACGGCCGTCCCGCCGCGGCCGCCGGCCATGAGGACATCCGCGAGCGCGGGAGATTCCACCTTCCAAAGAATCTTCCCCGTGGCCGCCTCGACGGCAAATACACGCACCCCCCCGTCCAGAATGGGCGTCCTCCCCGCCGCGAAGTACACCACACCGTCCCGGACCAGGACGCTGCCGTGCACGGGCCACGGGCTTTCGAGCGCCCCCCACGCCACGATGCGCCGTTCCCCGGGGGCCACCCGGAGCCGCCAGACGAGCGCCCCGTCCGGGGCGCGAATGGCGTACACCCATCCGTCCCGGCACCCGAACACACACAAATCCCCCGCCACCGTCGGCGGAGAATCCACCGGACCGCCGGCGGTGAACCTCCATCGGACATCACCGGTTTCCGCGTCGAGCGCCAGAATCTGATGACCGTCCCCGACGGAAACGAAAACCCGGCCTCCGGCGACGACCGGGGCCGAGGGCCGTCCGCCAACGGCCGTCTTCCAGAGCCGCGCCAACGGCACCGGCACGACAACCGACGTCGCCCCGCTTCGGGCGGCATCGGCACGGTACGTCGGCCAGTCGCCGGCGGCGGAGGCGCCCGCGGCCGTTCCACGGGCCGGCCCGCGCTCGAGAATCTCCCCCCAACCGGCCGGGGTTTTCGCCGGCGCCACGCCCACGGCGAGGAATCCGCGGTAAAACGGATCGCACACGCACGGGAAGGGCGGCGCGTAAAGAAGTCCGTTCGAGGGGACGACGCCGAAACCGCAACTCCCGCAGATGGCGTCGAATCCCGTCACGCGGCCGCCCGCGAGATCCACGAAATCCGTCCCGTGCGTCCCCAGGATGAGGAAATTCCCCGTCGCCCGGTTGCCGTAACAGCGATGATGTCCGCGGGAGGCCGGATAATCCGCCGGAAATTCGATGCGCTTCGCCGGTTGGCCCGTCACCGGATCGAGTCCGAGCGTCACCCACCGTTCCGACGCCGTCCCCTCCCCCTCGCGGGCATTCACCCAGACGAGTCCCCGGGCGGCATAGGCCTCGTTGAATCCGGTGAGCGGCCGGTAATCGAAACTCCACAGATGCCTCCCGTCCGCCGCGGAAAGCGCATGAAGACCCTGTCCGCCCCGGACTCCGCCGAGGAATATCCGCCCGCCGGCGGAAAAAAGCATCTCCTGCCGCCCCCTGGCCCATGCCCCGGCGGAAACCCGCCAGACCTCCCGGCCCGTCTTCAATTCGGCGGCGGCGAAATCCCCGGGGAATTCACCGGCCTGATAATAAAGGCGATCGCCGGCCGCGATGAGATTCCGCGCGGCCACCGGCTGCTTCCACCGGAATCCCCCTCCGGCGGTTTCAAAGGAGGCGAGTTCCCTCCCCGCGACAAGAAGGTTTTCGCCCGCCAGAACGGCCTCCACGGGAACTCCCGCCTCCGGGAAAGACCGTTTCCCGTCACCCCATCGGTCGAGTTCCACGAGGGGTGTCCCCGGCCCGCCCGCCGCATAGATCCGTCCGGCCCCGGCCACCAGGGTGCGCGTCGGAAAGCGCCAGGGCTCACCGGCCAGAGGCCCTTCGGGGAACACCCCCGGCAGAGCGCGTTTCCAGCGGACAAGACCGTTCCAGGCGTCGCGGGCGGTGAGCGTCAGGCGCGGCGGCCCTTTCACGCTCCGGGGGGCCTCGTCGGCCACGACATACACGGCGCCGTCGCTGGCCACCATCGCGTGGACATCGCCGGGAATCGCGTGGGAACGCGCCCATGTGGGTCCGTCGGCCCAGCGAAGGGCGCCCGGCGGCCCGACCGTCATGTCCGCGAGAACGGGATTGCCGTCGGGTCCGCACCGGGCGTGGGTCCATTCCGCCATTTCCGGCGCCGGATTTTTCTGAAACATCGGCTTTCCCCCGGGCGTCTCCACCACGCCCAGAGGGACCAGGACCCGCCGGATCTCCCCGGGATCGGGATTCGTTCCGGAAACCCACGGCGCCCCTTCCGCCACAATCCGGTTCACCAGATTGTCCGCGTAGGGAAGCGCGCCGGACGACCAGAGATCCGCCGAGGCCCGGCCGTACACCCCGGCGGCCCGAAGGGTCTCCCGGGTGCGGGCCACCGTGGCCTCATCGGGAAGAAGCACGTGAACAAGCGCCCCCGCGCGCGCCAGCCGAATGGCGGTCGTCCCGTCCCCGCCCCCGATCACAACGACAAGCCCGACGTCCATCCGGGGGGTATTGATCCACCCGTCCGGCGGCGGCGCGGCGGATTCGCCGGCCATGCCTCCTCCGCCGGAAATCCCCGCCGCGAGAAAGACGACCCCCGCGGCGATCCACACGCTTCTCCGACAATCCTTCATCGCTCCTCCCGAAACAGGACCGCGGGGAAACTCATGCCCGCCGGCCGACGGGAACCCGGGGGTCCGCCGGAGGCGGGCACCGAAGCGCCGCGCACACCCGTTCGGCGTCGGGGTATCGCCACAACAACGGGAAGTTGCGGCACTGCGTCGGTTTGACGGCGTGGATGGCGCATCCGGGCGGATGCGCGGAAAGAAAAATGCACGCACGGTCGGCCGGGCCTTTCAATCGCAAACCGCGGCGATCCTCCCGGAGGTCGGTGTAGCGTTCGGTGAAAACGCTCACGGCGATCCCCAGGTACGCGGCCATCGCCTCCGGCTCGTCCGCGTCCAATCGGACTTCGCCCGGTTGCCGGCAACAGGCATTGCACCGCGCGCACGTGAACGTTAACGCCACGTCTTGATTCATCTCACAAAATCCCGTCGTGCGCCTTATTATAACCCGCCCGATGGAGAAACACACCCATCCGCCGGATCGTGCCGCCATCGCCCGTCCCGCCGGAGACCTGCGGGAAAAGGACGGCGGCCCGCACGGACGGGACCCGTCCTACGGATTCAAGGCGGAGCAGGTGCTGAAAGCGTGTCTACACGGTGACACGCCGAGCGCGTAGCGACGCCGCATGGCGACGTGGATCGGCCGAAAAATGGGCCCTCCCGGACTCGAACCGGGAACCCGCGGATTATGAGGCAGTGGAACCCAGTTGGAGAATTCCACCACATTCAACCCATGAAAGGCAATGAACCGTGATGAACTGGCATGCACTTAAATGAAAGGAATCCGATCGCTCCCCCACCCCATTCAATTACCGCCCAAACTGCATAGTGATGAATTGAGATGAACCCGCATGAACCGGCTTCCGCTAAGGGGCCGCTAAGCGGAGAATTTCGGCTATGCGGAATCATGGCTGGATGGTTGAGGCAAAATGAAAGCGCATTGAAGGAGGTCTCCACGGAAACTCCGAAGACATTTCCTGAATTATTCTCTTGTCCCGCTTGGCGAAACGATTGTTCATGGGGTATAATTCCCTTCATATTCCACCGTTTTATCCCATCCCCAGGGATGTGGCGCGTAGGGGAAATGGGCAAGGGATTTCGCGAGGGTTCCCGGTAGCGGAAACAACTTCTGGAGGGCCGGATACCATGCGTCGTTTTGCCATGTGTGCCGCACTCGCGCTGGTCCCTTGGCTCTCCGGGATGCTTTCGGCGGAAGGCGCAGCCGCCCCCAAGCGTCCGCTCCGTCCCGACCCCGAAGTCGAAATCATTTCCCCTGCCGATAATACGGCCACCAACGCCGCCTCCATCCCGGTCAAGGTTCACTTCCGGGGGCAGATTCAAATTCTCGGGAAGAAGACCAT
>JAZDJP010000100.1:0-34717 GCA_043803805.1 Planctomycetota bacterium
GGTGAACACGGACGAGACCATTTGGTGGGCGACGGCGACCCCGATCCAGTACCGGGGCACCGGCAACCGTTGCTTCTACGTGGATGAATCGGGCGTGCTTCGCGGCTCCGACGTCGGCGGCACGACCTGCTCCGCCCGCGGAACGGGCCAGACCTGGCCGGCGGTCAACTAGACGCTTTTGGAACGAATGGCATGACGGCCCCGGCTTCACCGCCGGGGCCGTTTTGTTTCTCCGGCGCATTGTGCATCACCCGCATCGGCGGCTATAATGGAGTCCGCGGAATAATCCGCGTCACGATTCCCATGCCCCGCTGGCTCATCATCGGCAGTTTCGTCTTCTGGATCCTCATGACGGGTCTTCTCATCCGGAAGGATCTCCTTCCCGACCCGCCGGCGGGGGGGCCCTCCCGTTACGAGGCGGTCCTCTCCGCACGGGGACTGGAGACCGCCTCCCGCATGGGCATCCTCCTTCGGGGCCGCCGGGTGGGCGAAAGCGAACTCCGCGTGGATCCCCGGGAGGACGGTTCGACATTCATCAGCCATTCGGCGCGGGTGTCCCTCCCGGATCTCGGGATGGCGGATCTCGCCAGCCACAGCCTGTTCATCCTCGACACCCGGTCGCGCCTCCAGACCCTCCACTTCCGGGTGCTCATCGATGATCGCCCGGTGGCCGTGGTGCGGGGACGGGTGGTGAACGGGATTCTCCGCGCCACGATCCGCGTCGGGGAAACCGATACGACGCTCCAGGACATCCCCTTGCCCGACAACGGCGTCGTGGGCAGCGATCTGGCCCCGTTTCTTCCGATGCAAAACCTCGCCGTGGGGCAGACCTGGACGATGTCCCTCTTCTCCCCGCTCACCCTCCGCTTCGAAAGAGCCCGCGTGCGGGTGGAGCGCCGGGAGCCCCTGGCCTGGAACGGCCGGACCGTGAACGCGTTCGTCGCGACGATGACCGCCGCGGGCGCCCCGCGTTTCACGGCCTGGTTCGACGAACACGGAACACCCCTCAAGATGAACGGGCCCTTCGGCATCACCCTCGTGCGCGAAGAAATAAAAACCCCATGACGCACCACGGAAACACGGAAAAATACCGAAAACACGGAAGGTGCCGCCGACATGACCCGGACACCGGCGAAAACCCGAAATCCCACATCGTGATTATGCCCTTCATGCGCCATTCTCCTGCATACTTCCTCTTTTCCCACGTCTCCGTGACCATTTTTCTTCTTCCGTGTTTCCGTGGTGATCTTTCTTCTTCCGTGTTTCCGTGACCCCATGATCGAAATTGACCATCTGACCAAGACATTCGACAACCGCCCGGCGGTGGATGACCTGTCGCTCGCCGTCGCCCGGGGCGAGATCGTCGCGTTCCTCGGCCCCAACGGCGCCGGCAAGACGACCACCATCAAGGTCATGACCGGCCTCCTGCTCCCCTCCGCCGGGACGGTCCGCATCGGCGGGTACGACATCACGCGGGATCCCGTCGCGGCGAAGAAGGTCCTCGCCTACGTCCCCGATCAGCCCTGGCTCTACGACAAACTCACCGGGCGGGAATTCCTCGAATTTATCGGCCGGCTCTACGGGCTCACGCCCGCCGAACGCCGGCACCGGATTGACGAATACGCCGCGTACTTTGAGGCCGGGGACTACCTCGACCACCTCATCGAAAGCTACTCCCACGGGATGAAACAGAAGGTGGTGCTCTCCGCCGCGTTCCTTCACGATCCGCGGGTTCTCGTTCTCGACGAACCCATGGTGGGACTCGACCCCAAAAGCATGAAACTCCTCAAGGCGCTCCTCCGGCGGAAGGCCGGGGAAGGGCTTTCGATCTTCATGTCCACCCACACCCTGCCCGTGGCCGAGGAGGTGGCGGACCGCGTCGGCATCATCCACCGCGGGCGGCTCACGGCGCTCGGGACGGTTCCGGAAATCCTGGCGCTCGCGAAGGAAAAGAAGGGGCTCGAGGACGTGTTCCTCGAGATCACCGGGGAAACAACCGGGGGGAATTTTAGATTTTAGATTTCGGATTTTGGATTTTGGAACGGAATTCCGGCATTCCCCGCACCCCCGGACGAACACGGAAAAGAGCGCCTTCGGAAGTGTCCTTGTCCGGCGATCCCCCCGCCGTGGTGACGTAGAGTTCGTCGAGATCCGGGCCGCCGAAAATCACCGAGGACACTTTGGCCACGGGAAATTCGATTTCCCCGAGGATTTTCCCCTCCGGCGAATAACGATACACCGCATACCCGTTCCACCGGGCCGACCAGAGACATCCCTCGGCGTCCACGGTGAGGCCGTCGGGGACATCCCCCCCCGCCGGAAGTTCGACAACGACGGCGCGGCGGGCGATTTCCCCCGTCGCGGCGTCGTAATCAAACCGGAAAATGCGCCGAGTGGTGGAGCAGGTCCAGTAAAATAATTTTCGATCCGGGGAAAACGCCATCCCGTTGGCGGTGCGCGATCCCAAAAACAAGCGTGTGGCCACGCCCCCCGCGCCGACGCGATAAAGCCCGCCGAGGCCGTCTCCCGTCCCGATGGTCCCGGCGAAGATGCATCCCGCCGGGTCGGCGATGACATCGTTGAAACGCTTCTTGTCCGGCGTTTCCACGCGCGCCAGTATCTCAGGACGCCCGTCCGGATTGAGAAGGGCGATGTCATTCACCCGAAAGAGGAGAAGGCGGCCGTCATCCTCGAGCGTGAATCCCCCCACCGTCTCCCCGGAATAAATCATCTCGTGCCGGCCGGTCGCGCGCTCCCAGCGGAAAATCCGCCCGGCGGGAATGTCCGTCCAGAAAACAACCCCCCGCCGGTCGTCCCAGAGGGGATTCTCCCCGCAGACACAATGTTCATGGGCCAGGATTTCGGGCGGTTTCACGTCCGGCGAGTATATCCGGATGCCGTGATTGCGCCAGAAATTGCCGCGGGCGTCCCCCGTTCACCCGACTTTCGCTAGCGCCGTTCACGAATTGATAAGCCCGCTCATCCTGAGCCTGTCGAAGGATGCGCCAAGCGCCGCACTCACGGTTCGACGGACGCACCGTGCGCGGGGGTCAGGATTCAGTCCATCGTGACCTGCCCTAATTCGGCATTCGGAAGTCGGAATTCGGAATTCCATCACGCTCAGCACTCAGCACTCCGTACTCAGTACTTCTCCCCCCTCCCCGCCCTTTCCTCGACTTCCAGACTCGGTGACTCGCTGACTCGCCGACTTCCCATTCCCCATTCCCGGCAGTACAATGACCCTGTTATGAAGCCCCTTGAAAAAGCCGCGGCGGGGGTGATTGTCGCGCTCGCGATCGTGGTGCCGATCGCGAATCTCCCGGCGTTCTTTCCTTCTCCCAACGCCCTCAAGTGGACTATTTTTCTGTTGGGCGCGGCGGTCGCCGCGGGGCTGTTCGGTCTGGAGGCGTTTTCCGCGCCGGCCGGGCTCCGCAGGCCCCGGGCGTGGGCGCCGCTGGCCGCGTTCCTGGGGTGGTCGCTTCTGTCGTCCTTCCAGGCGATGAGCGTCGAGGCGGCCGTTCTCGCCCTCTGGCGGACCCTGGCCGGAGTGACGATTTTCCTCCTCGCCCTGTCCCTCTTCCGCGACGCGGCCGCCTGGCGGCGGCTCCTCGGGGCGGTTTTCATCGCCGTGATCGCCGTATCCCTCCACGGGTTCTGGCAGTTTTCCCACGCCGGGGACTACCTGCCGGCCGGCGGCGGGGTGTACAGCACGTTCGGCAACGCCAACTTTGCCGCTGAATTCCTCGCGGCGACGACGGCGATCGCCCTGGCGGTCGCTCTATCCCTCGGAAATTCCCCCGGAACGGAATCGCCGGGGAAGACGCTTTTCCCCGTCCTTGGGATTATCGCGGCCGCCGCCGGATTCCTGTGCCTCCTGGCCACGTACACGCGCGGCGGGTGGATCGGTTTCGCCGCCGGCGTCGCGCTCCTGGCGGCGCTTATCTTGTGGCGTCGATTCCCCGCCCGCGGACTGGTCATCGCTCTCGTCGCACTCGGACTTCTGGCCACCGCATACGCCTTCGTGCTCGACCCGATGCGCCAGGCCGCCGCGCCGGCCGGCGTCCCGTCCGCCTTCGCCGGGCGGATTTTCTCCATCACCGACACGAAATTCAACTCGAACCGCGTCCGACTCCTCACCTGGCAGGGGACGCTCCGGATGACCGCGAAGGAACCGTTTTTCGGGGTCGGGCCCGGGAATTTCGAACGCGCCTATCCCCCGTACCGGCCCGACGCGGAACGGAAAATCACCGGGGCGAACACCGTCATGAACGCCGCCCACAACGATTACCTCCAGACGGCGTCCGAGACGGGGATCCCGGGATTGATTCTTCTTCTCGCGTTCATCGCGGCGGTTGTCGCGGGGGCGATCCGGGCGCTCGCCCGGCCGGAATCATCGCCGGAGGACAAATGCCTTCTGGCGGGGCTTCTGGCGGGACTCGGGACGTTTCTCACCCACGCGGTTGTCAGTTTTCCGCTCGAAAATCCCGCCTCCAGCCTGCTCTTCTGGCTGATTCTCGCGGGACTCACGGCGCTTTCCGGCAACGCCGTGCCGCTCACGCTCGGACGCCCCGCCGCCGTGGCCGGGATGGTCGGAGCGGGCCTGGGCACTTTGGCCGCCGCGGGGCTCGGCGTTTCCCATATTCTCGATCATCATGCGGAGCAACTGGTCCGCCAGGGAAAACCCGCCGCGGGGATTGCCCGACACCAGGCGGCGCTCGCCGTATTTCCGTGGCGGGAGGAGACGCGCCTGGCTCTGGCCCAGACCATTTTCCAACGGGCGATGGAGACGTCCGGGGCCGCGGCCAAGGAGGCCTTCTTCGCTCGTTCCCTGGAACTGATCGAAGACAGTCTGACGCGCGCCCCCTTCTCCATCCTCGCCCTTCATCAACGTCTTCTCCTGGCGGCCTCTCTGGGCAAAGAAGCCCTGTTTGAAAACACCGCCCGCCGGATCGGGGAAATCGAACCCCGGGACACGGAAGTGCCCTTCAACCGCGGGCTCCTGGCCCACGCCCGGAAGGACTACCTCGCGGAAATCGCCGCCAACGAGGAAACCCTGGCGCTCGATTCCCATCACGGGAAGGCCTGGGCCAATCTCCTGGCGGCCCATCGGAAGGCCGGGCACGTCGAGGAATCCGTGAAATTATTCGAGACGGCCCGGACGGCGGTTCCCAACGAGACGGCCCTCTTTCTGAACCAGGCCCGGTTCGAGAAAGCCCGGGGCAATCGCGACCGCGCGAAGGCAATCCTCAATGACATCCTCGCGCGGAAACCAGCCGATTCCGCCCTGCTCGAGGAACGGGCCCATCTCGCGTTGGACGAAAAGGACATCCGCGGCACGGAGGAATACCTGCGCCGCGCCGCCGAGGCCGCTCCGTTCCGGGCGGACCTCCGGGTGTTTCTCGGAGAACTTCTCGTCCAGACGGGCCGGCGCGCCGAGGCCGTCCGGGAATGGGAGGCCGCGATCGCGATTGAGCCGGGGAATGAGAAGGCCAGGAAGTATCTGGAAACCACGGCACACCGATGAAAACCGGCATGGCCTGTATCAGCAAGAGTTCTGAGTTCTGAGTGCTGAGTGCTGAGTTGAGAGTTGAAGGAAATTTATCCCGAATAAATTTCCGCCTACTCACGAACGGGGAACCGCAGAAGCGTGGATCGTGAGTCGTGGTTCGCGAATCGCAGAAAAACGGGAAACGGGAAACTGGGGACCGGAAACGGGATGCGGGTGGAATGAAATTCCTTCGTTCTCCACCAAACGCTATCCGCCCTTCCTACTCTTCCGACTCCGAGACTCTCAGACTCGCTGACTCGCCGACTTCCCGCTATCCACTATTCCCCCTTCGGATTCATCACCCGCCCCATGAAAAGTACTACGCCTGTGGCTTTCTCGTAAATTACGAAGATAAACGGATGGTCTGCGCGAAATGTAGGTGTGGGCGAGGGCCTTCCCGTAGGCTTCATCGCCACGGCCGTCGCCGCCGCGGCCTCTGTGCCTTTTTCGTTCACGTCGACGAACGCCTTGTGAAACACCTTGCTGATGCAAAGCGCCTCGATCGACGTCATAGCGGAGAAATCGGCTTTCTCGGAGACAAACGGATTTGCCATTCCAAGCGCCGGAAGCGTTCCGAGTCCGTTCGGCCCCAAATCTTTCGTTCCCCATGTCATCCTGAAACGGGGAATGAACACATCAACCTTTTCCTCATGTTTTTTTGACAAGTTCCCGATCCATCTCGATATTTGCTCTGGGGAAAGCGCTTTCTCAACTGCGGGCAACCCGTCCTTCTTCTTCGGCAGGAACACCGCCATGGCGAGTTTTTCGCCTTTGTAGGGAAGTTCCAACGCTTGAATTTCGCCATTCTCAAAGTAGCGAAATTCCGGGGATTCTTTGCCTTCCTTCCACGTGTACGTCATGAGCGGCGCTTTCGTTTCCTTGCCGTCTTCCAGATAAAACGGTGCGTCTTTCGTGTCATTCTTGTCGAACTCGGTTTTCCAAAACCCGAAGAAATACACCGCGTTCGTAAGAACAAGGCGCGTCACGGCGTTGACGCCTCCCGGAGGAATGAGATCTTTGATTTTCTTTTCTGTTTTGTTTTCCACCCAGAGATTGATGGTTTGGCGCGCCTCTTCGGTTTTTTTGGCGAAATCCACCGTGGCGAGTCCCGCGCCGTAGAAATTCTTGTTAAGGGCGATAAACGGATCGAGGAATTTGTACCCGTCCTGCCCCCAGAGGGCGTTTGCGACCTTGAAATCAAAAGCGTCTCCGGCGGATTTGCTCGCCGCGAGATTCTTTTCCATCGCCTGGAACGCCACCGGGAGACGTTCGTCCGGAAGATTGTACACGAGCGCTTTTTTCATCTCCTCAGCCGTTTCACCTCGCGCTCCGGCGTACGTCATGGCGAGCGCCGTCCGGATGCTGTACGGCGAAAAGAAAACATTGCCCGCTTCTTTCTCGATGAGTTTCCGGTACATTTCCGCCGCGAAGACGTTGTTGCCATCGGCGAGGGTTTTCACATCCGCAGAGTCCGAATCCTTCGCAAAATCGGGATACGAAACCGCGACCGGCGGGGATTTCGCGGGTTGTGAACCGCCCGTGCCTGGCGTCGCCGCAAACCCCATCCACCCCGCTCCGATCAGCACCGCCGTCACAACGGCCACCGCCGACAGAATTTTCACCTTCACCCAAAAGAATTGATTCATGATTTCCTCCTTGAGCATTTCCACCGTTGCGGATGGAACGGATGCGGCCACGAGGCCGCTTTCCCCTCCCGCGCCCAATCCCCGGAGAACGGTTTCGAGCGTTGGCGCAACGTCGGCCCGGGCGTTCCGTTCCAGAAGCGCCGCCAGGGCCGCGATCGCCATCACGATGCCCCGCCGGGCCAGACGTCCCCGGAGGCGTTCGAGGCCCTTCCGGATTCTCGACCGGACGGTTTCCTCGGGACACCCCAGTTCCGCCGCGACCGCGGCCTGGGTTTTCCCTCCCAGAAAATGCATCCGCATCGCCTCCCGCTCCCGTCCCGGCAACGCATCGAGGGCCGCGTCCAGTTCCGGCGCGACATCCGCCCAGTCCTGTTCCGGCGTCGTGGTCCGCATGGCCGCCCCCTCCCGTTCGGCTTTCTCCCGCCGGGCCCGCGCCCGTAGCGCCGTCCGGATGGCGAACCCGGACGCCCGCCAGAGCCAGGCCGCGAGGGCGGCCCCATCGCGGATCTCCCGCCCCCGCCGGGCGAGCGCGAGAAACACCGCCTGGACCGCGTCGTCAGCCTCCACCTCCCCCAGCGCCCGGCGGCACCGCCCGAGCACCATCGGCGCGTGCCACCGCACGATTTCCGCGAATGCGGTCTCCTCCCCGGCCCGCCAGCGTTCCAGCCACTCCCGATCCGTTACGGGTCGCATAAACCGTTCTCCAGAAGGAAAGAAGCCGGGACGGGCGTCTTCCGTGAAAAAATCCCGATATTTTTCAAACGAGCGGAATGTCGTCTCCGTACATCTTTTCGGAACAGTATCACCCTTCGAAGGTATTTTCCACATCCATGAAAAAATTCGTATTTGCCCCTTGACAAAAGATATTGCCATGATATCATTCCGATATAACACCTTTCACGGAGGGCAAAATGAGCCAGGAAATCCGGACGCATGCGGTAAGCGGGTGGCTGGCCCTGTTCGGGGGGGTCCTGCTTTGCATCGTGGCGATTGTGCTTTGCATCAGCGCCGGGGTCGTCGGAGAGACCCAGCAAAACAGCGCCTTTCTCGCCACGGTGCTGGGGATCACGGGATTCCTGTCGCTCGTGGCGGGCATTATCCTCCTCATCGGGGGATTCACCCTCCGCCCGGGGGAGGCGCGGGCGCTGGTGCTCTTCGGGGCGTACAAAGGCACGGTGCGGGAGAGCGGCTTCTTCTGGGCCAATCCGTTTTACAGCCGGATCAAGACCAAGGTGTCAGTGCGCTTGCAGAACCTGGAAAGTGAAAAGCTCAAGGTCAACGACAAGCGGGGCAACCCCATCGAGATCGGCGCGGTGGTGGTCTGGCGGGTCGCCGACACCGCCCAGGCCCTCTTCGATGTGGAAAACTGCGACCACTATGTGAAGGTCCAAAGCGAAGCGGCCCTCCGCCACCTCGCCAATTCCTACCCCTACGACCACGGCGAGGGGGAGGAGACGGAAATCACCCTCCGGAGCAATCTCGACGAAGTGGCCGTCGCGCTCGTCAAGGAACTCCACGAACGCCTGAGCAAAGCCGGCGTGTCGGTGGAGGAGGCGCGGATCACCCACCTCGCCTACGCCCCCGAGATCGCCCAGGCGATGCTCCGCCGCCAGCAGGCGGAGGCCGTCATCGCCGCCCGGAAGAAAATCGTCCACGGCGCGGTGAGCATGGTGGAGATGGCCCTGGCGGAACTCGCCGAAAAGAACGTCGTCCAATTGGATGAGGAGCGCAAGGCCGCCATGGTGAGCAACTTGTTGGTGGTGCTCTGCGGCGAGGCCGAGGCCCAACCGGTGATCAACACGGGGACGCTGTACAACTGATGCGTGGATCGTGTTCGTGGCTCGTGGTTCGACCTGATTATTGATTGTTAAGGAATGCCCACCATGAACAGAATACGGAAATCCGCTCATCCTGAGCCAGTCGAAGGATGAGCCATCGCTCTGCTCATGGTTCGACGGGCTCACCATGAGCGGGAGATAGGAAGGACAATCATGGGCGTCATATCATCCGAATCATCCGTCGTGCGGACGGGGAAGTGCACGGCCTTCGCCTGCAAACACTGCGGCCATGTGGACTGGCGGGTGGACCCGGCGAAACTTCGGAAATTGGTGGATGGATAACAGGAGGCGAAAATGGGCATTGTCATGAACGATTCCCGCGGCGGGGTGGAAAAAGGTTCCAAGCGATCGGTGGCGTCGGTGGCGATTGCTGTCGGCGGTGGGTGTGCGATGCTCGTCGGCGTGTTGACATATATCTTCATCGCCCCTTCCCGTGACCTAAGGGTAAGGAAAGTAGATAGACAGGAAATGGAAAGGGCGGAGACGATGCCAGAGAGCCCCCCCGAATCTCCCGTCGGGGCAAATCCCGGAAGCCTTAACATCACGATCCCGGATGAAAATGGTTTGGTCATCGTCAACGGCAACGTCATTGGCGGAAACCTGACGAAGGGTTCCGGCCGTGTGACAACGGAAACCCGCCCTGTCGGGGATTTCACAGCGGTGGAGGTGAACACCTCCGCCGATGTGACCCTGACCGCCGTCGGGAAACCGTCCCTTGTTCTCGAGGGAGATGACAATATCCTGCCCCTGGTGACAACCGATGTGAATAACGGGACTCTCGTCCTTTCCGCCAAGGGAAATTATTCCACGAAAAATCCGATTCGCGTTCGTCTGACCACCGCGGCGATAAACGCGTTGACGATCAACGGCTCCGGGGATGCCCGTCTGGACAGCGTGACGGGGGAGGAATTGAATCTCGTCATCCAAGGATCGGGGGACATCACGGCGGCGGGACGGGTGAACCGGCTTGCCGCCGTCATCGGAGGAAGCGGGAACATCCGCGCGAAGGAACTTGTCGCGGGGAATTGCCAGGTCATGGTGAACGGATCGGGGGACGCGGAGGTCTTTGCCACAACCGGGATCACCGCCGAGGTGAACGGCAGCGGGAATATCGTGTATTACGGCTCCCCCAAGATCGATGTGTCCGTGCGTTCGAATGGTTCAGGAAGCATCCGCTCGGGGAAGTAGGGCATTTTGACAAGTCCGCTCATCCTGAGCCCGTCGAAGGATGAGCCAAAGCGTGTTACCTGCATGGCTCATGGTTCGACAAGCTCACCATGAGCGGATTTTCATGAGGCTTATACCCGGCCATGGACGCCAAGAAATCATTTCTCCTGCGCATCCCGCCCGACCTCTGGAAGGAGATCGAATCCTGGGCGGCCGGGGAACTCCGGAGCGTCAACGGCCAGATCGAATATCTCCTCCGGGAAGCGGCGGCCCGGCGCAAAAAGCCCACTCCCCCGCCGGAGGGAAAACCCGAGGCGTGACTCGTGGCCCGTGAACCGCGCCTCGCAGAAAACCGGAAACTGGCAAACGGAATCGCTTGGATGACGTCTTATCAAACAAGGAGAAATCTCTCATGACTTCTCGCTCCACGCTGGTTATCGTCCTCGCCGTCGCCGGCATCGCCGGGACCGCGGCCCTGGCGGTCCGGAACCACGCGTTGTCCGGCCGCATCGCGGATCTCGAGGCCCGCGCGAAGAAACTCGCCGCCGCGGAGAAAACGTCGGCTCAGGCGCAAGAAGCCTCCCACCGCGCCGTTCAGCGGGTTCGCGACCTCACGACGGCCCGGGACGCCGCCGAGGCGCGGGCGACCGCGGCCGAAACACGATTGGCGGCCCCGGCAACGCCCTCCCCCGCCCCATCTCCCATCCCCCTGCCCTCCGAAAATCCCGCCCCGAAGGCGAAACGCGGCGGGATGAAAAAGATGCTGATGATGATGAAAACCGCCACGGACAACCCGGCCATGAAGTCACAGGTCCGTCAGGGATTCCGGATGATGATGGATCCCCTCTACAAGGAACTTCTCGCCGGCTGGGGGCTCGACGAGAAAACCCGGGGGGAGGTGATGGACGCGATCGCGGACCGCGCGGTTTCCCTGCAAATGGACATCGGAATGCTCATTCTGGACGACACAGTTCCGGAAGCGGAAATTCTCCGGAAACAGCAGGATGCCCTGACCGCGTCCGACACCGCGCTTTCCGCGCTCGTCGGCACCGGACGGCTGGCCGAAATTGACACCTTTGAAAAGACACTGCCCGAAAAAATGATGCGCCGGCAAATCGACCAGGAAGTTTCGGCGCTCGCCCTCGACCCGGGCCGGAAGGAAACACTCGCCGGGATCCTGCTGGAGGAGCAGAAGGCCGCCGCGGCCGATCTGGGCGGCATGCATCATGGACCGGAGGATGGGTTCCGCCGGTTCACGGCCGAGGACATCCGGAAAAGCCGGGAGATGTTCGACGGGGAGGGATTTTCAGCCGTCGTCACGAAGATGCGGGAATCCCACCAGAAGGTGATGGACCGGGCCAAGCCGATTCTCTCCCCCGAGGAGTTTCAGACGTTCGAAAAACAGGAGGCGGCCAAGATTCAGATGATCGAAATGAGTATGAAAATGATGGAGGCGATGGGCGGCGGAGAACCGGAGGCGAAATAGGAACATCATTTCCAAGAGTTCTGAGTTCAAGGAGGTTTATTCCGAATTCGCCCTGCAACTCTCGCGCCTCGCAGAAAACCGGAAACGGAAAACTGGAAACCGGAAACTGAAGGGAAACGGTTCTGGCCGGACAACGCCGGGAATTGTAGAATGCCCAGACGGAAATCACCCCGGCCGGCGTTACCCGGTGTGTACGCTTTTTGAAAGGATCGCCCTTATGCCCCGTTTTCTGTCCGTCCTTCTGGCCGCGGCGCTCGCCGCCCCGACCGCATTCGCCGACGCCCCGGCCGACGCCGGACGCGAGATCCTCGCGAAGTATCAGGACGCCGTCGTCCACGTGCGTCTGGTGCTCAAGATCACCATCAGCCGCGGCGGCCAGGCCCAGACCCAGGAGCAGAAGGTCGAGGCCACGGGAACGGTTCTCGATTCCTCGGGCCTCACCCTGGTGTCCCTGTCCCAGACCGATCCCGGCGCCCTCATGTCGGCGCGCCTGCCGGCCGGGGTGGAGATGACCTCGGACGTTTCCGACGCGGCCTTCCTGTATCCCGACGGGAAGGAGATCCCGGCGAAGATCGTCCTCCGGGACAAGGATCTCGACATGGCCTTCGTCCGGCCCGCCGAGAAACTCGCCGCGCCGGCCGCCGCCGTGGCCCTCGCGCAGGACGCGAAACTCCGCATTCTGGACGAGGTGGTCATTCTTTCGCGCCTCGGGAAAATCGCCAGCCGCGTCCCGTCGGTGACTCTGAACCGCATCGCCTCCATCGTGGAGAAGCCGCGCACGTTTTACAATCCGGAGGGACCCGGCGCCAACAGCCTGGGCGCTCCGGCCTTCACCCTCGACGGAAAACTCATCGGAGTGATCCTCCTCAGGTCTCTCAAGACCGAGGGGCGCGTCGGCGCCGAGCCGCCCATGGCCATCATCCTGCCCGTCGCGGATATCCTGGAATCCGCCAAGCAGGCCCCCGAGGAGGCCAAGGCCGCCGCGGAAAAGACGGCGGAACCGGAGAAGAAGTCGGAGGGGGAAAAGGCCCCGGAGACGGAGAAGAAAGAGGAACCGAAGGAATAAAAAAAACAAACACCAAATAACAAACACCAAACAACACCGGACCCTGTTTCGTTTGGTGTTTGTTGCTTGGAAATTGGAAAATTGGATCTTGTTTGGTGTTTGTAATTTGGTAATTGGTTATTTTCAGGAGTCCCCATGCGCCTCTCTGTCGCCATTCTCTTGTCCTCCCTCGCATTTCTCCCCCCCGTCTTCGGAGCGGATCTCGACGACCCCGTCCGTAAGGCCGTGGACGAGGCGGTGGTCCGCGTCAAACCCGCCATCGTCCAGATCATGGTCGTCGAGACCGCCTGCTCCCAGGGACGCGAGATCAAGGGGGAGGCGGCCGGGAGCGGCGCCATTATTTCGAGGGACGGGCTCGTCATCACGAACCACCACGTCGCGGGGGACGCCGTGCGCCTGGCCTGCATTCTTCCCGACAAGGAGGAGATCCCCGCGATCCTCGTGGGCACGGACCCCATGACGGACATCGCGATCCTGCGCCTGGCGCCGGAGAAGCCCCGGGAGTTTCCCGCAGCCGTCTTCGGCGACTCCGACGCGCTCCGCGTGGGCGACCGGGTGCTCGCCATGGGAAGCCCGCTGTCGCTGTCCCAGTCGGTGACGATGGGGATCGTCTCCAACACCACCATGACCCTTCCGCGCATGGCCTGGGCCGGGCAGTTTCTGATGGACGGCGAGGACGTGGCGGCCCTCGTCCGCTGGATCGGGCACGATGCCGCCATCTTCCACGGGAATTCCGGAGGCCCCCTCGTCAACCTGCGGGGGGAGATCGTCGGGGTGAACGAACTCGGCATCGGCCTGGGGGGCGCCATCCCCGCGAACCTCGCCCGCAAGGTCGCCGACGCGCTCATCACGAAAGGACGGGTCTCGCGGGCGTGGCTGGGGCTTGAGGTCCAGCCGCTTCTCAAGTCCTCGGGGCGGCCCGGGGGCATCCTCGTGAGTGGGACGTCGGAAAACTCCCCCGCCCGCGCGGCGGGGTTCGCGCCCGGGGACATCCTCGTCAAACTCGCCGGCCAGCCGGTGGAGGCCCGTTTCTCCGAGCAGGTGCCTCTGTTCAACCAGGCCGTCGCCGCTCTCCCGGTGGACAAACCCGCCGAGGCGGTCATTCTCCGGGGCGGTGTGGAAAAAACGCTCACCGTCACGCCGATCGAACGGGAAAAATCCCTTCCGAAGGCCCGCGAATTCAAGGAGTGGGGGCTCACGGCCAGGAACCTTTCGGCCCTGGCCATGCGGGAACTCAAACGCGAGACCTGCGACGGGGCGTTCATCACTTCGCTCCGGCCCGGGGGGCCCGCGGCCGAGGCGAAGCCGGCCCTCCAGCCCGGGGATGTCATCACCGCGGTGAACGGCGCCCCCGTGAAAAACGTGGAGGAACTGGCCGCGGCCACGGAGAAAATCGTCGCGGGGAAGACCGAGCCCGTCCCCACGCTGGTGGCGTTCGACCGGAAGGCCCCGAAACTGCTTTCCGTCGCCCGGGTGGGTCTCCCGAACCTGGCGGATCCAGGGCTCGAGGTGAAGAAGGCGTGGCTTCCGGCCGCCACCCAGGTCATCACCCGCGAGATGGCGAAGGCCTTGGGCATCCCGGAGAAGACCGGGGTCCGTGTGACCCAGGTGTATCCGGGGAACACCGCTGAAAAGGCGGGTCTGGCGGTCGGCGACCTCATCGTCTCCCTCGACGGGAACGCGATTCCCGCCTCCCAGCCGGAGGATGAGGAGGTGTTCCCGAACATGATCCGCCAATACGCGATCGGCGCCGTGGCGGAACTGACGGCGCTCCGGGGCGCGGAGGAGAAAAAAATCCCGGTGGAACTCGTCCGGGCGCCGCGCCTGGCGCGGGAGATGAAGAAATACCGGGACGAAAATTTCGAATTCACCGGCCGCGACACGGCCTTCTTCGACAAGACCGAGAATCGCTGGGAGACCGAGGCCCAGGGTGTGTACGTCGAGGAGGTGAAATCCGGCGGATGGGCGGCCCTGGGGCGCCTTTCCGTCGGGGACCTCATCACGACGGTGGGACCGGATACGGTGACGGACGTGGTCTCCCTCGAAAAGGCCATGACGCGCGTCGCCACGGAAAAACCGCACCGGTTGGTCCTGTCCGTCCGGCGGGGCATTCACACCCTCTACGTCGAGATCGAGACACAATGGAAATAAAGGCATGAGCCGTCATGCGGTCATGCAGCCACGGGAGACGTGAATCATTTTGTTTTTGAGCGTCATGACATCATGGCGGCATGACCGCATGACCTCCCCTGCCCGTTCCTTCCACAACCGCGTCGCCGCCATTCCCCGACCATTCATGCATTCTCGCGTCGTGATCTTCGATCTCTGGGACACCCTCCTCACCCTGAACGACCCGTCCGTTCCGGGCCGGAGTGTCGCGGAGATGCTCGGGGTGGACCGGGCGGCCTGGCACCGGGCCCTTTTCGCCTCGGACGATTTCGCCCTGGGTCGGGGGGACGGTTTCGCGGTGTTTTCAGGGATGATCCGATCGCTCCGGGCGGATCCGCCGGAAGGGCTCCTGCGTCGCGCCTATGACGAACGGAACCGGCGATTTGGCTGGGCGCTCACCCACGTTCCGAACCGCATCCTGGCGGCCCTGGGACGCCTCCGAGAGGCCGGGTACCGGCTTGGGCTTCTTTCGAACGTGGGAACGGACGAAATCGCCGCCTGGCCGCGGTCGCCCCTCCGGGGGTGTTTCGACGCCGCGGTGTTCTCCTGCGAGGTCCATCTCAAGAAACCCGACCCGGCGATCTTCCGCCTTGCGGCCGAACGGCTCGGGGTGACGCCGACGCGTTGCTGTTTCGTGGGCGACGGAACGTCGCACGAACACCGCGGGGCGCGGGAAGCGGGGATGACGACGATCCTCCTCACCGAACACCTCCGGGGGGAACCGGCCAAAATCATGGAACGCCGCGGGGAGGCGGATGAGGTGGCAAAGACCCTTGCGGATGTCGTCCGGGACCTGGTGGCGGCGACCGAGTGATCTTCCCCCTTGAAATCCGCTCATCCTGAGCCTGTCGAAGGATGGGCGGGTGTCGGCTCGGGGAGCGGCTACCGCGGAACGCTCCGCGCTCGCATCCGGCTCGCTTGTCGCTCCACTGTCGCGGCCTTCCCGCCCTCCCTGGCTCCAGACCGCGACAGAGGCCCGCGCACGCCGCCCCCCTCGCCGCCATTCCCATGGGCGCACCGCCAGATAAATAAAATAGGGTATTGAAGCAGGACCCCACCCCCTCCATCCGCCGGAGCCTCATGACCTGCGAAACGTTGGTGAAACATGTTGCCGTAGGCGGACGGAGCCTCCCCCTCCCCATCATCGGCGTGAAGAATGGGGAGGGGGGTTGCCATGACGGATGCGGCAATCCGGGAATTCCCATCCCGAATGATGGACTTGTTGCCACTGTCTCCCGAAGGTGCTATTATTCCGTGAGGCAACTTTTCCGATTGTCGGTGCGGTACCGTGAATAGAAGCGATCTCATTCCTTCCCTGTTGATTCTCGGTCTCATCGGATGTGCTGGTTCCAAACCGGGACTTGCCAACACTTCGCCACCTCTAAAACATCAATTCACCGATGCCGAAGTTGAAAACATCACCCAGGCGACAATTCAGCGGATCCATGCCGACCTGAAAGAACTGAAATCGCGATATCCTCAATTATCCGAGATCGAAACGGCAATCGCGACTGCCAACCAGTTCCGTTATCGCAAGGGATTCGTAAAAGACCGCAAGACCGGGGGTGTTACATTCGAGAAGGAGGGTTGTGACATTTACGTTCGGATAACGTATCCCGCCACGTCCACCGACGACGATACTCAACTGATGAACTCCTCTTTCTTGAGGTTGGCCAACGGCAAATGTATGCTTTTTTGGAAACTGGTCCGGGCCGAGAACACCGATCAAGCGAGTACATTCAAGAGCGAGGTCGAACGCGTCCTTTCAAAAAGGACTTTCGAGATGCTTGTACAACTGGGCGACGGTCCGGCATAATGTTTCTTCACCCCCCTTGACACGCCGCCGAGGGCGCGCGGGCGGGCCGGGAATTAAGCGCGACATGTTTGAGCACCGTCGTGGCATGGGCGAGTTTGGCGCGCTTCCGGCCCGACAAGCGCCCGAGGATGAGCGAAGTAGTCGGCGTGTCCGGGGGCGCCTTTTCTTTTGTCACTTTTCTTTGTGGCGTGACAAAGAAAAGTGAGAATGCCTTTGGGGGATGGTTCCCATCGAAATCGTGAAGGATCGGGTATTCAATCGTCAGAATTTACATGGCGATCATGCGCACAACCGGATTCACGGTTCCGGAAACCGCAGTTCCATCACGAAGGCCTCCCACGTTTTCTGGAAGGCGGCCATGTCCGGCGCGCCCAGCGCGCGTACGAGCGTGTCGTATCCGGTCGGATCCGTCTTCCGGTTCGCGATGAAGTCCCGGACGTACGCGACGAAAAGCCCCTTTTCCTGGAGGTAGTAGCAGAGGTACCGCGCCTGCGCGTAGTGATCGGAATAGGCGCCGGCGGTCTTGCGGTTGTAGAATGTGTCGTCGTCCATCGCGCAAAGCGCCCGGAACGCGGGAAGCGCCCGCGCCCGAACGGCCTTCTGGAGCCCGGGAAGCCGCCAATTGGGCCGCCCGACGATGTGCCCGTCCTGATCCCCGGATTGTTCATAAAGCGATCCCATCCCTTCATTGAGCCAGGCCGGGCAATCCGGAAAATTCGCCCGCATGAAGGGATGGACGATCTCGTGAACGAGCGTCCCGCCGCCCGTCGCGATGTTCATGACCAGCGCCGCATGCGCCGCCGAATAGTAACCGTAGGGCGTGTCCGGATCATCCCCGAAGAGCGCGCGGGCGCATTTCCGGTAACTGGTGTCGCTCCGAAAGAGCCAGATGGACAGCGCCTCGTCCGGATCCTTCCGGAAAAAATCCCGCTTGAGCCGGCTCACGGCGAATTGAACGGTGTTGCGGGCGCGGACGCGGACGGTGGCGGCCGGTTCATCCCCCGCGACGACGAAGGGCGGCGCGAGGACCAGGGTGAATTCCCCCTCCCGTTCGGGAATTTTTTCATCGAGAAGCGTCCGGATCCGCCGGACGGTCTGCGCGTAATCGGCGTCCGTGAATTCCGTGGGAGAAGGGATGTCCGCGATCTTCCGCGGCTCCAGACGAAGGCGGGTGACCGTCCGGCCCCCGTCCGCCGCGGGAAGCGGCCAGAGCGCGCAAAATGCGCTCCGCCCCATCCGGCGATAGGCGCCGTCCGTTTCCGCCGGCTCGTGGTAGATCACCTCATCCGTGTCGGCCTGATATCCCAGCACGAGGCGGAAATGCTCCGGCGCACGCGGCGTGTCCGCCTGCCGCATGCCGATGATGGATGGGACGCCCGCCCGGAGATCCGCGAGGAGCGCGCGCCATTCGGATTCGACGCCGCGCGCAATCCCGCCCGCGTCAAACCGTTTTTCGATGTCGCCGGCCGCAAACCCGATTGTCGTCAAGGCCCGGGCGAGTTCCGCCGCATGAGCCCCGCGTCCCTGGAGAGGGTCAACGCCCGTCCGATTGAACACGGCATTCTGATCGGTCGTTTTCCCGAGTTTGCGCAGGATCATCTCTGCGCAGGCCTCGCCGCTGAAGCCGGGCTTCTGGCGGACGTGCGGAACGTCCGCGATCCGCGCATCCTTCAGGCGGGGCGCGTCCGACGCCGCGCGCGCCGGAACCATCATGCCAAACACGGCGATAATGCCCCATGCGATCGGACGGGGATCCGGCATCCGGAGGAGGGGACGATGCGCAGACCCGGACGAACGGAATCTCATGAACACATTTTCCTCCCGGGCGTCACGATAGTGCGGCGGGAGTTCCTTGTCAACGCCGCCGTTGCCCGGTGGGTGACGGCAGAAAGAAAGAGTGCCCCCAACCCGTTCAGCGGCATTTATGTAGGGGCGGGTTTCAAACCCGCCCCTACCCGATCAATCGGGTATGGCGGGACGTCCCGGGCGACCACGAACCGGGCAACAAGAATCGGCGGCGCGGAGGCGCCGCCCTCCAACCGTCCGAAACGGATTACGCCTCGTACAACTTCCGCCCCTCGCCGTACACCGCGACGGGCTGGCTGGCGAGGTCGAACGGGTCGCCGTCCCAGGCAACGAAGGACGCCCATTTCCCGCGCTCCAGAGTCCCCAGCACCCGGGAGAGCCCCAGAATCCGGGCGTTCCGGCGGGTGATGATTTCCAAGGCGGCCGGTTTGGACAGGCCCGCCCGGAGGAACCACCGCAGGTTCAGAAGCAGTGTCTCCTGGAGGATGACCGGGTGGTCCGTCATGAGCCCGAAATCCACCCCGCTTTCCACGAGCAGCCGCACGTGGCGCGGGTCCTCGTGCCGGAGTTCCACCTTGTAGGGCAGGGAATCCAGCGGGCCATACACCACCGTTACCCCGCGGCGGCGGAGGGCGTCGAAGACGCTTTTCTCGTGGACGTCCATCGCGTGATCCACCGTGATCCGGAGATGGAATTCGTCCGCGATCCGGAGGAGCGCCGCGATGTCGTCCGCCTTGTGGGCGTGCACCCGGAACACCTCCCGCCGTGCGAGGAGAGACCGGAGGATTTCGTCCTCCGGGGTGAACTCCACGTCCCGGCGCTTGGCCGCCGGGAGACGCCCGGCTTTTTGCGCCTTGGCGCGCACGGCGGCCAGTTTGACACGCAACTGCCCCAGCGCCCCCATGCGGGTCCAGGGCCGGCTCCCCTTCCAGTCCCGGGTGGACATGGGGTTGTAGCCGAACGCCCCCTTGATCCCCGCCCGGCCGATGAGGGCGTCCGTGGTGGTCGCGCCGTAATTCCGGATGACGGCGCTTTTCCCCCCGATGATGTTGCCGCTACCGGGGACCACGCACGAATAAAGAACCCCGGCGCGGATGGAGCGGCGGAAGGCGTCGTCGTCCATCTGGATCGAATCCAGGGCGTCGGCGGTGATGGTGAAGGGATCCAATTTCTCGTTCGCCTCCGCCTCGTCCGACGGCTCCCCGGACCGGTGCATGCCGATGTGGGCGTGGGCGTCGAGGAACGCGGGCGTGATGACCGCCGCCTCGCCGATGCAACGCCCCCGGGGGCGACGGGAGAGCCCGAGAAGGATTTTCCCGGAGAAGACGACGCAGACGTTTTCCACGATTCCCCGGCCGGTGTAGACCTGTCGGCCCCGGATGTATTCGATCATACGGGATTCCCTCCGTTCGCCGTCGGCGCGTCCGGCGGCATTTCCCTCTCCGCTCCGGACTCCTTCGCGCCCGCTTCCTCCATCCCAGGCGCCGCCTCCGGCGCGTTGCCGTTCGCGTCCTTCTCGGGCGCCACCCGGGCGATGGCGACAAGTTTGTCGGATTCCTTCAAGGTGATGAGCCGCACCCCCTGGGTCGCCCGGCCCACCGTCGAGATCTCCGCCACCGCGGTCCGGACGACCATCCCCCCGGCGGAAAGGAGCATGACGTCATCGCCCTCGTGGACGTCGAGGATGCCCACCACGGCGCCGTTCCGTTCGCTGGTGCGGATGTTGATGATGCCGCCGCCGTTCCGATGCTGGACGCGGTATTCATCGTAGACGGTGCGTTTGCCGTAGCCGTTCTCGCAGACGGTGAGCAGCGTCGCCGCCGGATCCACGACCACCAGGCCCTCCACCGCGTCGTCTTTATCGAGCGTGATCCCCCCCACCCCGTGCGCCGTGCGGCCCATGTCACGAACGTCCGATTCGGGAAAGCGGATGGCATAACCCTTTTTCGTGCCCAGGACCACGTGATCCTCGCCGGAGGTCCGCCGGACGCCAATCAACCGATCTCCCTCGTCGAGCGAAATCGCGATGATCCCCCCGCGCTTCGGGTTGCCGTAGGCGGCCAGTTCCGTCTTTTTGATGACCCCCTTCTCCGTCGCCATCACGAGGTAGCCCTTCTCGAAGGTGCGCACGGGGATCATGGAGGTGACCGTTTCGCCCTCCTCGAGGGAGAGAAGATTCACAAGGGCCCGTCCTTTCGCCGTCCGGGACAGTTCCGGGATGTCGTAGACCTTCCGCCAGTGGATCCGGCCCCGGCCGGTGAAGAACAGAATATAATCATGGGTGGAGGCCGTGAAGAGGTGCTCCGTGAAGTCGCCCTCCTTCATGTCCATCCCGGAAACACCCATCCCGCCGCGGCCCTGCTTGCGGTAGGTGGTGAGCGGCATGCGTTTGATGTAGCCCTGGTGGCTCAAGGTCACCGCCGCCGCCTCGTCGGGAATGAGGTCCTCCCGGTCCAGCGCCTCCACCGCGCCGGTGATTTCCGTGCGGCGTTTGCCGGGATATTTCTTCTTGAGGTCGAGAAGTTCCGCCTCGACGATGGCCAGTTGCCTCGCCCGATCGGCGAGAATGGCCCTGAATTCGGCGATCTTCGCGACGAGGTCCTGGTACTCGGCCTCGAGCTTTTCCCGTTCCAGATTGGTGAGTTGCGACAGACGCATGGCCAGGATGGCGTCCGCCTGGATCGCGGATAATTTGAACCGCGTCATGAGGCGTTCTTTCGCCGCCTCGGGATTTTTCGATTCCCGGATGATACGGACCACCTCGTCGAGGTTCGCGACCGCGATCCGCAGGCCCTCCAGGATGTGGGCCCGCGCCTCGGCCTTCCGAAGGAGGAACGCCGTCCGCCGGCGCACCACCTCCACGCGGTGATCGAGGTAATGCCGGAGGATTTCCTTGAGGGCGAGCGTCCGCGGCCGGTTGTCCACCAGCGCGATGAGAATGATGCTGAACGTGTTCTGGAGCTCGGTGTGCTTGAACAACTGATTGAGGACGATCTCCCGGTCAATCCCGCGCTTGAGTTCGATCACCAGGCGCAATCCCTCGAGATCGCTTTCATCCCGCACGTCCGAGATGCCGTCAATCACGTCGTCCCGGGCGAGCTCGATGATGCGTTCCTTCAGGGTCCCCTTGTTGACCTGGTAGGGAATTTCCGTGATGACGATCTGCTCCCGTCCGCCGCGCATCTCCTCGAAGGCGACCCGGGCGCGCACGACGAGATGCCCCCGCCCGGTTTCGTAACCGGAGCGGATGCCCTCCGTCCCGCAGAGGAGCCCCCCCGTCGGAAAGTCCGGTCCCGGCAGGTGCGTCATGAGTTCCGTCGTGGCCATGTCCGGATTGTGGATAAACGCCACCAGGGCGCTCACGACCTCCCCGAGGTTGTGCGGGGGGATGCTCGTGGCCATGCCCACGGCGATTCCCGTGGTCCCGTTCACGAGGAGATTCGGGAAGCGCGCCGGCAGGACCACCGGCTCCTCCCGGGTCTCGTCATAGTTGGGAATGAAGTCCACCGTCTCGAATTCGAGGTCGGTCATCATGTCGGCCCCGCCCTCGCTCATGCGCGCCTCGGTGTACCGCATGGCCGCGGGCGGGTCGCCGTCAATGGAGCCGAAATTCCCCTGGCCGTCCACCAGCGGCTCGCGCATGTTGAAGTCCTGCGCGAGACGCACCAGCGTCGGGTAGACCACCGCCTCGCCGTGGGGATGGTAGTTTCCGGAGGTGTCGCCGGCGATCTTGGCGCACTTGCGGTACTTGGCCCGCGGGCCCAGATTCAAATCATTCATCGCGACAAGGATGCGCCGCTGGGAGGGTTTGAGACCGTCCCGCACGTCGGGGAGCGCCCGCGACACGATGACGCTCATCGCGTAGGAAAGATAGGATTTCCGGACCTCATCCTCAATGAAGAGTTCCCGGACGACGCCCTCGACCCGCGGGGGCGGCAGGGGAGCCTTCACGCCTTTCGCCGGGGGACGGCCCGGCGGCGGGGCCGGATCGGACGGAACGGGGGTGTTGGCGTCGGTGTCGGCCATGGGATCAGACGTCCAGGTATTTCACCTCGAGGGCGTGTTTTTCGATGAACTCCCGTCGCGGCTCGACCTCCGCACCCATGAGCACGGTAAAAATCTGATCGGCCTGAACGGCATCCTCCACCGACACCCGGTAAAGGGTCCGGCGCGAGGGATCCATGGTGGTCTCGCGAAGCTGCGCGGGATTCATCTCACCCAACCCTTTGTAGCGCTGGACATCCACCTCCCTCTGGGCCAATTTCCGCACGGCGGGCAGGACCTCCGCCAGGGCGCCGAGCGGGACGCTTTCTTTTTTGTCCCGGAGGACGAACCGCGGCGCCGCCTTGCCGTCGGCGGGGATGTCCGTCGGCGCAAATCCCATCTCGGCGAGTTTCGCCACCACGCGTTCCAAGAGCCGCCCCTCCGCCAGCTCCGGCGGGAATTTCCCGCCGTCCCGGAGCAGGATCTTCCCGAGATCCAGCCCCTTCGCCTTGAGGGCGCCGGCGCCCGTCTCGAGATCGCACAGGACCCGGAGAAGCCCCTGGAGGCCGGCCCCCTCGAATGTCCGTTCTTTTCCGGCGACCTCAAGCACCGCATCCTTCGCCCCGATGTGGATCAGGATGTCATTCAGGGCGCTGTCGGTATGGATGTATTTCTCCTCACTCTTGTGCTTGACGCGGAAGAGCGGCGGCTGGGCGACGAAGATGTGCCCGCGCTCGATGAGCTCCGGCATGTGGCGGAAGAAAAACGTCAGCAGCAGCGTCCGGATGTGGGCGCCATCCACGTCCGCATCCGTCATGATGATGGTCTTGCCGTACCGGAGGTTTTCGATTTTGAAGTCGTCGCGTCCGATCCCCGTCCCCAGCGCCGTGATGAGGGCCCGGATCTCGGCGTGGGCGTACATCTTGTCCACACGGGACTTCTCGACGTTCAAGATCTTGCCCTGGAGCGGCAGGATCGCCTGGAAGCGCCTGTCGCGCCCCTGCTTGGCGGAGCCGCCGGCCGATTCGCCCTCGACAATGTAAAGTTCGGTGGAGGTGACATCGCGGCTCGAGCAGTCGGCGAGCTTGCCGGGAAGGTTCCCGCCGTCGAGACCCCCCTTCCGCCGCACCAGGTCCCGGGCCTTCCGGGCCGCCTCCCGCGCGAGAAAGGCCTGGACCGCCTTCTGAACGATGGCCTGGGCCGCGCCGGGGGTCTCCTCGAAGAACGTCTTCAGCTGTTCGTGGGTGATCCCCGCGACGATGCCCTCGATGTCGCCGTTGCCGAGCTTGGTCTTGGTCTGCCCCTCGAACTGGGGGTTCGGGGTCCGGAGGGCCACCACCGCCACGAGCCCCTCGCGGACGTCCTCGCCCGTGGGGGATTCCTGGCCCTCCTTGAGGACATTCTTCCCCCGGGCGTAGGCGTTGATGGCCCGCGTCAGGGCCGAACGGAAACCCGAAAGGTGCGTCCCCCCTTCCACGGTGTGGATGTTGTTGACGAACGAGAGCGCGTTTTCGTTGAATCCGTCGTTGTACTGGAGGGCGACCTCGACGAGGTGATCGCCTTCCCGCGCCTCGAAGTGAACGACCTCCGGATGGAGCGGGGCCTTCCCGCGATTCAGGAATTTCACAAACTCCACCAGCCCGCCCTCGAAACAGAAATCGTCCTTCTCGCCCGTCCGGGCGCTATGGATGGAGAGCCGCGCCCCCTTGTTCAGAAACGCCAGTTCCCGGAGGCGTCCCGATAACGTGTTGTAGTGGAACTGGAGGTCCGGGAATATCTCGTGATCGGGGAAGAAGGTCACCCGGGTCCCGTGCCGGTCGGTGGCTCCCGTAACCTCCAGGGGGGACGCGACCCTGCCGCGCTCGTACCGCTGGCGGTGGGTTTTCCCGTCCCGGCAGACTTCCACGACAAGCCACTCGGACAGGGCATTCACCACCGAGATGCCGACGCCGTGGAGTCCGCCCGAGACCTGGTAGCTCTTCCGGTCGAACTTGCCGCCCGCGTGGAGGACCGTCATGACCACCTCGAGGGCCGGCCGCTTTTCCTCCTTGTGCATGTCCACCGGGATGCCGCGGCCGTCATCGTCCACCGTACAGGAGCCGTCCTCGTTCAGGATGACGGCGATGTTCCGGCAGAAGCCGGCCATGGCCTCGTCCACGCTGTTGTCCACGACCTCTTGAACGAGATGGTGAAGCCCCCGCGGCCCGGTGTCCCCGATGTACATGGCGGGGCGTTTCCGGACGGCCTCGATGCCGCCGAGGACCTTGATGTGACTGGAATCGTAAGTGTCAGCCGTTCGTTCCGGGGCCATGGAAAACGCCGATTTTGAAACGGATGTCCGTAATGTCTTTTCGTTTTTCCCGGAGCTCCCGGAGGAGCTCCGCCTTCCGGAATCCGGCCAGCTCCGCGAGCATCGCCGACGAATCCACCTCCACCTCGAGGAGATTCCGCCTGAGCCCCAGAACCCGGGTGTGGGCCGCTGTCCGATCCCCCGCCGCGCTCACCCAGGCGTCCGCCCAGGGATTGCCGCCCTTCAACCGCTTTTCAAGGCCTGCCTGCCGCAACACCCCCTTCAGGATGTCCCCGACGGGTTCGGGTTTGCGCCCGTTCATGTCAGGCCCATGGGCATGACGACGTAGACGTGCTCGGCCGCGCCGCCCCTGGCCGATCCCTCCCCGTCGCGCAGAATCGCCGCGCTTGTCGAATCGCGGAACTCGAACTCGACGCGGGCCGCGTCCGCCACCCGGAGGAAATCAATAAGGAAGTCCGGGTCGAAACGGATCTCGAATTTCTCCCCCGCGTATTCGAGCGGCAGATCCACCGTGGCATCCCCGTACTCCGAGGACTGGCTTGACACGCGGAGTTTCTTGTCCGCGAACGTGAGCCGCACCGACCGGGCGCTGTCGCTGGCCATGAGCGCCGCCTGCCGCAGCACCGAGGCCAGACCGTCCCGCGGCACGGCGATGATTTTGTCTCCCTTTTTCGGGATGACCTCCTCGTACTTCGGGAAGGCGCCCTCGACCAGCTTGGAGAAAACCAGGGTGTCCTTCGCCGCCAGGAACGATATCCGACGCTCTTCCACGTGGAGAACCAGATCCTCCGGTTTTGCCTTCTTCGCCTCCTTGCCTTCCTCGAGCGCATCGGCGGTCTCGCGCCCGCCGCAGATCTTTTCGAAGGCCTCGAGTGTCGCCGCCGGAACGAGGGCGTCGGCCGACGCCTTCGCCACCAGGCCTTTTCGGGTGACCAGGGAAAGCCGTTTCCCGTCGGTGGCCACCACCCGGAGTTCGCCCTTCCTGATCTGAAAAAGGACGCCATTGGTGGCATACCGTGTCCGTTCGCGCGAGGCGGCGAACAGGGTTTTCCGGACAATGGCGAGAAATTCGTTCAGGGACATGGAAAGACCGGTGTCCTTCAATTCCCTGACCGCCGTGGCCAGATCGGGCATGGGCGGGTAATTTTCCGCCGTCTCTCCATTGATCCGAAAGATGCCGTTCTGGGTCCGAACGGTCAGATTCTTGCCGTCCGACTCGATGGCGATATCTCCGCTCCGAAGTTCCGACAAGATGGTGACGATTTTCTGGGCGGGAACCAGAACGGTTCCCGGTTTCTCGATTTCCACGCCGCGAACCCGGTGAAGTATGCCGACGTCCAGATCCGTGGCCGCCAGTTCAAGTTCATTCCCTTGTGCCCGGATCAGAATATTGGACAGGATCGGACGGGTGCTCCGGGAAGGCACGACATGGCTGACGATGCGAAATCCAGATGTGATGGATTCGCGGGATCCCGTGAAGTTCATACGGTCCTCTGAATAGTAAATAGTGGTTTAAGATTCACCCTCTTCTCCGAGAGGATCTGATTGTGGATTGGTAAGTGATTCTATTATATAACCCTTTAAAAATCAAGTAGATATAATAATTTTTTTATGGTTTAAAAGACGTTGAAAACGGTGGAAAACCGCCGACCGGCATCGTGATAAACAGGGGGTGTAAATCCGGGAGGGTGGCTCATAATAACACGACAGTCCGGGGTAACCGGTTATCCACAGGCGCGAAGCGGGGCTATCCACTGCGACGAAGGGTTCCTTCCAGGGAATCGAGAAGGTTTTTGAAGCCGGGATCCCGGCGCATCTCCGCTTCGATCTTGGCGATGGCGTAAATCACGGTGGAGTGATCCCGTCCGCCGAAATACCCCCCGATTTCCTCAAGGGAATAACTGGTGAGCATTCGGGACAGGTACATCCCGATCTGGCGGGGATGGGCGATGGACTTGAGACGATGCCGGGACTGGAGGTCGGAAAGTTTCAGGGAGAACTTTTCCGCCACGAGCCGCTGGATGCGATCGATGCCCACATGGGGATCGTCCCGGCGGATGAGATCCCCGAGGGCCTCCCGGGCGAGGTCGAGGTCGACCGGCCGATGGGCCAGGCCCGCGTAGCCGAGAAGCTTGAGAACGGCCCCCTCCAGTTCCCGCACGTTCTGGGTGACGTGATTGGCGATGAACTCGGCGACGTCGTTGGGGATCTCCCGCCCCCGGATCTGGGCCTTGCGTTTCAGGATGGAGATGCGCGTCTCGAAGGCCGGCGGGTCGATCTTCGCGACGAGCCCCCACTTGAAGCGGGACACCAGGCGGTCCTCGATGGTCGGGATGTCGCGGGGCGGGCTGTCGCTGGAGAGGATGATCTGCTTCTGGGCGTTGTAGAGCGAATTGAACGTGTGGAAAAACTCGTCCTGGGAACGCTCCTTCCCGGCCAGGAAGTGGATGTCGTCAATGACCAGGGCGTCGGCCTGGCGGAACCGGTCCCGGAAACCGTCGAGGTCCCGGTGCTCGGCGGACTCGATGTACTGATTGACGAAACTCTCGCAGGAAAAATAGGCGATGTGAAATCCGGGGCCCTTTCGGGCAAGGAAGGCGTGGCACACGGCGTGAAGGAGATGGGTCTTCCCGAGGCCCGGCCCTCCGTGGAGGAAAAAGGGATTGTAGGCCGTGGCGGGTGCGTCCGCCACCGCCATGGCCGCGGCGTGGGGGAACCGGTTGCAGGAACCGACGATGAAATTCTCAAACGTATATTGTTCGTTGAGCGGAAGCATGATCATTTCGGATGACGGGACGCCATTGTATCCCCGGCGGAGGGCAAGTCAACGCCCCGGCATCAATCAATCGGCCTACCAGTTGTCCGTCCGGAACGGCGAGGCCGGGAGCCCCTCGCGGTTGTAGAGATTGGCTCCGTCGGGATTCATCGAGAAGGCGTAACGCACGGCGGCCGGCCCCTTGACCTTGGGGCTGGAGACCACCACGGTTTCACCATCAATAACCGCGTCCGCCCACTGCCAGCCCTTGTCCGCGCCGGCGATCGCGAAGCGGCGGAGTTTGCCCTCCTTGTTCTCGACCGCCGGGGCCCGGCCGTCCTTCCGGCCCACCATCAGTCCGGAGCCGACGTGATCGAAATGGAGTCGGATCGTATCGCCCTCGACCTTCATCTCCCGGAAGAGCGGGCCGGAGACGACGGTGACGTCCTTCCGCCCGTAGTCGCGGGCCATCGCCCAGCGGGCCAGGCGCGAGCCGACGTCGTACTTGTTCCGGGGATGAATGTCGCCCGCCTCGCCGATGTCAATGATGACGGCCATGCCGGTGTTGGGGATGGCCAGCGCCCTGGTCTGCGCCGCGCGAACCCGGGCCCAGCCATCGCCGCCGGCCGGGTTCTCATTTGGGTTCTGGTAATTGGCGAGTTGGACGAAGTAGAAGGGGAAATCCCCCTGGCCCCAGATCCTGCGCCAGCCGCCCACCAGGGCGCGCATCTTGTCGCCGTAGCCGGCGCCCTCGCTCCCGTTGGACTCGCCCTGGTACCAAAGCGCGCCCTTGATCGGCAACCGGACGAGAGGATGGATCATCGCGTTGTACATGGCGCCCCAACCGCTGGCGGCGGGATGGGCGGGAAGGGCCGGCGCCGGAGGAAGCCGCGCGCCTTGCGGCAAGGCGGCCCGGGTCTCGGCGATCCATCGCTCCAGGGCGTCCAGCGCCTTGGGCAGTTCGACGGCCTGATGATGGGCCACGGCCTTCCGCCGGTCGGCAAGCGCCCCCGCCAACTCGGGAACCAACTCCAGGCCCTCGGGCGGCGTCCAGGGTTCGATGGCCGTGCCGCCCCAGTTGTCGTCCAGGATGCCGATGGGCACCCCGGTGCGCTGGTGAATCTCGCGGGCGAAATAGAACCCAACGGCGGTGAAGCCGCCGGCCGTCTGCGGCGTGCATGCCTGCCAGGGCGTCGCCGCGGGGGCGTCATCCTCCGGGTAGGCCGAAGTCACGTGCTGAAACTTGATCCGCCGGATCCCGGAAAGGTCCGCGGCCTTGATATCCTCCGCCGCGCCGACGCAACCCTTCAGGGCCATTTCCATGTTGGACTGGCCGGAGCAGAGCCAGATGTCACCGACAATCAGGTTCTTCAGAGTGATGGTATTCCCGCCGGTCACGGTCAGTTCAAGGCCCTCGCCCTCCTTCACGGCGGGGAACTCGACGGCCCACCGCCCCTGGGCGTCGGCCTGGGCGGCGGCCTCCTTTCCGGCCAGTGCGACCTTCACCGCCTCGCCGGGCGCGGCCCAGCCCCAGACCCGGACGGGCGCCTCGCGCTGGAACATCATGTTGTCGGTGAAAATCTTCGGCAGACGCACATCCGCCCGGATGGCGGCCGGCAGGATTCCCCCCAGGATCATGACCCCGCAAACCAGCCGCAATCGTTTCATCGTCTATGCCTTCCCTTCTTTCGTCTTGTGCCCTTCCTTCGCCTCCTTGCCGATCCCCGCATGGTAGGCCTGGAGGCTCCGCACCTCCTCGACGCCCTTCTTTTTCCGCTCCGCGATGCCGCGTGCCGCGGCCAGCGCCGCCGCCGCGGTCGTCGCGTAAGGCACCTTGTACTGGATGGCGGCCTTGCGGAGGTGGGAGTCGTCCGTCTTGCCCGCCTTGCCCGCGGGGGTGTTGATGATAAGCCGGATTTCGCGGTTCTTGATGGCATCCACGATGTCGGGCCGGCCGTGCCCGCGCTTGGGAATGGGGCTGGCCTCGATCCCGTGGGAGGCGAGAAAGGCCCGCGTCCCCTCCGTCGCCCGGAACGTGAAACCCAGGTCGCGCAGAATTTTCACCGCCTCGAGCACCCGGGGCTTGTCGGGCTCCGCCACCGTGACGAGCACCGTTCCCTCGAGCGGCAGGGTCATGCCGGCCGCCTCCTGGCTCTTGTAGTACGCCAGGCCCGCCGAGCGCGCCATCCCGAGCACCTCGCCGGTCGAACGCATCTCGGGCCCGAGGAGCGGATCCACCTCCGGGAACATGTTGAAGGGGAAGACGGATTCCTTGACGCCGAAGTGCGGAATGTGCCGGCGCACGAGATTCAGTTCCTTGAGATTCGCCCCCAGCATGATCCGGGTTGCGCACCGGACCATCGGGATGTTGCAGACCTTCGAGACGAGCGGCACCGTCCGCGACGCCCGCGGGTTCGCCTCCAGGACATACACGATGTCTTTCGCGATGGCGAATTGAATATTAATGAGGCCCTTCACCGCCAGCTCGATCGCGATCTTCCGGGTGTAATCCTCGATGGTCGCGAGGTGCCTGGCCGGGATGCTCACGGGCGGAAGGATGCAGGCCGAGTCGCCGGAGTGAATCCCGGCGAGCTCGATGTGCTCCATGACGGCCGGGACGAAGGCGCCCGTGCCGTCGGAGATGGCGTCCGCCTCGGTCTCGATGGCGTCCTCAAGGAATTTGTCAATCAAGATGGGCCGCTCAGGGGAGATGTCCACCGCCGCGGCCACATAGTGTCGCAACATCTCCTCGTCGAGCACCACCTCCATTCCCCGGCCGCCCAGCACGTAGCTCGGGCGCACCATGAGGGGATAGCCGATGCGCCCGGCGATGACGAGGGCCTCGTCGAGGGAGCTCGCCATGCCGCTCTCGGGCATCGGGATCCCCATCTTTTCCATGACCTGCCGGTAGCGGTCCCGGTCCTCGGCCAGGTCAATGGACTCCGGTGACGTCCCGAGGATCTTCACGCCCGCCGCGTCGAGCTCGGCGGCGATGTTGAGCGGCGTCTGGCCCCCGAACTGCACGATGACGCCCTCGGGCTTCTCCTTTTCATAGATGGAGAGGACGTCCTCCACCGTGAGCGGCTCGAAGTAAAGTTTGTCCGAGGTGTCGTAGTCGGTGGAGACCGTTTCCGGGTTGCAGTTCACCATGATGGATTCGTAACCGGCCTCCCGGATGGCGAACGCCGCGTGGACGCAGCAGTAGTCGAACTCGATGCCCTGGCCGATGCGGTTGGGCCCGCCGCCGAGGACCAGGATCTTTTTCCTGTTCGACACCTTCACCTTGTCCGGGGCGTTGTAGGTCGAATAGTAATATGCCGCCTTCTCCACGCCGCTCACGGGCACCGCGTCCCAGGCCTGACGCATGCCGATGGCGATCCGCCGGTCCCGGATTTTCTTCTCGGGGACGCCCAGAATCTTCGCGAGGTACTTGTCCGCGAACCCGTCCTTCTTGGCCTGCCGCAGGAGGTCGTCGGGGGGAACCCGTCCCTGGTGATCGAGAAGCTTCTGCTCGAATGCCACGAGTTCCTTCATCTGCTCGATGAACCACGGCTTGATGTGGGTCCGCCGGTAAAGGTCCTGGACGTCGGCGCCCTTCCGGAGGGCTTCGTACATCTGGAACTGCCGTTCGCTCGTCGCGGTGTTGAGCAGGGCGAGGAGTTCCTCCAGGGACTTCTTGTTGAAATCCTTCGCGAATCCGAGCCCGTGGCGGCCGTTCTCGAGGGACCGGATGGCCTTCTGGAGGGCCTCCTTGTAGGTCTTGCCCAGGCTCATCACCTCCCCCACCGCGCGCATCTGGGTGCCGAGTTTGTCCTCGACGCCCTTGAATTTCTCGAACGCCCAGCGGGAGAATTTCACGACGACGTAGTCGCCGGAGGGGGTGTATTTCTCCAGAGTTCCGTCGCGCCAGTAGGGGATCTCGTCCATCGTCTTCCCGCCGGCCAGCAACGAAGAAACGAACGCGATGGGGAATCCCGTCGCCTTCGACGCCAGCGCCGAGGACCGCGAGGTGCGCGGGTTGATCTCGATGACCACGACGCGCCCCGTCTTCGGGTCATGGGCGAACTGGATGTTCGTCCCGCCGATGACCCCGATCCTCTCGACGATGGCGTAGGAGTATTTCTGGAGTTTCTCCTGGAGTTTCTTGTCGATGGTGAGCATGGGCGCCGTGCAATAGGAATCGCCGGTGTGCACCCCCATGGCGTCCACGTTCTCGATGAAGCAGACGGTGATCATCTGATTCTTGGCGTCGCGGACCACCTCGAGCTCGAGCTCCTCCCATCCCAGGACGGATTCCTCGACCAGGACCTGATGCACCATGCTCGCCGCCAGCCCTCGCGCCGCCACCGTCCGGAGTTCCTCCACGTTGTACACGTGGCCGCTTCCCGTGCCCCCCATGGTGTAGGCCGGCCGGAGGACCACCGGGTAGCCGAGTTTTTCGGCGACCTTCTCGGCATCCTCGACCGTGTGGACCGCCTCGCTCCGGGGAACGTCCAGGCCCAGTTCGTTCATCGTCTGCTTGAAGATGGTGCGATCCTCGCCGCGCTCGATGGCGTCGGGATTGACGCCGATGACCTGGACGGCGTGCTTTTTGAGGAAGCCGGACTTCCAGAGTTCCGAGGAGAGGTTGAGCCCCGTCTGGCCGCCGAGGTTGGGCAGTAGTGCGTCCGGCTTTTCCGCCAGGATGATGCGCTCGATGGTCTCGACGTTCAGCGGCTCGATATAGGTGGCGTCCGCCATGCCGGGGTCGGTCATGATGGTGGCGGGATTCGAGTTCACCAGGACGATCTTGTAGCCCATGGAACGCAGGGCCTTGCAGGCCTGGGTGCCGGAGTAGTCGAACTCGCAGGCCTGGCCAATAATAATGGGTCCGGAGCCGATAATGAGAACCTTGTGAACGTCGGGGCGCTTGGGCATGGCATTTCCTCCAGCAGGTCGGGTGGGGCGGGCAAATTGGGGGTTTATTATGCCCGCCGGGCTGGGAAATCAAGGCAAATGAGTACCACGGAAACACGGAAAATTGATGACATTGTGACATCACGGAACCACGGAAATCGGGTAAAATGGCCGGGGCTCTTATGCGGGAGGATGCCATGTCCGATTTTCTCGAAACCCCCTACTTGGAAATGCCCGGGGCCGTGTGGCTTCGGGGGAATCTTCACGCCCATTCGACGCGCTCCGACGGCGCCCTCGACCCGCAGGAGGTGATCGACGCCTACGCCGCGTGCGGGCATGATTTCCTGGCGCTTTCCGACCACGACCTCCCGGCCGATTACACCGGGCTCGACCCGCGGGGGATGATCCTCGTTCCTGCGTTCGAGATCACCAAGAACGGCGAGCACGTGGTCGCCGTCGGTTGCCGCTCACCGATAGAGCCGTCCGCCGACCGCCAGGCGGTGGTGGACGCGATTTCCGCCGCGGGGGGAATCGCGGTGCTGGGGCACCCGAACTGGGAGGCGGACTTCGATCATTTTCCCCTTGCGCGGATGGCGGCGCTTTCCGGGTATGCCGGCATCGAGGTCTACAACGGGGGCATCCTTGAGGGTCCGGGCAGCACCCTGGCGACGGACAAGTGGGATCTTCTCCTGGCCGGCAACCCGCGGGTCCGGGGGTTCGCCACCGACGACAGCCATATCCTGTCCAATGTCGGCCGGGGATGGATCGGCGTCCGCGCGGCGGAGAGGTCGCTCGATGCGCTGATCGCGGGCATCGCCGCGGGGAGCTTCTACGCCTCCAGCGGCGTCATCATCGAACAGGTCGCGGTGACCGGGTCGCGTCTCGTCATCACCGCCCCCGGGGCCGAGGCCATCGCCGTGATCGGCCCGCACGGGCGGCGGCTCGCCGGAGTGGAGGCCCCGGAACTCATTTATAATGTCCGCGGCTGCGAGTACCCGTTCTTCCGGGTCGAGTGCGTCGGCCGCGCCGGACGCATGGCCTGGACCCAACCCTTCACCGTGGGCGCCCGGGAACGGGAGCGCCGGGAACAATTGATGGCCGAGCGACCGGTCCTGCGCGCCGGACGCGCCGCACAGGCGCCGCCGCCGGACGAGCCCCTGGACGGCCCCGCCTGGCGGACGGCGGCCTGGACCGATTGTTTTCTGGCCAGTCGGACCGCGGAGGCCCCGCCGGTGCGCACGGAACTCGGGGTACTCGTCGCCGGAGGGCGGATCCACGTCGCCTTCCGGTGCGAGGAGCCGGAAATGAACCGGTTGCGCTCGCGGGTCCAGGAGCATGGACGCCCCACCCTCTGGGCGGACGATGGGGTGGAAGTGTTCCTGGACGTGGGCGGCGCCGGCCAGCGCTATTTCCAGATTCTGGCGAACTCCGCGGGGTTCGCCCACGCGTCCGAACGGACCGGGCCCGACGCCGAGACCGGACGGACCCTCGCGGTGCAGACCCGCCCCGGGCGGTGGGCGCGAGGGTGGACTCTGGTCCTGGCGGTTTCCCTCGCCGACCTCGGCGCCGGGGGCGCGCCGGGGACGCGTTGGGGCTTCAACGCGGTCCGGAACCGCACCCCCCATCCGGAACACTTCTCCTGGAGCTACACCGGCCGGAGCAACCATGCGCCGGGGCGGTTTGGATGGCTCGAATTTGCGTGAGGGACCTACACCACGGAAACACGGAAGGACCACGGAGACACGCTAACTTGGGGACATAATACTTATCTTCCTCAAGGCATGGCCCCCCTCCCCATTCTTCACCCCGATGATATGGAACCCCGTCATGAAAATTTTGGCCCAAGCCAGGATTTTATGTAAGATTTCGCGGGTTTTAAACAATGGCTATTGAGAAGGAGAATTCCATGGACTTGCGAGCGGGACAGGAGGAGATTTTCCGGCAGGTGGTTTTGCACCGCACGATGCTTTCGGCCTATATTTACGCGATTGTGCGGGATTCGGATTTGGCGGAAGACACCCTGTCCGATGTCTCGGTTGAGATTGCCCGGAGTTTCGAACATTTTGACGCCTCCCAGCCGTTTGCCCCATGGGCGCGCGGGGTGGCCCGGCGCGTGGCGCTGGCGAATCTCCGAAAACGGTCCGCGTTGCCGAAACTGCTGGATACCGAGATGCTGGACGCCGTGGGAGCGGAAATGGATGCGCTCGGCGACCAAAAAGATCTCGAGAA
>JAZDJP010000101.1:0-9232 GCA_043803805.1 Planctomycetota bacterium
CGGCGGAAGGCACGTTCTCATCGGGCTCATCATGGTCAAGATGGGCTTTCTCACCAACGGGCAGCTCATCGAAGTTCTGCGGCACTACGAGCGTCAGCGATTCCACGATTCACTCGCGGGTCCCGTCAGTCAAAATTAACCGCACACGAAACCACGAAACTGAATTTCGCGGCGTGTTTTTTATTTCGCGTTTGGGCGATCGGCGGGGCGGATCGCTTTAAAGTACGCCCGCACGAGATCCCTGTAGCCCAGGGGAACGTCCTCGCGCAGGAGCGTCTCCTCGGCCATGCCGGCGTAACGCGCGTGAGCCTCGGCATAGGCCCGGGCGGCGGAGGCGGGATCTTTCTCGATCTCGACTTCGGCCACGGCGCCGGGAGTCTCCGTGGGGCGGATGGTCTGAAGGAAGGGGACGCTTCGGGATTCGCGCCGCCGCGCCTCTCCGTAGATGTCATCCGTGGTGCCCCGGCCGGGGCCCGTCTTCTTTTTCTGTTTTTCGTCTCCTCCCTCCGGGGCCGTGTCGCGGACGGCCGGTGCGAACTGGTTCCGCGGGGCATCCATCCCGGCCGGCGGCGGCGGATCGGGGAGTTTCGCCAGTTCGGCCTCGAGCGACCGCATCGCGTCGAGCGCGGCCTGGAGATCCCGGGCGTTCGTCGCGGCTTCCGTGGGGAGATTCCCTCCCTTGGGAAGGGAGCGAATTTCCTTCTCGGCGGAATCCGCCGCTTTCCCGACGGCGGCGAGAGCGGCCTCCTTGTTGCCCGCGGCCGCGAGGTTTTCCAGGAGTTTCGACCAGGATTCGCCTCCGCCGGTTGCCGTCTCCTCCCGCTTTTTTTCGACGAGCCTGCGGAGCGCCGGGTCGGCCGCCGGGGCGGCGGCGGATCCCGCGGGGCGTCCCCGGTGGCGGGGGAAGGTGGCGTCCGGGAGAACGGCGAGGAGGCATGTTCCCGCGGCCAGAATGGGAATCCATCCCAGCCGCGGCGGAAAGGTGATTGGCGCCACGGCGGCGGGACGGATGTCTTCCGCAAGGCGGTCCGCCTCCGCCCGGAGGGGCTCCAGGAAGGGGCCCGCGAGGGCCGGATCGGCGGCGCTCCCCAGGCGATCCGCAAGGGTCAGGCGGTCATCGGCGAGTTTCGCCGCGCGCAGCCGCGAAGGGGCGGCCCGGCGCGCCGCGGCCAGAGCGGCGGCCATGGCCGCGGCCAGAAGGATGGTCCAGGCGGTCACGACGGGCGCGATGCCCGCCGGGGGGAGGGGAGCCGCCGTCCCCGCGAGGCGGTACAGGGCGATTCCTCCGGCGAGAATCCCGGCGAGGGGAAGCAGACGGCTCTCCAGACGGTCCAGAAACAGACGGAACATCAGCCGCCGGCGAAGGGACAGAAGCTTGTTTTCGAATAATGCGTTCATATTACGGACGTTCCCATTATAAGACGCCGGAGGGATGGCGGGAATCACATAATTCCGGAGGATTACACCAACGTCGCCATCGCCAAACTCAAGGAAATCCATCATCGGACGCATCCGGCGGAGAAGGAGGAGGAAAGCGGGAAGGTTGCGAAGGCGGTTGAGGGGGTGTCGCGGGAGAATTGGCGCGGGGGCATCCCACGTGGTATAATTCTGCGATGAAGAGAATGCGCATTTATGTGGACACGTCCGTCATCGGGGGATGCCTAGACGACGAATTTATGGACGAAAGCCGCTCGTTGTTTGAGATGGCGAAGAAGGGTGATGTGACCTTGCCGATCTCGGACATTGTGATGGATGAATTGGAATTGGCTCCCGCGGCGGTTCAACTTGTGTTGGAGTCGGTTCCGGCTGAAAGTTTCGAGTGGGTGACCCAGACGGAAGAAACATGGCGATTGCGCAATGCCTATCTGGAGGCGAACGTGGTGGGGCCGGCTCAATTCAATGATGCGCATCATGTGGCGCTGGCCACGGTATTCCGTGCCGACATGATTGTGAGCTGGAATTTCACCCACATCGTGCACTTTGACAAGATGAGGCGATTTAATGCGGTTAATTTGAGCGAGGGGTATCCGCCGCTGGAGATCCATTCGCCAAGGGAGGTGGTGTAGATGAAAGCGCTGAAATCATTCGATTGCGTCAAGATGAAAAATGACGTTCAGGCTCGGTTACTGAAAGCACGCGAGGGCAAGAGCGATCAGGAGGTGCGGGATATCTTGGAGCGGAAACTCCAGTCGTCGAACAGCCCCGTCGGTCGTGTTTGGAAAAAACTGCAGTCGGGGACGGTTTCATCTCGGGGGCGTTGACGTGACGAAAGGCGCATGCTTCACTGTATTCTTGAGGTATTCTGGGGTATTCTGGGGACAGTGCATATGCATTTTAATGCTTGCAATCGGATGATGCAATGTGTGGGATGTTCTTTCGGTGGAGAGATGGCGTGTTAATATGTATGCTGTCCCCGGAATGCCGCCCGGGCGAGCCCCCTTATGCCTACGCTGGAGGAGACCCGATCAACCGGATTGACCCGTTGGGTTTAATGGACGAAGGGAGAGCGTATTGGCTGGCGAGATATAAACTATATCAATCCGCAGGGGTAAGTTCAGGAGAACTGAAAACGATTTCGCAAAAGCTTCTTAACACACCCTTGGGGCATAGCGATTTGCCTGGTTACGGAGAGTTTGACTGGTATGCAGAAGACGTGGAGTTCAAACCCGTGCACTGGGGAGATGCGGCCGGGGCCATTGGAATTATTACTGCCCCCATCGCCATTCTCGAAATGACTCGGCATACCCAGAGGCACTTTCGAACAATAGGGGAAGTGGAGGGAGATCTCGAAGGCATCGTGTCCGATTGCGACAAACACCAGTTTGAACATGTTATGCATCAGGGGCAGGACTTCTTCTTTCATCGTGCCAAGGGTTACAAGGGAAGACGAGGGCACGCTTGGGCAACGGTGGGCGGAGTTCTTTTTGGAAAGTTTCGGTTTTGGGACACGCCACCACCAGATAATGGAAATTTAAATTGCTACGAATTTTATCTTGCTACAAGATGGACAGATCGTTGGCTTAAACGATGGAATGCGTGTTGCGAGAAGATACAAAGCCAGGCCACGAACTTCAAGCCGCTCTGGTTAAAAAGAGACCGGCCATGATTTCAAAACGCGCTATAGGTTATTGGATATTAGGCATCTCCATACCAGGTCCGATGATCCTTGCCTTCTTGGTGTTACTGCCCCTCTCCATGGGAGAAGGTGATATCCCTATCACTTATCCTCCCGTAATAATATTCCCTTGGGCCGCAACCTATGGTTTGTTTGTAGGTGATCTATTCGCATATACTCCAGGATGGGGACATGCTTTAGAATCAATTTTAGTTGCTTTGGTGTGGCTACAAGGTCTTGTTTACGGGTTAATATTGAGGGAATCATACCTCGTAGGCCAAGTTAAAAAGGTTGTTTCATTGCTTGCCATACTACATTGTTCCATGGCCGTGATAGCTTTGGTGTTGCATTGGGGGTTTGGGTTGGAATGGGTCAAAGGGTAACAGTAGTGATGGCTCGGCGACCTGTGATGCATAATGCCAGAGAGAAGTTGGATGATTTTTTTTGAAATGCCGTGACTGATTTACCTTATTGGTTAATCAATCAAATGCCTCCTTTCCGAAAAATAGACAAGGTCCCTGCCCGTTCCCGATGTATGGGCGGATTGTCCCTGTCCGAATCGGATACGCTGGAACCCGGATCCTATTCATGCCGCGATTGTTCCCTCCTGTTGGATGGTGATGTCAAACACCGGCAGCCGCGGATCCCCGCGGAAGCGATGCCGGATAATGGCAATCGCCGGTTTCACGAGATCTCGTTCCCGGATTGGCGTGGGATCGGAAAGAAGAACGCCGTTCCAGACTTCCTCCGGCGTCCTCCCGCCATGGAGCCACAGGCCCCGTTTCGTGTTGTACCAGTCCCGATAGACGTCAAGCCGATTCTGAATACCCTTCATGGTTCGCGGGAAAAGGAGCAGACGCGACCATATCCGGAACGATCGGAAGAACCGCTCGATTTTGCCGTTCATGAAATAACCGAATCGAATTCGACCCCGCACGGGCCGGATGTCGAGTTTTCGCTTCACGGTTTTCCGGAACCTCCCGCAGAATTGCGTGCCGTGGTCGGTGACGAGGAATTTCGGTTTTCCGAAGGCGATGATGGCTTTCTTCAGGAGTCGAAGCATCTGGTTGGAGGTGGGTGCGTCACGATAGACGGAAAGTGAGAGAATCTTTCGGGAAAATCCGTCCATGATGGTGGCGATGTAGAATCGGATGAAGATAAGTTCCAGGGTGCAAAGGTCGAAATGCCACGTTTTGTTGATGGACGTTGGTTTCAAGATGGGATTGGGTTTTCTATCGGGCGGAAGTGTAGAGGGAATTGGTTCTGGAGGACGTCTGGGCTTCTTCTCTTTCAGGATATTCCGGACGGACGAACGCGAAATGGCGATGCCTTCCCGGACAAGCGCGATGGCGACGGATCGCGTGCCGAACTCGGGTTCGGGGCAAATGGAGCGGATTTCGTGCACCAGCCATCGGACGCCGTCGGCAATGCGGTTCCACGGCATATTGCCGAAAAACGTGCCGACGTTTTCCTTCCGGTCGAAGTTGCGCGCCCATGCCCAGACGGTATTTTTGTGGACGACGAAGTAGTCGGCGGTTTCCTGCAACGTCCAGCCTCGAAGTCGTCGGATTTCCAGGATTTCACGGCGGTCGTCGCCGGAATAGGGCGTGCGTTTGTATTCCGGTGTCGCGGCGCGAGTCCGACGGAAGATGGCAATTACACGATCTTGAACGGGTTTGTCCTTCCGGACGGTGTCGGATTCCGCGAGTCGCCGGCGGCATTCGGACGGATGGGACACCGAGCGTTCCCGCGACAATTCGGAGGCGTAGGAATAGAGCATGGCGATGGTATCCACAGCGCGGCGAAATGGCAATGTCCAGATGTTTGGCATGGGATCTCCTCGGAATTGGAGGAAATGATGGAATTGTTGTGGATGAGGGCTTCCCGAAATGATGCTACGGTGTGGGACCAGCGCGATATTCGTTCGAATCCAGGCAGGCATCATAGACGGGACGCTCGATGCAAATCCATTCCATCTTGTTGATGCCGAGTTTGACAACGGGTTTTACAAGCACGAGGATTCCCGCATAAAACAATACCCCGCCGGAGGCCTTGTGGCTGATCCAGCGGGGAGCAAGTGAGCGCATTATGAGGTGTTGCTTGGGGATGACAAGAATAATCGGATTCAATGCGGACGAACGCCGGCGTCCGGGGGGATTTGTCCCCGTTGCGGCAGCCTACGCAAAATAGCCCAGCGCCTCCGCGGCGCCGGCCACAAGGATCGTGGTGTCACCGAACTCGTGAGATTTCCACGTCGGTCGGCGCACGAGTTGAAGACCGCGTTTGCAGGGAAGCAATCCGGCGAACTTCCGCCAGTTCGGTGACGGTTCCGTATCCGCGAGCTTGACCTCTACCGGAAGCCACGGGGCTCCGTCGCGTACGATCAGGAAGTCTATCTCCTGCTTCTCCTTGTTGCGCAAATAAAACAGTTCGAACGTCCCCTCGCCGGTGTCCGTCCAGTAGTGACAGGCTTTTAAAAGATGGCTCGCCACGAGGTTTTCGAAGCGCGCGGCTTCCGCCGGCACCGCGGCGTAGTCCCACAGGTAGATTTTACCCTCCCGACGAAGCGACCGGGGAATGCTGCGGCTCCACGGTTTGATTTCGAAGGTGTAATACAACTCCTTGAGGTATGTTACCCAACGCCGGACCGTGTCGAAACTGACTTCCAGGTCCTCGCGAAGGCTGGCGACGCTGAAGAGCGATCCCACGCGCTCCGGCAGCAAGGCGGTCATCAGTTCCAGACGGCCCAGATCCGGAAGCCGGCTGATATCCCGGAGATCCTCGCGGATGACGATTTGATCATGCGTCCGCCTCCAGAGATTGGCGGCGCGCGCATCCTGCCCAAAGAGCGGCTCCGGGAACGGCCCGTAGCTCATCAGCGAGGCCAGGTTTTCTTCGGTTTTTGATTCGTGTCGCGATGCCCGGCTGAACAGGAGGTCCAGCGCCTTGTCCGGGGCCAGAACGTCAACACGCTCCATCTCGCGCAACGTGAAGGGGTGAAGGCGAAAATGAAAATATCGGCCAAGCAGACTGTCGCTCCCGCGACGGTAGATGTTGAGGCGTGCGCTTCCCGTCACGAGGAAATCGCAGGGGCGTTCCTGCGTGTCAAACAATCCTTTGAGGTTCCGTTTCCAGAATCGGTCCTTGTGGATTTCATCAAGCACGACGAGGGGAGTCGCTTTCCCACGGTATGGCGGGATAAGAGCCGAAGGTTTCTTCGCCCAAGCGTGGCGGAACTCGAACTCGTCCCAGTTGTAATAGCGTCCGACGGCGCGCGTGGCCAGAAGCATTCGGGCCATCGTCGTCTTGCCGCACTGACGGGGTCCGGACACCATTGCAATTTTGTGGGGCTTTGTAAAGCAGAGGGCTTCGACGGAATCGGCAAGACAGCGACTTCTCATGGCGACCATACTACGGACTGGCCGGAGTATAGTCAAGTTCATTTCGTCTTGCGTCTGTACAGCGTCCTGTACAAAAACTCCAACACCCCGAAAACCCACAAGAATGAAGATAAATGAGGGGAAATAGTGAGGTCGGGATGAGCAGGGAAACGTCAGAAAATGATGTCGAAACCATCGGAACCACGCGTGTGCCGTCGGATCGCGCACGTCAGGACGTGGGCCGGGACCGTGGAAATCGGAGGACACGGCTGGCGCCGTTCAAAACGTCTGTCGCTACCCAGCTGCCCGGTAGTAATGCCGGAGCACGCCACCCAGCCAGGTTTTGCATTTCACGCGGGACGGCACGGCGGATTCTTCTTCCGGCGCCGCCATCCCCAAGGGGACATTCCCCACTCCCTGATGGGGCCTCACCGTGTTGTAGTAATCGGCGTACTCCGCGACGATGTGCCAGAGATGATTTTCCCCGAACACAACAAAATGGTCGAGACACTCGTTCTTGATGCTCTGCACCCAACGTTCCGCAAAGGCGTTGAGATTGGGCGAAGCATAAGGGATTTTCTTGATGCGCATCCCGTGGGACATCAGGATTCCGTCGAAATGGCGGGTGATTTTCTTGTCCCCATCCTTGATGAGGATGTCCGGCTTCGCCCCGGCGTCGTCGAAATACATGCAGAGATTCCGGGCCTGCTGAGCCATCCAGAAATCGTTGGGGCTGGAGGTAACGCCACTGACATACACCTTTCGGGATTCGATGTGGATGACGAAAAAGACGAAAAGGTCCACCAGCCCGGAGCGGGTCCATGCGCGTTTGACGAGGAAGTCGCATGCCCAGAGGGTCGTCCGGTGAATCTTGATGAACTCGTCCCAGGTGCCGATGCCTCTTGCGGGACCGGGATCGAGACTGTTTCGGAGAAGGATGTTCTTGACAGTGGTGCGGGATATTTTTCGGACTTTCAGTTTTCGAAGTTCCCCGATGATGCGGGTATAACCCCAGCCGGTTTCCCGGGCGATGCGGAGAATGAGCGCTTCGATTTCTTCCATGGTCCTCGGCCGGCCAACTTGCTCCGGTTGGATAGTGGTTTTCTTCCGCTTCCGCCAGGAAAGAAACGTCCGGTATGTCACGATGGAGATGATGTGTTTGAGGCTCGTTCCGAGGCAGGCGCCGAGTTTGAGCAGACGCTCGCGTTCGCTTTCGGAGAGGCGGATATTTCCGGGCAAGCGGGAACGAGCCATTTTGTTTTCAGCTTTGAGGAAAAGGATTTGCCTTCTGAGATTTGGTGCGGTGGCCTTGGCAAGGGGAAGTATGAGGTTATTGAAAATGGAGGCCATAGCGGTACAATCTCCAGCGAGTTTTGGGGGCTCGAAATGATAGGGCAGGGAGTGGTGACCGGCAAGGAGAAATTGCATCGGCGGACGATGAAAAGGTGGCCACGATGAATACAAGGATATAATACAACCGATGAGGAAGTTGAAAATCTACATCGAAACCAGCGTGTGGAATCATCTCTTGGCGGAGGATGCGCCGGAGGCGCGGGCGGCGACCGAGGCGTTGTTCAGGGAGATTGACCAGTACGAGATTTACATCTCGGATTTGGTCTTCGGGGAGATTGACGAGACGCGAGACGCAAAGAAACGAAAGATGTTGAGGGACACGGTCGAGCGGTATCAACCGCACGTGCTGGCCGCGGATGACGATGAGGTCATCACGCTGGCGAGCCGTTATATCGAGGAGAAGGTGATTCCTCCGTCAGCGGAAGATGATGCGACGCACGTGGCGGTCGCCGTGGTCGAGGGGTTGGATGTCATCGTGAGTTTGAACATGGACCATGTTGCATCGCTTCGGGCACGCAGGGGAATTAACGGAGTCAATGCCTTGACGGGTTATCGGGTTATCGAGATTGCGACGCCTCGGGAGGTGGCGAACTATGGTAAAGATTAAAGAATCCGTGGTCATGGTGGAGTTGGAGGAGATGAGGGCGCGTCACGCGAAGGAGATGGAGGGGATGTCCCTCAAGGAGAAGGCGGAGCATTACCGAGAAAGAGGCGAGAAAGCCCGTATTGCGTTGGGGCTGACGCACCTTCCCATAGTTCGACGAGTGAAGAGATAGCCGGTTTATGCATCGCACAAGAGGGAAACGATTCATTTTTCGTTTGATCGGTGGTGGAAATTGACAAATTGGCAAAATATCCATAACCTATTGACACATTTGGGGAAGAAGGAGTTTTTGTACCCCGCTTATACGGGATTTCAAGGGGAAAACGGCTGCCGGCAGAGCGGGGCTGTTAACCCAGAGAACGCGAGTTTTTTGAAAAAACTTTTTTCTCTTGGTTAACAGCGTTTGGCGGTCAGGAGCGGTTGACGTTCACCCCTGCCATTTCGGCCGGGTTCTCGAAGTTTGTTGAAATCTCAATGATTAATGTTGCGATGCGGGAAGGGAAGTTCGAAGAGGGTTGTGCACGGGGAGTCCGGCGTCGGACGCGGGTGGTGGGAATTTCCCGGACGGACGATCCGCGTTGATGCTGGTGGCGGCCCGTTTGCGGCACATCGCCGGCACCAAGTGGGGAACGCATCGTTGGTAGCGCAAGGATTCTTTCGCACTTTCATATGAGGTAGTCCTCGGTCTGGCATTCCTTCCCTCCCCGCCCCCATGGGGGCGGCGCGCGAAAAAAAACGTGATTCTACCCGGCCTCGGCCGTCACCTCCTTCCGCTCCGTG
>JAZDJP010000102.1:0-8979 GCA_043803805.1 Planctomycetota bacterium
CGATCCCGACATCACTACGAGGCGCGTCGATGGTTGAAATTGATTTCTCACAATGCGTCTCGTGTCCTTAACGGGCAACTTGGCCTCTCGGAAGAATCACTGGCCCACTTCCGTCTGGCCGCTTGAACTGGAGCAAGGCACAGGATATCTGGAGGAGAAATGACATATCCGGTCGATGTCATGCGGCGGGCGGTGTGTGTCACGGCGGTTCTTCTGGCGGTGTCCTCCTTTGCCGATGAGGTAAATCTTCCGGCCGGGACGAAACCCCGCCCGATGAAATTCGCCGCGAAAGTGACAACCGAACATTACGTCGTCGAGGCGGAAAAGGAGGAGGAATTCGCCCGGCGGATGGCCGCGGCGGCGGAGGGGCTCCACGCCGATTTTTTTGCCACGTTCCGGGGAAAACTCGCGCTTTCCGACCCGCGGTATCCCCTGGCCATTGTCTGCCTCGATTCCGAGGAGAGCGCGGTCAAGGCCGATTACAAGGTTGGCTACACCCTGCCGGGCCGTTATGACCCCCTGCTCGGTCTCGTGACAATCCTCCGGCATCCGGTGATGATGAACCTGGACCAGAATCCGTCCAATCTCCGTCACGAAGTGACCCATCAACTGGTCCATCAGACCCTGGGCCTTCCACCGGTGGACGGGACGGGTGTCTTCTGGATGCAGGAGGGGCTGGCGTCCTATTTCGAGGGGATGGGCCCCTACGGTCTGGAGGGGATCGTCCGGTTCTCGAAACTGGGGGTTCTCACGGAAAATTTCCGAGTGAGACCCCTTCCGCGCCTCGCGGAGGTCACCTCCTGGAACTGGGATCAGGCCAAGGCCGGAGGCATCACCGCGTCGTACGCGCTGGCGTGGGGGGCGACGCATTTTCTGATGCACGGGGAGAAGGGGGCCTACCGGGACCTCTACTTCGCGTTTCTCACCGCCCTCCGGAACGACGACAACCTGACCCGGGCGGCGGATCTGTTCCGGCGGATATTCGCGGGGGCGGAGAATCTGGAGGGGGATTGGGCGCGGCATATTCATTTGCTGGAGAAGGGGACAGAGGCCGATTTCGCCGCGGGCCTGGTCCGTTACGAGCGGTCGGCCCCGGCCGGCCCGGGGGTCCCCGCGAACGTGAAGCCTTTCGTGAAGAAGACTGCCGGTCCGGCGGCGCCCAAGGCGGCGGATCCCGCCGTGCGGCGTGACATGGAAAAGCGCATCGGGGACATCCGGAAAAAGTCCGAGTCGGACCGGCCCGCGCTCATCCGGGAGGCCTTCGGGAAGACCGGGGGCGAGATCCCGGCGCTTCTGGCGATCCTGAAATCGGGCGGGGTGGAGGAACGGAAAATCGCGGCCGCGGCGCTCGGTGCGATCGGAGCCCGCGAGGCCGTCCCGAACCTGGCGGAGGCCGCGCTCCGCGACGCCGACCGCGCCGTGCGCCTGGCGGCGGCGTCGGCCCTGCGCGGGGCGAATTACGGCATCGCCCCGCCGGCGGTGTTCGCGGCGCTCGGCGCCTCGGACCCGGCGGTTATTCTGCGCGCCACGGAGGCGCTGGGGGAGATCGGTGATCCGTATGCCGCGGAGGCGCTTGTGTCGGTGCTTCGCCGGACCATTCCCACGGATCCCGCCGGCGACGCCGGTGTCCGCGTCGAGAAGCGGTCCGCGGGCGGCCGCATCAGCTTCGGGACGGGCGAGTCGCCGGACCTTGGACTCAAACCGTCCAAGCGCAGCGTCCCCGACCCGGCGGTGGAGGTGCGCGCCCGCGGCATGGAGGAATTTCGCCGCGCCGTCATCGCCGCCTTGAAACGAATCGTCAAGGAGCCCGTCGGGGACAGCATCGAGGACTGGCTCATCTGGGACAAAAAGCGGAGTTCGGGGAAAGGTTCCGAGGAATGGTTGAAATGGAAACGAGACCAGGAGGGGGGAAAGAAACCGTGACGGTCATCCGATTCGCGCGGGAGGGGGGGGGGCTGGCCGCGGCCCTGACGGGGGCGGCGTTCGCCGGGACAAAAAGGAGGGGTGCAACCATGAAAATGCTTGGGAAAGCCGTTTTGGCGCTTGTGGCCGGTGGTATGTGAAAGAGATGGAAAATTCGTGATGATGTCTTTCCGGTTACGTTTTCTTGCATTCTTTTCCCCTCCGGATAGGATTCTCCACGGGAGCGGTTCACGAATTGAGGATTCAGTCAGTCGTGTATTGCCATGGGGGGAGAATCGGAAATGACCATGACGTCGCGGGAGGTCGTGACGCGCACCATCCGGTTCCAGGGGGCGGATCGCATCCCCTGGGATCTTCCGGAGAAATTCGGGACGGACATCTTTTGGGCCGGGATGGACCCGTCCCCCGACAAACGCTACAGCCGGGGCGTGGATGAGTGGGGCGCCGTCTGGGACAACGTCGGTTGCTCCAACCTCGGGGAGGTGCGGGACTTCCCGCTCAAGCGTTGGGCGGATTTCGGAAAACTCGCCATCCCCGATGTCCGCGACCCGAAACGCTGGGAAAATCTCAAGGGGGCGCGGGAGCGGGCGGGCGACAGATTCATGCTCACGATGGGGATTTCCCTCTACGAGCGGATCCATTTTGTCCGGGGTCTCGAAAACACCTGGATGGACATCTACGACGCGCCGGAGGACCTGGGACGCCTGATGGACATCCTGGTGGACATGAATTGCTACGCCATCGAGAAGTGCGCCGCCGCCGGGATGGACGGGCTTGTTTTATGCGACGACTGGGGGCTTCAGGATCGCCTGATGATCCGGGCGGAGGCGTGGCGGAAACTCTGGAAGCCGCGGTACGCGCGGGTGTACCGCGCGGCGCATGACGCGGGGCTTCTGACGTTCCTTCACAGTTGCGGGTGCATCACGGAAATCCTCGATGATCTCATCGAAATCGGTCTGGACGTCATCCAGATGGATCAACAGGAGAACATGGGGCTCGACTTCCTCGGGGAGAAATTCGGCGGGCGCATCACGTTCTGGAATCCGGTGGACATCCAGGCCACGATGATCCGCGGCACCCTGGACGACATCCGGGCCTATGCTCGACGGATGGTCACCACCCTCGGCCGGCCGGAGGGCGGATTCATCGCCCGGTGGTACAGCGATTCCGTCGGCGCCGGCCATCGTCCCGAGGCGGTGGAGGCCATGTCCGACGAATTCGTCACATTGGGCCGTCAGCATCCCAACCTGCCGTATTTGCACAAGCGAGGGAAGACCGCAAGATCGTGAGGGAAACGTGGGATCGGAAAGCGCGAATTTCTGGTGCAACATGTTGATAATAAACGAATAATGAACATCCTCGGAATTTTTCAGGAAGGAAGGTTTTCAAACGAACCTTTTCCCGCTCATGGCGTCTAATGAATTGAACAATGCGGAGGCGGTTCTTGCGGGGCGCCGGGAGGACGCGCGGCTCCTCGCGGAATGCCGGGCCGGAAGTCAGGACGCTTTCCGGCGTCTCATCGAGCGGTACCAGGACATGGTGGTGAACCTGGCCGCCCGCATGACGGGAAGCCTGGAGGACGCGGAGGACATCGCGCAGGAGGTCTTCCTGAAGGCCTGTCAGGGGCTGGCGGAGTTCAAGGGGGAGTCGAGTCTCAAGACGTGGCTGTACCGGATCACGGCGAACGCGGCCATCAGCCACGGGCGGAGGAAACAGGCCAGGCCGCGGACGGTGTCTCTGGACGACGGAGGAAACGGCCACGGGGGCCTCGAACCGGCCGGCGGGGAGGGACCCGCGGCGGGGGTCGAGGTCCGGGAACGGGAGCGGCTCGTGCAGAACGCGATTCTCGCGCTTGAGGCGGATCTCCGGGCGGTGGTGCTCCTCCGGGACATGGAGGGGTATCGGTACGAGGCGATCGCGGAGACTCTGGGGGTGGAGGTGGGAACGGTGAAATCACGGCTGTTCCGGGCGCGCGAGTCGCTCCGGAAGGCCCTGGCGGGGAAGATCGGATCGTTTTGACGATTTAAAGGTGCGGCCATGGACTGTTTGATCATCCGGGAACGGTTGAACGAATACCTCGACCGCGAGATTTCCCCCGAGCAGGCGGCGGTGGTGGAAGATCACCTCGCCCGGTGCGGGCCCTGCCGGGAGGCGCTGGACGATCTCAGGCGGACGGCGGCGGCGGTGGGGGATCTCCGGCGGGTGCGGGCCCCCGAGGGTTTTGCCGACGAAGTGATGGATCGCCTGGCCCGGAATGAACTGATCGGCGAACCCGCCGGACGGCCCGCGGAAATCGTTCCGGTCCGTCCCTTCGCCCGGCGGCTGATGCCGGTCTTCTCGGCGGCGGCGGCCGTGATCGTCGTGGCGTTCGGTTTCCTGTGGTTCAGCCGGCACCGGGAGATGGGTCCTCTTCCCGTGCGGACACCCATGGAGCGGGAAATATCGCGATTGGCCCCGGCGGATTCCCCGGACAAGGCGCATACACCGCGGACGGGTGCGGAATCCGGTGAGGGCAAATTCCTCGAGCGGGCCCGGGCCGGACATCCGGTCGCGGCGATGCCGGAACCGTTGGGGGGGGCTGGACGGGGATATGGGGGGCGTTCCGCGAAAATCGCGGCGGCTCCGGGTGGAGCCGAGGCGAAATCGGGTTCCGGTCGGATCCAGGGAGAGTCAGGGGTCGTTCCTCCCGCGCCATCGGTGCCTGCGGAGGAGCCGCGCGCGCGCGAAGGCGCAGGAGGCGGCTTGGTTGCGAAATCCGCCACATCGTCTCCCGCTCCCGCGGGGGAAAAGGAATTCAAAACAGAGGGTTCGAGGGCCCGGGAGGCGGACATCGAGGAATCGGTTGGATTCGCCGGCAAGTCTTCGAAGGATGCCGATACGAAGGCCAAGGGGATGCCATTCGATCTTGCTGAATCTCAAGAGAAATTGCGGGATGCGTCGGCGGCCGCGGTCGCCGAGCTTCGGAAGGGCGCCGTTTCCCCCGGCCGGACCACGGGGGTCGGACGGGCCGTGCCCGTTCCCGAGGGCGTATTCTGCGAGGATGTCGCCAAGGCGGCAAAATCCTTCGAGGCGGCGCTTCAGGCCGCGAGGATCCCTTGCCGCGCGATTGTCGGAGAGGGCGGCGAACGCCGGATCTTTTGTGGACCTGCCGCGGAAGCCGGACCGGTGCGCGCAAAACTCCGGGCCGTCGCCGGGATACGATGGGAATCGCCGGGCAGGGACGCGGATAAAAAATCGAATGCGGAGGAGGGTGCTCCGGCGAACGTCGGCGGGGGGCAGGCCGACGCCCTGGCGAATAACGTCTCCCGTCCCTCCGGGGATTTCACGAAAGCGGCCGTTCTCCAGGGCGATGCCGGCAGGGCGCTTGGGGAAGATGGCGGGCCTGCGGGAAAAAAGGGCCTCGAAGCCCGGGTGGTGCGGGCCGTGGAAGACAAACCCCGGATGGAAGATGGGGCCATTCCCTTTCTTCACATTGACAAGGGGAGCGCCGATGGCGTGACGCCCGGGATGGCTTTCGGCGATGCCGACGGCGTGGCGTCCGACTTCCTTCTGGTGATTGTGGATACCGGGAAAAATTCCGCGCGCGGGGTTGTCGAAAAAGCCCCGCCGGCCGGCGCGATTGTCCGGCGGATCGTCCAGCGGCCGGATGCCTATGTCGTTTTCATCCTCAAGCCCGAGCCCGTCCCCGTCGAAAACAGATAACAGCATCGCGAAATCGGTCGAAAACTCGAAACGGACCTTTTCGCTCGCGGAGGCTGAAATGTCATTAATGTTGATCCTGGCGCTGGTGGTGCTTTTGGGGAGCATCCTCATCCTGTTTCAGGAGGAGGCGGAGGCCTTCGGAAAATACTGTGCCTTCGCCGGGGTGGTGGCGGCCACCCTGGAAATCGCCATCCTTCAGAAATTTTTCACGTTCGGGGACGGGGTGCTCACCGTGCTGATCGGGATCACGTTCCTGGGGGCGTGCCTGGCCACGCTACGGGTCCAGGCGAAGTTCGGTCTCTTGCTGGCCATGACGGCCAGTCTTCTCCAGCTTCTCGCCGTTTTTCACATCATCATCACGGTTCGGTGACCGGCCGGTCGCGGGGCGGGAGGGCCGTCGCTTGATTTCATCCCGCCGGGTGCTATACTCCCTGTCGCCCTCAACGAAGCGGATTCTTCGCCGTGCCGAGGTGGTGAAATTGGCAGACACGTACGTTTGAGGGGCGTATGGCGCAAGCCGTGCGGGTTCAACTCCCGCCCTCGGCATTCATGCCGCTTCCAAGCCGTCACTCGTGGCTCGTGCCACGTATCTCGCCATCCATGCCGATCTTTACGGAGTGCCCATTCGGGTACTCAACCAGGCTGTGAAACGAAATGCGGATCGCTTCCCCTCGGATTTTATGATTCGGCTCACCGCCCGGGAGTATGAGTCTTTAAGATCACAAATTGTGATCTTAAACCGTGGCCGGGGACGCCATCGGAAATACGTTCCGTTCGCCTTTGCCGATCAGGGCGTGGCCATGTTGTCCAGTGTTTTGAACAGTGACCGGGCCATCCAGGTCAACATCGCCATCATGCGGGTGTTTGTGCGTCTGCGGGTGGTGATTTTCACCCACAAGAAATTGGCGGCGAAACTGTCCGAACTGGAACGCAAGATCGAAAACCACGACGAGAACATTCATAACCTGTTTGAGACCATCCGTCACCTGATGACCCTGCTGACACGGAAACCCGGGCGCATCGGATTTCATGCGGAACGAAGAAATTCGGAGTAAATCATCCTCTTCGACTCGTTGACTCACCGTGGGGGCTTTGGGTAATTGGTGATTGGATTTTGGATGTTGTTTGGTGTTTGTGATTTGGTGTTTCCGCAGACTCGGCGACTCCCCGACTCGCTGACTCCCAGACTTCTTGGCCCGGTTTTCCCGCGCATCCGGACCGGGTGACGGTATTATGAATGAAACGGAGGTGTCTCATGCGAACCTTGATTCGGGGGATGGTGGTTCTGTTGGGCCTGGCGGGTATCGTCTGTCAGGGAGGGGAGGCCGGGGATCTTCTCAGCGGTCCTTACACGATTGCCGTTTCACCCGACGGCGCCATCGTCTGCTGGCAGACGACGGCGGAGGCGTCGGGTCTTGTCCGGTTCCAGGCGGAGGGGGCCACGGCGTGGAGCGAGGTTCGCGAGGCGAAACCCGCCGCCTTCCATGCGGTGAAACTCACGGGACTTGCGGCCGGGTCCGCGTATCGCGTGGAGGTGCTGGCCGGGGATCGGAAACGGGGCGCTCTGACGTTCCGCACCGGTCCGAAGGATCCCGGCGCGTTCACGTTTTACCTCTACGGCGACACCCGCACCAACGCCGGCGACCACGAACGCGTGATCCGGGGGTTGCTGGTGGAAATGGACCGGGCCCGGCAGGACACGTTTGTGGCGCACACCGGGGATTTCGCCCAGGGGGGGTCGGATGCCGTGTCCACCGCCCGTCAGTTTTTCACCCCGGCGGCGCCCCTTCTCGCCCGCCTGCCGCTGGTTCCGGTGCGGGGCAATCATGAAAACGGCACCGACCTCTTCAAACAATATTTCCCGTGGCCCGGGCGGCCTGCCGACCATGGCGGCGCCGATGACCTGTGCTTCGATTACGGGTCGGCGCGGCTCGTCGTTCTCGATCAGTACACATCGCTGTCGGCCGGGGATAAACGGATGGCCTGGCTCGCCGCGAAACTGGCGGAGGCGAAGGACCGCTGGAAGATCGTGGCGTTTCACGAGCCGATCTACTCCACCGGGTCGCACGGGCCGAACGTGGAATTTCGGGAACTCGTCGAGCCGGTTTTGGTGGCGGGCCGCGTTCACGCGGTTTTTGCCGGGCATGATCACAACTATGAGCGGTTCAAGCCCGTCCAGGGCATCACGTACGTTACCGTCGGGGGGGGTGGCGCGCCCCTTCGGGGCCGGGGCCATGGCGACGGGGCGGAGACCGGGTCGGTGATTTTTGAAAGCGTCCTGCATTTTATGATGGTGGCCGTGACGCCGGAAACGATGTCATTCAAGGCCTTCCGACCTGCGGATCGGGGCGATGCGTTCGAGGTTTTTGACGCGTTCGAGATTCCGAAGGAATGCGGATGGCCGGTCCGGGAGAAGGCGGCCTCGGCGGGGGGGCGTTGACGCGCGGCGTCCGGGCGGAGCTTATTCCTTCCCCACCCATGCCACCGCATCCACTTCCACGAGGCCGCCGGCGGGGAGATTCGCCTCCACCGTCGTCCGCGCCGGGAACGGCTCCCGGAAGAACGATTTGTACGCCTCGTTGAACTCACCGAATTTCGAGAGATCGGCCACGTAGACGTTCACCTTGACGACATCGGCCAGCGTCGCCCCGCCCGCGGCGAGGACGGTTTCCACGTTTTTGAGGGCCTGGACGGCCTGTTCCCGGAACGTCGGCGCGCACATTTTCCCCGTTGCCGGATCCATCCCCAATTGGCCGGCGGTGAAGAGGAATCCTCCGGCCCCGGTTCCCTGGACATAGGGGCCGACGGGGGCGGGGGCCTTGTTGGTGCTGAGGATGGTTTTCATGGATTTTCCTCCCGGGGCCGGAGTATATCGGCGGCCTCGCGCCAACGCAATTGTCGCGATCCGATTTCTCCTTGTGGCCCCGTCATAAAAAACGTAGTATGAAACGCGGCACCTTATACAGGAGGGCGTGCGATGGAACTGAAGAAACAGATTTCGATCTTTCTCAAGAATCGGCCGGGGGCGCTGGCCGAGGTGACGGGAACCCTGGCCCGGGAAGGCGTCAACATCCTGGCGATCTCCGTCTCCGACACGGTGGACCACGCGGTCGTCCGGTTCATCGTGGACCAGAACGAGAAGGCGAAGGCGGTTCTCGAGAAACAGAAATTCCTCGTGGTCGAGAACGATGTCCTTGCCGTTCCCCTGTCGAACCAGCCCGGGAAACTCGGGGACATTGCGACGAAACTGGGGAAGGGCAACATTAACATTGAATACGCCTACGGGACCACCATCGCGGCCAACGGCGACGCCCTGGTCATCTTCCGCGTCTCCGACGTGAGGAAGGCGCTGGA
>JAZDJP010000103.1:0-37533 GCA_043803805.1 Planctomycetota bacterium
CAAGGAGATCCGAGCCAATCAATTCATTGTTGAGGACGAGAACGGGAAGACCCGCATCGTGTTGGGCGTGGTCAAGGGCGGGCCGGGTCTGATACTTTTCGACGAGGGCGGAAAACCCCGCGCTACGCTGTTCATTGACAATGACGGGCCGGGGCTATCGCTGTCCGACGAGGATGGGAAACCTCGCGTCGCGCTGTCGGTAATCAAGAACGGGTCCGTAATCAAGAGTGGGCCGGGGCTGTCTCTGTTCGACGAGAACGGCAAGATCCGCGCCAAAATGGCCGTTGGCAAAGATGGGCTGGGACTGTCGCTATCCGACGAGAACGGAAAGACCCGCGCCGGAATACGCGTGAGCAAGGACGGGCCGGGACTGGTCCTGGCTGACGAAAACGGCAATCCCCGCGTCGGAATGGTCGTGGGCAAGTACGGACCGGGGTTGAGTCTGCACGACGAGAACGGCAAGGTTATTCGGTCTTTGCCATGAGTGGGGGGCATGGGGTGATATTCATGGATGGAGGGTTGGGCAGTAAAGCGCTACAATTTGACTTATAGAGGACCCATGAAAAAATATTGGCATTTAGAATGGCTATGGCGATTGACCTTGGTGCTTTGCGTTTTGGCGGTTGGAATTTCGGTTGTTTTCTCGATTCGTGAATTTAATCGAAAGTCTATCGCGAGGAATTTTACTGATGCTCATAACATGAGAGATTCGTGGAGATATTCCGAAAAATGCTGGGCTGATTTTAATAATTTGTATTTGCAGTTGTATTCCTATCGCGGCGGATTGCTAAAGTTGAAAAATGAAGGGAAGACTCGGAATTTCACCGCAGAGGAGGTAAATCTTGTATACCATTTTCGAACTTGTTCCTATCCAGGCCATGACCTTTTTGCGAGGACCGGGGTAATCAAAACTGTCGATGAGGTAAAAAAAGAGAAAGAAAAACTAGAAAAAAGTGGAGCGAATCTCCAACAAATCAATCGCGATTTTGGTTGGGCAAACGCCTCTCCTGCGATCATTGTGAATGATGTTATGTCTGATTTTCTGTCTGATAGTTCTAAGATCGTGGCGAGAGCAGATGAGTTTGTGTGTGCTTATCGAAGAGATGTTGAGGGCAGATTGCGCAATTGGCATTACGCGAAGGACGATGCATGGAAATCGTTCAGGGTCTGGTTAAGTTATTGGATTCTTGTAATGTGCAGTTCGCTTCTTGGCATTGGTATCATAACGAAAACAATTGATTGGATTATTCAGGGAGCAGCAAAAAAGACGGCGTGACGGGATATCGGTCGCATGGGCCGCCTGCCCGCACTTGGAAATTTCACATGTCTTCCCACGGAGGTCAAAAATGGCCCTGATTGATATCCCTATTTTCAGGGACAAGATCAAACAATTGGTTGAGGCTAAGCGCCAGGACCTCTCTTGGCGAAATTTTGATTATGATGAAAATGCAATCAATGAGGCATTCCGGAAATGGCACCGGGAAAACAAGTTTGAAGAAATATGGAGCGATACCGCTGGGGCGAACGCTCGGAACAGTGTCGTCAGATGTAAAGAGGCGCTGAGTGAGTTACGGGAACGGTGGGAGGAGGTACGGGAAAATGATCACATCCATCCACGCCTTATTGAGGAATGGGACAAATGCTTTTGTAAATTCCCCCAGTTAGACCATCTTGAATTAGACGACAAACTGTTTCTTCCACTAGAGAACTGTCTTCATTGTATCCTGGCATGGGAAAAACGAAGAGACGACGGGCGGAAAAATTTCGATGCCTCTAAACGTGGGCGCCGATTCGTCAGGGAGCGAACGAGGAAACTCGTGCGGAATCTCAAGAGAGCTATCTCTGCTAAGACGGGAAAGACTGGAAACCAACTTGCCAAGTCAGATGTGATATCAGATCTACTTATAATTGTTGATATAAAACTAGCGCCCAAGACGGTTCTCAACATCCTTGCCGCGAGGAAGTAATTAATATTTTCTGAAATTCGTCATTTTCTGTAATCTCAATCCTGTCAATCGGTAGCAATTCCCTGGAATAGCACCCCACAATTTTCTTTTGTCGGGAAGATTAAGTATTTATTCCAAGGTTTAATGGGGGCGAGCAAGCGATTGACCTGGCCACGGATCGCTGTTGTGCCCCGTAGGTTGCTCCCCGCCAGGTCAGCCTGCGGGGATTTTTTATGCTGGCGGAAGGTGTCTCTCGCAGAACACCCTCCTGCTGGCAAAGGAAGGGGATAATGGGACCGATGACTCACTGGCCGGACAAAACGTTGATCCTGAAACGATTGGATTTCCGGTCGTTTTATCAGGCGCATCTGCCCAGCCTCAAGTCGAACGGCAAACCCGAGGCCACGGCCTGCTGTCCCTTCCACGAGGACAAGTCTCCGTCATTCTCGGTGAATCTGGAAAACGGCCTGTGGAATTGTTTTGCGGGGTGCGGCGGCGGGGATGTTTTTGAGTTTTACATGCGGCACAAGAAGGTTGATTTCCCGGCGGCGCTTCGGGAAATCGCGGCCAGTCAGGGAATCATGGCGGATTCCCTTGTTCCCCGTGTGGTGGCTACTTATGAATATCGCGACGCCGAAGACAGGAGTTGTTACATCAAGGAACGGATCGAGCCGGGCCGGGATGGGCGGGCCAAGGAGTTCTTTTTTCGGCATCCGGACGGCGGAAGGATGGTCCTTGGACGCGGGGGCGATCCGGTCCCGTACAATCTCCCGGAATTGCTTGCCGCGTCCTGCGTCATCGTTGTCGAAGGGGAACGGAAGGCGGACATTCTCAAGGGGTGGGGGCTTGCCGGGACGTGCCTCGATTCCGGGGCGCGAAGCCCCTGGCGGCCGGAGTATCTGCCGCATTTCGCCGGGAAGTCGGTCGTCATCCTGCCCGATAATGACGGACCGGGGCGAGGATATGCGGCGGGGATCGCCCGGGCGCTTCATGGACACGTCGGGGAAATCAAGGTTGTCGAACTGCCGGGACTTCCCGAGGCCGGGGATATTGTGGATTGGGTCAATGACCCGGCGAATACGAAAGAACGACTGAACGAATTGATTCAGAACGCGCCGATCTGGAATCCGGAAACCTCCCGGATTGAACCGTCAACCAAGTCTGAAACCGATTCCTGGCCGGTCCCTCTTGCCGATGAGGCGTTTCATGGACTGGCGGGGGAATTCGTGCGCCGCATCGAGGAACAGACGGAGGCGGCCCCGGCGGCGTTGTTGATTCAATTCCTGACGGCGTTCGGCAATATCATCGGTCGGTCGGCGCACTTTTGGGTTGAAGCCACCAGACACGCCCTCACCTTGTTCGTTGTACTGGTCGGGGCGACCGCGAAGGCTCGAAAAGGCACCGCTGCGGATCGCGTCCTGGCGTTGTGCAAACCGTTGGATGATGTCTGGGCGGCCCGAATTCAGGGAGGACTTTCCAGCGGGGAAGGGTTGATCTGGGCGGTGCGTGACGAAATCATCAAAAAGGAACCTGTCCGGGAGAAGAAGCGGATCGTTGGCTACGAGGACGTTATCACGGACCCGGGGATTGAGGATAAGCGACTCCTGGCGTTTGCCCCGGAACTCGCCGGACTTCTCCGCGCCATGTCCCGCGAGGGCAATACGCTGTCCGCTGTCCTTCGGGCGGCATGGGATGGCGGAGACCTTCGGATTATGACGAAGAACAGCCCGGTCAAGGCCACGGGCGCGCATATTGCGGTGGTCGCGCATATCACGACGGACGAACTCCGCCGGGAATTGACGCGGATCGAGGCCGGGAACGGATTCGGAAATCGGTTTTTGTGGTGTTGTGTCCGTCGTCCGCGGCTTCTTCCCGAGGGGGGACGGTTCGACCTCAACGATTTTCTCGATTTCTCGACGCGGCTCGCCCAGGCGGTGACGTTCGCTCGGACGGTGGGCGAGATGCGCCGGGACGATGCGGCCCGGGAATTGTGGATTGCGGAGTATCCACGCCTGTCCCGGGAGATCCCGGGGTTGCTGGGCGCGGTCACGGCCCGGGCCGAGGCCCAGACGATGCGGCTGGCCTGTCTTTTCGCCTTATTGGACAAGTCCGATACGGTCCGCCTGGAGCACCTGTGGGCGGCGCTGGCGGTCTGGCGGTACTGCGAAGATTCCGCCCGGCATATCTGGAAGGATTCCGTCGGGGACCCCGTTTCCGATGAGATTCTCCGGGCATTGCAGAATTCCCCGGACGGGCTCACCCGTTCCCAGATCAACAACCTGTTTTCGGGGCATGTGAAAACCGGGCGACTTTCGGGGGCGTTGTCCACCCTGGCCGGTGCGGGACGGATCGTTGCCGAGACCCACGAAACAGAGGGCCGTTCGGTTGAGATTTGGCGCATAAAGGGCAGGGATTGTGTATAGGGGGGGGCTTTTTCCGCTTAATCCGCTTATTCCGCAAGGGGTGCAGGAGATATTTCAGGAGAAAGGATGGCGACTATGACGACTGAAACGACAGAAATAACACCGGGAACGGTTGAGGCAACCCCGGGCATAGCCCTTGACGGATTGGCCCTACTCCCCGGCGCAACCATTCTTGACCAAACCCGACTGGCGATCCTGTTACACGTCAACCCGCGAACCGTCCGCCGGATGGTGACGCGGCGCGAGTTGCCCCCGCCGGTTTCCTTTGCCGGGCGGTCCTGTTGGACGGTGAGCCGGATTCTGGGGCATATCGAAGCGGCCCAGGAACGGGCGGAGCGGGAGGCGGAGAAACACGCCAGAAGAATATCCGAATTTGGCGGTTGACAAAATGTAAACATAAAGTATACTGCTTGGATGAAAAAGAAGAAAGCAAAGATGGGACGGCCATCCATCCCGGCGGCAACGAGGCGGTCGGTTGTTATTGCCATGAGGATTACCAATCGCGAACTGGCACGATTGAAGGCCAAGGCGAAGGCGGAGGGGAAGGGCGTTTCAATAACGGATATTCTCCTGCGCCCGTGGCGGGAAGGGAGGGAGTAATGTATATCTTCCAGACTCGCGATAAGAAAACGGGACGCCCTCACCCGCTATGGCGGTTTCAATTCACGGATTGGCAGAATAAAAGGAAAACCATGACCGGGTATCCGTCCAAGACGGATACGGCGGACCTTGCCGCCCGGGTCCAGGCGCAACAGAACGAAATCCGCAAGGGCATCCGACCGACACCGAAGAGTTACGACAAGCACCGGGGGCGGGATTTCTCCGAGATTGTCGCGGAGTATCTCGCCTGGGGTCGCGCCCAAGGGGGAATCGGCGGGCGGCCGTGGGGGAAGGTGCATTCCAATAAACGGGAGTATTATCTCAACTTTTGGAAGGAACACTTGGGGCTTTCTGTTCTGGGTGATCTGGACGAGTGTCTTCCCCGGGTGGAGGCGGTTCTCCGGGAGGTTCAGGCGAAGGGACGGACGGGAAAAACCCTCACGAATTACGCGGACGGCCTGGCGGCCTTCTGTGATTGGGCGGTGGATCGGGGTTATTTGGCGGAAGACCCCTTGAAGGGTTTGGGGGTGTTCGATACGACCCCGAAGACGACCCGCCGGGCATTGACGGTGGGGGAGGTTGGTCGTCTTCTCCAGAACTGCGCTCCGGAGCGGCGTCTTTTGTACGAGGTGGCTTTCACCTCCGGGTTACGGGCGGGGGAACTGGCGGCGTTGAAGGTGGAAGATTTTGATAAGAAACGCGGCGGACTTGTGCTTTCCGCCGAATGGACGAAGAACCGGAGGCCCGGGTTTCAACCCTTGCCACGGGTCACGGTGGCGCATCTGATGGAGGCGGTCCGGGATAAGGCGGCGGGGGATGCGATCTTCGTGGTTCCCTCCCATCCTTCCCGGGAATTCGCGGAGGATTGCAAACAGGCGGAAATCAGCAAATACGCTCCCGGTGGCAAGGCGGATTTCCACGCGACCCGGACGGCGTTTGTGTCGTTCGTCCTGTCCGCCGGGGCGGACGTGAAAAGCGCCCAAGCGCTCGCCCGGCATCATTCCCCGGAACTCACGTTAAACACCTACGGGCGGGCGCGGGAGGATCGTTTGGCGGAGGTTATCGAGGCTGTGGGGCAGGCGATTTTGCCCCCGGAGAACACAACAGGCGCACAACGGATTGCAGTAGGAGCCGAAAGCCTTTGCCTCGCAAGCGCTTCGATAGTGGAGGCGGGGGGAATCGAACCCCCGTCCTGTGGTGAGTCAGAACCGGCATCTCCGCGCGAAGCCTCCCCTTTGTGATTCGCCCCGCCCGGCCCCGGGAGACAGGGTACGGGTTTCGCTAGCCGCGCCGCCATCTCGTCCCGTCACCGCACGGCGTGAGTTTCGGGACCAGCCTGCGATTGGCGTTCCGTCCCCCCAGCAGGCGTCAGGGGCGGAACGTGGCAGGCGCTTAGGCCGCCAATGCTAACTTGTGGTCAGCACTTGTGTTTGTGCCCGGTGTTTAACGAGGCCTCCGGACAACCTCGGCGCGCAGCCGATCCCTCCTCGACCCAGTCGAATCCGTTCGCCCCCGTCGTGAACACCACGCCGGAACCCACATGCATTGTACCGGACAGGATGGGTGCAGGCAACTCCGGATAGCGTCTCGGATCGTGATAAATTGCGGCATGCGGGGCGCCGTGCTATACTGCCTCCCATGCTGACTGTTCTTTCCGGTGCGCCGCACCCGGCGCTTGATGAGGAATTGCGCCGGCGTATCGAACGTTTTTCGGGCCTGCGCGGTTTTTCGGCAATGGCCATCGTTGTGCCCTCCGCGGAACTCCTGCGGGACCTGCGGCTTCGCATCGCCCGGGAGTGGGGGCTGGCCTGTCTCGGGCTTCACCTCTGCACGGCGCACGGGTTCGCGCTCCGGGTCCTCGGGCGGGAGCCGGCCGGGACGCGCCTGGCGGACGGGGCTCTTCTTGATTATTGCCTGCGGCGGGTGATCGCCCGGGGGAAATTCCCGCGCCTCGCCGCCGTGGCGGAAACCGCCGGCGGGGGGCGTTCGCTCGCCGCCACACTGCGCGATCTTGAGGAGGCGGATGTCCCGCCGGACGCGACGCCTCCCCGGGGGGCGGAGGAGATTTTCCGCCTGTACCGGGAATTCGAAAAAACGCGCGCGGCCGCGGGGCTTCTTGTGCCCGCGGATGTCATGCGACGGGCTGCGGCCGGGACGGGGGAATCGGATTTCATCCGGGGGCTGACGGATGTCCTGTGTTTCGGTTTTTACGACATGACCGGAACGCTCGTCGGTCTGCTGCGGGCCGTTTCGGCGGTGAAGCCGGTGACGGTGTTCCTCCCGGGTGAGGGAGCCCATCCGGCGTTCGCGTTCGCGGAGGCGTTCCGCCGGGAGGCCCTCGGGGACAGTCCGGTGGAGGCGGCCCCGGCGGGAAAACCGGCGCTCCCGGCGCTCGCGCCGCTGCTTGCGCGGTTGTTCCGCCCGGGGGAACCCGGCGCGGCGGCCGTCCCCGGGCTGAAATTCATTTCCGTCTCCGGTATGGAAGGCGAGATCGAGGCGGCGGCGCGCGAGGCGCTTCGTCTCGCCGAGGATGATGAAATTCCGTTCCGCGAAATTGCCGTCGTCGCGCGCTCCCTCGAGCCGTACCGGGAGGACCTCTCCCGCGTCTTCGCGGAATTCGACGTGCCGTTCCGGACGCCGGCGGCCCGCCCGGGGGGGGCGGATCCACTCGGGAAGGCGGTGCTTGCCCTGGTCCGGGCGCTCGCGGGGGGACTCGGGCGCGAGGATGTGCTCATGGTGTTCCGTTCCCCGTGGTTCGCCGGAGGGCGGTGGGGGCTGACGCCGGCCGGCGCGGCGGACCTGGTCCGTGAGGCGCGGGAGCGCGGCATCGCGGAGGGGGCGGCGGACTGGGAACGGCTCCGGACGCATCTGGCGCGGGAGGGCGGGAACGGCCGCGCCGCCGCGGCGGCGCTCGGGGAGATGATCGCGGTGGCGCGCCGGGCGCCGGCGGAGGGGACGTGGGCGGATTACGCCGCCGCCTTCGAACGGATCATCGGCGAATTCCTGACGGTTCCGGACGATGCGCGGGAGGCCGAAAAACAGCGCTTCGGGGAGTTCCGGCAGGCGATCGCGGATCTCGCGCGGTTTTCCGCCGCGGGGGATCGCGCGACCCGGGCGGAATTCCTCGCGGCGTCGGCGGAGGCCGTGGACGCCGTGGGCGCGGAACCGGGCGAGGCGGACGCCGACGCCGTCGAGATCCTGGACGCCATGTCCCTGCGTTTCCGCGCGTTCCGCGCCGTTATTGTTCTGGGGCTTCACGAGGGTTCCTTCCCGCGCATGGTGCGGCCCGATCCGTTTTTGCGTGACGAGGACCGCCGGGAGATCGCCCGACGGACGAAGACGCGTCTCCCGCCGAAATCGGCGGGATTCGACGAGGAGAAACTTCTGTTTCACCTGGCGCTGTCGGCTGCGCGGGAGAGGGCGGCGCTCATCCGTCAGCGGTCGGACGACGAGGGCAAGCCCCTCGTCCCCTCCTGGTATTACGAGGAATGCCGGCATCTTGCCGGCCGTCCGGGAGAGACGCTCATTCCCCGCCGGTTCACCGACCGGATCACGGACGCTCCGGGGAGGGCGGAAATTCCCCGACGGCTGCTGTCGGCCCGGGAATGGCGGGAGGGGCGAATCCTGTTCGGGGACCGGGACCCCGGGCGGCTTCGCCTTCTCGGCGGGGAGGGGTTCGTTCGCGCCGTCGGGGCCGCGGCGGAAATCGTGCGGATCCCGGAACCGCGCGGCGGGACGGGGGATGCCCTGGGGCCCCGCGACGGCATCATTCTCCGGGATGGCGGGTTCCCGGGCCCGGAGGGCGGGTTTTCCCCCACGGCCCTCCAGGATTATGCCCGGTGCCCGTTCGCATATTTCATGAAGCATCGTCTCCGGGTGCGGCCCGGCGAGGAGAACGACCGGGGGGAGGTGGATCCTCTGGCGGCCGGACAATGGATGCACCGGGTGCTGGAGAGGGTCTTCCGGGTGGTGAAGGACGACTTCACGGCGGGGCGGACCCCCGACCCGGGGCCGCTTCTCGACCGCGCGGCGGGGGAGGTTTTCCGGAAAATCGAGAAGGAAGAGGGCATTCCCGCCTGGCCTCTTCTCTGGGAACGTGTGAAGCGGGAGATCCGCGACATTCTCGGGGAGTATCTCGCCGGCGAAATCCCGTTCATGGCCCGGGAGAAATGGGTTCCCGGGGAGTTCGAGTACAACGGCGCCGCCGCGCTTCCGGACAATCCCGTCTTCCCGGCGTCCGTCCGGGGCCGGCCGGTGAAGGGCCGTGTGGACCGGCTCGACGTGCGCAAGAAGGATGACGGCCTGTCCGACATCCGGGTGGTGGACTACAAATTCAAATCAGGGAGCGGAAAGCCATACGGTCTGGAGGCGGAGTCGCTCAAGGGCCGCGTGCTTCAGCCGGCGGTTTACATTCTCCTGGCCCGGGCTTGGGCGCGGGAATCGAACATTCATCCCGCGGCGGTTTCGGCGGGACTCCAGTACCTGGCGCCAAATCACGAACCGCGGGTTTTTTCGGAGTCGCTCCCGCCGGAGTGGTGGGAGGGGCCCAACGCCGCCGGCCAGGCCGGGACGCTTGGCGTGATTCTCGACGGGATCGCGCGCGGGCGGTTTTTCGTCCGGCCGGGGGCCTGCGATTATTGCGAATTCCCCGCCGTCTGCCGGAAAAGTCTCGGGGCGGTGAAGTACCGTTTGCTTGCCGATTCCCGGCCGCGGGCGCTCCAGGGGATCGCCGGGGCGAAACCCGTTTCCGCGGAAAAATCCGCCGGGGACGGGAAAACGCGGAAGACCCGCGGGAGGAAGTCGTGACCGCCCGCCAATCATCCCCCGTTGCCGCGCTCCCCGACCGGGACGACCGTGTCCGGGCGGTGTCCGAATCCTCCCGTCCCGTGATTGTCACCGCCGGGGCCGGGACGGGGAAGACGGCCCTTCTCATGCAGCGATTTCTTCGCGTTCTTTTCACGGGCGGGGATCCGGCTTCCGTGGAGGAGGTCGCGGCCATCACGTTCACCCGCAAGGCGGCGGGGGAGATGCGCCTGCGGATCCGGGAGGCCCTGCTCCGGTTCGACGAATGGAGCGCGGGGGATGATGTCCCGGAGGTGGGCGATCCCTCCATCCGCGGGGCCTACGCGGCCGCGCGTGAAGGCGGCCTCTCCCCGGCGGAAATCCGCCAGAGCGCCCGCCGGGCCCTTCGCGATCTCGAATATGTCCCGATTCACACCATCCACGGATTCTGCGCCCGGCTGCTGCGCGAGTATCCGGTGGAGACCGGCGTGGATCCGCTCTTCACCGAGGCGGAGCCGGCGGTCTTTGACGAGCATTTCAACCGCGCCTGGGAGCGCTTCCTCGCCCGGGAACTGGGGGGAAATTCCCCCCGGGCGGACGCCTGGAACCGCATTCTCGACGCGGCATCGCTCGACGCGGTGAAGAATCTGGCGAATGCCCTCGCCGACGAGGAAACGGATCTGGATGCGATTGAAAAATCTCTCGCGGATGGATCGCTTCTCACTGTTGATCCCGCCTGGCTTGACCGGTTGATCGCCGGCGGCGGGGCGGTTTTGAAACAGCATTCCGGCGGCAGGGAATTGGGGATTCATGTCGCCTTGGGCGCGGCGCTGGACGTGTTCCATGCCGTGAGGAAAGGGGCGGACTCGACGGTTGTCGGTGAGTTGGCGGAGCCCCTTCCCGATGGAACGCCGTATATTCCAAAGGGATGGGAGGCTGACGCCGATCGCGTCAAGGACTGGATTGATCTGGCGCGCCGTCTGGCGAAGACCGATCCCGGGGCAATCGCCGCGGCGCTGGGGATTTTGATCCCGTTCACCCGGGACTTCCGGAAGGCGTTCGCCGCGGCCGGGTTTCTCGCGTTCCCGGCGCTTCTCGTCCGGGCGCGGAACCTTCTCCGGGACCATCTCGACGTGAGGGAGGAACTGAAAAATCGCTACCGCCACCTGCTGGTGGATGAATTTCAGGACACGGATCCCCTCCAGTACGAGATTGTCCTGTACCTGGCCGAGGCGCGGGGGCGGTGCGCGGCCGACTGGCGGCGGGTGACGCCCGAGCCGGGGAAATTGTTCATCGTGGGGGATCCCAAGCAGTCCATTTATTCCTTCCGGGGGGCGGACATCCGGGCGTTCCGCCACACGGTGGAGACGGTGCTGGGGGGCGCGGCGGCGCGCTGCCGCCTCGCCACGAACTTCCGTTCCGCGCCGGCCGTGGTGGCGGCGGTGAACGGATTGTTCACGCGCCTCATCCGGGAGGGGGAATGCCAGCCGCCCTACGAGCCGCTCTCAAGCGGGCGTGACGCGGTCCCGCCCGGGGCCGCCGGGGTGGAGGTGGTGCGCCTCGCCCCCCCGGGTGGCGGGGCGTATCCGAACGTGCCGGACGCCACCGCCGCGGAGGCGGGATGGATCGCCCGGTGGATCGCCCGGGAATTCGTCGGGAAGCGGGAAATCCATCATCGAAGGGATGGACCGCGGAAGGTCCGGTGGGGGGATGTCGCCATTTTATTTCAAAAAACCACGGCGCTCGGCGATTACCTCCAGGCCCTGCGGGCGGAGGGAATTCCCTTCGTGGCGGAGGGGGGCAGGCAATTCTTCGTCACCACGGAGGTGATGGATTTCATCAATCTCCTGGCGGTTCTCGCCGATCCGACCGACCGCGCGGCCCTGGCGGGGGTGCTGCGGTCGCCGGTCGGGGGATTCACCGACGGAGAGATTCTCGAATTTGCGGATGCGAACGGCGGCCGGCTGCCGGAGGCCGTCGGAGGCGGGATCCGCTTTCCGGACGGATGCGGGGATGCTCTCCGCGGGCTTTTCAGCACGCTGGATGAAACGCGCCGGGAGGCGTTGACCCGGCCGATCCCCGATGCCGTGGATGTTGTCATTGCGCGGTTTCCCGTCGTGGAATCCGCCATCATCCTGGCCGGCGGGGAGCAAGGGCGTGCCAATATCCTGAAAATCCGGAGAATGGCCGTCGCGTGGGGCGGACGCGCCGACACGGACTTCGCCGGCTTCGTCGGGCGTCTCCGGACCGGGTGGCGGGAGCGCGAGGAGGAGGGGGAGAGCCTGCTCGCCGAGGAGGCCCAGGACGCCGTGCGCGTTCTCACCATTCATAAAGCGAAGGGGCTCGAGTTCCCGGTGGTGATCCTGGCGGGGCTTCATTCCGGGACGGCTGGGAACCGGGAGACCAAACCGATCCGGAAGGATTGGATGACGGGGCGGTGGGGGGTGGCGATGGGGGATCACGCGTCCCCCGCGGCGATTCAACTCGGTCAAGACGGGAACGCCGCCCGGGAGGCGGAGGACCGGCGGTTGTTCTACGTGGCCGCGACCCGTGCGGAGGAGTGGTTGATCATCCCCGCGCCGTGTGTGGCGCGGGGCGGGGGGAAATTTCTGAAAATGCTCCGGGATGAGGCAGGGGTGGATTTTGACCGGCCGGAGGCATGTGAAATTCCCTGCGGGGATGGCGTCCTTGGTTATGTGCCGGTCGAGGGGGCGGTGTCGGCGGAGCTCCGGGCCGTTTCCGGAACCGGGGCGGGGGACGCGGTCCTTCCCCCCGGGGAACTCGCGGCCATGCGGGATGTATGGAAAAATCGCGCCGAGAGATGCCGGGCGGCCCGGGAGAGGCATTACCTGGTGCGCCCGTCCCGCGGGGAGACGGACGACGGGCGCGATCCGGAAGAAATGGATCCGATGCCTCGGGGGATGGGACGCGGCATCGCCCTCGGGACGGGGATCGTCGTTCACGCGGCGCTCGAACGGATGGATTTCGCGAAACCCCAGGAGAATTTCACGAAAATCCTCGACGGAGCCATGGCGGCTCTCCCGGCGGAATTCGCTCCGGAGGCGGGGAAAATCCGGGCGGAGACGGAAAAAATTCTGCGGGGGTTCGCGGCATCGTCCGCCGCCCGGGAGATGGGGGCGATGAAAATCCTCGCCCGGGAAATCCCCTTTGTCGCGCCGGCCCCCGTGCCCGGCGCGGATGTCATGGGGGCGGCGATGGGGCGGATGGATCTCGTGGGGGAGCGCGACGGGAATCTTATCGTCGTGGACTTCAAAACCGACCGCGTGGAGGCCGGCGGGGAGCGGGCGGCCGCGGAAAAATACCGGGAACAGGGCAAAATCTACGCCGACGTCCTCCGAGGGGCGACGGGCCGCGACGTCGTGACCTTCCGGGTGGTGTTCGTGCGGACGGGGACGGCGGTGGATCTGTCGCGGGATGACAAGTGACGTGGGGTTAATATAATGAAGGATCCAATGCGTCGTTACTCAATCATTATTGTCGTCGGCATGATTCTCATCGCGTTTACTTTTTATATGTTTCATGTTCGGCATGAGAGCGAATGTGGAAACTCGTATGGTCATCGCTTTCATGAAATACATGAAGTGATGACAGGCCCCAATGAAATCTGGATCGCAACGAAACGCGAACCACTCAAGATCGTTGTCCCGTCTGTGACACTTGTGCCCCTTGGCAAAAATGTCCAAGGATACGAAGAGTTTAAAAACACGAAAGACGATTCAGTGATGGTATTGATTCCGACGGGTAAGTTTCTGATGGGGGAGAAAGATGGGGTGAAAAATCGCGAGGGTCTGCATGAGGTAACTGTTGGCGCCTATCTCATTGATAAGACCGATGTGACGGTTGGACAGTTCCGTCGGTTTGTCGAATCCACAGGATATGTTACGGAAGTTGAGAAATCCGGGGGGGCTTATGTCTACTATGATGATGGGATAAAAGGGGATTGGAATTCAAAGGATAAATGGGGGGATTGGCTTCAAAAGGCCGACGCAAACTGGAGAAATCCGTATTTTAAACAGGATGATAATCACCCTGTGGTTTGTGTGTCTTGGTGGGATGCGGTTTCCTATTGTCAATGGGCGGGAAAACGATTGCCGACAGAAACAGAATGGGAGAAAGCGGCACGTGGAACAGATGGCCGGAATTGGCCCTGGGGAAATGTTTGGGATGGAAGGAAAGCGAATGTAGACGCTTCGAGGGACGTGAACGTAACAAAGGGTATCCTCTGGACGACCGCGGTGGGTCATTACCCGGATGGCGTGAGTCCGTACGGGCTATTGGATATGGCGGGGAATGTGTGGCAATGGTGCGCGGATTGGTATGATTGGACGAGGCGTTATACAAATTCGAAGGAAGTGTATTCTAATTACTATTGTGTCACAAAAGGGGGCTCGTTTGGATGTAATGAGGGAGGTGCATTGGGTGCGACGCAGGGTCGTGAACTTCCCATGTCTGGCAACTGCCAACTCGGTTTTCGAGGAGTGCGTGACGTCAATAAAGTCGAATAGCAGACTGGATTACCAGTTCAAAGATGATGAATTTCCTGAAAAAACGCTGGTTTCTCATTGTCCTGGTCGGGGTCATTCTCGCCGGGGCGGCGTGCCGGCGTCATGCGGGGCTTCTTCCGAAGTCGTGGTCTCTCGCGACGCTTTTCGCGACGATGTTCTGCGTGGGGGTGACGGCGGAACTCGGCGCGCTCGGGCGGGCGATCCTCAACTGGCGGGCGGCGGCGCTCAGCCTCGCGATGACCTACGCGGCGGCGCCTCTCGTGGCGCTCGGGGCGGGATGGGTTCTTTTCGGGACGGGAAGTCCCCTGTTCCCGGGGTGCGTTCTGCTCGGGGCGGCCTCCTCCACGGTGAGCACGGCGGTGGTCTACACCCGGAACGCCCGGGGCAATCACAATTTAAGCATTGTGCTCTCGAACGTGAGCACGGTGGCGGGAGTCGTTCTCACCCCGCTCATGGTCGCGGCGGTGCTGGCCCGGAGCATACCGGTCCGTACCGGGGATATGATTCTTACGCTGGCGGCGGGGATCCTTCTTCCGATTCTGCTGGCGCAGGTCGTGGCCCGGTGTTTCCCGGGACCGGTGGGGCGGTTCAAACCCGCGGCGGGGGTTCTCGCCCAGGTCGGGATTTTGGCCATTGTATTTGGAAGCGTGGTGAAGACCTTCGCGAAAGGAGACTCGGAATTCCTGGCCAGGCTCCCGGGCGCGTCGGGGTTGCTGGTGATTCTCGCCCTGGTTGTGTACATCTTTCTCTCGCGGCTTTCCTGGGCCGCGGCCCGGCGGTTGGGGGTGGCGCCGGCGGACGCCGTGGCGGTGACATACGCGTCGGCCCAGAAGTCGCTGGCGACGACGGTGGTTCTGGCGGACACGTTCTTCACGCCGGTGGCGGGGTTGCCGATTATTATTTACCATTTTGTTCAGTTGTTCCACGGGAGTTTCGACGGGGATCGCCTGGCGCGGCTGGCGGAGGGGGAGTCGCCGCCGGCCCCGGTGGGGCGGCCGTGACCGGCCGCATTGGCGTTTCCGAAGAGGTTGACACCGGAAACGTCCACGGATAGGATGACGGCATGGCTCGTCGGAAAAACATTCTCGCCTTGGCCCGCAAGGTGCTCGATGTGGAGGCGAGGACCCTGACGACGCTCAAAAAACGTCTCGGGCGGGGATTCGAGGCCGCCGTGCGGGTCATCCGCGCCTGCCGGGGACGGGTGATCGTGACGGGGATGGGCAAGGCCGGGCTCGTCGCCCGGAAGATCTCCGCCACGTTCGCCAGCACCGGCACCCCGTCGCTCTTTCTCCACCCGGCCGAGGCCATCCACGGCGACCTCGGGCGGGTGGCGCGGGAGGACGTCGTGCTGGCCCTTTCCAACAGCGGCGAGACGGAGGAGTTGATTCGCCTGCTGCCGCACGTCCGCGAGATCGGGGCCCGCATTGTCACGGTGACGGGTGATCCGGATTCCCCGCTCGCGCGGGCGAGCGACGTTGTAATCGATATCGGCGAGATTGACGAGGCCTGTCCGCTGGGCCTTGCCCCGACGGCGAGCACGACGGCGCTTCTGGCGCTGGGGGATGCTCTGTGCCTCGTGGTGGCCGACCTTGAAGGGTTTACCGCGGACGAATATGCCCGTTTTCACCCCGGAGGCTCCCTCGGGCGGAAACTCATGAAGGTCCGGGACGTCATGCGCGGACTGGACCGGACGCCGGTCGTCCCTTCCCGGATGCCGGTGGGCAAGGTGCTTCTCCGGATCACGGGGGCGCGGGCCGGCGCGGCTTGTGTCACGGATCGCCGGGGACGTCTCCTGGGCATTTTCACCGACGGGGATCTCCGCCGGCACATGGATCACGGACGCGATATCGGGAAGCGTCCCATCGCCGAGGTCATGACGCCGCGGCCGACAACGATATCGTCCGACGCCCTCGCCGTGGATGCCCTGGCCGTCATCCGGGCCCGCCAGGTGGACGAACTGCCGGTGGTGGATGCGAAGGGGCGGCTTCTTGGCGTTGTGGACGTGCAGGATTTGCTGGGACGCGGCATTGTCTGATCTGATGATGAGGGGTTTCGGATGATGCGTGACACCATCGTGTTGTTGTTCGTGGGAGCGCTTCTTGGCGCCGCGCCCTCCGGTTCTCCGGAACCGGTCAAGGCGCCCGTCATGCTTCCCGGCGGGACGATGGAGGGATTTCAGTACACCCACCAGGATCCTGAAACCCGCGAAAAGAAATGGAATCTGTCCATGTTCGAGGTTTCCTCCCGGCAGGGGAGCCCGTCGGTCACCGGGAAGAAGCCGGTCCTCCGGGTATTCGGAACGGAGGAGTTGATGGTCACCGCCGACGAGGGGCGGGGGGACATGCGGCGGGAAATGCTCGTGGCCAAGGGTAATGTGCACGCCGTCATCGGAACGCGGGGGACTCTGGATACCGGGGAAATGGCCTGGGACGGCGCGGCGGGAAAAGCCGAGGTCCCGGGCGACTTCGTCTATCGGGAGGGGGGGACGGAAATCCGGGGTCGGGGACTTGTTCTCCAGGGGCGCGAGAAACTGACGGTGCGGGAATTGGATCGCGTGATCTCACGGCAGAAAACGGCGCTTGGCGTGCTGACGGGAGTGGAGCCGCCGAAGGCCGTTCCCGCCGGGGATGCCGGGGAAACGGAAGGCCAGCCCATCGAGATCCGGGCGAAGGGGCCGGCGACCTATGACCGCGCGACGGGGGTGATTGTGCTTCGGGACCGGGTCGAGGCGGTTCAGGGGGGCGTTGCGCTGAATACGGATCTCATGACGGTGTGGCTCGATGCCGACCGAAAGCATGTCGTCCGGGCCCTGGCGGAGGGGCATGTTGTCGTTGTCCTGCGTCAGGAGGGAAAATCCGGGACGGGACGTTTGTTTACGGAACTCATCGAGGTGGAACCCGATACGGGCGCGGCGGTTCTGAAGAAGGGGGGAAAGTGGGTGGAACAGGAATAGGGCGGGGAGTTTTGAGTTCTGAGTCAATCTTGGGATGTCAGAAGGCATGAATGAGACGGTTGACATTCTTGAAGCCCGGTATCGCGAGGATCCGTCGGATCTCCCGACCGTGAATAATCTCGCCTGCCTCTACGTTCAGGCCGGGCGGATGGAGGAGGCCCTCGGGCTTTTCCGGGAGGCGGAGAAACTCTCCCCGGCGGATCCCGGGCTTCTCAACAATCTCGGCTACATCGAGATGCTTCACGGCAACCCGGTCGCGGGGGAACGGATGTTCCGGCGGGCCGTGGAACTGGCCCCGGAGCACGTCGAGGCCCGGATAAATCTGGGAATGGCGCTTTCCGGTCAGAATCGCGACGCGGAGGCCCTGGCGGAATTCGACGCCGTCATCGCCGGGTTCCCGAATTCCGTCGAGGCCCACACGAACCGGGGTTGCGCCCTGAAGAAACTCCGCCGCCACGAGGAGGCCGTGAAAGCGTTCACTGCGGCGCTTGCGCTTTCCCCGGATGACCCCGATCTTTACAACAATCTCGGCTGTGTCTGGCGCGCCCTGGGGAAAACCCCGGATGCCGTGGCGGCTTTTGAGAAGGCGGTGACGCTCGCCCCCCGGCACGGCATCGCCTTGTATCACCTGGGCATCTGCCACGCCCAGGCCGGGGATCGGGAGAACGCCGAGCAGTCCCTCCGCCGGTTTCTCGAGGTCGCCCCCGAAAGCCCCTACGCCGACCCGGTTCGGAACTGGCTTGAATCGAGCGCCGCCGCACCCGCATGAAAATCCAGATGCCCCGGATCGGCGTCCTCCGAAGTCCCGTTGCGGCCGCGGCGGCCGCGGTCTTTCTTTTTATCGCGACGGCCGCCTTCGCCTCGCCCTGGATCTGCCGGCATCCGTACGACGCCCAGAATCTCGAACGCGCCAGCGAGAGACCCTCCGGTTCCCACTGGATGGGGACCGATGTCCTGGGGCGGGACCTGTTCGCGCGGATCCTGCGCGGCGGGCGGACGTCGCTTACCGTGGGGATCATCGCCACGGTGGTCGCGGTGGGCATTGGCGTGTCGTGGGGGGCCGTCGCCGGATATGCCGGCGGGCGGACGGATCACCTGATGATGCGCCTGGTGGACATTCTTTACAGCCTGCCGACGGTCTTCTATGTCATTCTCGCGATGGTGGTGTTCGGGCAGAAGCCGGCGGTGCTGTTCCTGGCGCTCGGGGGCATCTCCTGGCTCACCATGTCGCGCATCGTGCGGGGGGAGGTGTTGCGTCTCAAGGAGCGGGAGTTCGTGGAGGCGGCGCGGGCGATCGGCGCGGGGGGACGCCGGATTCTCCTTCGTCATATCCTTCCGCAACTGGTCGGGCCGGTCACGGCCTGCGCGGCGCTCACGCTGCCGTCCGTGGTGCTCCTCGAGGCGTTCCTGAGTTTTCTGGGGCTTGGCGTGCGCCCGCCGGAGCCCAGTTGGGGATCGCTCTGCGCGGACGGGGCGGTCTCGATGGCCGAGTACCCCTGGCAGATCCTTTTCCCCGCGGGGGTGATGACGGGGACGCTTCTGTCGCTCAACGTCGCGGGGGATGGGTTGGGGAAACCGGAAATAAAAGTCTGAGAGTCTCGGAGTCTCAGAGTCTTGGAGTATGAGGGGAATTTTCCACGACTCCCGGACTCCCGGACTCCCGGACTCCAAGACTTCTGAAATAGTCCACCGTCCGCTTCAACCCTTCTTCCAATCCCACGATGGGCCGGTAGCCGAGGTGTTTTTCCGCTCTCGTGATGTCGCCGAAAGAATCGCGGATTTCCCCGGGGCGCGGGTCGGCGTGTGTCACGTTCACCGGTTTCCCGGCGAATTCCCCGATCAGCCGGATGAGTTCGTTGATGCTGGTTTTGCGGCCCCCGCAGATGTTCATGATATCCGCGTTCCCGAGATCCACCCGCATGGCGCGGAGGTTTGCGTCCACGACGTTCTCCACGTAGGTGAAATCGCGCGTCTGGCCGCCGTCGCCAAACACCGCCGGGCGGTCGCCGGAAAGCGCCGCCGTCACGAAGCGGGGGATGACCGCCGCGTATTCCGACTTCGGGTTCTGGCGGGGCCCGAAGACGTTGAAGTACCGAAGGCACACCGTATCCACGGCGTAGTGGCGCGTGTAAATCTGACAGAGATGCTCCGCGGCGCGCTTGGAGGAGGCGTAGGGGGACAGGGGATTCGTCGGCAGATCCTCGTGTTTGGGAAGAACGGGGGTGTCGCCGTAGACGGAGGAGGAGGAGGAAAACACCAGCCGCGGGACGCGGTGCGCCCGCGCCGCCTCCAGGACGTTGAGGGTGCCCTCGGTGTTCACGGCGTAGGCGGTGACGGGTTCCTTGATGGAGCGCTGGACGGAGGGGAGAGCGCCCACGTGAAAGATGACGTTCGCGCCCGCCGCGGCCCGGACCACGGCCGCCGCGTCGCGGAGGTCGCCTTCGATGATCGTGATTTGTTCGGCGAATTCCCGGAGATTTTCGCGGGTCCCGGTGAAAAAATTGTCAAAAACGGTGACGCGGTGGCCATCCCGGGCGAGGCGCCCCGCCAGGTGCGATCCGATGAAGCCCGCGCCGCCGGTGACCAGGCAGTTAAGGGGAGGTTTCGTGGAATTCATGATGGCGCGCGGAAACCCCTTCGTGTTTTCGTGATTACATCTCCGGGATTTTTCCGAGAATCTCGGCGATAATCCGGTCCGGGTCCACATCCTCGGCCTCGCCCTCGAAATTCAAGATGAGCCGGTGGCGCATGGCCGGGCAGGCGATTTCCCGGACGTCCTCGAAACTCACGTTGTAGCGTCCCTTCGACAGGGCCAGCACCTTTGCCCCGAGGACGAGCGCCTGCGCGGCGCGGGGGGATGCCCCGTAGCGGACGTATTTTTTCGCAAGGGGGGGCGCCTCCGCCCGGTCCGGCTGGGTGGCCAGAACCACCCGGGCCACGTATTCCTTGACATGGGAGGCGATGGGGACCTCCCGGGAAAGATCCCGCATGGCGATGATGTCTTCCCCGGTCGCCACGGCCTGCGGGGTGGCGGCCGCCGCCCCGGTGGTGCGGTTGATGATTTCGGAGAGTTCGCCCTGGTCCGAGGCGGATAATTTCAATTTGAAAAAAAAGCGGTCCATCTGGGCTTCGGGTAGCGGGTACGTCCCCTCCATCTCGATGGGATTCTGGGTGGCCATCACGAAGAACGGCGCGGGGAGGGGATGGGTCTGTCCGCTCACCGTGACGTGCCGCTCCTCCATGCACTCCAGGAGCGCGGACTGGGTCTTCGGGGTCGCCCGGTTGATCTCGTCGGCCAACAGGATATTCGCGAAGACCGGCCCCTTCTGGAATTCGAAGCGCTTGCTCCCGTGTTCGTCCTCCACGACGATATTGGTTCCGGTGATGTCGGCCGGCATCAAGTCGGGGGTGAACTGGATTCGGGAAAACTTCACGCGCAGGATGTGACTCAGGGTGCGGACCAGGAGTGTCTTCCCGAGTCCCGGCGCCCCCTCGAGAAGGACGTGTCCGCCGGCGACGATGCCCGTCACCACGCCGCGGATGATGGGTTCGTGGCCGACGATGATCTTCCCGATTTCCGCGAGAATGGCGGCGTACCGTTTCTGAAAGTCGGCGGCCTGGGCTTTGATATCCACGGGGTTCCTCGTCGCTCGTGAAACGTCGCTCGTATCTCGCCACCACGATCCAATCCGGACAAGAGGGCGTTTCGCGGATCGCGAGAGGCGAGCGACATGCCCCGGTTCCGCGGGACGCCGGAGAACCATTATAAAAGGGGCGGCGGATTTGGCCATAAGGTTCTGCCAACATTCCGCGGGATCGCCCGGGCTTCCTGCTTGTTTCGTGAACCCCCGGGATTAAAATGAAATCATGGAAGCCGTGATCGAGAAAATACAACGCCTCCGCCGTGAGCGCAATGCGGTCATCCTGGCCCACAACTATCAGGTCGGGCCCATTCAGGACATCGCCGATTTCACGGGGGATTCCCTGGGATTGACGCTTGCCGCCCAAAAGACCGATGCCAAAATCATCGTGTTCTGCGGCGTTCATTTCATGGCGGAAACGGCCTCCATTCTCTGCCCGGAGAAAATAGTTCTCGTGCCGGATCTTTCGGCAGGGTGCGGACTTGCGGATATGGTCACGGCCCCGGCCCTTAAGCAATGGAAGGCGGCGCATCCGGGCGCGGCCGTGGTCTGCTACATCAACACCACGGCGGCGGTGAAGGCGGAGTGCGATTACTGCGTGACGTCGTCCAATGCCGAAAAGGTCATCCGGGCCATCCCGGCGGACCGGGAGATCCTTTTCGCGCCGGATAAATATCTCGGCGCGTGGGTCATGAAAAAGACGGGCCGGACGATGCATCTCTGGCCCGGCTACTGCCCGACCCATGTCCGGATTGATCCGGAATATATCATCCGGTACAAAACCGCTCATCCGGAGACGGAATATCTGGTTCATCCGGAATGCGGGTGTCTGACCGGAACCATGCATCTGGCCGATGCCGTTCTTTCGACGGATGGCATGGTCCGCCGGGCGCGGGAGTCGGCGGCGCGGGAATTCCTCATCGCGACCGAGGTGGGGATGCTCCATCGTCTGGAGAAGGAGAATCCGGAGAAGCGTTTCCATCCGGCGGGCCCGAACGCCCGGTGCGAGCACATGGCGGTCAATGACATGGAAGGGGTGCTCGCTTCTCTCGAAGATCTCCGGTACGAGGTGAAGGTCCCCACGGAACTCGCGATCCGCGCGCGGGTGTGCATTGACCGGATGCTGGAAATCACACGGACCCCGGAGCCCGTTCCGGCGGGGGTTTGAATCAATCGAACATGATCCGTTTCCACAACACCCTTACCCGTCACGTCGAGCCGTTCGAACCGATCGTCCCCGGCGAGGTCCGCATGTATCATTGCGGGCCGACGGTGTACAAGCGGCCCCACATCGGGAATTACCGGGCCTATGTCTTCGCGGATCTCCTGCGGCGGACCTTTGAGTTTTTTGGATTCCGGGTGACACAGGTGATGAACATCACCGACGTGGGGCATCTCACCGGGGACGATGCCGCGGACGCCGGAGGCGAGGACAAGCTGGAAAAGGCCGCGCGCGACCGGAAACTCGACCCGTGGGCCATCGCCCGCGAGATCGAGGCGCAGTTCCACGAGGACCTGAAGGGGCTGGGCTGCCTGCCCGCGCACCACTACCCACGCGCGACCGATCACATTGCGGAGATGATCGTTCTCATCGGGCGGCTCATTGAAAAAAAGCACGCCTATGTCGTCGGCGGGAATGTCTATTTCGCCGTGGATTCCTTTCCGCGCTACGGCGCGCTGTCGGGGAACACACTCGGGAAGTTGTCGGCGGGCGCCTCGGGCCGTGTGGAGGACCGCGAGGACAAACGCAATCCCCACGATTTCGCGCTCTGGAAGCACGATCCGAAGCACCTCATGCAGTGGGATTCCCCCTGGGGCCGCGGCTTCCCCGGCTGGCACATCGAATGCTCGGCGATGGCGATGAAGTACCTTGGGCCCACCTTCGACATCCACACCGGCGGGCCGGACAACAAGTTTCCGCACCACGAGTGCGAAATCGCCCAGAGCGAGTGCGCCAACGGCGTCCCGTTCGTGCGGACCTGGCTTCACAACGGGTGGCTGGAGATCGGCGGCGAGAAGATGAGCAAGAGCCGCGGCGCGCTACTCACCCTGCCGGACATGCTTGCGCGGGGGTACGCGGGCGCGGACGTCCGGTTTCTTCTGCTACGCCAGCACTACCGGGCCCCTCTGCCGTTTTCCCTGGAACTCATGGACGAGGCGAAGGCGTCGCGCGGGAAATTCGACAATTTCGTCTCCCGCGAGATGGCGGACCGTCCCCCGCTCCCCGCGAATCCCATCGTGGCCGAGGCGATCCGGACCGCCGAGGGGGCGTTCAGCGCCGCGCTGGAGGACGATCTCAACACGGCCGCGGCGTTCGCCGCGATTCATGATATGATGCGGGCCGTCAACCGCGCCGTCCCGGGCGCGTCCGACGCGGCGGCCGCCATCGCGGCGATGCGCGATTTCGATCGGGTGCTCGGGATCCTGTCTCCCGCGGAGGAAAAGGGACTTCTCGATGCGGACGTGGACGCCCTCATCCGGGACCGCGAGGAGGCCCGGAAACGCAAGGATTTCGCCGCGGCCGACCGCATCCGGAAGGAACTTCTGGAAAAGGGAATCGTGCTCGAAGACACGGCCGGCGGGGTGAGGTGGAAGAGAAAATGATGAATTAAGTTCGAGAGTTCGGGAGTTTTGGAGTTCAAGAGTTCACGGAGGAGCATCGAGAAAAAGTGCTGAGTGCTGAGTGCTGAGTTTCAGATAAGACAGGAAAACGGAAATTGGAAACTCAAATCCTACTCGTGGTCGGTAGTTTTTTGAACTCATGAACTCGCGAACTCGTTAACTCACGAACTCCTTATGCGCTTACGAGCAAATATCGTACTGATTGGCATGCCCGGTTCCGGCAAGAGTACCATCGGGCGGCGGCTGGCACAACAAACAGGACGGGAATTCATAGACGGCGACGCCGTCATCGAGGCGAAGGAGGGGAAGAAACTCCCCGCCATCATCGCCGAGACGGGGCTCGAGGGATTCTGCGACATCGAGGCGCGTCACCTGGGCGCGCTGGCCCTGGAGAATCATGTCATCGCGACCGGGGGGAGCGTCGTCTATCGCGATGGGGCGATGAAGCATCTCCGGGACATCGGGGTGGTGGTGTTTCTCGATGTGCCGTTTGCGGAACTCGAACGACGACTCGGGAATCTCGCCGCCCGCGGGGTGGTCATCGCGCCCGGCAAGACACTCCGGCAACTCTACGACGAACGCGACCCGCTCTATCGAAAATACGCCGAGGTCACCGTGAACTGCGCCGGCCGGGGCGACGGGGCGGTTGTCGAGGAAATCATTGCCGGCGTCCAATAGTTGTTGCCTCCCAAATGAGTCACACGAAAAGAGCCATTCTTGCCCTGATGTTGCTGGTTCCGGCGCCGAGCATTGGGGTGTTGTTCGGCATGGTCATCTTTCCGGATTCGCTGGCGGGTGTCGTGCTATTCGGGGCAAGCAAGGTGTGGTTGTTCGGGCTTCCGGTCGTTTGGCACAGATGTGTCGACCGCGCACCATTCAGTCTTTCCCCTCCGAGTCATGGCGGGTTCATGGCGGGAATTTTTTCAGGGATCCTCATTTCCAGTCTCATTCTGGTCATGTATTGGGCGATGGGAGATGTCCTCATCGACAAGCGCTTTCTGGCGGACAAGATGATGGCGCTCGGTCTTGGATCTCGTGGCAGGTATGTGGGTGGCGCTTTGTATTGGATCCTCGTCAATTCCGTTCTTGAGGAGTACGTGTGGAGATGGTTTTGCGTCAAGCAGTGCGAACAACTCATGTCGAAGCGCCCTGCCGTTTTGTGCTCGGCGTTGTTCTTCACATTGCATCACATCGTGGCAATGGCGGTTTACTTCGGACCATCTGCCGTATCGGTTTGTGCGCTCGGAGTCTTCGCAGGCGGAGCCGTCTGGTCCATGATGTACATCACGTATCGCTCGATCTGGCCCGGCTACGTGAGTCATGCGATTGTGGATCTGTGCATCTTTGGGATCGGTGCGGCCATCTTGTAGGTGAGCAGAATATCCCGCCCCAACCGCCGGCATCCGGTGAGATGCCATTCCCCGCGTTTGCTATCGTTTTTCGAGGAGGGCTTCCTTGGAAACACCCTTGTGCCGTGCGACAGCGCGCAGGATGTTGTTGAGCGTCCCAATACGAAGAACTTTATGGGCGGGAATGGAAATGCGTTGATGGTTTGGCGTCCCTGTCTCAAGCACGACGTGGCTTCCTTCCTGATGAATCTCCGTATATCCCCAGTCGCGGCAGAGAAGGCGGATCAATTCCCGTCCGCCGAGATCGCGCGGAACCTTCATGAGCAGGCCATCACTTCATCTTTGACAAGGTGAAGCCGGATGGAGAGGGGACGGGAAGGTTTATCGAAGTAATGGGCATCCACCGCTTCTTTCACGTTGGTCTTGAGTTCTGCCCATGTGTCGGCTTGGGTGAAAATGTCATCCGTCAGGCACTCGGCCACAAATCCACCGTCGGCCTCCTGGGTGATTTCAAATACGATTTCCATACCCGAAGTAGACGATGTCGCCGTGAGGAAGGCACGTGTTGGGGTGGGGCGTGGGGGGGGGGGGGGGCGACTGTCTGATCTTTCTACGAGGTTCCGCCGATGCGGTAAGTGATCAGTATATCCCGCCCCACCCGCCGGCATCCGGTGAGATGCCATTCCCCGCGATTCCTGTCTTTCCAGGGAAGTTTCATGCGGATCGGCGCGAGGCCGTCTCCGTAGATTTTCGGCGCCAGGAATACAGCTGCCTCGTTGACGTACCCCGCCTCAAAAAATGATGTAAGCACGGCGGCGCCGCCTTCCACGAGGACATGGGTGATTCCCTCTCCGGCCAGGGCGGTCAGGATGGTCTTCGGAGACAGTCCGCCCGATCCTCGTTTGACGGCGATAACCTCGATCGTGTGGCGTCGGAGTTCCGCCACGCGGGGAGCGGGTGCGCCGGGGGCGGTGACGACGATGGTTCGGACGTCCTTGGCGGTCCGGACGATCCGCGACCGGAAGGGGAGACGCGCTTTTGAATCCAGGATGACGCGGATCGGATTTCGTCCCCGGACAAGGCGGCACGTCAATAATGGATCATCCGCGAGGACGGTGCCGATGCCGACGAGAATCGCGTCCGCGGCGCCCCGCAGGCGATGGGCCTCCCGAAGGGCGGCCGGGCCGGTGATGCGCCGGAATGCGGGGGTGGGGCCCGCGATTTTCCCGTCGAGCGTCATGGCCCACTTGGCCGTCACCCAGGGCGTTCCCGTCCGCATGACGTGGAAAAACGGGGCATTCATCGCCTCGGCTTCCGTTTGGAGAATCCCTTCGGTGACCCCGACGCCGGCGGCCCGGAGTTTCCGCAGGCCCCGCCCGTTCACAAGCGGGTTCGGATCGCGGACGGCGACGACGACCGCCTTCACCCCCGCGCGGATGACGGCGTCGGCGCAGGGAGGGGTCTTGCCGAAATGGGAACAGGGTTCGAGCGTCACGTAGAGCGTGGCCCCGGCGGCCCGGCGGCCCGCCTTTCGAAGGGCCTCGACCTCGGCGTGGGGGCCGCCAAAGCGGCGATGCCAGCCCTCCCCGACGATGCGGTTGTTTCTCACGAGAACCGCCCCGACGGCGGGATTCGGTCCGACGCGGCCCATGCCGCGGCGGGCGAGCGCCAGGGCCCGGCGCATGAATTTTTCATGGAGAGGTGGTGCGGTTCGTTTCATCGGGCGAGTTTCCCCTTGAGCCAGGCCCGCCAGGAGGTTTCGAGCGCGGCGAAATCATCCCATCCGCCCATCTTCCGGAGAAGCGGTTCCAGGGGTTCCGATCGGCTGGCCCGGGCCAGGGCGGCGAGCGCGGGAAATCCCTTTTCCGCGATGAGGTAATCCCCCAGCCGGTAGGCCGCGGCGTAATATAAATTGACCTTGTCCGCCGGGTAGGTTTCGAGCATCACGAGTTCCGAAAGCGGCATGAGGCCGCCGCGGGCGAGGCCCTCCCGGAGGAGATTGTCGAGGGTGTTCCGCTTCGCCTCGTTTTCCCCGCGGATGGCGACCGCCTCCTGGATCCATCGCGGCACGGGCGGCGCGTCGGGCCTGTCCGCCGGCCCGACGAGGTTCGCGAAGAGGACATGGGCGAGTTCATGGGGGAGGGCGGACGACGCGAACTGGGCGGCCTTCGGGTAGGTGGCAATTGAAAAAATCCCCTGGCCGGATTTGTTGAAGCGGATGTTGCTCACCCCGCCGGACCAGGCGGGTTGTCCCGTGGTGCGGGTGTAGTCCTCCGCGTCCCGGTGGATGCGGAGGGTGCAGGGGAATTCCCCCGGTCCCCAGCCGCCGCCGATCTCGCTCGTGAGCCGCCGGTATTCGAATTCCAGGACGAGTTTCGCCTCCTCCGCGGCCGCGGGATTCCGGTGGAGAATCACGAAGTGCTCCGTCCGGAGTTCCTGGTCGGTGTCGCCGGACGCCTCCGGTTTCGGGGCGGAGGGAGGTTCAAAGGATAATTTCAGGTTGGCGATGATGCTCTCGGCCGACTTCCGGAGCGCCGTGACAGCGGCCAAGTCCGGCGCGGGGGGGATCTCCCGGCCCGTGATGCGGGCGAACCGGGCCGCGGCGTCGGGAAATTCCCCGGCGGCCATGTGACAGACCCCCATTAAATAAATCGAATTCGGATCATCCGGGCAGACAGCCAGGGTCTCGGCGATGTATTTCCGGGCCTCCGGGAATTTTTCCGCGTTGACGAGCGGTAGCGCCAACCGCGCCCGGCACCAGGCCCAACGGGGGGCGATTTTCCCGATGGATCCCCGGTCGAGGGCCATCGCGCGGTCGTAGGCCGCCAGGGCCTTTTCGGCGTCCGGGGGGACGGTTTGAATGGCGGTGTCGCCGATCCCGGCGTGGCACTGTGCGATCTTGGCGCGCAGGGCATCCGCTTCCTGCGGGAATGTCTCGAGGGCCGTTTCGAATACACGGCGGGATTCCTCGTATCGGGCCAGGGCGAGGAGGGCGTCTCCTTCCGTGAGTTTTCCCCGGATCGCCCGGACGGCCGTCGCGGCCTCCGCGGCAAGTGTCGCGATGGTCGTGTCGTCCGGAAACGCCGCGCGGCCGCCCTCCAGGAGTTCCGCGGCGTCGAGGGATTTCCCGGCGTCGAGATACCGACGGCCGCCCTCCCGCACCGTCTCCCGCCAGGCCGCAAGGGCCTTTTCCCGTTCGTCGCCCGACAGGCGTTCCATGAGGGACTGATAGTGGCGATGGGCGGCCAGATATTCCCCGCGATTCCGGAGGGTCTCCCCCCGGCGAAGGGCAAAATTCCCGTCGCCTTCGCGTTCGATTTTCTTGATTTCGCGCCGCTCGAACGAAATGATCCCCTGCGGCACTTCCACGGTGATTTTCCTGGTGTCCTCCCGGACGATGCGGCCCTCGATCCGGTTCCCGTTCTTGAGGAGAATGACGTCCCCCCGGACCGCGGGGGTGAGGGTGATGGCGAGCAGGGCGACGGTAACGCCGGGGGTGACGCGCATGAGCCCATTTTACACTTGACAGACCCTTCTCCGCAAGATATCGTCCCGAATCCATTTGCGTTCAGGAGAGACTGATATGAAGGCGGGAATTCATCCCGAGTATGTCGCGGCGACCATGACCTGCGGATGCGGGTCGGTGGTCAAGACTCGGTCCACCAAGGCGAACATCACGGTGGAGGTATGCGCTTCCTGCCATCCGTTCTTCACGGGCAAGCAGAAATTCGTGGACACGGCCGGCCGCGTCGAGAAGTTCCAGAAGAAATTCAGTTGGGACGACGAGAAGGCCAAGACCGTCAAGAAGGCGCCCGCGGCCAAGGTGGTGGCGACGGAGGCCCCGAAGAAGAAGGTCAAGCGCCCGGCGGTGGTGTTCCTCGCCTCCCAACCCTTGAAGAAGCCGATGCGGGGCGGCAAGGGAGGGTATCCGGACGAGGCCGTGGCGGCGCCCGCCAAGCCGGCCGTCAAGGGTGGAAATCCCGCCGCCGAGGCGCCGAAGCCGGCCGCCGCGGCCGAGGTCAAACCCGCCGAGGCGAGCGCCCCGGCGCCCGAAGTGAAACCCGAACCCGAGAAGAAGGCCTAGTTCACGAATTCCGAAGGAGGGGTGGTGTCATGCCACCCCTCCTTTTTCTTTTTCGTGTTTTCGTGGTGTGATTTTTATCCGTTTCGCGTTTTCGTGGTGCCATGTTTGAACGCCTCGACAAAATGTCCGCCCGCTACGAGGAGTTGGCGAAACTCCTCGCCGATCCCGCCGTCATCCAGGGCGATCCCAATTACAAGAATTATCTCCGGGAGCACGGCATCCTTAAGCGCCTCGTGGAGCGTTACCGGCGTTTCCGGGACGTCCTCCGCCGGAAAATGGAGACGGAGGCGCTTCTCGTGGATCCCGCGGGGGACAAGGACATCCAGGCGCTGGCCCGGGAAGAGATGGCGGTTCTCGTCGTCGAGGAGGAGGAGTTGCTTCTGGAACTCGAGGGTGCGCTCCTGACGGAGGACGCCCATGCCGGCCGCGGCATCATCCTCGAGGTGCGGGCCGGGACGGGCGGGGATGAGGCGAGTTTGTTCGCCTACGATCTGGTCCGGATGTACATCCGGTACGCCGAGCATCAGGGCTGGAAGACGGAGATGCTGGACTCCAGCGCGTCCGACGTGAAGGGATTGAAGGAGGCGGTGCTCTCCATTGTGGGGGATGGGGTTTACCGGCGGCTCCGGTTCGAGAGCGGCGGCCACCGCGTCCAGCGCGTTCCCGCGACCGAGGCGGCGGGGCGGATCCACACGTCGCTGGCGACCGTGGCGGTGCTGCCGGAGATCGAGGAGGTCGAAATCGACATCAAACCGGAGGACATCCGGGTGGAGACCTGCCGGGCGGGGGGCGCGGGCGGCCAGCTCGTCAACAAAACCGAGTCCGCCATCCGGATCGTCCATCTCGCGACCAACCTCGTCGTCCAATGCCAGAATGAGCGTTCCCAGCGCCAGAATCGGGAACAGGCGATGCGCATCCTCCGGAGCCGGCTCTATGACCTGGAGCAGGGAAAGGTCAAGGCGGTGCGGGAGGCCGAACGCCGCAATAAAATCGGGTCGGGGGATCGGAACGGGCGCATCCGGACCTACAACTTCCCCCAGGGCCGTGTCACGGACCACCGGATCAACGTGACGCTCTACAACCTGGAAGTGTTCATGGACGGCGCCCTCGATCCGCTCCTCACGGCGCTGGAAAAGGCGGAGAGGGAGTTGAGGCTGAAGGGAATGAACAATCCCTGATATCAATACGCTTGGCGTCGCTGCCGGCAGGTGGTAATATACATTAGGAAATTGATAAGGGGCGGGTGACATGAAATCGCTCAAGATCGTTGTCGAGAAGCATCCGGACGTCTACGTGGCATATCCTCTCGGTGTCAAGGGAGTGGTCGTCGGCCAAGGGGAGACATATGAGGCCGCAGTGGCCGATCTGAAGTCGGCTCTTCAATTTCACGTGCAAACCTTTGGTGTACACACGCTGGATGTGGATCCTCCGATCATCGAGGCGTTCATCGCCGAGGCGGGGGTGCCGACCTGATGTCCAAGTTCCCGGTGGATGCGCCCAGCCGGAATGTGATCAGGGCGCTCCAATCGCTTGGCTTTCGCCTGGTCCGTGAGGGAAATCACATCTCAATGGATCGGGCGAATTCCGACGGGACATCCACCCCGCTCACGATGCCCAACCACCCGACCATCAAGGGTTCGACGCTGAGAACCATCCTGACCCAGGCCGGAATATCCCGGGACGATTTCCTGAAGGCCTTCTACGGAAAATAGGAGCGGGAGTTGAGGCTCAAGGGAATGAATTCATGAAATGATGAAATGAGTTTGGGAGTTCAGGAGTTCAGGAGTCTGGGAGTTCGAAGAAATGATGAATAATGAAATGGCTGATTGCGTTGAGTCTTTTCTGAGGGGAGAAGGCAGTATGTTTTTTATTGTGAGGGCAGGGGTTGTTCCGAGTAATCTTAAGCGACAGGATTTTCTTTTTCGCAAACTCGACGATACATGTATTTCTATTCTCGGGTCACTGTGGTTTGATAAGGCAGAAGAGTTTCTAAGGAAGAACTTTTCTGTTGTGAATGCGAAGCTGTATTGTGTTGTCGAAGTGCGCGGGGTTGATTTCAAGGCGTTTCTTTCTCAATTCAGTGCTGATGAAAAAAGGCTTGTAAAGATAGAGATGATATAGACGAATCCGTATTCCGGCTGAATGCTGACCGCTGATCGCTGAATGCTTTCCTGCGGTGTTTCTGCGAATCCCGAGCCCCGAGTCCCGATTCCCGGGTTTCTGCGAGATACGCTTCACGATTTCAGTGCCTGAACTGCCGCTCCCCCGTAAACATCATCGCCAGTCCCAGTTCATCCGCCCGCTTGATCGTCTCGGCGTCCCGCAGCGCCCCGCCCGGCTGGATGATCACGGCGACGCCCGCCGCCGCCGCGGCCTCGATGCCGTCCGGGAACGGGTAGAAGGCGTCCGAGGCGCAGGCGCCGCCTTTCGCGCGCCCCGCGGCCTTTTTCGCGGCGATCTCGCCGGATTCCACGCGGTTCTGCTGGCCCGCGCCGATGCCGACGGCCTGCTGGTCTTTCGCGAGAACGATCGAGTTGGATTTCACGTGGCCGCACACCCGCCAGGCGAATTCCGCGTCTCGCCATTCCGCTTCGGTGGGGGCGCGTTTGGTGACGACCTTCCAGGTGTCCCGGGTCGCGGCGAAATGCGGCGGGTCCTGGACGAGGAAACCCCCGGTGATCTGGCGGAAATCGAGCGTTTCGGCCTTGGGCGGCGGCGCCTCAAGAAGCCGGGTGTTCTTGCGTTTCTTGATGAGAACGTCGAGCGAGCCCGGCGCGTAGGCCGGAGCGATGACGACGTCGGCCTGGGGACCGGTGGCCATGGCCTCTGCGGTTTTCATGTCGAGCGGCTGATTGAAGGCGACGATGCCCCCGAAGGCCGAGCGTTCGTCGCAGGCAAGCGCCTTCGCGTAGGCTTCGGCGAGCGAGGCGCCGCAGGCCGCCCCGCAGGGGTTGGCGTGCTTGATGATGGCCGATACCGGGCCGCTCCCGAGGTCGTGGGCAAGCCGCCAGGCGGCGTCGGCGTCGTAAAAATTGAGATATGATAATGGCACCCCCGCGTGCTGGCGGACGGAATCCCATACGCCCCGCGTCCCCGCATGCCGGTAGCGCGCCGCCTTCTGGTGGGGATTCTCCCCGTACCGCAGAGTCTCCTCCGTCCGTTCGAGCGCCAGGATGATGTGGCGGGGGAGGGACTCGTTCCGCTGGAGCCATTTGACAATCGCCGCGTCGAAGGCGGCGGTGCGCGCGAATGCCGCCAACGCCAGTTCCCGTCGCGTCGTGTCCGAAAGCGTCCCTGTCGCCCGCAGGTCCGCCAGGACCAGCGGATACTGGGAGGCGTCCGTCACGATGCCGACATGGGCGTGGTTTTTCGCCGCGGCGCGCACCATGGCGGGGCCGCCGATGTCAATCGTCTCGATGTCGGGCCGTTCGAGGAAGGGATAAAGGCCCACCACGACGAGCGAGAACGGTTTGATTTCGTGTTTGGCCATGTCGGCGCGGTGGCTTTCCTTGGCGAGGTCGGCGAGGATTCCCCCGTGGATCCTGGGATGAAGCGTCACGACGCGGTGGTCGAGCATCGCGGGGGTCCCGGTGATGGATTCAACGGTCGTGACGGGCAGGCCGGCCTTGACGAGCGCTGCGGCCGTACCGCCGGAGGAGACGAGTTCAATCCCGATTTCGTGGAGGGATTTCGCGAATTCAACGATGCCGGTCTTGTCGTAGACGCTGAGGAGGGCGCGTTTCACAGGAGGCATGGGTTTCCTCATGCTATACGATCCGCACGTCCTGCTGTCCCTTCACGATTTCCCCGATGACGCGGGGTTTCTCCCCGAACCGTTTCAGAGTCGCCAGGACCCGGTCGGCCTCCAAACGGGCGGCGCAGATGGTGAGGCCGATGCCCATATTGAAGACGCGGAACATTTCGTCTTCGTCAATCTTCCCCAGACGCCGGATCATGTTGAAGATGGGGGCGGCCGGCCAGGATCCTTTTTCGATCCGGATGGCGCACGTCTTCGGGATGACCCGGTTCGGGTTCTCGAAGAGCCCGCCGCCGGTGATGTGGGCGATGCCGCGGATGACACGGCGGGGCTCGTGTTTGGCCAGAAGGTTCTTTGCCAGACGCGCGTAGATGCGCGTGGGTTGGAGAAGCGCCTCCCCGAGAGTCTCCCCGAGGTCCGGGTAACGCTTGTTCAGGGAGAGTTTCGCGTCGGCCAGGAGCACCTTCCGGACGAGGGAATAGCCGTTGGAATGGAGTCCGTTCGACAGGATGCCGATGACGATATCCCCCGGCACGGTGCCCCGCCCGTCAATGATCCGGTCCTTGTCCACGACGCCCGTGGCGAAGCCGGCGAGGTCGTATTCGCCGGGGGCGTAGAAGCCGGGGAGTTCCGCCGTTTCTCCCCCCAGAAGCGCGCACTGGGCCTGGCGGCAGCCGGCGGCGATGCCGCTGACGATCTGTTGAAGTTTCGGCGGGTGGATTTTTGAGGCGGCGACATAGTCCAGGAAGAACAGCGGCCGCGCCCCCTGCACGATAAGATCATTAACCGACATCGCGACGAGATCGATGCCGACGGTGTCGTGCTTGTTCATCAGGAAGGCGATCTTGAGTTTCGTCCCCACGCCGTCCGTGCATCCCACCAGGACGGGTTTGCGGAAGGCGGTGAGGTTTTTCAGGCCCGCCGCGGACTTCCCGAGCAGGGCCGAAAGATCGTACAGCCCGCTGAAGCCGCCGTCGTTGTCCATCACCTGTTTGTCGTAGGTCGAGCGGAGGACGGGGAGGATCCGGTCCACCACGTTGTTCCCGGCGGCGATGTCCACGCCCGCGCGGGCGTAAGCGCTTTGTTTCATGGGGTATGTCCTCATTTCTCCATTCGCAGTTTGGCCGTGTTTTCCGTGAGCGGGACGGGATACTTTCCCGTGAAGCACGCCGTGCAGTAGTGGTCGGCGGGGGCGCTCACCGCCGAAAGAAGCCCCTCGATGCTGATGTAGGTGAGCGAGTCCAGCCCCAGGTATTTCCGGATCTCGTCCACGGTTTTTTCGTGGGCGATGAGTTCCTTCGATGTCGGGAAGTCGATCCCGTAGGGGCAGGGGTGCCGCGTGGGGGGGCAGGAGATCCGCATGTGGATTTCCTTCGCCCCGGCCCGGAGGAGGTGGTGGACGCGGGCCCGGGAGGTGGTGCCGCGGATGATGGAGTCGTCCACGACGACGATGCGCTTTCCTTCGATGACGCTCCGCACGGTGTTGAGTTTGATGGCGACCTTGCGGTCGCGGTCCGCCTGGTCGGGCTGGATGAAGGTGCGGCCGACGTAGTGGTTCCGGATGAATCCGCGATCCTGGGGAATGCCGGAGGCGGTCGAAAAGCCCAGCGCCGCCGAGTTCCCGGAGTCCGGGACGGCGACGACCGTGTCGGCGTCAACAGGCCCTTCCTTCGCCAGGCGCATCCCGAGTTTCTTGCGGACGAGATGGACGTTGTCTCCGAAGAGGTTGCTGTCCGGCCGGGCGAAATAGACGTGCTCGAAAATGCAGAACGAAGGGTGGATTTTTGACTTCGGGACATAATGCTCGGATTTGATTCCCTTCTCGGAAATGAAAATGGCCTCGCCCGGTTCGACATCCCGGAGGAATTTCGCCTGGACGAGGTCCAAGGCGCAGGTCTCCGACGCGGCGACGATCCCGCCGTCGGGGAGTTCCCCCAGGCACAGCGGCCGGAATCCGTTCGGGTCCCGGACGGCGATCATTTCCTTCGGGGTGAGAAACAACAGTGAAAAGGCCCCCCGGATTTCGTTCAGCGCCCGGAAAAGCCCTTCCCGGAGCGTCCGCGTCTTCTGGCTCGCGAGGATGTGGACGACGATCTCGCTGTCGGTGGTGGTCTGAAAGATGGATCCGTAGGCCTCGTACTCGTCCCGGAGATGCCTGGCGTTCACGAGGTTCCCGTTGTGGGCGATGGCGATGAGGCCCTTGGCGCAATTGACGATGAGGGGCTGGGCGTTGGAGAGGTGGCTCGACCCGGCCGTCGAGTAGCGGACGTGGCCGATGGCCGCATGGGTTTTCAGCCCCTCGATGTCCTCCGGGCGGAAGACCTCGCCGACGAGGCCCATCCCGCGGTGGCCGATGATCCGCCCGTCGCGGACCGCCGCGATTCCGGCGCTTTCCTGGCCGCGGTGCTGGAGGGCGTAGAGCCCGTAGAACGTTGACGCGGCGGCGTCGGGGCTCCCGAAGACCCCGAACAGGCCGCAGTGGTCGAGCGGCCGGTCGACGAGCTCAATCATTTCGTGGCCGGCGTGGGGGCGTGTTGAAAAACGATTCATTGGTGTCAGAGCATTTCCACGCGCCGATAAATCTGCGCCACGTTCCGGAAATGGTGGTCGAGGTCGAAGCACGCCCGGATCTCCGTCTTCGTCAGGTGTTTCCGGACGGTCGGGTCCTTCGCGACGAGGTCCGCGAAGGAAACATCCCGCTCGAACGATTTCATGGCATGGCCCTGCACCACGCGATAGGCCTCCTCGCGGGAAAGGCCCTTCCCGACGAGCGCCAGAAGCACCCGTTCCGAGAAAATGCGCCCCCTGGATTTTTCGAGGTTGGCCTTCATGTTCCCGGGATGGACGGTGAGATTCCGGAAGACCTCGATCGCCTTCGCCAGCATATAGTCCAGGGCGAGGCATGTATCGGGCAGGATGATGCGCTCCGCCGAGGAGTGGCTGATGTCCCGTTCGTGCCAGAGGGCGATGTTTTCCATCGCGACAACGGCGTTCCCCCGGAGCACCCGCGCGAGCCCCGAGATGCGCTCGCAGAGGATGGGGTTGCGCTTGTGGGGCATGGCGGAGGAGCCCTTCTGGCCCTTCGTGAAGGGTTCCTCGCACTCCTGAATTTCCGTGCGCTGGAGCGACCGGACCTCGGTGGCGAATTTCTCGAGGGAACCGCCCGCGATGGCCATGGCCGTTACAAATTCGGCGTGGCGGTCCCTCTGGACGATCTGGGTGGAGACCGGCGCGGGGGCGATCCCCAGATTCCGGCAGACCTGTTCCTCGACCCAGGGGCCGACGTTGGCGAACGTCCCGACGGCGCCCGAAATCTTCCCGACGGCGATCGCCTTGCGGGCGTTCCGGAGCCTCTGGATGGCACGGGCCGTTTCCGCGGTGAAGAGGGCCATTTTGAGGCCGAACGTGGTGGGTTCCGCGTGGACCCCGTGAGTGCGGCCCATCATGGGGGTGCGGCGGTGTTTGTTCATCTGGTCGCGGAGGATGGCTTTGAGTTCCGCGAGATCCTTGAGCAGAATATCCGCCGCGTCCCGGCACTGGACGGCGAGCGCCGTGTCGAGGATGTCCGAGGAGGTCATGCCGAGATGCAGGTGGCGCGCCGCCGGCCCGACGGTTTCGCCGACCTGGGTGAGGAAGGCGATGACGTCATGCTTGACGATGTCTTCGATCTCGCGGATGCGCCGGAGGTCGATCCGGGCGCGTTCCCGGACGATCGCGATGTCCCGTTTCGGAACGAGGCCGCGGCCGGCCATCGCTTCGGCGGCGAGGAGTTCCACCTCGAGCATGATCCGGAATCGGTTTTCCTCGGACCAGACGGCGGCCATCGCGGGGCGGCTGTAGCGGGAAATCATGGCGTCGGCTCTCGTAAATTTATACTGAACGAGGACATTGTAGAGGGGGATGGAGTGGAAGGCAAGGGGGTTTGCTTGGGGAATGATGAATGGGAAATGCCACAGTACTGAGTGCTGGGTGATGAGTGTGGATGAAATTTCGAATGTCGAATGGGAAGGCGGGGGCGCGGCGGTGGTTTGGAGGGCGGCGCTGCGGCGACTCCGGCGGGACTCCCACCTTTTCCTTGCTCGCCCAAGGAAAAGGTGGGCCAAAAGGAAGGGCGCCCCCGGACACGCCGACTTGCCGGGTGGAGCCTCGGGCGCTTGGCAGGCCGGAAGCGCGCCCAACTCGCCCATGCCGATTCGGCGCTCAAACAGGTCGCGCTTAATTCCCGACCTGCCCGCGCGCCCTCCGGCGGCGTGTCAAGGGGGGAGAAGAAACGTCAAAGAAGTTTGAACGAGTTCGTAATTGAACGTCAAAGGCCGATGACTACAATTCGAAATCAGCGCGACCAAGTTGGGGCGGTTGAAAATCCGTGGTGCTACATGAAATGGAGGGCGTGACATGGAAAATTTTATTAGTTTCCCCATCAAGAATGGGGTTGTTGATTTCGGCAACGCCCGAAATCTGTGTTTTGGTTGCGGTGAGGTCACATCGGATGAAACAACCGTTTATTTTGAGGACACCCAACGAATCAGCCTCTTTGGAAAATTTCAAAGTCTTGTGAATCGAAAATCCATTTCGATTCCAATCTGTCCGGGATGCGGAAACGTCGTCTCGTCCTGCCGAAGGAAGATCTTCTTGTGGGGAGGAATGTTCCTGGCTGTTGTTTTTGCGGGATTCGGGCTGATTGAGGTATGCGGCGTCGATCTCGGCAGGAATTTCTGGCCGATGCTACTGGTTATGGGCGTGAGCATTTTCCCCATGTCCCGAATAAAGAGATACTGGATCATGAAGGATCGCGGCGGGGCGTTTGTCGACTTGGCCGGAGAAAATGATTCTTCGATTACACTGTCGTT
>JAZDJP010000104.1:0-110611 GCA_043803805.1 Planctomycetota bacterium
GCCGCCACCCGTGGAGTTACTTCTTGCTCATCCTTCGACAGGCTCAGGATGAGCGGGTTTGGCGATGACTGTCGGCAAGGGGGGCGTCTGCCGGCAGGGATGTTCCCGGCGAGCGTCCCGGACGGCCGCGAACCGGGGTGAATGTAGTCCAACCGGTCCGTCGGCGGCGCAGAAGCGCCGCCCTCCATAAATACTTGTTCGCCATGGCGTATATGCGGGAATGGCGGCGAGGGTGGGGAGCGGCGCGGGCCTTGATCGAGGGACGTAGGCAGGAGGCCGGGAGCCCCGAGATCACGGAGTGACGAGACGACAGGAGGTCGTCGAGGAACGTCCCGCGACGCCCCCACCCGAGTCGCAACCCACAGGTGCCGAAGGGTACGGATGCTGGCGAGGCGCGTCCCGGTGAACCGCTCCCCGAGTCGCCACCCGAAGTCCTTCTCACTTTTCTTTGTCACGCCACAAAGAAAAGTGACAAAAGAAAAGGCGCCCAAATTCGTTACTCGTTCCTCGTGAAGCGTCGCGCGCAGAAAAAAATCAGAACGATCCGATGTGTTATCTGCGAGATACGTGCGACGAGATACGGGTAACGTAATCAAGCGCGCCAAACTCGCCCATGCCGCTCCGGCGCTCGAACAGGCCGCGCTTAATTCCCGGTCCGCCCGCGCGCCCTCCGGCGGCGTGTCAAGGGGGGTGAAGAAACGTCAACATCATGGACGCTTCTTCACAAACAGGCCGAGGGGGATGGTGAGCCGGGCGTCGCGGGCGCGCCGGAGGCAGGGAGGCTGGGAGGCGCGAACGCGTCCCGGAGAACCGCTCCACGAGCCGCCACCCGAGGCCCTCAACTCATGCGACTTCGAAATTCGCCATTCGGCATTTTACTTCACCACCTCCGCCCGGAGCACCAGCACCACCTCCATGCCCTCCCCGGCGAACCGGGCGAGGCCGGGGGCGCTCGAGGCCAGGACCGCCCCGCCGCCGCTGGGGAATCGGAGCGTCGTTCGGAATCGGATCATGTCCATGTCGGGCAATTCCACGGTCGCCGACGCCGGGGCGGTGCCGGGGGTGCGGATGATTCTCCCGTCAGTGGAGGTGGTTCCCGTGATCTTCTGATCCCCGGTGGCCTTATTGTCCTTCTTTTCGTCGGTGGCGGTGCCGGTGAGGGAACCGCTTCCCGCGAGGATCTCCCCGCCAGCAGTGCCCGGGGCAAACACCGTGCTTACCGTTCGGAGGGCGCCCGCGGATGCGGCCGTGGCCTTGAGATCCACGATGAGAAAATCGTTTGTGGGGCTGGCGATGGGTCGGATGTCAAGAATGATGCCATTATCGATAATGCTGATGTCCGGATCGGCGCCCACCGCCCCGCCGGCGATCTGTATGGTGATGTCCGACAGATAGGATCGGTCGTTCGTCGCCGTGACGTGGACGCGCTGGGTATTGAAGCAAACCGTCCGGGCGGTGCCGAGGGAGGGCCATTTCTCCTGGGCGGCCGCCGCGAGCAGGGTCTCGAGCGTGGCGGCATCGAGGGGGGCGGCGCCCCGCCCCTTCCCGCCCAGGGCCTTCTCGAGCGACGCGGTGGGGACCAGGTAAAATCGAGCGTCCACCGCCACCATCTTCCCCGCCGATTGGAAAAATTTCCCGATGAGGTCCGCGGCCTCCTTTTGGACCTCCACGGTGTTCGTTACAAGGAGGGTGCCGTTTCGGTATTCGATAGTGGCGCCTGCCTCCCATCGGCCTTTTCGAACGTGGAGTTTCAAGTAGTCCTTGATTTCATCTCCAGTTAGACCGGTGACGTCGGGGGTTGACTCTGCTACTGCACCAAACAGAGCGCCACCTTGGCCGCCATCCCCTTCTCTTCCGGCCGACAGGTTGATATCCGGGCCGGGGTAATCCGGGATTCGCAGTGCGAGCCCTCGGATGTCGTAGATTTCCGTGACGAGGTAGGGGCGGAGGGCCTCCTCGGGGGTGGTGATCAGGATTTTCCCGTCCTGGACGTCGAAATCCGTCTCGGTGAGCCGGCAGGCCCATTCAAGGGTCGTGAGGGCGGATATCCGATCTGCCTCGAGGGTGACGGGGGTTTTGACTTTCGCGCCAAGGCGCATCCGGTCCAGAATGAATGGAACCCCGGACTTGTCCTGCAGGAAGTCCGCCACCTTCTCGAGGGTGTCGTTGGAGAACCGCGCCTTGATTTCCTTGCCGAGGGCGTCTTTCACGGGTTTCAGGGTTTCCTCGGGCGGCTTGGCGGAGGCGGACGCGGCCAGCGCGAGGATCAGGGACGCCGCAACGGCGGTACGGGACAGGATGCGCATGACGACCTCCGAATAATGGTTTCTGCTATCCCAGTGATGATAACCCGGGCGGCATCACGCGCAATTTTAAATAAATTGCCTTCGGACAGGACAGGGTTATTATATGCGTATAAGCGCAGATAGGCATATCCGTGAGGAGGGGGAATGAAAGACGAAGCGAAATTGTTCAAGGCCCTGGCGGATCCGACGCGGGTGCGCCTGGCGGCGCTCCTGGCGATCCGGGGGGAGACGTGCGTGTGCAAACTGGCGCAGGCCCTCGGCCAGCCCGATTTCAAAATTTCCCGCCACCTCGGGGTCCTTCGGGCCTCGGGGATGGTGGAGGCCCGCCGGGAGGGCACCTGGATGCATTACCGCCTCGCCTCGCCGCGCAGCCGCCTCGAGAAATCCCTTCAGGCGGGGCTTCGCCAGTGCCTGGCGGACCATGACGCGGTGAAGTCGGACTTGGCGCGGCTCGACAAGGCTGTTCCGGTCGCGAAATCAGGATGCAGGGCATGAAACCGCTTGTGAAAATCTTATTTCTCTGCACCGGAAATTCCTGCCGGAGCCAGATGGCCGAGGGGTGGGCGCGGCGCCTGCTCGGTGGTATCGTCGCGCCGTTCTCCGCCGGCGTCGTGGCGAAGGGGCTTGATCCCCGGGCGGTGGCAGTGATGGCCGAGGCGGGGGTGGACATCTCCCGCCAGGCGTCCAAAATCATCGCCGATCTCCCGGAGCGGAATTTCGATCTCGTGGTGACGGTGTGCGACAACGCCCGCCAGGTCTGTCCGCTGTTTCCCGGAGCCGCGAAAGTGATTCATCAGGGATTCGACGACCCGCCCGCGCTCGCCGCCGGCGCGAAGTCGGAAGCGGAGGCGCTGGGGCATTACCGGCGGGTGCGTGACGAAATCGAGGCGTTCGTCCGGACCCTGACGGTTCAAATGGGTTTGAACGGGAGGATGGGGACATGAGCGATGGGGTCGTCCGGAAATTGTCGTTCCTCGACCGGTATCTCACACTCTGGATTTTCCTCGCCATGGGTTTGGGTGTCCTGCTGGGGTATTTCGCCCCCTCCGTGGGGGACTGGATCGGATCCCTTCACCCGGAGGGGTCGCAGACGAGTATCCCGATCGCCGCGGGGCTGATCCTGATGATGTACCCGCCCCTGGCCAAGGTGAAGTATGAGGAACTTGGCCGATCCCTCCGGGATTTCCGGGTGTTGGGGTTGTCGTTATTGCAGAACTGGGTGGTGGGGCCGGTGCTGATGGCGGCGCTCGCGGTGGTGTTCCTGCGCGACCGGCCGGAATTCATGATCGGGCTCATGATGATCGGCCTGGCGCGGTGCATCGCCATGGTGATCGTCTGGAATGACCTGGCCGGAGGGGACACGGAATACTGCGCGGGGCTCGTGGCGTTTAATTCGATATTCCAGGTGTTTTTCTACAGCGTCTACGCGTGGGTATTCATCACGGTGTTGCCGCCGCTTCTGGGGATTGAGGGGGCGGTGGTGAACATCCGCATGGGGCAGATCGCTGAAAGCGTCTTCATCTACCTGGGGATTCCGTTCCTGGCCGGGATGGCGACGCGGTTTGTCCTCGTGCGGGCGAAGGGGAGGGATTGGTACCACGGGCGGTTCATTCCGAAAATCAGTCCGATCACGCTCGTGGCGTTGCTGTTCACCATCGTGGTGATGTTCTCCATGCAGGGGCGGAAAATCGTCGCCCGGCCCGGGGATGTTCTGCTTATCGCGGCACCGCTGTTGATTTATTTCGTGGTGATGTTTCTGGTAAGTTTTTGGATGAGTGCGAAAGCCCGCGCGGACTACCCGAAGTGCGCGACCCTCTCGTTCACGGCGGCGAGCAATAATTTTGAGTTGGCCATTGCGGTGGCGGTGGGGGTGTTCGGCATCGGGCACGGGGCGGCGTTCGCGGCGGTCATCGGGCCGCTCGTGGAGGTGCCGGCGCTCATCGGTTTGGTAAATGTGAGTTTGTGGCTGAAGCGGCGGTGGTTCCAGGCAGGTTGATCGGAGTTTTAATTTTTCGGTGAAAATTTCCGGTGTTGGGAATAGTTGCTTACTATTTGGTTGTTTGGTAAAATAGCCAAATCACAAGCACAAGCAACGGAGGTTCTCTGGTGATGGATACGGAGATCCAGGCGCGTTACCAGGCGCGGGCCCTGATCGTGAAGGCCATGGCGCACCCAACGCGGTTGTTCCTGGTGGATGAACTGTCCCGGGGCGAACGGTGCGTCTGCGAACTCACGGCGATGGTCGGCGACGATATCTCCACGGTATCGAAACATCTTTCGATTTTGAAGAACGCCGGAATTGTTCTGGATGAACGGCGGGGGGCCCAGGTGTTTTATTCCCTGCGTTGCCCGTGCGTGTTGAATTTCTTTTCCTGTGTGGAGTCGGTCCTGAAAATCAACGCCCGGGAGCGGGCGGTGCTGGCGCGGTAGGCCTTGTTGAGGGGCGATCCCTGGCGTGTCCGTCAGGCAACTTGTGAAAGGTGCGTGTATGGACTGGAAGATCGAGTGGAAAAAACTCGCGGGCATCACCGCTGTGTTTCTGGCTTTTTTCTGGCTGCCGGTGGGGTGGAGCCGGTTCGACGGCGCCGTGATGGAGGCATTCCATCTCGCAAAATGGTACGCCCGGGAACACGTCCTGCTGTGTCTCGTGCCGGCGTTCTTCATCGCGGGGGCCATTGGCGTGTTCGTGAGCCAGGCGTCCGTCATGAAATACCTGGGGCCACGGGCCAACAAAGTCCTGGCCTACGGGGTGGCCGCGGTGTCGGGAACGGTCCTGGCGGTCTGTTCCTGCACGGTCCTGCCGCTTTTTGCGGGGATCTGGCGGATGGGGGCGGGGCTCGGGCCGGCGTGTGCATTTTTATATTCCGGTCCGGCCATTAATATTTTAGCGATCATCCTCACGGCCCGGATCCTGGGCATGGAACTGGGCATCGCCCGGGCGGTCGGGGCCATCGGTTTTTCCGTGGTGATCGGCCTGCTCATGCACGTCATCTACCGCAAGGAGGAGATGGCGAAGGCGGATGCCCAAGCGGTCATGCCGGAGCCGGAGGTCGCCCGGCCACTCTGGCAGAATGCATTATTTTTCGCGGTGATGATCGGGATTCTCGTCTTCGCCAACTGGGGCGCGTCCAACGATTTCCGGTTTGAACTCAAGGACGGTCGGCAGGTCCGGGCCGCGGTGGTCAAGGCCCCGGAGGATGCATCAGCTGCTGGTGCGGCCTATGTGCTCAAGGTCCTAAGCGGCCCCGGGGAAGGGCAGGAGATCAAGGTTTCCGCGGCCGATGTCACCGCGAAGACGCCCATGCCGGGAGCGTGGACGACCATTTGGAAGAGCAAATGGTGGATAACCGTTCTCTTCGCGGTGGCGCTCGGCGCGATCCTGGTTTTCTGGTTCGGCATCGCATGGTGGAAGGTGGCCGCCGCCAGCGCGCCCGCGGCCGTCCTGGCGCTGGTCCTGCCCATGGACGGACTGATGGTCATGATCCCGTTCGCCGCGGTCGTCGTCGGTCTGTCGGCCATCACCAGCACCGATTCCGGCGAGGCCGGGACGTGGTTCGGGGCCACCTGGGCCTTCGCCAAACAGATCCTGCCGCTGCTTTTCTTCGGCGTGATCGTGGCCGGGTTCCTGCTCGGCCGGCCGGATCACGAAGGACTCATTCCAGGCAAATATGTCGAGATGCTCGTCGGTGACAAACCGGACGCGTTCCTGGCCATCACCGGCTGGGGCGGGGGTGCGTTCGAGAGTCTGGCCCGCGCGGTGTGGCCGCTGTGGACGAACTTCTTCGCCTCGGTTTTCGGTGCCTTCATGTACTTTGCGACGCTGACCGAGGTGCCGATCCTGCAGGGACTGATCGGCGCGGGGATGGGCAAGGGGCCGGCGCTGGCGCTCTTGCTTGCCGGTCCGGCGCTTTCCCTGCCCAGCATGCTGGTCCTTCGCAGTATCATGGGGACACGAAAGACGGTGGTGTTTTGTTCTCTGGTGGTGGTGATGGCCACGGTAACCGGTATGATTTACGGAGCTATTTGGGGATAGGAGGGGCGAGGACATGAAAAAGATACAGGTTCTGGGCACCGGGTGTCCGAAGTGCAAAAAACTTGCGGAGAACGCCGAGGCGGCGGCGAAGGCCCTTGGCATCGCGTACGAGATGGTCAAGGTGACTGACATCAACGAAATCATGAAGTTCGGCGTCATGATGACGCCCGCCCTCGCCGTGGACGGCGTGGTGAAATCGTCGGGGAAGGCGCTTTCCGCGGACGAAATCAAGAAACTCATTGCGTAGTAAAAAAGGAGGATGCTGTGGCGGATAACAATACGGGAAACGATGTTGGAAGGAAACCCGGCATGGGGACGGTCGGCAAGATCATCATCGTCGCGGCCGTCGTGGTGGGGGTTGGGCTGGCCTTTTGGATGCGGGGGCGATGCGGTCCGGCATCCTGTCCGGCGCCCGCGCCCGTCGCCGCCGCGCCGGACCCGGCGCCGAAGGCCGCGTTGCCGCGTCTGGTGGATCTCGGGGCCGGCAAGTGCATCCCCTGCAAACTGATGGCGCCCATCCTTGAGGAACTGAAACGCGACTACGCCGGCCGCTTCCAGGTGGAGTTCATTGATGTCTGGGTGAATCCCGGGGCCGGCGAATCATACAAGATTAAACTTATTCCGACGCAGATCTTCTTCGACGCCTCCGGCCGGGAGCGTTTCCGCCATGAGGGATTCTTTTCCAAGGGGGACATCCTGGTCAAGTGGAAGGAATTGGGGGTGGACGTCGCCGCTGAGGCGTTGCCGGGAATCGAGCGGTGGGAACCGATCGGGAAGGACGAAAGAACCAGGGACCGGATTTGTTCCATGTGCGGGGGAGATGTCAATCTCAAGACCCTCGTTGTCGTCAGGACGGACAAGGGCGACGTCCGGCTTTGTTCGCCCCATTGTTATTTCATCCTGTACTCCTGTTTGACGGAGGACAAGACCGGGTTCGAGAAGAAGGTCTTCGTCACCGATTACGCGACTGGGAATTTTCTGGCGGCGCCGGAGGCGGTTTTTCTCCATGGCTTGGACGAGAAGTCCGGCCGACCCGTGGTCAGGGCCTTTGCCGGTCGCGATGCGGCGACGAAAGAGATGCAGGCCGCCGGGGGCAACATCGTGGCATGGAATGTTCTTCAGGAAAAGGAACTTTCCCATCGCTGCGGCTTCTGCGATCGGGCCTGCTACCCGCAGGACGCCGCCGCGGTCACTTGCGGCGGGGTGCACTCTTGGGGGTGCTGTTCCCACTGTGCGCTGGGCGTGGCGGCCCGGACCGGCAAGGACATCGAAGTCCGGGAACGCGACCGGCTGACCGGTGATCCGATCGTGGTCAAGACCCTGGGCGGAAAGGTGGCATCTCTCGAGCCCGCGACGGCTGTGGCCTGGTTCGGCCAGAAGAAGACGGCCGAGGGCAAGTGGGTGTCGGCGGGTTGTTTCCACCAAGGTTTCTTCATGAGTCCGGAGAATCTCCGGAAGTGGCTGGACGGGCATCCTCTCGAAACCGGGAAGATGATTTCCATCGCCCAGGCGCTCGAGGACAAGATGAAACTCACGCCCCAGCAGATTGGCAAGGCCTGCAAGATCGGGGAATGCAAACCCTAACGTTTCGGAAAGGGAGGACAAACATGAAGATGTTTCAATGGGTTTCCGCGACGGTTCTGGCGATCGTGGTGGCCGGCGCCGTTCCGGCGGCCGAGCCCGCCCGGACGGTGGACGACGTCCATCCCGGCGTTGTCCGCGGGGCGCTCTCCGGCGCCGCGGTCGGTGATCTGCCCGAGGGAGTTCTTCTCAAAGCGGAGACCTTCCAGGTCACCGAAAAGGAATTCCAGGCCGAGGTGGAAAAGGCGCAGGAGATTGTCCGGGAGTCCATCCGGAAGAACGCCCCGTTTTTCCTCGAACAGATGGTCGAGGACCGTCTGATTCTGGAGGCGGCGAAAAAGAGCGCCGCGGCGCGCAAGGCCGACATCGCCGGCAAATCCGATCCGGTGATCGTGATGGAATATTTCGAGCCGGTCCTGGCCCAGGTGAAATCCCCCGGGGAGGCGGAACTGAAGGAATTCTACGATAAGAATGTCGCCTTGTGCGGCGGGGCGTCGTTCGACAAGGTGAAGGAGGATCTGGTCGGATATCTGCTTCAGCAAAAGAAGGAGGCGGCGGCCGCCGTGTACGTGCGATCGCTGGGACAGCGCACGGCCATCACCGTTTCCGCCGCGTGGCTCAAAATCCAGATCCCGTTGTGCCGGGACAATTCCGTGGACAAGGTCCGGTCCGGCGGGAAGCCGGCGGTTGTCGGTTTCGGGGGAAAAAGCTGCTGCGGGCCGGACAAGATGGCGCCCGTGCTCGGGGCGATCTCCGAAAAATTCAAGGACGGGGTGTCGGTGGTGATCATCGAGGCGAAGGGGGAGCCGGTGCTCTCCGGCCGTTACGGCATCCGATCCATCCCGGCGCAGATTTTCTTCGACAAGGCGGGCCGCGAGGTGTTCCGTCACGAGGGATTGATGTCCGAGGAGGATGTCGTCAAACAGTTCCAGGCGATGGGGGTGAAGTGATCATGCAGGAACTCTTCGCGGCGCTCTCGCGGGCGGTGGAAGGCTCGGCCGTTGTGGCGATCGCCGCATCGGTGGCGTGGGGCGTCTTGAGCATTGTCTTGAGTCCCTGCCACCTGGCGAGCATTCCCTTGATTGTGGGGTTCATCGGCCGGCAGGGGCGGATGAGCATGGCGCGGGCGTTCGGCGTTTCCTCGATTTTCGCCGGGGGGATTCTCATCACCATCGCCGTCATCGGGGCGGTCACCGCCGCCGCCGGCCGGATGATGGGCGACGTCGGCCGGTACGGCAATTATTTCGTGGCGGTGATATTCTTCGTGGTGGGACTTCACCTGCTGGACGTGATCCCGATGCCGTGGTCCGGCCCCGGGCCGGTGGGCATGAAGCGCAAGGGGATTCTGGCGGCGTTCCTCTTGGGATTGATTTTCGGGATTGCTCTGGGGCCCTGCACGTTCGCCTACATGGCTCCCATTCTGGCGGTGACGTTCCGTCTGGCGGCCACAAACCTGATTTACGGCGTCGTGCTTCTGCTTGCCTACGGTGTGGGGCACTGCGCGGTGATTGTCCTGGCCGGCACGTTCACCGGGGCGGTACAGCGTTACCTGGACTGGAATGAAAACTCCCGAGGGGTGGGAATACTGAAAAAAACCTGCGGGGTCCTCGTGATCCTGGCCGGGATTTATCTCATTTACGCCGCGCCCTGACGATCCCCGGGATGAAATTCCGAATTATTTTGACCGGCTCGGCCGCGCCTTCGCCAGAGACAGGCATAATCGCCGGAGTTGCGATACCCGTTTGAGCCGGGTCGTCACGGCCTTGGGGGACATGTCGGGTTTCACGCCGCACCCCCTTCCAGCCGGCGGATGTCATCCTGGTCCTGCCCGCTTTTCCGGAGGGATTTCATGCGGATGAGTCCTTCCTTCGACACCACCGAGAGCCGGCCATGCTCCCAATCCATCGGTCGGCGGCCCTCCCAAATCGTCGCGAGCGCAGGCGTCACCACGACGAGGTCCAACATCAGATGATCCGATGAGTCCGGATCCGTTTTGGTGAAGCGGCGGATCTCGATGGTTCCTTCGGCGAATCGCATCGGCGCCGCCTCGACCGTGTACCCCCGCGCGGCAGCCACGGCAATGGCCGCCGGCAGTGATGCCGGGGGCACCAGAAGATCAATATCCACCGTGGCTCGGGGAAGATCGTACACCGCCAGGGCCAGTCCTCCGCAGAGGGCGTACTCCACCCGTCCCGCCTCCAGTTCCGCGACAAGCGATTTCAACTCATCATAAAGATCAAGCATGGTGACCAGTATACCCGATATTTCAGCCGCTGGCAGTCCTCATTTTGTGTGGTTCCCGCAGTGTTCCGAATTCGGCATTTCACGCGACGGTCTTCCTGTGGTGTTCTGCGAGATACGAGATGCGAGCGACGAGTGACGGTAGTAATTATCCCGCCGCCCCGGCCGTCCGTCCGGCGGCGAGGGATTCGTGCATGTCGTTCAGGACTTCCGCGAGGGCCTCGGCGGTTTCGTCCGGGTGGCTGCGGCGGTAGCGCCAGTTCGTGAAGGGGGTGAGCCGGGAGCGGGCGGCGTCGCCGGCGGTGTCCTTCCGGGCGAGCAGGGCGAAGGATTCCCGGTCGAACTGGCACCAGAAGACCTCGCCCCGGAGGTGCTCGAGGTAACGCTCGGCGCACCAGCCCCACCAGTGCGTCCGGTTCCATTCCGCCTCGCCGCACTCATGGCGGACGGCCTCCTGCTTGCCGCATCGGTAGAGACATTTCTCGGTCATTTTTGGCTCCGGAAGCGTCGGGTGAAAACGACGCGGCGATTATAGGCGGACCGGCGGTCGCGTCAATAAAAAATACCATCATTTGCGGATGATTTTTTATTTTCCACAATTTGTTGTGGTGGAGCGGGATATGCCTGGGTTGGAGAAGTCAGCGAGTCTGGGAGTCTGGGAGTCCAAGAGTCCCGGAGTCGGGGAAGAAGTCGGCGAGTCGGGCATGATGGGACAATGACCGTCATGATGTCATGCGGTCATGAAGTCATGACGCGAATCGCGGAAACACGAAATAAGAGAGAGTTTGGAAGTACGGATGATTTCGAACGTCACTTCTGAGGTGCGACCTTTGGGATGCCACTGGGTGATTGTTTGATTTTATCTACAGTTTTTTTGTCCAGGGTGAACGTGTCCGTCATCTGGTCAAGATTGTACTCATACTCGACCAATTTGGAGCATGTCGTGCTTTCTTTCGCGATCACTTTGACATCCCCACTTTCCGCATTGATCCAAATGGTTTGACATGACGGAAATGCCATATCAGTTTTACTTACTGGCCAGATTCGCTCGCCCTGTTTGGCGAAGTTCGGAATGTCAAAATCTATTTTGAAACAAGGACCAACATTAAACATGGCGGTCGCAGATACCCCTCCGTCGGTCTTGGTTACGGATGACATTGCAATCTCTTTGGCTTGCCATTCGTTTATAACCTTGGCTTTTTCTATTTCGTGAAATTGCAAGGTGTGTTTTATCCGAGGATGTTGTTGCCGATCCGGTGTTGTACAACCTGATAGAAATGCAGCGGCCAAGGTATAGAGCAATATTGTTCTCATATTCATATCCTTCCGAACGGATACGTTGATCGTGTCCGGACACCCCCGGAATTTTATGGCGGCACGGGGTGGAATTCCATGAATTTGATGACACTGCGGTGAAATTCCGAATTTTGAATGCCGAATCAAATCGGAATCATGACTAATCCGAATTCTGGCTGATCGCTGACCGCTGATTGCTGAATGCTTATCCTGTGGTATTTCTGCGAGATGCGAGTGATGCGCTTTGGACTCGGTGACTCGCTGACTCGCCGACTCTCAAGACTTCCTATCCCTTCGCTTCCCGGTCCGCCCCTGCTATAATCCCCTTCATGCCCTACGCCCGCGTTGCGCTCGACCTGCCTGTCCCGGAGGGCTTCGATTACGAGATCCCGGAGGCTCTTGTCTCCGCCGTGACGGCGGGGGTTCGCGTGCGCGTCCCCTTCGGTTCGCGGGAACTCGAGGGGGTGTGCCTGGCGACGGCCCCGACGACGGAGATCGCCCGGGTAAAGCCCATCCTGACCGTTCTCCCGGGCGAGCCGGTGTCGGCGGAGATGCTTGACCTCGCGCGGTTCGCCGCCGGCCGCTTCGTCTGCGGGCCGGGCGAAATTCTGGAGGCCTCCGTCCCGCGGGGGGCGCGCCGGGGGGTGAAGGGGCGTCCGGCGAAGGACGCGCCGCCGCCGGCCGCGCTGGAGAGGCCGCTTTTGCCCACGCCGGCGCAGGCCGCGGTCATCGCCCGGATTCTTGATGCCGTCCGGCATGACCGTCATGAAACGTTCCTGCTCCACGGCGTCACGGGGAGCGGCAAGACGGAGGTCTATCTCGCCGTTATCGCGGAGGCGCTCGCCCGGGGGCGCGCGGCGCTGGCGCTTGTCCCTGAAATTTCGCTCACCCCGCAGACGGTGGGGCGGTTCCGGGCGCGGTTCGGCGACCGGGTGGCGGTCCTCCACAGCCACCTGGCCGAGGGGGCCCGCGCCGACGCGTGGCGGGCCATCGCCTCCGGTGAGCGGGACGTTGTCGTAGGGGCGCGCTCGGCCGTGTTCGCGCCGGTGGAGCGCATCGGGGTGATTGTAATTGATGAAGAGCACGACGGCAGTTACAAGCAGGAGTCCTCGCCGCGCTATCACGCCCGCGACATCGCCCTCTGGCGGGCCGCGCGCCACGCCGCGCCGGTGATCCTGGGGTCGGCGACGCCCTCCCTCGAGAGTTACGCCGCGGCGGTGGAGGAGAAACGATTTGTCCATCTGGAATTGCCGGAGCGCATCGGGGAGCGGCCATTGCCCCCGGTCGAGGTGATTGACCTCACGAAGGAGCCCTTCAGCGGCCGCGGCCCGTCGCGTCTCTCGCGGCCGCTCGTGGTGGCGCTGGAGAGGGTGCTCGCCGCGAAAGAACAGGCGATTTTGTTCCTGAACCGCCGGGGCCATTCGACGTACCTGTCCTGCCGCTCGTGCGGTCATGTGGAGACGTGCGCGGCCTGCTCGGTGACGCTCACGCTCCACAAACAGGAAAAGGCCCTGATTTGTCATTACTGCGGGAAAACCCTCCCGGCGCCATCCGCCTGTCCCGCGTGCAATTCGGAGAAACTGACGTATTCCGGCATCGGGACGGAACGGGTGGAGGAGGAGATCCGGAAATTGTTCCCGGCGGCCCGCGTCGCCCGGATGGATCGCGATACCACGCACGGCGCGCACGCCCACGAGGAAATCCTCGAGCGGTTCCGCACGGGCCAGGCGGATATTCTTATCGGGACCCAGATGATCACCAAGGGGCTCGACTTCCCGAACGTGACGCTGGTGGGCGTTGTCCTCGCGGACACGGCCATCAACCTGCCGGATTTCCGGGCGGGGGAGAGGACCTTTCAATTGTTGACGCAGGTTGCCGGGCGTTCCGGGCGGAGCGACAAGGGCGGCCGCGTCCTCATCCAGTCCTACACGGCGGACCATCCGGCCATCCAGTACGCGGCGAGGCATGATTTTCTCGGGTTCGCCCGGGAGGAACTGGCCGTCCGGCGGCAGATGGGCTACCCGCCCTATCGGCACATCGCGCGGATACTGGTCAGCGGGCGGGACGAGAAAAAGTGCATGGACGCAGCGACGGACATCCGGGCGAAAATCGAATCCGCGGGATTCACGGACGCCTCATCTTCTCCGATTCCTCGACTCTCAGACTCCCAGACTCCCGGACTCTGCGATTCTCCGATTCCTCGACTCTCAGACTCTCAGACTCGCCGACTCGCTGACTCTCTTGTGATTCTCGGCCCCGCCGAAGCCCCCCTCGCCCGCCTCAAGGGTAAATACCGCGTCCATCTCCTGCTCAAGGCGGAACGCCGGGAGACGCTCGAGGGGGCCGTCCGCGTCCTCCGCCCGGCGCTGCGCGCCCGCGGACGGACGCAGGTGACGGTGGATGTGGATCCCCAGGCGCTTCTTTGACGGAGTATTTTGGAGGATATCCCATGAGAACTTGGAGGTGGTGCGTTCCGGGGATCCTTTCGGTCCTTGCGGCGGGTTCTCTCCGGGCTGAGGATTTTTCAAGCGCCGCGGGTGTTTCCGGCGGGTTTTGCGTGCATTTGGGCTGCGGCGACGGCGCGCGCACGGCGGGAATCGCATCGACGGGACGGTTTGTCGTGCACGGGTGGGAGAAGGATCCCGCGCGCGTCGAGGCGGCGCGCAAGACACTTCTTTCGCGCGGGCTTTACGGCGTCGCGTCGGTGGACGGCGGGCCGCTCGATCCCCTTCCCTACCCGGACAACCTCGCGGACATTGTCGTCGCGGATAATCTCGCGCGGCTCTTGTCGGAAGGGCTTTCCCTTGCCGAGGTCGTGCGCGTGACGGCGCCGGGCGGCGCGGCGTTATTCGGCGCCGGGCTTTCGGAAGGCGACGTCAAATCGCGCCTTTCCGACGCGGGGCTGAAAGAGGTTTCGGTGAAGAAATCGGGTGGGTGGACGGTGGTGCGCAAGCCCCGTCCGGCCGGTATGGACGAATGGACGAACTACGGTCACGACGCGGGCGGCGGGAAGGTGTCGGATGATGTCGCGCTCACGCCGCCGTCGGAACTCCGGTGGTCGGCCGGCCCTGTGTTGGCGGTATATTCCGGCGGCGCGGTGTCGGCCGGGGGGCGGAATTTCTACGTTGTGCGCCGGCAGGAGATCCCCCTGGCGCCGGGCGAGGGAAGCGACGCGGGAGAGAAAGGCGCGGGATTGTTTCTGGTCGCGCGCGACGCGTGGAACGGCGTTCCCCTGTGGAAGTGTCCCATCCGGGGCGGCTATCTCGCCGCGGACGCGTCGCGCGTCTACGTCCATGAAGGCGGATCGGTCTCGGCGTTTGACGCGGCGACGGGCGCGCCGGCCGGATCGTTTTCCGGCGGCGGGCCGGGCGCCATTCTTCTTGCTGAAAAATGCCTCGCCGTTGTCGGCAAGACCATGGCCCGCGTGTACGACACGGCCACCGGGCGGGAATTGTGGAAGACGGGCGTGGCGAATCTGACGGACGCCGCGATGGGGGATGGCCGTTTCATCGTGTGCGACGACGGAAAGGTGATTGCGGCGTTTGGTCTGGCGTCCGGGAAACCGCTTTGGCGGGATGACGCCGCCGCGTGGAACGACGGCGCGGTGCAGATGATCTATTTGCGTCGCGGGACCCTGGTGGCCGTTTCGGCGAGGGAGAAAACATGCGTTCTGCGCGCGATCCAGCCGGCGGACGGGAAGGTGCTCTGGCGGCGTGAATTTCTCGAGGAGAAGAAGGATGCGAAGACGGAGTCGTATCTCGCGGACGGGCTCGTTTGGATTTATGACCGGGGGGCGCCCGCCTGGCTGGGGTTGGACCCGGCGACGGGGCAGGAAAAGCGGAAATTCACCACCTTTGCTCCACACCAGTATTGCGCTCCCGATGCGGCGACCGACCGGTTTTTCATCCGTTCCCGCCCGTGCGATTTCGTTTCGTGGTCGGACGGCAACGTCACGCCGTTCCGCGCCACGCGAACGGCGTGCAAAATTGGCACGTTCATGGCCAACGGTTTGTTGTATTCGCTGCCCGATTGCTGCGGATGCGTCCGTGGAGAAATCCACGGGTGCGCCGCTTTCGCGCCGGCGGGGATCGGGGGGCCGAAAGCGGATCCGCCGGAAAGCCCCGGCCGTCTGGAAACATTCGCCGCGGCCGCTCCGACGGCATCGGCGGCCGCTTTGGACGATTGGCCAACGTTCCGTCACGACGCGCGCCGTAGCGCGTCGAGCGCGTCATCCCTGCCGCAGGATCTCACACCTCTTTGGGAAGCCGCCCCGTGTGACCAAAAGGGGGCGCCCGGCGCCTTCCTTCCCGATTGGCGCGGGCGCCCGGAGGGGGATGATCCCGTGAGCCCCCCGGTTGTTTCCGGCGGTCGCGCGTACGTGGCGCTGCCGGATTTGCACCGCGTGGCGGCGTTCGACGCGGCGACGGGAAAACCGTTGTGGAGCCGCACGCTGGGAGGGCGGGTCGACACGCCCCCGACGATTCACGAGGGGGTGTGCCTGGTGGGGTGCCGGGATGGCCGTGTGTACGCGCTCTCGGCCTCGGACGGCGCCGTGCTTTGGCGTTTTCGCGCCGCGCCGGCGGAAAAGCGCGTGGTGGTGTTCGGGCAGACGGAATCAACGTGGCCGGTGGTGGGAGGGGTTCTGGTGGAGGAGGGCGTGGCCTGTGTCGCCGCGGGGCGGACGATGGACGTCGACGGCGGAATGTGGCAGTACGGGCTGGATCCGAAAAGCGGAAAACTCCTCCGGTCGGGGCGTCCCGAGGGCGGAGGCGTTGCGGATATCCTCGTGGGGAAACACGATGGAAAAGCCACCGACACCGCGCTTCGGGAGAGCGGTCGGTCGGTCGGAGGCCTCCTGGATCGCACGTGGCGGTGGTGGGGTGACTCGATGGACAGGTTCCATCTCAGAAGTTATGGCGGGGCGGTCGGCCAGGTGATCGCTTTCTCCGACGAACGCGTTTACGCGTATCGGGAGGGAAAGGGAAGAGCGAATGCGGGCCGCGCCATCACGGCGAGGGCGGTGGGGAAGGAGACCCAAGACCTGTGGAAACTGGATGTGCCGAGTACCCTGGAAGTGGACGCGTTGGCGGTGGCGGGCGACGCGCTTGTCGCGGCGCTCGGCGGCGGCATCCAGGCGGGGGCGAAGGGGGAATTGTGGGTGATTGACACGAAGGAGGGGAAGAAACTGCGGACGGCCGCGCTTGCCGCCGCGCCCGCGGCCGAAGGGTTGGCGGTCGCGGAAGGGCGAATCTATCTCTCGATGCGCGACGGGCGGTTGCGTTGCTTTGGCAAACGGTGATTTTTATCGGCATTCGGAATTTCATCCGACTCCCCGACTCCGAGACTCCAAGACTCTCGGACTCCCAGACTTCTTTTGTTATTCCCCCAGGTATGCTTCGATTACCCTCGGGTCATGGAGGAGATTCTCCGCCGTGTCGGAAAGCGCGACGCGGCCGAGTTCCAGCACGTAGCCGCGGTGGGCACGTTTCAGCGCCTGGCGGGCGTTTTGCTCCACCAGTAAAATGGTAACGCCGGATTCGTTCAGTTCCCGGATCGTCTGGAAGATGACGGGGATGAGGCGCGGCGAGAGCCCCAGCGACGGCTCGTCCAGCAATAACAATTTCGGCCGCGCCATGAGCGCCCGGCCGATGGCGAGCATTTGCTGCTCCCCGCCGGAGAGGGTTCCCCCGGGCTGGCGGGCGCGGTCCTTCAAGATGGGAAAGAGCCGGTGGACGCGGTCGAGATCCGTCCCGACGCCGGCGTCCGTCCGGAGGAAGGCGCCCATCTCCAGATTTTCCCGGACCGACAGGCGCGGGAATATGCGGCGCCCCTCGGGCACCTGGGACATGCCCTTCGCCACGATGGTGTGGGTCGGAAGCCCCTCGATCCGTTCCCCCCGGAACGTGATTTTCCCGCCGCGCGCCGGGAGGGCTCCCGATAGCGTCATGAGGAGGGTGGTTTTCCCGGCGCCGTTCGCCCCGATGAGGGTGACGATTTCCCCCTCACCGACGCGGAGGTCCACCCCCTTCAGCACCTCGATGGGGCCGTAGCCCGCATGCAGATTCTCAACCGACAGCATGAAATGCCTCTCCGACATTCCCATTCATCATTCCGCATTCATCATTTCTTCAGACTCCCAGACTCGGTGACTCGCTGACTCGCCGACGGCCTATCCTTCCTTGCCCAGATACGCCTCGATCACACGCGGGTTCTTCCGCACCTCCTCCGGGGCCCCCGTCGCGATTTTTTCGCCGTGGTCCAGGACGCAAACGTAGTCGGAGATGCCCATGACGACCTTCATGTGGTGCTCGATGAGCAGGATGGTGATGCCGTCGTCCCGGATTTTCCGGATGAGTGCCATGAGGTCGGCGGCTTCCTGCGGGTTCATCCCGGCGGCGGGCTCGTCCAATAACAACAGATTCGGCTCGGTGGCCAGCGCCCGCGCGATTTCGAGGCGCCTCTGGGCCGCGTAGGGGAGGTTCCGGGCGGTCTCGTCCGCCCGGCCGGCGATCCCCATGAACCGGAGGAGCCCGAGCGCCTTCTCCCGCGTCTCGGCCTCCTCCCGGCGCATCCGCGGGGTGCGGAGGAGGCTCGCCACCACCCCGGCGCGCGTCCGGCAGGTCCGGCCCGTCATGACGTTTTCGAGGGCCGTCATGTCGGGGAACAGGCGGATGTTCTGGAACGTGCGCGCCATCCCGAGCGCGGCCCGCCGGTGGGGGGGCAGTCTTGCCAGGGACCGCGTCTTGAAAAAAATCTCCCCCTTCGTCGGGTCATAAATCCCGGTCAGGCAGTTGAACAGCGTCGTTTTCCCGGCGCCGTTCGGGCCGATGAGACTATAGATACATCCGTCCGGGACGGCGAGGGTCACCCGGTGGACGGCCTTCAGGCCGCCGAACGTCTTCGTCAGGGATTTGATCTCAAGGATGTATTTCATTGAAAGGTTTCCGGTTTCCTGTTTCCCGTTTCCCGTTTCCGGTCGGATGCGTCCGGAAACTGGAAACTGTAAACTGGAAACTAATGCTCTCCGTCAGATCGTTCCAGTGTCCTTCCTAAAAGCCCCCGGGGCCGGAACATCATGAGGAGCACCATCACCGCGCCGAGGAGGAGTTTCCGGTAATCCTGGAGGTCCGGGAACTGGTCCCGGAGAAGCGTCGGGACCACGTGGAGAATCGCCGCGCCGAGCGCGACCCCGAGCGGGCGGCCCATCCCGCCGAGGACCACCATGGCGAGGATCAATATGGATTCTTCGAAATTGAACGTGTCGGGGCTGATGAATCCGTCGTGGGCCACGTAGAACACCCCGGCCAGACCCGCCACCCCCGCCGAAAGGGTGAAGGCGAAGAGTTTCAACCCGACGGTGTTGATCCCGGTCGCCCCGGCCGCCAGTTCGTCCTCCCGCATCGCGAGAAGCCCCCGTCCCGTCCGCGACCTCTGGAGCCGTCCGGCGAGAAACATGGTGAGCGCCGCGAGCGGCAGGATCATTCCCCATGCCACCGCCACCTCGGGGATGGTGTGGTCGAATACCGTGAACGCGTGCAGGCGCAGGTATTCCGGCACCACGATCCCCTGCTCGCCGAGCGTGAGGGCGGGGAGGTTCTTGCAGAGGTAGCGCACGGTCTCCCCGAATCCGAGCGTGACGATGGCGAGGTAGTCGCTCCGGAGGCGGAGCGACGGCAACCCCACGAGGAATCCCGCGGCCGCGGCGAGCGCCGTCCCGACCGGGAGCGCCGCCCAGAACGGGATCTGGAGGAAATGGGCGAGAATCGCGAACGTATACCCGCCGATGGCCGCGAACGCCGCGTAACCGAGGACGAGAAGTCCCGCCATCCCCACGACGAGGTTCAGCCCCTGCGCCAGCAATATATAGAAGGCGGTCCGGACGAGATAATTGTCCATCTGCATCGGCGACGCGACGAGCGGCAGAGCCAGGAGAAGCGGCAGGGCGATCCACCCGGCCACGGGGGCCGCGCGGCGGAGGGGTTCGGCCAGCGTGAGGTGGGGGAGGCGAATCCCTCGCCGGCGCCAGATGGCCACGCCCGCCGCCGCCGCGATCGCCCCCGCCAGCGCCGCGAGAAGCCCCGGCCGCCCGGCGAGCGTCCCCGGCAGAGCGGCCAGCCACTTCAGGCGTTCCCGGTTCCATGTGGCCGTCTTCCCATCGAAGGCGATCCAGGCGAGGGGGAAGGTGATGAGGAGAATCCAGACGAGCCAGGCGGAGAGGGAGCCGAGACGGCGAAGAAGTGATGAGTGCCGGGCAGGGAGTGCTGAGTGACGGGCAGGAAGTGCTGAGTGCTGAGTGCTGGGTGCTGAGTTCATGGAAGTGGCGAAGTTGTGTTTGTGGAAGGCGTCATGGGATATAACGTGCCGTTGTTATGCTCCAGGTTCCAAGCAGGTTGGCAAGAACGGTGACTTGAGCGATAGCGATTGATGCCCCGTGGGCCAGTGTAATATTTTTTCGGTGTTGAACGGGGACGAGAAGATAACTAATCATGAGAATGGCATTGGAAAAGACGAATCCAATGATAGTCAACATGATTAAATAGGGTTGTTCCATGTGCCAATGCATTACGTTTGCGGTTGTGGAGATAAGATAGGTTAATGTTAGATTGGCATAGGCACTTGTCAGGCAAAATGCGAGAGGTGAAATCCACATGAGAATATTGGATAGGGTTAAAGTTTGGAATTTCAGGGTTTGTAGCCGAGGATATATCGTTGCGACGCGGAGATAGATTGCGCACCAGAGAGAAAGTGCGGTTAACACGATCGGCCAACGGAAAAGTTCTCGGATGTCTTTGAAAATTATTCCGGCGGGTGTGCCCATTGGGGAAGTGCAATGGATTGGTTCTTCAGCGGTGCGGTAATGCGGGAAACCTGGACCGAAGGCAGGATAGCATGAGAGTGCGATGCCGATAAGTAGAAATATGCCGCATGCGAGGGTGGTTCTGGAAATGATGGTAAAAGGTTTTGATGGATGAATGACGAGGGTGGTTACTGCAAACGAAAAAAACAGACATGCAAATGAGCATAACCATGAAATGTAATATGGTATTGCGTATTGCCCGTAACCTGTTTCCGAGACCATCAGGATCAGAAACGAGAGAATGAGCGCGGTGATGCTGGTAATCAGTCTCTCGCGGGGACTGGCGAGAAGGGATTGAAATGGTATTCGATTCCGTTTCCCAGATTCATCATTCATAATTCATCATTCCGCATTCGGCATTCGAAATTCGCCATCCCTGCTTCGCCCAAGGGCTTCGCAGGGTCCTCCGAAGCTTTAGCGGAGGAGGATCGAAATTTCATCAGACTTTCTCCGTCACTCGTTCGCCCAAGAGTCCCCTCGGCCGCAGGATGAGCACAAGCATCAGCACCCCGAACGCCACCACTTCCTTCCAGTCGCTGGCGAAGGAGGCGGTGAAGTCCTCGGCCAGGCCCAGAATGAGTCCGCCGAGCATGGCGCCGGGGATGTTCCCGATGCCCCCGAGCACCGCCGCGGTGAATGCCTTGATGCCCGCGAGGTAGCCGTCGTCGAACCGCACTAATTGTAAATACATGGCGATGAGGACGCCGCCCGCGCCCGCCAGAGCCGAGCCGATGGCGAACGTGACGGCGATCACCCGGCGGGTGTCAATCCCCACGAGGGCGGCCATCCGGTGGTCCTGGGCCGTCGCCCGCATGGCTTTCCCGAGGCGCGTCCGGTGGATAAACCACGTCAGGGCCGCCATGAGCGTCACCGACGCGCCGATGATGACCAGTTGCAGGACGCTCATCTCGATTCCGGCGAGATGCACCTTTCCCTCAAGCAGGCGACTCCAGTCGAAGGGAAAATCCTTTTTGTCTTTTCCCTGGAGGAGCATGACGAGGTTCTGGAAAAAGATGGACATGCCGATGGCGCTAATCAACGGAGAAAGGGTGTGCGCGTCCCGGAGAGGCCGGTAGGCGACGCGCCAAGTGGTGACCCCGAACGCCGCCGCGAAGAGTTGGGCCGCGGCGAACGCGAGGAGAAGTCCGAAAAATCCCGCCGGCCACCCGAACGCGGCGAGCACCCCGAGCGACAGCACCCCGGTGTAGGCCCCGATCATGAAGATCTCGCCGTGGGCGAAGTTGATCATCCCGAGGATGCCGTACACCATCGTGTACCCGAGCGCGATGAGGGCGTAGATGGCCCCGCGGGTGAGGCCGTTCACCGCGATGCGGCCCGCCTGGGCGGCGGTGACCTCCATCTTTTGGAAGACGAGCCAATAGGCGATTCCCGCGGCGAAGGCGATGAAAAAGGCCGCCCGGAGGCGCGCGGTGAGAATTTTGCCGGTGGGATCGGGCCGGCCCATTATTTGCACATCACGAACTTGCCGTCCTTCACCGTCCACATGACGTAGAAGGAATTGCGGATGTCGCCCTTGGCGTCGAAGGCGATTTTCCCGAGCGCGCCCTCGTGGACCGTGCCGCGGATGGCCGCGGACACGGCCTTCCCATCGGTGGCGCCGGCCTTCGCGATGGATTTGATCAATATATTCGCGGCATCGTAGGCGTAGACCGCGTAAGGGCCGCGCAGACCGAACCGGGCGTCGTATTTTTTCACGAAATCCGCGGCGGTGGGGACCGTGGCGAGGTCGGGCGCGAACGTGAGGAAGCTTCCCTCCGCGGCGGTTTGGCCGGTCTTGAGGAACTCCGGGTCAATCACGCCGTCCCCGCTCATGAACGGCGCCGTAAGGCCGATGTCCCGCGCCTGGCGCACGAGCGGACCCCCCTGGTGGTAGATGCCGCCGAAGTACCAGAGATCGGGGGATTTCGTTTTGACGGCGTCGAGGATGGCCCGAAAATCCTTCTCCTCCTTGGGGAATCCGCCGTAGTGGACGATGGCGCCGGGGCCGAGCCGTTTTTCCACCTGCTTTTTGAATTCGTCCGCGAGTCCCTGGCCGTAGGTCGTCTTGTCGTGCAGGACGGCGAATTTTTTGGCGCCGACCGTGTCAATGGCGTAATCCGCCCCGATGGGGCCCTGTTGGTCGTCGCGGCCGCAGAGCCGGAAGACGTCCCCATAGCCGCGGTCGGTCACCTGGGGATTCGTGGCGGAGGGGGTGATGAGCGGGATGCCCGCCTCGTGGTATTTCTCCGAGGCGGGGATGGTGCAGCCGCTGTTGAAATGGCCGATGACGCCGGCGACGCCCTCGTTGACGAGTTCCCGGGCGACCGGGACGGCCATCTTCTCCTGGGCCTCGTCGTCGCGCCGGACGATGACGATTTTTTTACCCAGGACCCCGCCCTTCTCGTTCCACTCATCCACCGCGAGGGTGACGCCGTTGATGATATCCGTCCCGAACCGGCTCTGGGGCCCCGTGAGGGGGCCGGCCATCCCGATCTTGATGACGGCGGGGGCGGGCGCGCCCCGGCCGCAGCCGAAGGCGGTCAGTGCCAGAAGGGTCAGGATTGCGGGAAGGGGGCGGGGCATGGGAGGGCTCCTTAACCGTCGCTCGTTTCACGTGTCAGCAAGAGTGCTGAGTTCTGAGTGGAGAGTGCTGAGTTGAAGGAAACCTGTTCTGATTAAATTTCCACATGACGGCTCCTGCCCTCCGCGTCCTTCCACAATTTGTATTCGATGCTGTCCAGGAGGGCCTGCCAGCTCGCTTCGATGATGTTTTCCGAAACGCCCACCGTCCCCCAGAGGTCCTTCTCGTCGCGGCTTTCGATGGTGACGCGCGTCCGGGCGCCGGTGGCGGCCTTCGGGTTGATGATGCGGACCTTGTAGTCCACGAGTTGGAGTTTCCGGAGTTCCGGGAAGTGCGGCACGAGCGATTTCCGGAGCGCCGCGTCGAGGGCGTTCACGGGGCCGTTGCCCTCGGCGGTCGTCTCCGAGACCTCGCCGCCCACGTGGATGCGCACCGTCACCTCCGAGATGGGGGGATGGTGGGCGTCCCAGCGTTCCATGGCGACCTGGTAGCCCAGCGGCTCGAAGTGGGGCTTCCAGGCGCCGGCGAGTTTCTGCACCAGCAACAAAAACGACCCTTCCGCCGCCTCGTACTGGAACCCGCTGTTTTCGAGTTTCTGGACGTAGGAGAGAATTTTCCGGGTGAGCTTGTCGTCCTTCCCGAGATCGAGCCCCTTCACCTTGGAGAGGACCCCCGACCGGCCCGAGAGTTCCGACACCAGAATCCGCCGCTCGTTCCCGACCGACGCCGGCGGGATGTGCTCGTAGGTGACCGGGTTCTTCTCGATGGCGTTGATGTGGACCCCGGCCTTGTGGGCGAATGCGCTGGCGCCCACGAAGGGCCGGTGGCTGTCGGTGGCGAGGTTCATCACCTCGGCGATGTAGCGGCTGGTCTCGGTGAGTTTGGCGAGGGCGCCGTCGCGGAGGCACAATTTGCGCATCTTGAGGATGAGGTTCGGGACGATGGACACGAGGTCCGCGTTGCCGCATCGCTCCCCGACGCCGTTCATGGTGCCCTGGACGTGGATGCACCCGGCGCGCACTGCGGCGAGGGAGTTGGCGACCGCCACATCGGCGTCGTTGTGGGCGTGGATCCCGAGCGGCAGGCGGACCTTCGCGGCCACCGCCCGGACGATGGATTCCACCTCGTCGGGAAGGGCGCCGCCGTTCGTGTCGCAGAGGACGAGCAGGGACGCCCCGCCCTCCGTTGCCGCGATCAGCGTCTTCACCGCGTAATCCGGGTTGTGTTTGTAGCCGTCGAAGAAGTGCTCGGCGTCGTAGATGACCTCCGGGCCCCGGGATTTCAGGAATTTCACAGACTCCTCGATCATCTTGAGGTTTTCGGAAAGGGGCACCTTGAGGGCTTCTTTTACGTGAAAGTCCCACGACTTGCCGAAGATGGTGACGACCGGGGTTCCCGTTTCGATGAGGGCCTGCAAACTCGGGTCGTCCGCGGCGGCGAGATTGGCCCGGCGGGTGCTGCCGAAGGCGACGAGGCGGCTGTGTTTCAGGCCCTCCGCCTTGAGCTGGGCGAAGAGCTGAAGGTCCTTTGGGTTCGAGAACGGCCAGCCGCCCTCGATGAAGTCCACGCCGAACCCGTCGAGGGCGCGCGCGATGAGAAGTTTGTCCTCGAGGGAGTACGAAACCCCCTCGGCCTGGCTCCCGTCGCGGAGCGTGGTGTCGTAGATGGCGACGCGCGGGTCGGGCATGGTCATTTTCCCCCCGGACAAACAGGCGGGATTCTACGCGTCGTGGCGGGGGAAGTCAATGACGTGAAGCCGGGAAGTCCGAGAGTCTTGGAGTCCGGGAGTCTCGGAGTCTTGGAAGTCAGATGAAATTCCGATCCTCCTCCGCTAAAGCTTCGGAGGACCCTGCGAAGCCCTTGGGCGAAGCAGGGATGCCGAATTCCGAATGTCGAATCAATAGCATTGTCAGGGGGGGGGAGCGCCGGCTCCCGCCTTCGAGGACACTCCGCCATTCCCCGGGCGGGTCAGCCGCGGATCACGCCATCACGGCCGCCGCGGCGCACACCTTCACGATGTCGTCGGCGGAACAGCCGCGCGAAAGATCGTGGGTGGGTTTCGCCATCCCCTGGACGAGGGGCCCGATGGCCTGGGCGCCGCCGAGCCGTTCCGCGATTTTGTAGGCGACGTTGCCCGTGTCGAGGTCGGGGAAAATGAAGACATTCGCCTTCCCCGCGACGGGCGAGCCGCCCTTGCACTTCCGCTCGGCGATGGCCGGGATGATGGCGGTGTCGAACTGGAGTTCTCCGTCAATCGCCATGTCCGGGGCCGCCTTTTTCGCCAGTTCCGTCGCCTTGATCACCTTTTCGACGTCGGAGGATTTTCCGGAGCCCTTCGTCGAATAGGAGAGCATGGCGACGCGGGGCTCGGCGCCGACCAGTTGTTTGAAGGAACGGCCCGACGCCACCGCGATGTCGGCCAGTTGTTCCGCGGTGGGCATTTCCACCATCGCGCAGTCGGCGAAGGCGAAGATCCCCTTCTCGCCCCATTTTTCGTCCGGGTGGACCATGATGAAGAACGTGGAGACCGTGGTGATGCCGGGGGCGGCCTTGATGATTTGCAGCGGCGGCCGGAGTTTCTGGGCCGTCGAATGGAACCCGCCGCCGGCGACGTAGCCGTCCACGTAGCCGGTCTTGAGGAGCATGGTCGAGTAGTACAGGGGGCATTTGATCTGCTCGAACGCCTCCTCGCGGGTCATCCCCTTGGCCTTGCGGATTTCATGGAGTTTCTCGGCCAGCGGCGCCGTGCGCGCCGTGTCGGCCAGGGAATGGAGTTCGGCGCCGGAAATGTCCGCGCCGGCCTTCTTCGCGGCGTCACGCACCTTGTCGGGATCCCCGACGAGGACGATCTTCGCGATGTTTTCCCTGGTGAGGCGCTCCGTCGCCCGGAGGGTGCGTTCGTCCTCGCTTTCCGGCAGGACGATTTTCTTGTTGAGCCGGCTGGCCTTCCTGACGAGTTCCTCGGCGAATCCCATGGCAGGGCTCCTCTCGGTTAGTGAATCGTTGCCATCATCAAGCCCGGGACGATTTCTTCGACCGATCCTTCACGACGCGATACGTTTCGCGGGCGATGACGAGTTCCTCGTTCGTCGCGATGACGTACACCTTCACGCGCTCGTTCTTTTTGGAGATGATGCGTTCCTTCCGGGCGTTGTCGGCGTTCGCTTCCTTGTCGAGGGTGATGCCCAGGCACTCCATTTCCTCGCAGGCGATCTCGCGCACCCGGGCGGCGTTCTCCCCGATGCCGCCCGTGAATATCAGAATATCAAGTCCCCCGAGCGCCGCGACATACGATCCGATGTAGCGCTTGAGGCGATAGCAGAACGCGTCCACGGCGAGTTTGGCCAGGGGGTTGTTGTTGTAGTGGTCGAGGAGCGTCCGCATGTCGTTCGAAAGCCCGCCGGAGAGCCCGAGAAGCCCGGATTTCTTCTGGAGGATGTTGATGACGTCCTTCTTGGCGATGCCGATATCCAGGAGATAAAACGGAAGCGTCGCGTCAATGTCGCCGGTGCGGGTGCCCATGATGAGCCCCCCCAGCGGCGTGAAGCCCATGGAGGTGTCCACCGACTTCCCGTCCCGGATGGCGGTGATGGAACAGCCGTTGCCCAGGTGGGCGGTGATGATGCGGGAGGGTTTTTTCTCGAGGCCCTCCAGGGCGATGGCCCTTTCGGAGACGTAACGGTGGCTCGTCCCGTGGAAGCCGTACCGGCGGATGTGGTGTTTCTCGTAGAGTTCCCGCGGCAGGGGGTATATGTACGTCGTCTCGGGCATGGTGGCATGGAAGGACGTGTCGAACACGGCCACCTGCGGGACGCCCGGCAGGAGGGCCTGGCAGGCCTCGATGCCCCGGAGGTTCGGCGGGTTGTGCAGGGGGGCGAGCTTGCTCAATTTGTCGATGGTGTCAACGGCCTTCTTGTCAATCAGGACGGAATCGGAATAGATCTCACCGCCATGGACCACCCGATGGCCGACGGAGGTGATCTCCTTCACGGAGCCCATGATATCGAGGGAGGGGGAAATGAGGATTTCGGCGAGTCTCTGGAGGGCGAAGACATGGTCGGGGATGGCGAGTTTTTCCTCCACCGCGCGGCCGTTCTCGGCCGTGACCTTGATGGCGCCCTCCTTCTCGCCGATGCGTTCGATGAGCCCGCGGCAGAGAAGCGCCTCCCCCGAGTCGTCCCGCACCTGGAACTTGATGGAGGACGATCCGCAATTCAAAACGAGCATGAACATGGGGGACCTCGCGCGGGTACTGGCGGCCGGTTACACGGGATATTATTTCAGTCCTTGCGGGGGGTGTCAAGGATGTTCATGCGTTGCGCGGGGGGGACAAAGAAGTCTTGGAGTCCGAGAGTCTCGGAGTCTTGGAGTCGGATGAAATTTCAAATGCCGAGTTCCGAATGTCGAATGAATTCGGAATTCAACATTCGGCATGGCATTGTGGAGGGCGAGGCTCCCGCCGAGCCGTTGTCGGTCGTGCATGGCGGCGTGTCAAGGGGGGGATGAAATGACGAATGATGGAATAAGTTCGCGAGTTGGAGAGTTCACGGGAAATGCCGAATTGGGCGGGGAATTGTGGATTGAGGGAAAGGCAACGGGAATGGCGTAGAGGCGAACGGCGTTCGCCCTTCTGTGTTACGAATCCATTGCGTGCGGTCCGTTGTCCGGAGGAGTATGGCCAGTTTGTTTTGATTTCCCCTTTCCCCGCATGAGGAATATCGTCAGGCCGGCCCCGAACACGAGAATACCAACTCCGGCGACTGCGGCGATCCATCGGGCCATGGCCCCCGGGTTTGTGAATAGATATCCACCATTCTCAAGGCGAAAGACGTTGTCCTTCCCCACGATTGTCTCGATTCCGAGGAGAATTTCCAAACCTGGAAACACGACCTTGTTGCTGAACGCGACAATCGCTATTCCGGCAATCATCAATATGAATCCCCACGTCTTCATGGTTTTGTCCAGTTCAAAGAGCAGTAATTCGGCATTCGAAATTCGCCATTCGGCATTTCAGATGAGTTCTTTGAACCTCTTCCCCCGCTCCGCGAAGTTGCGGAACTGGTCGAAACTGGCGCACGCGGGGGAGAGCAGAACGACATCGCCGGGGGCGGCGGCCATCCGGGCGGCGGCGACGGCGTCGTCGAAACGGTCCGCCGTCACGAGGGACGGCCCGGTCCGGCGGCCGGCGCGCTCGATGGCGTCGCGGATCGCCGGCCCCATCCTGCCGTAGAGCGCCGCGAACTTCACGGGGCGGCGCACAATCTCCGCCGCGAGGGCGTCGAAGGGGAGGCCCTTGTCCGATCCGCCGAGAATGACGATCATCGGCGATTCGAACGATCGCAACGCCATCATGGTGGATTCCGGTGTCGTCGCGATGGAGTCGTTGTAGAAGCGGACCCCGTTCCGCTCCCCGGACAATTCCAGACGGTGTTCGACCCCGCGAAAATCGCGGATGACCTGGCGGATGGAAGTCGCCGGCGCCCCGACGGCTCTCGCCGCGAGCGCCGCCGCGAGGGCGTTCGCCGCGTTGTGGAGCCCCGGCAGTTTCATCTCCCGCCGGTCGAGGAGAATCTCCCGCGCGCCGCCCTCCGCCAGGACAAGCGTCCCGCCATCGAGGAATGCCCCGTCCGTCCCCGGCCCGAGGCCGAAGAATCTCCGCGCGCCGGGGGTTTCCCACGTCCGCACATCCGGGTCGTCGGCGTTCAAAATCGCGGTCGCATCCGCCGTTTGGAACCGCAGGAGGTTTTGTTTTGCCGCGCGGTAGTGGGCGAGGTCGGGGTGCCAGTCGAGGTGATTGGGGGTGAGGTTCGTGATGACCGCGACGCGGACGCTCCTCTGGATTTCGGGCAGGTGGTACAGCTGAAAACTCGAGAGTTCGAGAACCACGGCGTCGCCGGGACGGATTTCATCCAGCCGGTCCAGGAGCGATCCGCCGATGTTTCCGCCGACCCACACCTTCCGTCCCGCGGCCTTCAGCATTTCTCCGACGAGGGCGGTGGCGGTGGTCTTGCCGTTGGTGCCGGTGACGGCGATGGTGTCCCGGCAGGGGAGGAGCGACAACAGCAAATTAATTTCGGTCTGGATCGGGATCCCGGCGGAGCGGGCCTTCGCGAGGATCGGCGAGTTCCATTTCACGCCGGGATTGACGAAGAGCGTTTGCATCCCGTCGAACGCGGCGTCCGGGTGCCCGCCGAGGTGATAGAGGATGGGAAGGCCCTTCAGGGCCGCGAGGGATTCGGCGAGATCCTTCTCCGCGCGGAGATCCGTGACGGTGACCTGGGCGCCCTGCCGGGCGAGGAACCGCGCCACCCCGAGCCCGCCTCCGAAGAGTCCCAGGCCCATCACGGTGACGCGGCGGTTCCGGAATGATTCGGGCGCAAGGGGGCACATCATGGCGGCCAGTGTATCTTTTCCCCGGGCGCGCGTCAAAAAATCGGAAAAAATCACTTGACGCCAGGATGGTCACTGTTATATATAAGCAAAACAGTTTACGGGGAGGGTGCCATGGGTCGGATCGCGCGAAGCTGGACGTTGATGAAGGCGACGATGGGATTCCTGAAGCGGAATCCCAAACTCGCGATTTTCCCGGTCCTGTCCGGGGTCCTGTCCATTTTTCTGGTGGTGGCGATCGGGGGCGGAGCGCTGGCGGGCCTCGCGGCGGCGGGGATGTTTCGGGAGGGCGTCGGACGGGGCGTCGCCGCGGCGGCGGTTCCCGTTCTCGCCGTGGTGTATGTGATGTGCGCGTTTGTCGTGATAGTGTTCAACGCGGCCCTGATCGGGTGCGTCCTGCTCGATCTCGAAGGGAAACCGTGCGCATGGCGCGACGGGATGCGCCTCGCCTGGGCCCGGCGGTGGGTGATCTTGCGGTGGTCGCTTCTCTACGCGGGTGTCGGGATATTTCTCAACATCCTGGAGAATCAGGCGAACCGTCTGCCGTTCGGGGGCCGTCTCCTGGCGCGGGGGGTGTTGTGGTTCACCGGGGCGGCGTGGACGCTTGTGACGTTCCTTCTCGTGCCGGTGCTTGTGTACGAGGAGGTGAATCTCCGGGAGGGAATCCGGCGTTCGGTGGCGCTTTTCAAGCGGACGTGGGGGGAGCAGGTGGTGGGGCGGATCGGATTGAGTCTGATAGCGCTTATCGTGGCGATTCTGGCGGTTACCATCCTTGCGTTGGCGATCTGTATCCAGGTGAAATTCAATCCGGCCTCCGCGGCGGGGCTGATTTCCTTGTGGGGAACGGCGGGCGTTCTGGTTCTGATGATTGTTCTCGGGGCGGGCATCCTCGGGACGGTGCTGAACGGCATCTACACCGCGGTGCTTTATAGTTACGCCGTGACCGGGATGCTTCCGAAGGAATTCCCGGCGGAACTCGCGCCGGCCCGGAAGGAAGGGGTGTGATGGACATCCGGGTGGACGCGGACAGCGGCGTCCCGCTTTATCAACAGGTCGCCCACCAGATTCGCCTGGCGGTGCTCGGGGGCGGGTTGAAATCGGGGGAGCGTCTGCCCTCCGTCCGGGAGCTTTCGGAGCGGTTGAAAATCAATCCCCTCACCGTGGGCCGGGCCTACGCGGAGCTGGAACGGATGAAACTCACGGTCTCGCGGTGGGGAAGCGGGAATTTCGTCGCGGAGATGGTTCCGGCCGGCGTCGAGGAGGCGGGGAATCGCGTTCTCGAGACGCTGGTGGACCGGTTCGTCCGGGAGGCCTTGCCCCTGGCGGGGGACAAACGGAAACTCGTCCGGCTCGTCGAGGATCGAACCCGGCGGGAACCCGTTTGAAACCGGTCAGCCGAACAAGTCACTGGAGCCGCGCGCCCCGATGGGGTATACTCCTGCTTTCACGGGGAGGGCGCCATGACCGCGACGCGGGGAATCGGTTTCGACAACACCCAATACCTCGAGGAGCAGTCCGCGGCCATTCTCGAGCGCGTCAGAAAATTCAACAACAAGCTCTATCTGGAATTCGGCGGGAAACTCCTCTTTGACCTCCACGCCTCGCGGGTCCTTCCGGGGTTCGATCCGAACGTCAAGATCCGTCTCCTTCAGAAACTCCGCGACCAGGCGGATATCATCCTGTGCATCTTCGCCGGGGACATTGAGCGGCGGAAGATGCGCGCCGACTTCGGCATCACCTACGACGTGGACGTCTTGAAATTAATCGACGATCTCCGGGCCTGGAACATCGCGGTCACCGCCGTCGTCATCACCCGGTTCCAGGAGCAGCCCACCGCGGTCCTCTTCAAGAATAAACTGGAGCGCCGGGGCATCCGGGTCTACACCCACCGCGCGACGCGCGGCTATCCGACGGACGTGGACCTCATCGTGAGCGACGAGGGGTACGGCGCGAATCCGTATATTGAAACAAAACACCCGCTCGTCGTGGTGACCGGCCCCGGCCCCGGGAGCGGAAAACTGGCCACCTGCCTCTCCCAGCTTTACCACGAGCACAAGCGCGGCGTTCCCGCCGGCTACGCCAAGTTCGAGACGTTCCCCATCTGGAGCCTGCCCCTGAAGCATCCGGTGAACATCGCCTACGAGGCGGCGACGGTGGACCTCAAGGATTTCAATATGGTGGATCCGTTCCACCTCGATGCCTACGGGAAGACGTCCATCAATTATAATAGAGACGTGGAGGCCTTCCCGCTTGTCGCGCGGATCCTCCAGAAAATCACGGGGACGGCGATCTATCGGTCGCCCACCGACATGGGGGTGAACCGGGCCGGGTACGCCATTACGGATGACGCGGCGGTGCGCGAGGCGGCGCGGCAGGAGATCATCCGGCGGAGTTTCAACAAACGGTGCGAGGTCGCCATCGGCGCGGCGGACCGGGAGGGGGAGGAGCGTTCCATGCTGCTCGTGACCGAGGTGGGGGTGAAGCCCACTGACCGGCGGGTGGTGGACCCCGCCCGGAAGGCCGCGGTGGAGGCGCAGGCGAAGGGCAAGGGCAATGACGGCGTGTTTTGCGGGGCGGCGCTCGAGTTCCCGGACGGAACCGTCGTGACGGGCAAGAACTCCGCCCTCATGCATGCGGCGGCGAGTCTGGTTCTGAACGCCGTGAAGCACCTGGCGGGGCTTCCCGACCGGATCCACCTGTTGTCACCGGCGACGCTCGAATCCATCGGCCACCTCAAAACGGATGTCCTGGGCGCGAAGTCCGTGAGCTTGGACGTGGAGGAGGCGCTCATCGCTCTTTCGATCAGCGCGGCCGGGAATCCCGCGGCCCAGGAGGCCCTCGAGCGCCTCAAAAACCTCCGCGGCTGCGAGGTCCACCTCACCCACATCCCGACGCCGGGGGACGAGGCGGGGCTGCGGCGCCTCGGGGTCAATCTCACGAGCGACCCCACGTTCTCCACGAAGGATTTGTTCGTGGCGTGATCGTCCGATCGGTTCATCCCGGCGTTTCCGCCTGCCGCGTCCCCGTTTGCTCTTCATGGATGCCGTGGAAATAGCCGCGGCGCCGCAATAATTCCTCCGCCGTGCCCTGTTCGATGATGCGTCCGCCGTCCAGGACAATGATCCGGTGGCATCGCATGACCGACGAGATGCGGTGGCTGATGATGATGGCGGTGCGGCGTCCCTTCCCGGCGGGGTTCGGCCGGCTTTCGAGGATTTTCCAGAGCGTTTCCTGGAGGCGCGCCTCCGTCTCCGAATCCAGGGCGCTCGTGCAGTTATCCAGAACGAGCAGTTCCGGCTTGGTGAGAAGCGCCCGGGCGATGGAGATGCGTTGCTTCTGCCCGCCGGAAAGCGAGAGCCCGTGTTCTCCGACCCGCGCGAGAAGGCGTTCCGGGATCTCCCGCACAAAGCCGGCCGCCTCCGCCTCCTCGAGAGCCTCCCAGATGCGTTCCTCCGGGACGTCGCCCTGGGCGTAGCGCACGTTGTCGCGGAGGGGGCCCGAGAAAAGAATGACGTCCTGGGGCACGAGGCCGAAGACGCGCCTGAGGTCGCCGAGGTTCCAGTCGGCCAGCGGTTTTCCATTCACGAGAATCCGCCCCTCCGTCGGCTCGTAGAACCGCAGCAGAAGCGCCATGAGCGTGCTCTTCCCGGCGCCGCTGGGGCCCACGAGCCCCAGCGCCTCGCCCGCCGCCAGACGGAAGGAGACCTGACGCAGGACCCACGGGAGGTTCGCGCCGTACCGGAACGAGACCTTTTCGAAGACGATCCCGCGGAGCGGTTCACGGAGCGGCACGGCGCCCGGGTTGTTATGAATGGTGAGCGGTTCGTCGAGAAGGCGGAATACCTTCGACAGAGACCCGCTTGCCGAGGCGATCTGTTGCTGGAGGTTGCAGATCTGGAGAACCGCCGGCCACAGCGCCTGGAAGTAGCCGTAGAAGGCCACGATGGTGCCGAGGGTGGTTCGCCCCTGGATGTAGAGCCAGCCGCCCAGGACGAATACGATGATGTAACCGAAGTGGATGGTAAGCCCGTTCCAGAATCCGTAAAGCGCCCCGAGGTGGTTCGATTCCATGTGGATGTCGCGGTGGAGCATGACGCGCTGGCGGAAACGGTCCGCCTCCAGTTCCTCCTGGGCGAAGGACCGGACCACCCGCACCGCGCCGATCTTCTCGGAGACCATTCCGGAGAGGATGCCCCAGTTCTCGCGGCCGCGTTGGCCCGCCTCGATGATGCGGGGGCGGAGCAAAAAATAGATGATCACGGTAATGGGGAAGACGATCGTGATGGCCGCCGTCAGCGGCAGGCTCATCCGGGCGAGGATGACGTAGCCCCCGAGCACGGTGAATGCGTTGGCGGAGGCGTTGATGACGCCCGCCGTCAGCGTCTGGGTGATGGTGTCCGGGTCGCTCACGGCCGTGGTGAGGAGCCGCCCCGCGTGGGAGGCGTCGTAGAAGGCCTGGGGGAGCGCCAGGAGGTGATCCGCCACCCGCGTCCGGATGCGTTGCGTCACCACCACCAGGAGCTGGTAGAGCGCCCGGTTGAAGAAATACAGAAGCAGAAAATTCAACCCGATGACCGCGAATCCCGATCCGAGGAGGACGAGCGCCAGATCCAGGCTGGGCCGGGGGTTGATGAGGACCTGGTCCACGAGGATCTTCATGGAGAAGGGCCACCACAGCCCCAGCCCGGCGCGGACGAGGACGAGGATCGTGAGGATCGCGACCACCGTCCGGTAAGGCAGGACGAACTCGCGGAGAAAACGCCCGAAATAGCGGCCGGAGGATTTCATCCCTTTTCCCCGGCGGTTCGATGGTCCTTCGGTGTTTCCGTGGTCCGTATGAAGTAATGCGTCCGGTAGAGCCGGCGGTAGGCCGACGCCGGATTCCGGAGGAGATCCCCCGGATTCCCCGCCTCGAGCATCCGCCCGCGTTCGAGGACCACCACGAGGTCGCATTGCCGGATGGTCGAGAGCCGGTGGGCGATGATGATGGCCGTCCGGCCCTTCAGGAGTTCGCGCACCGCCTCCTGGAACTTCCGTTCGTCATCGGAATCGAGGGAACTCGTGGCCTCGTCGAGGATCACGATGCTCGGGTCCGTGAGAAGCGTCCGCGCGATGACGAGGCGCTGGGCCTCGCCCTCCGACGGGTGGATGCCCTCATCCCCGCCGATCCGCGTGTCGAGGCCGTCGGGGAGCGACCGCACATAATCGTCCACCTGGGCCACGGTGAGCACCCGCCAGAGGTCCGCCTCCGGTGCGTCCGGGCGTCCGTAGGCGATGTTGACCCGCATCGTGTCCTGGAACAGGACGACGTCCTGGGGGACCACGCCGATGTTGCGGCGCAGGTCCCGCGGGTGGATGTCGGCGGCATTCAGCCCGTCCATGAGAATGGCCCCGGACTGCGGCCGGTAGAAACCCTGCAGGAGGTGGACGATGGTGCTCTTGCCGGAGCCGGTGTGTCCGACGAGGGCGACATTCCTTCCGGGCGCGATGCGGAGGTCCAGGTCCTCGAGTACCGGCCGGTTCTTTTCGTACTCGAAATTGACGTGTTCAAAGCGTATCTCCCCCTTGAGGCGGGTGACGTGCCGGCGGCCTTCCTGGCGGCCGGCCTCCTCGACCTGATCCAGGATTTTCCGAATGCGATCCGAGGAGGCCGAGGACTGCTGCCAGGTGTTCACCAGGCTGAAGAGCCCCTGGACCGGGGTGAGGATGAACCCGATGAGCCCCCCGAGGCTGAGGAGTTCCCCGAGCTGGAGGTGTCCGGCGAGGACCAGGAGGCATCCGATCGCGAAGGCCGTGTGGCGGCTCACCTCGGCCGTGAATCCGCCCAGGACATTCATGGTCGTGCCGAACATGGACGTCCGGTACCATTGGTCCAGGGCGTCGTGGCCGAGGACGTGGTGGCGGATGGCCTCCCGCCGTTCGCGGGTGAATGCCTGGATGACGGCCATCCCCTGGAGTTTCTCGCCCCAGTTGCCCCAGAGGCGGTCGGAGGACTTCCGCCAGAGCCGGGCGGACTTCCGGACGATGGGGATGAAGCGGAAAAAGATGATCGCGTAGGCCGGGATGAACGTGATGACCACCAGCGCGAGCGGGCCGTTCCACAGGGCGAGGATGACCAGGCTCACCACTCCCATCACGACCTGGAGCGACACGTTCACGAGCTCGCGGCCCACCAGGTTCAGGAGGTTGCGGGTGTCATTCGTGACACGGTTGACGATGTCGCCGCTCATGGACTTGTCGAAGAAGCGGATGGAGAGGCGGTGGAGCTTTTCGTACACGGCGGCGCGGAGGTTCGCGACGACCGTCTCGATGATGAAGGCCGTCCCCTGGACTCCGGTGTAGTACAGCATGTGGAGTCCGAGCGCGTAGACAAGGTAGGCGCCGGCGAAGAGCCATACGGCGGGGAGCGATTTCGACGGGAGGGTGTGATCCACGTAGATCTTCACGGCCAGAGGCGTCAGGATGCCGGCCATGAAGTACGCCCCGTAGATGAAGAACCAGAACGCGATCCGTCTCCGGAAGGGGCGGAAGAAGGGGATGAAATAAAGGAGCGAGTTCACGCGCGGAGGAATCCAAAGATGACGCGGGATCCGATGCGGACCACAGGCTTTGTCAGCGGCAGATCGCGCCGGCCGCACCGGAAGATGAAGGCGGGTTTGGTCTCTCCGGGGAGGTTGGAGTAGACCCGGACGGGACCGTCCTCGTGCACGGGATTCCTTTCCCAGTGCGCCAGCGTTTCATGCGGGTCCGGCGGAGATGTCGAGGGCTCAGACATGGGGAAAAGGATCATGCCGATAATCCGCTGTTCCCTCTTCCCGGGAAACGTGTTTTTTCGGGGTCCTCGTGCGCATCAGTCGTTCGGCCGGGGCGTCTTCCGGTTCTGGGCTTTGTACACGTTCACCTCCGTGAGCACTTGTGTGATGCCCCCGCGTTTTTCCGGCGGGTACTCGGGGATCCAGCGGAGTTCGTCCGCCGGAAGATTCTGGAGGCTGAGGTAGAGCGACTCGGCGTCATCGAGGAGTTTCGTGGTGGCGTCGAAATCCCCCTTGTCGAGGATAAGCGTTTTCGCCTCGCGCACCTTCTGGTTGGCCAAGAGCAGTTTGTCGCGCTTGGCCTTGACGGGCGCCCACCAGCCCTCCCAGGCGGATCGGCTCGCGCCGAGGTTGCGGCCCGTGATGGCTCCCAGCGATCGCGCGGCGGCCTCGGCCACGGTCGGATCCGTGTCGCCGACCATTTTCACCAGGGCATCCACCGCCGCCCCGGACTTTGTGCTTTCGAGGGCCGCCGCGGCCATGCGCCGGGCCTGGGCGTTGGGCGAGGAGAGGATCTTGATGACGTCCTCCACGTTCGCCCCCAGGTCGCGCTTCCGGATGAGCGCCGCGGCCTTCTCGGCGATGGCGCGGTCCGGGCGTTTGATCAGGGACAGGAGCGTCTGGAGCGCGGGGATGTTTTCCTTCGGCCTGTCGGCGAGTTCCAGGACGTTGTCGGCCTCCTTGCGGACGGCCTCGTCCGCATCCGCGAGGGCCTCGAACACCGCGCGCAGCGCCTTGTCGCTTTCCAGGAGCCGCAGAAGCCCGACGGCGTGGAGGCGCACGTGGGCCTCGGGGCGCTTGAGAAATTCCACGAGGTCGGTTGTCGTGTCCCCCGGCAGGAGGGGGATGAGGGTGCGGATGGAATCCGTCGCCGCGGCGGAGATTTCCGGGTTGGTGTCGCCCACGGCCTTGAGGAGATCGAAGGCCACCTTGGGCGTGGGGGCGTTCTGAATGGCCTTGAGGGCGGTCTTTCGGATCTCGAGGTCCGCGTCGCCGAGGGCGCGGGCCAGGGCGACGGAGGCCTGCGGTTTGTGCATGGCGCCCAGGGCCTTCACTGTGTTCATGCGCACCCCGGCGTCCGTATCGGCCAGGAGTTCGGAGAGGGCCGGGATGGCCTCGTCCCCGTAGCGGCCGAAGGCCTTCACGGCGAAGGACCGCTGGGGCTCCGCGCTCGCCCGGAGGAAGGTGAGGAGGGTTTGCTCGCTTTCCGCGGATTGAATTTCGCCCAGCGTGGTGATGACCCCGGCCTGGTAGCCGATGCCCTCGTTGGGGATCCGCGCGAGGAGATCCGCCACGATGGCGCCCCCGCGGGAGGCCAATCCCTGGATGGCAACGTTCTTTTCCGGGTCCAGGGTGTCGAGGGTGATGGTGACCGGGAGCGCGGCCAGTTCGTCCATCCAGGTCTTCTTCTGCCACCACTGCCAAGTTTTCACGCCGGTGACGGTCAGAATGACGATGGCCCCGAGGATGAGCCACGTGGCGTGTTTTTTGATGGACCTGCGGTTCACCGCGCCGACGATCTCCTTCATTTCCTCTTTCGCGTCGTTGAGGGCCGCCCTGCCGGCGGCCGAGGTCTCGGCCCGCCTCACTTCACGCCGCACCCGCTGGTGGACGAGGGATCGGAGGCGCCGGCTTCCCGGAGGGGGGAGTTTCGGCCCGGGCTTCGGGGTATTGGGGGCCGGCGGATTGGCGGGCTTCGGAACGTTGGGGACCGGTGGATTGGCAGGATTCGGGGCGGGGGGAGTCGGCGGATTCGCGGCATTCGGAGTGGGAGGGACTGGCGGATTGGCGGGTTTGGGAGCGGGGGAGGTGTCGGTCATTGCGGGACCTCGAAAACGCGGGGTTGGTGTGTCATCGGGAGCCCATCATACCATCGCGCGCGGAAACGGCAACGGGTTGGGGAAACGCGACAGATGAAAACACGAAATCGTTTCGGTTCCCGCCGCGGGGATAGACGGAGGAGGCTCACTGGGCCGGCGCGTCTGCGGGGACACCACGGAAACACGGAGCGCACCGGGAGGTGGTGCGGGGTGAAGGTGAACGTAGGCCCTTCGTGATTCCGTGGCTATTCCGTGTTTCCGTGGTGCGGCATTGACATATCCCCGCCCGGGGCGCAGAATGACATCATGGGTGCCGATACCCCCAATACGCGGTTGACACGCAAACACCATCTGTTGATTCTTGCTATCGCAGCGATCGTTGAAGGACTGCTTTTTATTTCCTGTGGGTATTTACAGGGGAGAGGATCAGGTCATGACGTTTATCCTCATCTATTTCATATGCCTTCAGTGATTATTGTCTTTTTTGTTGGAGTTTTGTTAGGGGTCAGGAATTGGTCGGATGGTTTATTTCTATCTCTTGTCTTTATTGGACAAACAGCGTTTTATTATGGTCTTCTGTGGTTTTTCACTTGGGTTTGTTTTCGTACAAAAAAGGGAATTCCGCGGTTGCGAAGTTGAAGGAACTTTATTCCAGATAGGTTTCCTTCAACTCTGAACTCAGCACTCAGAACTCTTGCTGATGTGAGATATGAGGGACGAAAATGGTTTTCCATGATCATGCTTTCCGGGTGCGCTACGCGGAGACCGACCAGATGGGCGTGGTGTATTACGCCCATCATTTGGTGTGGTTCGAGGCGGGGCGGACGGAGTTTTTCCGGGCGCTGGGCCTTCCTTACACGGAACTCGAGGCGAAGGGGATCTTCCTTCCCGTCGGCGAGGCCGGTTGCCGGTACCTTGCCCCGGCCCGTTACGACGACGAACTCGTCGTCCGGACCTGGGTGAGCGAGATGGGGAAGGCGGCGCTACGACTGTCGTACATCATCCGGCGGAAATCGGACGGCACACGCATCGCCGGGGGATTCACCCGGCATTTGTTCGTCAACCGGGACTTCCGTCCCATCCGGGCGCCCGCGGAGGTGGTGGCGAGGGTGGAGGTGCGGGAGGCGGAACCCGTGGAGGGAGTGGCGTAGGGGAAAGTCGGCGAGTCAGCGAGTCGCCGAGTCTGAAAGTCTTGGGGGCCGGATGAAATTCCGATCCTCCTCCGCGCAAGGCGCTTCCGACTTCGCCAAGGCTTCGTCGGACAGGTCGGAGGACCCTGCGAAGCCCTTGGGCGAAGCAGGGATGCCGAATTTCGAATTCCGAATTCGGAATAACTCCCGAACTCCTGAACTCGCGAACGCGTTATTCCGTGTTTCCGTGTTATTTTTCGTGTTTTCGTGGTGTCCCCGCAGACGTCCCGGCCCGGCGGGTAATCCCCGTCTATCCCCGCAGCAAGAACCGCAGCGATTTCGTGTTTCCGTGACTCACGGCAGCATATTGACGAATTGGAGGGGAATCTCGAGGTTCTGGGCCCGGAGCATCGCGATGACGGCCTGGAGGTCGTCAATTTTTTTTCCGGAAACGCGGACCTGAACATCCTGGATCGCCGGCTGGACCTTGAGCCCCATCGCCTTGATCAGTTTGACGATGGCGTGCGCGGTGTCCTTTTCGATGCCTTCCTTCAGAGAGACGTCCATCTTGAGCATGCCCTGGGAGGTGGGTTCCGGCTCCTTGAAGTCGAGGGCGCGCGTGTCCACTTTCCGCCGGGCGAAACTCCCGATGAGCGTTTCCTTCACCGCCCGGAGCTTCATGTCGTCTTCCGTCAGGACGTGGATCTTTTTTTCCGTTTTGTCGAGCGTGATCGCCGTTTTGGAATTTCGAAAATCAAATCGCGTGAGAATGATCTTCCGCGCGATGTTGATCGCGTTGTCCACTTCCTGAAAGTCCACCTTGCTCACGACGTCGAAGGATGGCATGGGGCTCCTTTTTCAATAAACCCGCGGACGTTGTCGAATCGCGGCGGTTACGATACCATAAATCGGCTCCAAAGCAACGAGGCGGACCGCCGGTGTCCCGGGACAATTCCCGTTCTTTCCTTTTTGACGGGTGTGCTAAAATATGGTACACTTCCGCCATGCGGTTGTCAGAGGAGAATCTCAAGGCATTGTGCGGGGCGAAGGGGCTGACGCTCGGCGCGCTTCTGGCGCAGGCGGGGGTGAGCCGGACGGCCTATTACGCCATGCGCCGGAAGGCGAGCGTCCTGCCGCGGTCGGTGCGGGCCATTGCGGAGAGCCTGGGCGTCCCCCCGTCCGGAATTCTCGACGAGGCGGAGCCGGTGGAGATCCGGGCGACACGCGTCCGGGCGGAAGTGGACCGGATTGCCCGGTGGCACCCGGATGTGGACCGGGACACCCTTCGGCACACGCTTGTTCTTCTTGAGGAACCGCCCCTGGAACGGTTACGGAGGGCCCTGCGGCGTGGCCAGGCATGAGATTCTTTCCGACCGTGAAATCGCGTTCCTCCGGGAACTGGATCATCGCGGGGTGAAGTTTCTGATTGTGGGGCTTGCGGCCGCCACCCTTCAAGGCGCTCCCGTGGTCACCCAGGATGTGGATCTTTGGTTCCGCGATCTGGGAGATCCGCGAATCCGGCAGGCGCTCCGGAAATTCGGGGGGACATACGTGCCTCCGCTCCGGTTGAATCCCCCGATGATGGCCGGGAAGGGGCTGGAACTGTTCGACATCGTCATGACGATGCACGGTCTGGGGACGTTTGATGAGGAATGGGCGGGCGCCCTCGAGATCCGCATCGGCCGGTTCCGGGCGCACGTCCTTCCCCTGGATCGGATCATCCGCAGCAAGTCGGTCCTGCGGCGGCCCAAGGACAAACGTGTCCTCCCGGTGCTCCGGGATGTCTGGAAGACGCTTCAGGCGAGGCGAAGAGGAAGGGGACAGTCGGTGGTGAATCGTGGTCAGAAGGGGAAAGTCGGCGAGTCAGCGAGTCGCCGAGTCTGAAAGTCTTTGGGGCCGGATGAAATTCCGAATTCCGATTGTGGTGTTCGTTTCCCTTCCGTGTTTCCCGTGGCCCCGTTCCGTGTTTCCGTGGTGACGCTCATGCTTTCGCCGCGGCCCTGTCCCCGAAGCAGATCCCCATCTCCCGCGCCGTGAGGATGGTGTCGCAATCGGGAGGAACGCTTTTCATCCGGTTGATGGCGTCCCCGAGCGGGATGGCCTTCACCACGGGCGGGTCAAGCGCAACCATGACGCCGGTCTTCCCCTCCGCCAGAGTCCGCACCGCCGCCGCCCCGAACCGGAGCGCGATGAGCCGGTCGAACGTGGTGGGCGTTCCCCCGCGCTGGAGGTGGCCCAGGACGACCACTCGGGATTCCTTCCCGGTCCGTTCCTGGACGGCGTCGGAGACCTGCTGGGCGATGCCCCCCAGGCGGATCTCGCGGCCGGCCTCCTTCGGGCCCTTGACCGCCATGGTCCCGCCGGCGGGTTTGGCGCCCTCGGCGACCACGATTAAACTGAAATGGCGTCCCCGCGCCTCGCGTTCCCGGACCTTGTCGCAGACGGCCTCGATGTCGAAGGGGATTTCCGGGATGAGGATCACGTCGCAGGTGGCCGAGACGCCGGCGTTCAAGGCGATCCACCCCGCGTAGCGGCCCATCACCTCGACCACCATCACCCGTTCGTGGGCCTCGGCCGTCGAGTGCAGGCGGTCCAGTGCCTCCGTCGCCACGGACACCGCGGTGTCGAACCCGAACGTGATGACCGTGCCGGAGAGGTCGTTGTCAATGGTCTTCGGGACGCCGACGACCGGAATGCCCTTCTGCTGGAATTTGTGGGCGATACGGAGCGACCCGTCGCCGCCGATGGCGATGAGCGCGTCAATCCTGAGTTTTCGGAACGCGGCGACGACCGTGTCGGAGACGTCTTTTTCGACGACCGACCCGTCGGGCTGTTTCTCGGGCCGTTCAAAGGGGTTGCCCTTGTTCGTGGTGCCGAGAATGGTCCCGCCGAGATGGGTGATGCCGCTCACGGCCGGGCGCGTGAGGGGGATGACCGTGGGGGGATTCTGGAGAAGCCCCTCGTACCCTTTATGGATGCCGACGACCTCCCAGCCGCGTTGGAGGGCCGAAAGGGTGATGGCCCGGATGACGGCATTGAGCCCCGGCGCGTCCCCGCCGCCGGTATTGATCGCGATGCGCTTGATGGATTTCGCCATGAGAGGCCTCCTCGGTATGGGGCAACGGCGCCGCCGGGCTCATTATAGATTCTTCCGTCTCAAATAATGAAAAATAAACACAGGGCTCATGATTTTCCTGGCGTGATCCCCAAACCCTTCCGTGTTCCCGTGGTCTTGTTCCGTGTTTTTGCGAAGGGATTAACGAAAAAAGCTCAGCGGCGCCCGGTGTCGGCGTCCCCGGGATCCTTCTGTTGGATTATGGATTCCCGCATTTTCATCGGATGTTCGTGCCAGCCCATCTTCCACTCTCCGGTTTTCTTGTCCAGAAAATACTGTTCAGCACCCCCTTGGAGACCGGGGCTGGACGGGTGATGCACAGTGATTTCGTAGAGGTCGTTTCTTTCGGTGACAGTCATTTTAGATTCTTTCTGTTGTGTCTCGAAAAAATGGGTAAGAATGGCTATTTGCTTTTTGTCTTTCTTTGATTTGATTAAATCCTCTATTGATACGCGTGATTTGCTCATTTTGGAGGCCTCCTTTTGCCGAGGGACCAGGCATCCCGTTTGAACCAGTAAAAATAGAGGGATAAACATGAACCTTTTCATGAATTTTGAATCCAACGAATGGATTCAGCACTTACGGTACCTTATTATTCTAACAAAGCGGCTGCGGTTTTACACGATAAGTTGTCGTTGATACGGAAGTAAGTTTTACGGCATCACTTCCGCCGGCAGGTTTTCTTCCATCAGAAACGCCAACAGCCGTTCGGCCACGGGATCGGGAAGCAGTGCGGTGGCGCCGTTCAGCCGCTCTTCCAGGGGAATCTGGCAGGCGGCCACCGCGCCCTTTTCGAACCGGCGGTACGCGACCGCCCAGTCGGGGGATTTGATGTTGCGGTAGGAGAAAACAAGCGGCTTCCAGGGATTTGCCGCCGGATTCGCGGCGTTTGCCTCAGGCGCCTTTCCATTCGCGGTTTCATTTCCGAAAGCGGCGTGCCCCGCGCCTTGGGAGGCCGTCGGAACAAGGGCCGCGCGCTGTCCAAGGCCTCCAACCCCGTTCAGCCGCCGGAAGTCGGACGCGTCTCCGACGGCGTGTTTTAAAAATTCGTCCGGGAAAAGCGATGCCACCGTGTTGGAAAGCCCTTTTGTGGCGAGGTCCGAAAGGAGGCCGCCCTCGAAGACGTCCGGAACCCACGCGCCCTGTTCCAACAGGACAAGCCGCGTTCCGTGCCGCACGCGCTGAACCATGGAGTATTGCGTTTGGCGTATGAGGGAGGAATTCAACATGCCTTCTCCAATTATAATTACGTCCGGTTTGTCGCCGCCCGCGTAAGGGACAACGCGGTGCCCGCGCCGCAACAGGAATGCCGCGATGGGGCCGGAGGGTTCTTTTTCAAGAACGCCGATGACGAGAGGCATTGCCGGCGCCGGAAGCGGGCCGTAAGTCCGCAATGGACGGAAACTGATGGATTCCATATTCGTGGAACCCTTCCTCCGCAACAACGCGGCAAGCGTGTAATCGCCGGGAGCGTCCGGAAGCGGAATCGTCATCGCAAGAGATTTGCATTCCCACGGGGCAATGGCGGTTTCCCCCGCGGCCTCGGCCAGGACGCGCACATTCCGCCGTGAGCCGTTCCAGTCGAAGCCCGGATGCCGGTCCAGCAAAAGCGTTTCCACGCGCACGGCGCCGGAGGCGTCCCCGGCGTCGCTCATCACGGCGACGGGGAGGAAGAGGGATCTTCCCGCCCGCGCGTGGCGTTCCATGAGGGACAAGCTCACGCCGAGCGGTGCGAGAGCGTTCCGGAGAGCGTGGTACACCGGCCGTGGCGTCCAGTCCGCTTCGCTTTTGATGGGGAAGCAGAACGGCATGATGATCCGGCATCGCGCGCGGCGGAGCGCCTCCGTTTGTTCCATCACAAGAACGGCTTCGTCCTCGGCCGCTTCGGGAGAGTTTTTCATCTCCGGCGCCCGCGTGCCATAGCGCGCCGCGGAGGTCTGGAACTGGCCGTATTCCGTGCAACCGGAAAGCCGGCCGGGGTAGGCCAGCGCGACGTCCCGGATGTACCGTTCGAAATCCCCCTCGGAGCCGAACCAGTTTCCCAGAAACGAGTGCGTGTCGGCGACGTCCCGGGTGACGTCGGCGGAGAGCAGAACGGGCCGCGTGGGATCCTCCCTGCGCACGAAGGGTTCGAGATTTTCGCGTTCCCAGTCGCCGAAGCCGTTGCCTTCGTTCGACGCGCTCCACATGACAATACAGGGATGATTCGCCCTGTCCCGGATGAGTCCGCGCGCCTCGCGCTGAAACGTGTCCCAGTAGCCGGGTCTTTCGTAGGGGCTCTCCAGCGTTCCCGAGGGCCGGACCTGGACGTCGGGGAAATTCGGGAATTCGCACACGACGAGAATGCCGTTCCGGTCGCAGACATCCAGCCATCGCCGGGGAAGGGGGTCCTGGTGGCTTCGGAACACGCGGGCATTCATGGCGCGGAAGCGAGTCACCTGGAGACGCTCGAGCGCCTCCGTGTCGCGCAGGAGATCGAAATCATTGAAGATCCAGACGGGAGTCGTGCCGTGGAGCGCGATCGGTTTTTCATTGAGGAGAAACGTTCCGTTTCGTATCGTCACCGTGCGCAGGCCGAACGTGTCGTCGCGCACGGCGGCGGTTTTCCCCTCCCGCTCAAGCCATACGCACGCCCGGAGAAGCGCGGGATTTTCGGGCGACCAGAGCGGGCCGCGCGGGATGCCTATGTTTTTAAACGTGACGACGGTTTCTCCTCCCGCCGGAATCCGCAGCGGCTGGCGCTGAACGCTCGAAAGCGCAATCGCGCCGTCAGCCGAAAGAATTTGGGCCAGGACGAAGCCGTCGAACGCCTCGCGCGGCGCCGTGACGGGCGCCGTGATGTCGCAGGAGGCGGGGGCGATGTGCGGCGTGACGCGGAAAGCGCCGAGGAACGCACCGCGATGAAGATGGAGGCAGGCTTCTCCGGGAATGCCGCCTTGTTTCATTCCGAACCAGTTTGCCGCGCCGACGGGGATCATCGTGTCGCCGGTGGGGTGGCGCGGGAGCGCCTTCCATCCGACGGGGATGATTTCAAGGCGGTTCTCCCCCGGGCGGACGGCGGTGCCGCCATCGAAGGACGCTCCTGAATATCCAAGGTCATGCCTCCCCAGGGAAATGTCGTTCAGGCGAACTTCGCCGCCCCAGCGGATGGAGTCGAATTCGAGCAACGTGCCGGAGGCGTCCGGCGGGAGCGTGATCGAGCGGCGATAGAACGCGTTCGGCCACTCCATGGATATTTTGGGGTCGGCGCCCGCGGAATTCCAAAAACCGGGCACGAGAATGGGTGTCCACGCATCGGAATCCGGGGCGCGCAGTTCCCACGTCCCGCCGAGATCGATTTTCCAGCGGCTTGCGTCCGGCGCTTCTTTTTGGAACACCGGGAGGGCGGTGTGCGGAGAGGTCCGAACCGGCGCGGCGTTTTCGCAGGAGAGCGACACGAGCGCGAGAACGAACGTCGGGATACCCAGGAGATGCTTTTTCATGTGGGGGACATTCTCCTTCCCGAAACCGTCCGGGTCAAGATTGTTAGCGAGTGTCCCCGGAACAACCCCGACATCCCCAACCTATCCCCGCCGCAACACCGTCACGCAATTGGTTACGGACGAGCCGCCGACGTTCAGGATCACGCCGACTTCGGGAGCGTTGCGCGGCTTGGCGCCGACGGGTTCGCCGATGAGTTGTTTATACGCCATCGCGTGCATCGAAGCTCCCGTGGCCCCCACTGGATGGCCTTTTGATTTCAAACCGCCGGAAAGATTCACGGGGCATCGGTCGTCGCGGGTGAAGCGGCCGGCCAGAAAATCGTATCCCGCTTTTCCGTCTTTCGAGAGGCCGAGCGCCTCCGTGCAAAGGAGTTGATTGATTGTGAAGCAATCGTGCACCTCGGCGAGATCCACGTCGTCAAGGGTGATGCCCGCCTCCTTGAACGCTTTTTCTTTGGCGTGTTTGGCGGCCTCGAGCGTGTGTTTCTTTTCCCTGCGGCTGAGAGGCAGGTGATCCTCCGTGTGGCCGATCCCGGCGACCTCGGCGAACCGTTTTTTCATCTTCCGCGCGTTTTCGGTTCCGGTAAGCACAAGCGCCGCCGCCCCATCGGACACAAGGGAACAATCGTGCAAGCGGAGCGGCGGGGCGATCATGACGTTGGCGCCTTTGCCCTCGTCGGGCAGATTCAGAATGGCGTCCGCCGTGAAAAGACGCTGACGGGCCGGGCCGCCGTCCGGGCCGAAATGCGCGAGCGGATTCTCCGCGCCGTTCAGGTAACCGAGCGCGGAAACCGTCGCCAGCATTCTCCGGAACTCCGCCTCCGGAATCGCGTAGTGCGCCCGGTACGCCTTGGCCATCTCGGCAAAAAGCCCCGGAAACGTCATCCCGCGGGAACCTTCCTCCGGATAATACGAGCAACACGAAAGCGCGTGAGTCACGCCCTTCATGTCCAGCAGGGTCATCTTCTCCACGCCGATGACGAGGACATTCCTGTACCGGCCCGCCTCGATGGCATAGACGCCTTCATACAGGGCCAACGTCGAGGACGCGCAGGCGCCTTCGGTCCGTGTCATGGGTTTCAACCGGAGGGCATCGTCAATGGCCACCGCCGCCGGCGCAACGTGTTCCTGATTTACGAAAAGAGAAGGCGAACACGAGCCGATATAAACCGCGTCGATGTCTTTGGGCGCGAGGCCCGAATCCGCAATCGCCCCCCGGCCCGCCTCGATCAACAAGTGATAAAACGATTTGAGATCGTTGAGTTCTCCGGTTTCCCTGTTCTTTTCGGTGAACACCCCGAACGTCGTGTTGTACGCCCCGATGATGCTGACGCGGCTCATGCGGCACCTCCGGCCATTTTGAAGACGTGCTCCGGCATCCGGTTCACCTGCCGAACCACGGGACGGAAATCCATCAGCGCCAGCACCTGCTTTTCCACGTCAATGCCAGGCGCCACTTCGATCAGTTCCATCCCGCCTTCGACCAGCCGGAACACGGCCCGCTCGGTGACGTACAAAACGTCCTGGCCGATTTCCCGCGCCCGCCTGGCGCCGAAGGAGACGCGTTCCACGTGTTTTACGAATTTCCGGATCTTTCCTTCCGTGACGACAACCAGTTTGCCGTCCTCCACCGTGACGACCAAATCCCCCGTCGTGAAGGTCCCGCAAAAAACGAGCTGTTTCGCCGTCTGGCTGATGTTGACGAATCCGCCGACGCCGGAGAGGCGCGTCCCGAACTGGGCGACGTTCACGTTGCCGGCCGCGTCCGTTTGAGCCAGCCCCAGCGCCGCGAAATCCAGGCCCCGGCCGTCGTAGAAATCGAATTGCGACGGCTGATCCATCACCGCCTGCGGATGGAGCGACGCCCCGAAGCTCAACCCGCCGGCGGGTACGCCGCCGATCGGGCCGCTCTCGATCGTCATGGTAAAACGGTCCCGCCAGCCGCGCTCGGCGGCGACGCAGGCGATACCTTCCGGAATGCCGATGCCGAGGTTGATGATCGCCCCGGGCGGAATCTCGTCGCAGGCGCGCGCGGCGATAATCCGGCGTTCCCCCATCGGAAGAACCGGCAACGCATCTCCGGGAATCCCCGCGTCGGGCAGGGAAGCGCAATAACCCGGATTGAAATGTTCGGCAAATGTCTGATCATGTTCATGCGGCTCGGCCACCACGATGCGATCCACCCAGATCCCGGGCACCTTGACAAGCTGGGGATGAATCGGCTTGTCCAGCAGACGACTCACCTGCGCCAGAACCAGGCCGCCGTTGTTCCTGACCGCCTGGGCGATCGGCAGGACTTCGCCGAAAATGGCTTCGCCGTCCATGATGAGATTTCCAAACGGGTCCGCCGCCGTCGCCCGAATGAAACCGACGTGAACCGGAAACGCTTTGTAGAACAACCACGTCTTGCCGTCAAGTTGAACGCGCTCCACGGCTCCGGGCGGCGTGCGATCGTTCAGCCGCCCGCCCTGCAATTCGGGATCGATGAACGTGTGAAGCCCCACGTGCGTGATACACCCGGGCCGGCCGGCGGCGATGTCGCGGAACAACTGGCAGATGACGCCCTGGGGAAAGTTGTAGGCCTCGATGGCGCCCTCGATCGCCATCTTTCCGAGTTTGGGCGCAAGCCCCCAGTGGCCGCCGATGACCCGCTTGAGCAAACCCGGATGCGCGAGATGATTGGCGCCGCGATTTTTTCCGTCACCCTGGCCGGCGGCGTAAACCAGCGTCAAGCCCTTCGGCCCGCCCCGCCCGACAAAACGCCTTTCCAACGCCGACAAAAGCGCCTCGGGAACTCCCGCTCCGACAAAGCCGCTTGTGGCAATCGTCTGTCCGTCCCGAACCAGCGCGACGGCTTCCTCCACCGCGCACAATTTGGAATCGAGAATGGCGCTCATCCGATCCATCCTCCGTTGACATGAATCACCTGCCCCGTGATGTACGACGCCAGGTCACTGCACAAAAAGAGAATCGCGTTGGAAATCTCCCCGGGTTCTCCAAACCTTCCGAGGGGGACGGATTTGAGCATCTCCGCCCTCACTTCCTCCGGGATGCTCTTCCCCATCTCGGTGAGCACCACGCCCGGGGCCACCGCGTTCACGGTGATGCGCCGCTTGGCCACCTCCCGGCTCATGACTTTGGTCAGCCCGATCACGCCGGCTTTGGAGGCCGCGTAATTCGCCTGGCCGAAAAATCCGATCACGCCCGCGATGGACGCCATGTTCACAATGCGCCCGCCGTCGGCGAGTTTGACGGCGGCCTCCCGGCACACGTTGAACGTGCCCGTGAGGTTGGTGTCGATGACGGCGCCCCATTCCTCGCGGCTCATTTTCCGGATTGTCCTGTCGCGAATAATCCCCGCGTTATTGACGACCACATCGAGACGTCCTCCGCGCGCGATCGCCGCGGCGAACATTTTTGCCACGCTTTCCGGATCGCGCACATCCCCCTCGGCGAGCGTCGCCCCGGGCCCGATCCCCGCGGCCGTTTCTTCGGCGCGCTTCCGGTTGACGCCTCCCGCGTCATGAAAATAATTGATTACGACCGAGGCGCCCGCCTGAGCCAGGACGCGCGCGGTACAGGCGCCCAATCCCTGTCCTCCGCCCGTGACGAGCGCCGTTTTTCCGGCCAGATCAATCGGCACCATCGCAAAGCCCTCCTTGTTATTTGGGGGAAACGTTCTGGAGAAAAACACACAGAAACCGGGCCGGCGCCCGTCCGACGACCTTCGTGGTGTGAACCTGATTCGGATCGAAATACAACGAATCGCCCGGCTTCAGGGTAAAACACGCCCTGCCCACGGTGAACGCCAGCGTTCCGGAGAGCATGTAGACAAACTCCTGCCCGCCGTGATGAAATTTGCCGACCGGGTCCCCCGGCCGAATCGTGAGAAGAAACGGCTCGCCGCGCTTGTCCGGCATGTCGAGGGCAAGCGCCTGATAGGAATAGCCGAACCGGGAACCGTCACGGGTCAGCATGCGCCCCTGGCCCTTCCGCGTGAACGCGCAGGAGGACACCGTCTCCGGCTCGGCAAGGAATTGCGTCAAGCGGACCCCCAGCGCGTCGGCCACGCGCAGAAGGGTGGCGATCGACGGGGAAATGCGGCCGGTCTCGATCTTTGACAAGGCGCTCTTGGTCATGCCGGCGGCCCTGGCCAGGCCGGTGAGCGTCCGGCCCGCCCGAACGCGAATCTTCCGAATGTTGGCGCCGACGGCCTGTTCATCCATTGGCAACACTGTATCCTGTCAGGAAACGCTCGTCAAGCGGGAAAATCATTGATCGCCCCCGTCGCGCCGGTGCCGGGTTTCAAAGCAGACCGGACATACTTCGGTTACCGCGGTCGCGTCGCGGTGATGAGTCCCAGCAGGGAGGTGCTGGCCATTCCGGATACCTTCAAGAACCCCGGACGCGGAATTTGGGCCTTTTCCTTCGACGGCGGCGAAAAGAACTGGGCTCCGGACAAGGGGCTGCGGGATGACTGGGCAACCAGAGGAGGGCCTGGAGAAGAGCACATCTTTTGGTCTGCTGGAACGCGGCCAGGCCCATTCGCGCCTGGGCCTCCAGGGGCGCGGAGGACGCGCCGGACAACGTCGCCTGGAGCCGCAAGGGCAATCTTCTGGCCTTCACCGCGGGGGATATGCTTTACGTCTGGCAGCCGACCGCCGAGGCCGGCGAACCCGAGCTTCCCGGAGACAAGCCGGAGGCGGGGCGGACGGGGAGTGCCACAGCGGCGGAACGGGATTAATATGACCCCGGATTACACAAAATTTCCCTGCCGCCGCCCTCGCCGTTGAAATGACTGTTGTGCCGTCGAAACACCATGCTACAATGAAAGGCATGCGGCGGCAAACCGACTTCTGCGACGACGAGGAAATGGAATGGATGCTCCTCTCGCCCGAAGAGCGCTGGCGGGAAACCCTGCGTTTGTGGGATGTCTATCTCGCGATGGGAGGATCGCTTGACCCCCAACCCGATTCTCAAAGTCCTTTCGACACTGAAGCGACACAACACCCCGGCCCTTCTCATGGGTGGACAGGCGTGCATCCTCTACGGAGGAGCGGAATTCAGCCGGGACATTGATCTGGCGATTCCCGCCTCGCCCGAGGGGCTCCAGTCGCTGAAAAATGTCCTGGCGGAACTTGCGGCGCAACCGGTGTTCGTCCCGCCGCTGGAATCGGCCTACCTTGAAAAGGGGCATGCGTGCCATTTTCGATGCAACCATCCGGAGGCGGCCGGACTCCGAATTGATGTGCTGTCCCGAATACGGGGATGCCCGGAGTTCCCGACGCTCTGGAGGCGTCGTGCGGAGTTCGACATTCCGGAAATCGGTCCCGTCGCGGCACTTTCCCTCAGCGACCTCGTCCAAAGCAAGAAGACCCAGCGGGACAAGGACTGGCCCATGATCCGCCGGCTACTCGAAGCGGACTACCTTCTCCGTCGGGACACGGCGTCCCCGAGCGATATCCGCGGGTGGCTGGCGGAGTTGCGAACCCCGGCCTATCTGGCCGCGCTCGCGCGAGGGAACGAAGCGATTCGACGCAACATCCCCGGGCGAACTTGGCTGGCCGAGCCGGATATCGACGAGGACGCGATCGCCCTCCACCTCGACGAAGAGGAAAAAGCCGTGCGGCAAATCGATCGGGAATACTGGACGCCCCTCAGGCGGGAACTCGAAATGCTCCGCCACGCACGATCTCCGTCGTGAGCGAGGCCGGGAAAGGGTCGAGTTTCAAAATCGTTACTTGTTCGGCACCCGCGCAAAACGAACCATCCTCTCCGCCGGCTTCTGCTTCCTGGGCGTCCCCTTCAGCGGCCGCTCGTCCCACCAGACCGCGGCGTAATTCGGCGCGCCGATGAGAGGCGCCGCCAGACGGTTGATCCGGAAATTCTCCGTCGCCACCAGTTCCGATTCGCCCCACTTGCCGTCCTTGAAACGGCGGGCGCGAACTTCGTTCACGTTTTCCTCATCGCCTTCCTTGAGGACTTTGACGTAGAAACAGACCATGACGTCGCCGCAGGCCGTAAGAATGGCATCCCCGATGTTATCGGGCTCCAGAGTCTCCTGCTTCCAGCCGTCGCCTTCCTGCCACGTCACTTTCAGGTCGCCCCGTTTTTCGGCCTTGAGAACGTCTCCGTAAATCCCGCCCTTGGCCAGAAACAACTTGTCCCCCAGAACCGCGCTGTCGGAATATCCCTTGGGAATGATTTTCTGAACCGGCCCCCAGGCTTTTCCGTCGTGCACCTGCATCCCGTCTCCCACCACGGCCATCTGGTCTTTCAGCGGCAAAAGATTCCAACCGCACACGGGCGACCCGGCCCAGGGAAGGATTTCCTTCGGCGGCTTCGGGCGTTCTTCCACCGGCTTCTTCAAGTCTTCGAGATTCGGCTCGTAGAACGGCCTCGGAACCGGCTTGGACGCATCCTTGCACGGCGCCCAGGTGTAACCGTCGTCGTCGCTGAAATTCGCGACGCACCCGCCCCAGCCGTCGGTATAAACCGTCCAGATCCGCCCATTGGGCAGCCGCCAGGCGCGGGATTCGCAGGGGCATTTCCGGAGGTTCTGGCTGATCAGAGAAAGCTTTTCGTCCACCCAGCCCTCTCCGACGAACGCGAGTCTCTTGAACAGGACCCCGTATCCCTCATGGTAGCTCGTGCAATTCTCCGTTCCGATGGCATAGACATCCCCACTCGTGTCCGCCGATCCGGACCCCCGCAAAGCCCAGTGAGGCAAACAGGTGGGCTTCTTCTCGTCCGGCATAATGCCGCCCCAGGTCTTTCCACCGTCAAAACTGGCCGCCGCCGTCACCCCGCGCGTTCCAAAGGCAACCAGAAGCCGATTGTCGTCCCAGGCCACGCAGCCTCGCCTCATGCTCTGGAAGTAAGTTCCTCCCGATCCTCCGAACGCCGTCTCCACGGCGTTCCAACCCGTTTGCCCCGTGAAAACGGTGACCGGCCCCACCTTCTCGACCTTTCCCCGCACAGGCTTCATCTTCTCCGCGTCGCGCTTGACCGGATTGTAGATGACAGGCCGGGCGAAAGGTTTGGCCTCGCCTTCCATTTTGATAACCGGATACGTGGTGTCTTTTTCGGCGGCATCCTTCTTCACCAGCCGGATGTTGTCGAAGTAAAGCCTGGCCTCGCCCTCGTAGCCGTTGACGCGCAGGATGAAGCCAGTGATCTTGGCGAGATCGAGTTCCGCGGCGCGAGCCATCTCGGCCAGAGGAAACTCGCAGGTGACCTGCTTGTCCTTGGGAAGATTGTAGACGGCCAGGGCGGTGCGCAGGCCGAGGATGTGGGCACCGATCCTGGGGCCACTGCCGTCGAAGACCCGGATGGCCACCACCGCGGGCGCGCCCTCGCTGTAAAAATCAACGCGCAGACGCTCGTAGCCCGTCCAGTCGTGAATCGTGTGGCGGCTCTCCAGGGCAGAGTCGAAGAAGTTGCCCTCGCGCTGGTAGAACCAGTCCTTGATGCCATGGTAGCTCGTCCCAGGCACCGGCTGGGCCATCAGGCCCATGGCTTGGCCGGCGGAATAGCCCTGCACATATTTCCAGCTCGTGAAAGTGGCCCGCTTGGAATACTTGCCCTGGGTGGCGCCGGTGTGGTAAAGATGGATCACGGGGCCGTCGCGGGAACCGCCGTCGTAGTAGACGCTCACCGGCCCGTCGTAATCCGCCGGCAACTTGAGTTCGTCAATATGATCCTTGACGCGCCAGCCGCTCTTGACGTCGCCACCCTCCCAGAGTTTGCCGATGAACCTCCAGTCCTTGCCGCCAGACGGATCCCGGGAGGCGTTTCCGACAATCTCATCAAGCTCGAAGCCGTGGAGCAGTTTCACGTCGGGTGAAGCCTCGGCGGCGGCCGCTACCTGTCCGGCCAGTGCGACAATCGCCACGGCGCCGGCAACCGCAACCGTCCTCATCGTCGCGACCATCGCCATCGTACCCGCAACGGGCCTCATCGTTGTCCGTACTATCGATCTCATCACGTTTCCTCCGTTTCTGCAACATCCTGCCGGCTGCTTGCCCGATTTCACATCTAATTGCCTCCGATCTTCCCGGCCACCTCCGCGGCCAGGCGGTAAACCTCCTCGGCGCGCGCCGGCCACTGCCCGATGGCGGTGAGCTGGTCCCCAGTGGGGTGGGTGATCCGGCAGAACACGACGCGCGAGTCGAGGATCTTCTGGCACCGCTCGGCGAGCTCCCCGCCCACCTTCTTGGCGGTCAGGGCGTCCTCGATGAAGAAGCGCGCCTCGGTTTCCTGCAACCCCTCGCGCAGCGCCTCGATCTTGGGGGTGCTGACCGCCCCCTCCTTGCCCGGCACGGAAAGCTCTACGAGGTGAGGGAAAATCGTGTGGGACGTCCATCCGGGCCAGCGGTCAAAGATGTGTCGTCTTTTCGTCTTGTCGCCCCACACCGGCCAGTAGTCCAAGAGGATCCGGCCGGCGCCGCTGTCGCCCAGGAGGTAGGACCTCTCGGCCAAGGAGCGCATGGAGATCGGCGGCTGGTCGGGGTCATAGAACCGCGGCATCATGATGCAGATCAGGCCCTTGCCGTCATTGGGGTAGCGCGGGGTAAGGGGCAACTTCGCCGGCAGGGGGTGAGGTACATAGACCCACTCCGAGTACCTGTACCCACCGGCGAAGCTCCCGGGCGTGGGGCGGCCGTGCAGGCCGCTGTGCCAGAGCACCCCGGGCGCGATCTCTTTGAAGAATTTCTGCACGCTCTCGTGACATCCGTAAATGGCCGAACTCAGAACCATCGCCCCTTCCAACCCCTTCTTCTTGAGCCGCGCCTGGATCTCTTCCAGAAGCATCTTCCATTGTTTTTTCATCCCTTCCGTCGCGTATTGCGGCATCTCGACCATCTCGCGCTTCTTGGTGGCCGGATCCACCACGGTCACCGAAAACGGATGCTTGGTCGCGTCCCTATCAACCCAGGCACATTCATAAATGGCCATGCAGGAAACGATCTTGATCTTGCAGTACTTGGTCATCAGGTCCAGGTAGCGGTCGAAGGTCGTGAAGTCGTAGTCGTAGGAGCCGTCGGCCTTCTTCACCCAGGTCACCATGCTCTCGTCGTTGCCGAGTTCTGTGCGGCAGGCCAGGGGCACGGACATAAAATTGTTGCCGAAGTAGCCGAGGAGCTCGACGGACTTCTCCAGCCGCTTCCAGTGCTCCTCGCTCCACAGGGGCACGTCGTATTGCATGGCCACGGACTCCGGGGACTCGTAGACACTCATAAATTGGCGATAGGCGGTGGGGTCGGGCACCGTCCAGTCCACGATCTCCAGATCCACGGGGACCTTGACGGCCGCGGCGCCGGCGGCCGAGACCTCCAGGGTGCCCTGGTACTTGCCGGCCGGGGCGTCCCTGGGCGTTTTCACCGTGACCCACACCGGCTGGACGGCGCCCTTGTTGGGGCCGAGCTCGACCTTGGCCGGCGGCTTATCTTCCAGGGCCGTGAAGAGAGGACCGTCGTACAGCCGGTCGACGCTGGAGAGTTGGGCGTAGCGCACCCGGATGTCGGCCGCCGGGATGGTCCCGGCGCCCTTGAGTTCGCTGACCGTGGCCTTCAGTCCCTCGATGGGCGCGTCGGAGCCGGCCACGACCAGCCCCGAGTAAAAGCCGTTCCGCGCACCGACCAGCCGGATGGGCCGAGGTTGCTTCTCGCAATCGCTGTACTCGGCGTCGTTGAACTCCCGGTGCGGGTCCTCGTTCCAAACCTGCAGGCCCTTGGGCCTGGCCAGGTTCGGCTCGATGGCGCCCGGCGCGGCGTCGGCGGCCAAGCGCAGCGAGTTCAGGCCGATGTGCGGCCACTGACGAGGCAGCATTGAAGATCCTCCGGCCACGTCCGTGTAGGCCGGCAAGAGCGCCTCAGGACGGAATGCAGCGCGGTGAACCTCCACCGCCAGGACGTTCATGCCTTTGAGCAAGCCCTGCACCGGCAGGGCGATGGGCTTGACCTCCCGCGAGTCGCGCTTGGCTACCCGGTCTTTGTCGTCTTCCGCCTTGATCAAGCCCAAGACAGGCAGAATCTTGCCTTGGGCGTCAACGTAGGCCTCCTGGGGATAGGGCAGGGCTGGGACCTCAGGCCCGATCTCGCCTGCCGGCAGGTCCTGGCGATAGACCTCTCTGCCGTTGAGATGGACGGCCACCCCGCCGGCGTACTTCATGGTCAGGGTCAGCTTCTTCACCGCGGCCGGGTCCTGGACCGCGAACTTGCCCCGCAGGCAGACCAGCCCCCAACTGCGGAGGCGCCAACTGCCGGCGTGGCCCCGCATCCCGCCGGGGAAGGGGCCAGCCGCGCGCGGCCAGGCGGAATCGTCGAAGTCGGACTTGGCCCAGTGGGCCGACGGCGGGGGGGTTTCCGTGTTGTCTGGATAGCTACTGATGCACGCTTCCGCCAGGATCGCGGGAGCGGTGGCCTCGGGCTTGGCCGCCTTCAGGAGATCCAGGGGGACTACGCCGGGGCCGCGCACGCCGAAGAAGCGCCAGTAGCTTTTCGCCTCGAGGACAGTCGTGCCGGCCTCGGCCGCCGTGGGCTTGGCCATCTCCACCGCCGCCATGCTCCGCACGGCCGTAACCCCGCCGACGCCCGCCGCCACAACACCCGCCAGCACCGCCGCCGCCACTTTCACTTTGGCCCATATCATCGTTTTCATTACCGCCTCCATCAGAAGGATATTTTTTGAACTGATCGCAACCGCGCCCGCCCCCGGCGCGGAAAACGCTCCTGCCGCCGCGAGTTTCGCGACGAGCGCCGGAGCGGCCGCCGAGGCGCTTTTCTCAATCAACATCGCGCCCAGCGCCGCCGCGGGAAGAACCACGCCCCGCCGGAGCAATTTTTCCCGGAGATGCTCCAGCCCGCGGCTCAAGCGGCTTTTCACCGTTCCCAGGGGAACGGCCAGTTCCCGCGCCACGCCCTCCTGCGACATTCCCTCCAGATACGCCATCACCACCGCCTCCCGCTGGACTTTGGGAAGGCCGGAAATCGCCGCGTCCAGTTCCTCCCGGACGCGTTCCCACGAGGCCGATTCGCATTCCTGATTCTTCATGGCGACCGTCTTCCTTTCAATCTCCCTCCGGCGAATATCCCGCCTTCGTTTTTCCAATGACACCATCTGGGCCGCCCGGTAAAGCCACCCGGCAACCGCCTCCCGGTTCGGCAAACCCGCCGCCTTTTTCGCCAGCAGGAGGAAAACCGCCTGTGCGGCATCTTCCGCGTCCTCGTGATTCGGAAGAGACCGGCGGCAAACCCCAAACACCATCCCGCCGTGCCGTCGGGCGATCTCGGTGAAAGCCTCCTCCGACCGCTCGGAGACGAACTTCCTCAAAACCTCACCATCCGTCAATGTTTGCATTTTTCTTTAGGCAACGAACTAAAATTCTAACTATGTCACACTATTATGTCCCGAGAGGACGCGAAAGTTCCCCCAAAATCCGGGAATTTTTAACCGTTTTGTCATTTCGCCTTCCCGCCACGTTGTAGTGCGTCGAGCATCTCCCGGGCCTTGCCCGGCGGGGCGACCAAATAAACCGGTGAAGAGGAGAGACTCACCGGCGCGGCGAGAGGACGCTCCATGAGGTCGAGCCAGGTGATACCGGGTTGCGCCGGCGCGTTGACGTTCCCGCCGGCGGCTTCCTCGTCTTCCTTCCAAAGCATCAGCACGGAACGGCTGCCGGTCTCAAAGGCGACGCCGCGGCCGGACTCCCCGAACGTCGTTTCGCCGGCCGGCCGGGGGGCGGGTCCGAGCAGTCCGGTCATCACGGCCAGCGCCGGGAAGAGTTTGCGCGGCGCGCCGCCACCGCCGAAAAGCGCGCATTCGAGGTTGGGCTCATTGACCCGGCCGCTGGCGCCCGAGTGGAGGAAAATCTTCCCGGCCCCGCGCGCGAGCATCACCGCGAAAAAGCGCACGGTGTAGTCGGCGCACTGGCGCTCGCCGTCCAGGAGCCTCTGCTCGGCCCAGTTGTTGGGCCGCGGGACGAAGGGCTTGCGCGGCAGGTCGTCCGTTCCGTAATACGAGAACTCGGTGATCCAGATGGGCCTGCGCCCGCCGGCGGCGTCCATCCGCGCGAGCAGTTGATCGGTCTCGCCGGCGAAACTCTCGGGGGCGCGCGCGCCGGGGTAGATGTGCAGGTTGAAGATGTCGAGGTTTTTCAGCGCGCCGGCGGCGATAACCTCGCGGGTGAGATCGTCGGGCCCGCCGCCGATGCCGCCGATGACCGTGCAGTCCGGGTCGGCCTTCTTCATGGCCGTCGCAGCGACCGCCAGGAGCGCGGCGTAGTCGGCCGCCTCGTAGCGCCGGCCCCCGGGCGCGACCTCGCGGGCCGGCAGGGCATAGGTCGTGTAGACCGGTTCGTTGAGGAACTCCCAGACGTGGACGCGGTCCTTGTAGCGGCCGACGGCCGCCTCGACGAATCCGGCCAGTTCCCTGGAGTCTCTGGGCGCGAAGGCCTGTTTCATGCGGTTGCCCGGGTATTCCGTGGTGACGTGGAGCGATGCCGGGGCCTCGCTGGACCAGTCCGCCGAGGGAAACGGCGGCAGGAGCGGCAGGACCCGCGCGCCCTGTTTCAAGACGCGGGCGATCTGCCGGTCGCCGACTTCCCAACGGAACCGGCCCTTCTCCGGCTCGATGTGCTGCCACTTGAGCGACCAGTCGCGGTACCAGGTCACGCCGGCCTTGGCGGCAAGGTCGATCAGGTGCGGCGTGGTGAAGGCGTGGTTGATGCCGAGGACGGAGTCATTGGCCGTGCGCGCGGGGACGATGGCGATGCGCAGGTCGGCGGACTCGCCCGCCCCGGCATTCCCGGCCGTCGCGCGGATGCGGTAGTAACCCCTCCAGTCGGCGGGAAGGACGATCTCGCCCCGGGCGATTGCGCCGGCCGGCACGGCAAGCGCCTGCTCCGGCAATGGCGCCGGCGTGTCCGCGTAGTCGGTCACCGTGAAGCCGACCTTGAGCGGCGCGGCGCCGACGCCGTGGTTTGCGGCCACGAGCCGTAGCGCCGCCGGCGGGCCCTCGACGAATATCCCCGCCGGCTGTGAGGGCTCAATGGCGAACTCGACCGGCGTGCGGGGCTCGAAGCCGGTGGCCGTGTCGCCCTTTTCGAGTTGGACCGCGTCAACGTCCACGGAGACGGAGCGTTCCTCGGTGAGGTCCGGGCCGGCGAAGACGTAACCGAAGCGCTGCTCCGGGCGGAAGGTCACCGAATAGAGTTTCCACGCCTTGGTGAGCTTGATCGCCTGGCGGTATTGCCGCGCGCCGCCGGCCGGCTCCTGCCCCTGGATGCCGAGGACCGCCGGGACGCCGTCTTCGCTGGCGCGCATCTGGCAGGAGAGGGTGTGGGGCTGGCCTTTTTCAAGCCGAATCCAGCCGCGGCTGGCGGCCAGCGGCCGCAGTTCGCGCCGCACCACCGGTTCGAAGTAGTCGAAGCCGAGGACCGGCGTGTCGTCGCCGCCGAGCGGGATGCGCAGGAAACTCCGGCCGTGGGCGCCGCCGGCGGTTTCGACATTCCCGTGCAGGCGGCTCAGGTTGCCCCAGCCCGCGCCGGCGCCGATGGAGTCCCAGCCCGCGGCGCCGACCTCGAACGAACCGTTGGGCGCCAGGTTCTTCCCGCCGGCCGGAGGCACGAGGTCGGTGAACGCGACGTCCTGCGCCGGGTACTCGACGATGCGGATGTCGGTGGTGAAGAACGTGCCGGTCTCGGTGAACCAGATTTGCAGGCGCCCGGTGGGGCCGACGTCCTGCGTCGCGGTGAAGACGCGATGGTAACTGCGCCACGCGCCGCCGACGGGCAGTTCCTCGAATAGGCCTGTGGGGCTCCAGGACTTGGTCTCGCTCAAGGCCACGCGGACGGTGCGGCTCTTGAGGTTTTCGGCGCGCGCCCGGCAGGAGAACGCGTAGGTCCGGCCCTTGACCAGGTTGACCGCGCCGACCTGGGCGAGCATGGCATGGCTATCGGAGCCGCGCTTCTCGAACCGGGTGCAGGAGATCTTCGCGCAGGGCTTGCCGTCGGCGTCCTTGACGACTTCGAGCGTCTGAGTCACGTCCCGGGGGTTCCCCGAAGCGGCCCACGTGTCCGGTTTGCCGTCGGTTACCTGGGAAAAGTCGCCGTTGGCGACGAGGTTGGGCGGCTCCCCGGCGGCGGCACGGAGGGGCCATGACCCGGGCGCCAACGCGACAACCAGCGCGGCGAGAGCGGATTTCAGGAAGTTCGTGGAGGACATCGCATGTGCTCCTCCGGGCATTGTATTCCGCTCCCTTCCGGGGCGTCAAGGAGTTTGCTTCGGAAGGAAGGTGGTGGATATGCAGGTAATTTCTGGCGGTCTCGGTTGGCGAGGGATAGAATGGTAACGGGGGCATTTCCGGAATTGGCGGGTTTCTCGCGAGACCCTGACGGAATCCTGACCATGAACGCAATCGTGAAAACGGCGGCGGGGATTTTGGCGGTGGTTGTGCTGGCCGGCTGCGGAAAATCGTCCGACGGCGGCGGGGCGCCGACGGGGGGCGCCGGGGCTTCCCCGAAGAAGGAGGTCATTCAGAACTGCGGATTGGACACCATGGTGAATCTTGCCCAGATGTGGGCGGAGGAATACCGCAAGATCGCGTCGGGGGTGTCCACCGAGGTCTCGGGCGGGGGCTCATGCCGCGCGAAATGATTCTCATCGTCGAGGACGAGGCGGACATCCTCGAACTCATGGCGTACAACCTCAAGCGGGAGGGGTACGCCCTCCTCACGGCGGATACGGGGGAGCAGGGGCTTGCGCTCGCCCGTTCAAAAACGCCGGATCTGGTTCTGCTGGACCTCATGCTTCCCGGCATGGACGGACTCGCGGTCTGCCGGGAATTGCAGGCGGACCCGGCCACCGCCGCCGTTCCGGTGGTCATGGTGACGGCCAAGGGGGCGGAATCCGATATCGTGGCGGGTCTCGAACTCGGCGCGGCGGACTACATCACCAAGCCCTTCGGCGTGAAGGTGCTTGTGGCCCGCGTCCGGGCGGTGCTGCGGCGGCGCGGCCGCGACGTTCCCGGTGAGGACGCGGTCCTGAAAATCGGGGACATCGTGATTCATCCCGGGCGACACGAGGTGCGGGTGAAGGGGAAACCCACCGAACTCACGGCGACGGAATTCCGGCTGCTGCAGATGCTCGCCCGTCGGCCGGGGTGGGTGTACACCCGGGACCGCATCGTGGAGGCGGTGCGCGGGACCGATTGCGCGGTCACGGCGCGCGCGGTGGACGTCCAGGTGGTGGGGCTTCGGAAAAAACTCGGGGCCTCCGGGGCCTGCGTCGAGACGGTGCGGGGGGTGGGGTACCGGTTTAAAGAGTAGGGGCGCGGCATGCCGCGCCCGCTGGTCGGAGAGTCTGGGAGTCTAGGAGTCTAGGAGTCTTGGAGTCGAAGAGTCGAATGAAATTTCGAGTGACGAATTTTCGGATGTCGAATTCAAAACCAGATTTCGTGTTTCCGCGGTGTTGATTTCGTGATCTCATTTCGTGTTTTCGCGGTGTATGGCGCGTAAACGCATCCTTTGGCAGATGTTCCCGTCGGTGCTGCTGGTGGTGCTGGCGGCGCTGCTCGCGGCGGGGTGGGCGGCCACCCGTGCCATGCACCGGTTCTACCTCGAGCAGATGACGGCGGATCTCGAGGCCCGGGCGCGGGTGTTCGCGGCGGCGGCGGGGGCGCGTCTTGCCGACGCGGCGGAGGTGGCTGGGCTCTGCCGGTCGCTCGGCGCGGCCACGGCCACCCGGTTCACGGTGATTCTCGCCGATGGGCGGGTCGCCGGCGATTCGGATGAGGATCCGTCCCATCTCGACAACCACGCCAACCGGCCTGAGGTGCGCGAGGCGTTGGCCGGACGGACCGGTGTTTCCCGGCGCACGAGCGGGTCATTCCGGAAGGCCATGCTCTATGTCGCTGTGCCGGCGGCGGGGGGGGCGGCCGTCCGGGCGGCGGTCCCGGTGAGTTTTCTCCGGGAGGGTCTGCGCGCCCTGGACGCCCACGTGGCGGCGGGGGTGCTCGTCATCGCGGTGATCGCTGTCGGGGCCGCCTTCTGGATGTCGCGGCGTCTCGCAAGGCCCCTCGAGGAACTGCGCCGGGGTGCGGAGCGCCTGGCCGCCGGGGATCTCGCGGCGCGGCTCCCCGTGCCGGACACGGACGAGGTGGGGTGTCTGGCGGAGGTGATGAACCGCCTGGCGGCGGATCTCGAGGGGCGGCTGGCGACGATCGAGCGGCTGGAAACCGTCCGCCGGGACTTCGTTGCCAACGTCTCTCATGAACTCAAAACGCCCATCACCGCCGTCCGCGGCTATGTGGAAACCCTGCTCGCCGATCCCCCGCCTTCCCCGGCGGAGGCGCGCAAATTTCTGGAGATCGCCCTGAAGCACGCCGACCGGTTGAATGCAATTATTGAAGATCTGCTGGTGTTGGCGGATCTCGATCGGGAGGAAGGCCGGTCCCTGCCCCGGGAGACGGTGGCGCTCGGCGCCGTCGCGGCGGCGGCGGCGGATGTCTGCCGGTCCAAGGCCGATGCGAAGGGGATCGCGGTGACGGTGTATTCCGACGGAGAGATCGCCGCGTCCGCCAACGGGCCCCTTCTGGAGCAGGCGCTGATTAATTTGGTTGACAACGCCATCAAGTACAGCGAGCCGGGCCGCCCCGTGACGGTGATGGTGGAACGCGACGGAGGCGGGGCGGTGATTCGCGTCCGGGACGAGGGGTGCGGCATCCCGGCGGAGCACATCGGACGACTCTTCGAGCGGTTCTACCGGGTGGACAAGGCCCGGAGCCGCACCCTCGGGGGCACGGGGCTCGGGCTTGCCATCGTCAAGCACATCGTCGAAGTCCACGGCGGACGGATCTCGGTCGAAAGCGAGCCGGGGAAGGGCAGCACCTTCTCGCTGCATCTGCCGACGGAGGCGGGGCGGGCAGGGGGCGGCACGACGGCGGAGTTGGAGAAGTGTTAAATCAAACCACTTTCCCGTCAATTGTTTCATGTAGGACAGAAAAATGATGAACGCCAGAACATGGCTTGCGATCTGCCGGATGGCTTCGATTCTCATCTTGCCCGTAGTCATAGGAATGTTTTTCGATGAGGTTCTTTGGCTTCGAGTTGTTTCCGTTGTCGCGATTGCCTTGATGGTCATTCTTGGAGTCTGGGGGGCTGTTTTGGGAATTGTCTTTGCGTTCGGAAAGTTGTATTTCGGTTGCCCGGATTGTGGAGCGAAAAGCAGGGTTCTGGGCGGAGGCAAATGGGGAATGTTGTTGGATTGCCCTCAGTGCGGACAATTGGTTGTTTCATGGTCGTTTCTCGGGAAGTTGAAGATTGACGGGACGAACCGATTTGAGCGAAAGGTTGGGGCGTTCGAGTTGGATATTTGCGGTCAAAAAACCATAAAGAACCCGTCGGAAACGGATATTCGCACGGCGGTGTTCTCGTTGGATGCCAAGAAGGGCGAGGCATTTTTGATTCTGGGCGCAACGGATATGAATTACGTTCAGGCCAGCGGCGATCGAGATGTTGGGTTTGACATGGAGTATCAAGAGGATGACCTGCAGCATCATTATCGCTCAAAACACTGTTTTTCCGCTGAGGAGATTGTCCGTGTGTTCACGTTGTATAAGAGCGGCAATCCGGATTGGAAGAGGCGGGGGGATTGGGAGCGTATGCCGGCCTCCACCGACGCTTCGTCGAAATTTCCGTTATCGCGCCAGCAGGCTTGGGCGGGTTTTGGATTCTGCCTGCTTTGGGGCGGGTTGGCGATTGCCGCATCGTTGCATACGTTCGTCAAGGGTCGTTTAAACTTCAGAAGCGGAGGTTTTGCGTCGCCGGAGCGCGGTCCCGGGTTGTATTGGGGGTTTGTGGTTGGGGCGGCATTGGTGGGTTTCATTGCCCTTGTGATCGGGATTTGTCTTCTTGCCCGATATTTTCGCACACGGCGGGATTGACCCGGCGGATCGAAAGTCCCGTGTGACTCAATGCAACCCGACCGCCCGGAGGAGCCAGTTCGCCGCCGCCCCGCCCGCGATGCAGACGGGGAAGGTGAAAAACCAGGCGTTCACGATCTTGCCGCCGATGCCCCACTTCACGGCCCGGGCGCGATGGGCGGCGCCCACGCCGATCACGGCGCCGGTGATGGAGTGGGTGGTGCTCAAGGGCACCCCGGCCAGGGTGTTGGCCAGGATGGTCGCGGAGGCCGCCGTTTCCGCGGCGAACCCCTGGTAGGTCCGCAGGTGCGTCAGTTTCGATCCCAGCGTCCGCATGACGGCCCAGCCGCCCACGGCCGTCCCGATCGCCATGGCCCCCGCGCAGAGCAGCCGCACCCAGAACGGGATCTCCATCCGGCCGTCGGGGCCGAGGCCGACATACCCGCCCGCCAGCAGCGATCCCGTGATGATGCCCATCGCCTTCTGGGCGTCTCCCGTGCCGTGGGCGAACGCCATCGCCCCGGCCGACACCAGCTGCAGCTTGCCGAAGAGGAACGTGCCGGTCCGCAAGTGGATCCGGTGAAACAGCCGCGCCACGACCACCACGAGGATGAATCCCAGGATGAATCCGGCCACGGGGGAGACGAACACGCCGAACAGGATTTTCTTGAGCCCCGCCCCCCGCAGGGCCTCCGGGCCCGCCGACGCCAGCACCGAGCCCACGAGTCCGCCCAGCAGCGAATGCGAGCAGCTGATGGGAAGCCCCTTCAAGGTACACCAGGTGATCCAGACCGGCGCCACGATCACCGCCGCCAGGAATGTCGTCTGGGTGATGAGTGACGGATCGGCGATTTCATGGCCCACCGTCCGGGCCACTTCCGAGCTGAACAGGGCTCCGATGAAATTCAGGACGACGCCGAACACCACCGCCTTCGCCGGGGTGAGCACCCGCGTCCCCACCACGGTCGCGATGGCGTTCGAGGCGTCGTTCCACCCGTTCGACAGGTCGTAGATGACCGCGAACAGGATGATGAGGAACGTGACGACGGCGACTTCCATGGCGACCCCCCTTCCTGCCGATTCATCCTACACATCGGGCGTTTGGGGATTGTCAGGTGTGTGTTAGTCTTTAGTTAGGACGCAGACACCCGGAGCCGGGGCGGGCCGGCGCCGGCCAGGCGCGGGCGCACGGGGCGGTTCCTCCGAATTCACCATATTCTGACCGTCTCCTCATCATTTTCTGACGCGGCCCGGGTTCAATGGGGATGATGAATCACGCGTCACCCATTCCGGTCAATCGTCTGCGGCGGCACCTGCCGGCGGCGGATCGCCGCGGGGGGGCGGGACGCGACCCGTCCACCGTGGGGTATCACCTCTCGCGTTCGGTGCTCACGGTTGAGGGGCATGAAACGCTCGCGCAGGCCTGCCGACTGATGAGCCGCTACCGCATCGGCTGCCTGCCGGTGCTGGAGGGATTTCGCCTCGCGGGGATGGTGACGGATCAGCTGATTCTCGACCGGGTGAGCCGGGGAATGCCGCTCGAGGTGCCGGTGCGGGAGGCGGCGATCCCGGCCGTCATGGTGGATCCGAAGATGAGCATCCATCGGGCCATCGAACAGGTGCGGCACGAGCACGTCCATCATCTGATGGTGGCCGGGCCGGACGGGCGGTTCGCGGGGCTGGTGAGCCAGACGGATCTCCTGGAGGCGTCCCGCCGGCTCCTGGCCCACGCCGAAGACCGGGCGGAGCGCGCGGAGGCCGAATCGGCCCGGGATGCGCTGACCGGTGTTTTCACCCGGGGATATTTCGACCGGGCGCTGGAGGCGGAGTTCCGCCGGGCGGGGCGTTTCGGCGGGCTTCTCGCGCTCGTCTTCTTCGACCTGGATCATTTCAAGTCCGTCAATGACCGGTTCGGGCACGCCGCGGGCGACGAGGTGCTCCGGCGCTTCGGGCGGATTCTCCGCGATCGCACCCGGCCCGGCGACACCCCGGCGCGGTACGGCGGGGAGGAGTTTTCCGCGCTCCTGCCCGGCCGGGGGACCCGCGCGGCGGTCATTCTCGCCGAGCAGGTCTGCCGGGATCTCCGCCACATCGCCTTCATGCATGAGGGAGTCCTGTTTCGGGTGACCGTTTCGGCGGGGGTGTGCAAGTGGGGCGGAGAGTTTTCGGCGCCCTTGGACATGATCACCGAGGCCGACCGGTGCCTGTACGAGGCCAAGCGGAGCGGTCGCAACCGCGTGGAGGTGGCGTCATGAACATTTCATGGAATTCTAACGCGACGGTAACCGCGTCCTGACGGGCGCGGGGTGGAATGGGGTGGATGGGAAACGCGAACACGAAAGGGGGTGATGCGGGCGGGCCGGTCGGCGGGGTCGGTGTCGGGCGGGACGGAGAGAAAACGGGAATTGTCCATTCGCAACAGGAGAATTGAGATGAGAAACAAAATGGTTTCCGGTGTGATGGCCGTGGCGGCGTTGTTCGGCGGGTGGGGGATGTCCGCCGCATCCGCCCTTGAGTTCAAGCCGAACGACTGGCTGGAAGGGCTCAAACTGAAGGGGGATATCCGGATGCGCGGGGAGAGTTTTTTCAAGGACTACAATCAGGGGCAGCTGGACCGGCAGCGGTTGCGTTACCGCCTGCGGTACGGGGCGGAATACACGCTTCCGGACAACGTCCTGCTCGGTTTTCAGCTTGCGTCCGGGACCGGGGAGCAAGTGTCCACGAACCAGAGTTTTGACAACCTGGCCAGCCAGCCCGCGATCTGGATCGATCTGGCGTACGTGAATTGGAAGCCGAGGGACGGCATCTCCCTGAGCGTGGGACGGATGAAAAACCCGTTCTGGATGCCCTATTCGGCCGATCTCGTGTGGGACGGGGATTTCAATCCCATGGGAATGGCCGAGAGCGCCGAATATCTGCTGGCGGCGGCGAACGTCCGCTTGTTCGGGACGATGCTGCAGATGGTGGCGGATGAGGACTCCGGGTCGACCCAGGAGCAGTGGCTCTTCAGCGAGCAGATCGGCGCGGAGGTGAAACTGCCCGCGGAGTTGCGGTTGAGACTGGCCGGTTCGATCCACTCCTGGATCAATGAACGCGACGGCACTTTCTCGCAGAACGCGACGAACGAGGGCAACCGGCGGACGACGGCCGGCGTTCTGGATAACGAGTTCAACGTCATGCAGTGGGATCTCGAGTTGGCCCGGTACTTCAACGATATCCCATTTTCATTGCAGGGGACCTATGTGAAGAATCTGAATGCCCTGGAGCAGAGCCTCAAGGAAGACACCGGCTATCAGACGGGTTTGATTGTCGGGAAGGCCGGCGCGAAGGACAGGAGCTGGGAGGCGGCCTATTTCTACAAACATGCCGAGACCGACTGCACGGTGGCGGATGTCTCCGACTCGGACTTCGGCGACGGCGGGACGAACCGGGAGGGGCATATTCTCTGGGTGGCCTACAGCCCGCGGACATGGCTCCAACTCAAGATCAAGTATTTCATGACGGAGGTGGTGGAGGAGACGCTGTCGCCGAGCAAGGACGATATTGATCGGCTCCAGCTGGATATGCAGGTGAATTTCTAATCCCCGTCCGGGGAAAGGAGGAGGGAAATGAGAACGATTCTGACGGCGGTGTTGACGGGGGCGATCGCGCTGGGCGCGGCCGCCGCAGGGCAGGCCAAGGAAGTGCTGAGCGGGGCGGGGGCGTCGTTCCCTTACCCCATCTACTCGAAGTGGTTCAGCGAGTACGGCAAGGTCAACACGGGTGTCGAGATCAACTACCAGTCGATCGGATCCGGGGGCGGCATCCGGCAGATCACCGCTCGGACGGTGGATTTCGGCGCGACGGACGGGCCCATGGACGACAAGGCCCTGTTCAAGGTGGATGGGAAGATCCTCCACATTCCCACGGTGCTCGGGGCGGTGGTGCCGATCTTCAATCTCAAGGGGGTGAACGAGCTCAACCTCACCGGGGAGGTGCTGGCGGATATCTTCCTCGGGAAAATCAAGTCCTGGGACGACGCCGCGATCGGCCGGCTGAATCCCGACGTTGAAATCCCCTCCCTGCCCATCACGGTGGTGCACCGGGCGGACGGGTCGGGGACGAGTTTCTGCTTCACGGACTACCTGTCGAAGGTGAGCCCGGCGTGGAAATCGCGGGTCGGCTGCGGGAACTCGGTCAAGTGGCCGTGCGGGCTGGGCGGCAAAGGCAATGAGGGCGTGGCGGGTCTTGTGAAGCAGACCCCCAACGCCATCGGGTATGTGGAGCTCATTTACGCGAAGCAGAATTCATTGAGCTACGCGGCGGTTCGGAACCGGGCCGGCAAATTCGTCAAGGGGAGCGAGGAAGGGGTCACGGCCGCCGCGGCCGGCGCCGCCAAGACGATGCCCGCCGACTACCGGGTGTCCATCGTGGACGCACCCGGGGAGAACACCTATCCCATCTCGACATACACCTGGCTGCTGGTGTACGAGAAAAATGCCGGTGGCAAGGGAACGCTGTTGAAGGGATTCCTGCGGTGGATGCTGGAGGATGGGCAGAAGATCGCTCCCGAACTGGGGTATGCCCCGCTTCCGGAGAATGTCCGGGACATGGTGGCCAAGACGGTATCCCGCATCGAGTGACGCGGGACCGGATCGGAGGGATGTGAAATGGGAAACCGCGGCAGGACAGGCATCTTGCGATGCGGGATCCGGCGACGGGTGCGCCTGCCGCGGTTTTTCCCTTTCCCGGCGGCGGCGGACGCCCCCGGGCGGCTCCCCGGGTGGCGGTTCCAGCGGGACGGGGGAGGCCGGACATCGATCGAGCGAGCGGGGGACCGGGCGTTCCGCCGGATCGTGCTCTTCTTCGGACTGGGGGTTGTCGCGCTGGCGGGGATCATCGCGTGGAAGCTGGTGGCGGGGTCTCATCTCGCGATTGAAAAATTCGGATTATCGTTTCTGTGGACCTCCACGTGGGATCCCGTCCAGGAGCAGTTCGGCGCGCTGCCGTTCATCTACGGCACGATCGTTTCGTCCGCGATCGCGTTGCTGCTGGCCATTCCCCTGGGGGTGGGATCCGCCGTCTTCCTGGTGGAACTGGCGCCGTCCCGGGTGTCCGGGGCGGTCAGTTTCATGATTGAACTCCTGGCGGCCGTGCCGAGCGTCATCATCGGCCTCATGGGGATATTCCTTCTGGTGCCGGCCGTCCGGGCGGTCGAGCCGTTCCTGACGGCCCGGATCGGGTTTCTTCCGCTGTTCCGGGGGGAACCCTACGGGGTCGGCATGCTCACGGCGGGCATTATTCTCGCGGTCATGATTCTTCCCTACATCACCTCGGTCTCGCGGGAGGTGCTGCTGGCCGTGCCGCGTCCGCTCAAGGAGGCGAGTCTCGCGCTCGGCGCCACCCGGTGGGAAATGGTCCGGCAGGTGTCCCTTCCCTGCGCGCGGTCGGGGATATTCGCGGCGATCCTCCTCGCCCTAGGCCGCGCCCTCGGGGAGACCATGGCTGTGACCATGGTGATCGGCAACACCCCCAATATATCCGCGTCGCTGCTCGATCCGGCCTATTCCATGGCGGCGGTCATCGCCAACGAGTTCGCCGAGGCGACCGGCGACGTTCACCTGCACGCGTTGATTTACATCGGCTTGTGCCTGTTTGCGTTGGGGGTCGTGGTCAACGGGGCGGGGCGGCTGATTGTCTACCGGTTCACGATCCGGGAGGGGGCGGGGCGATGAGCGGGGACGGATACGCCTGGCGCAGGATGAAAAGCCGGATCATGTTCTCTCTGGCGGGGTGTTGCGCCGCCATTTCCGTCGGTTTTCTGTTGCTTATCCTCGGCTATCTGTTCGTGAACGGCATCTCCTCCGTCAACGGGGCGTTCCTGACGCGCCTTCCCGCGCCGGTCGGGGAGACGGGGGGCGGTATCGCCAACGCCATCCTGGGGTCCGTCAAGGTGGTGGGGCTCGCGGCCCTGATGGGTGTTCCCGTCGGGATTCTGGGGGGGATTTACCTCGCGGAGTTCGGGACCGGGACCTGGGCGGGTTTTTCCATCCGGTATGCCGCGGACATCCTGAACGGCCTTCCCTCGATTGTGATCGGAATCTTCGCCTATGTGCTGGTGGTGCTGCCCATGCGGAAGTTCAGCGCCTTCTCGGGAGCGGTGGCGCTGGCGGTCATCCTGATCCCGATCGTGCTCCGGACCACGGAGGAGTTCATCCGCCTGGTGCCGGATTCCGTGCGGGAGGCGGCGCTGGCGCTTGGGATTCCGCGGTGGAAGACCATCCTCCGGGTGGTCCTGCCCGCGGCCGCCAAGGGCATCCTGACGGGGGTGATCCTGTCGGTGTCGCGGGTCGCGGGGGAAACCGCGCCGCTGCTGTTCACGGCGTTCGGAAACCAGTTCTGGGATCGCGGCCTGTTCGAGCCCATCGCCACGCTGCCCCTGGCCATCTTCACGTACGCCATCTCTCCCTACGACGAATGGCACCGCATGGCCTGGGCGGCGGCGTTCATCCTCATTTTGGTGGTCATGATGTCCAACGTCATCGCGCGGGCGATCATGGGATTGGGGAGGGCCCGGGGGGCGCACTAGTCATGGAGAGCACCGCAATGGTCATGGAGCCGTTTCTTCCCGCCGGTCAGCCGGACCCCGGCGACACGACGGAGATGCCCGTTGAGCCGGTCATCGTCGCGGACGGCCTTTCGGCCGGCTACGGCGGCACGGACGTCATCCGGGACATCCGGATGAGCATTCCGCGCAACCGCATCACGGCGATCATCGGGCCCTCCGGTTGCGGGAAATCCACCCTCATCCGGTGCTTCAACCGGATGCACGAGGTGATTCCCGGGGCGGCCTGCCGGGGGCGGGTTCTGCTGGACGGGGAGGACATCCTGCGGATGGACCCCGTGCGGCTCCGGCGGATGGTCGGCATGGTGTTCCAGCGGCCAAACCCGTTTCCCACCATGACGATTTACCGGAACGTCGCGTCCGGCCTTCTGCTGAACGGGATCCGGGACCGGGGGGTGCTGGCGGAGCGCGTCGAGGAGAGCCTCCGGCACGCGGCGCTCTGGGACGAGGTGAAGGACAAGCTCGCCGATTCCGCGCTCAACCTGTCGGGGGGGCAGCAGCAGCGGCTCTGCATCGCCCGGGCGCTGGCCGTCCGGCCCCGGGTGCTGCTGCTGGACGAGCCCTGTTCCGCCCTCGATCCGATCGCGACCGCCCGGATCGAGGAGCTACTCGTCAACCTGAAAAATGAATTGACGATCGTCATCGTGACCCACAATATGCAGCAGGCGGCGCGGGTGTCCGATTTCACCGGGTTCATGCTGTTGGGCAATCTGGAAGAGTTCGGTGACACCAAGACGGTCTTCACGAAGCCCCGGAACCGGAAAACCGAGGACTACATCACCGGGCGGTTTGGATAACCTGCGGGAGGAATGTCATGTCGGAGCACCTGCGCAGAGAGATTGAGGCGCTCAAGAAAATGATTCTGACGCTTGCCGCTGTTGTTTCGGAGAGTGTTTCCCGTGCCGTGAGCGCCGTGGAGCGTCGCGACCCGGCGCTGGCCCGGAAGGTCATTGCCGATGACGCCGAGATTGATCATCGCGAGATCGAGGTGGAGGAATCGGTGCTGAAAATCCTCGCCCTTCATCAGCCGGTCGCCACGGATCTCCGGTTTCTGGTGGCGATTCTCAAGATGAACAATGACCTTGAGCGGATTGGCGACCTTGCGGTAAATATCGCCGAGCGGGCGATATTTCTGGATCGGATCAGCGGGATGGATATTCCCATGGAATTTGTTGATATGGCCCGGAAGGCGCAGGCTATGTTGCGGAAGAGCATCGATTCGCTGGTTGAACTCGATCCCCGGCTTGCACGCGAAGTGTGCGTGTCCGATGACGAAGTGGATGCAATGAACCGGGAGACATACACGGCGGTGCGGGAGGGTATCCGCAGCAACCCGGAGAGTCTGGATGCCAACATCCACCGGTTGTCCATCTCGCATCATCTGGAGCGGATCGCGGATCACGCCACGAACATCGCTGAGGATGTTGTGTATTTAGTTGAAGGGCGTATTGTGCGTCATGGGGCGGGAAGCGATGACGGGATTGGCGATCCGAATCGCGCGACCATCGTTCGCGGTGAGGATTATCCTTCCCGGGACTGATTTCCGCTCCTTTCGGTATTTCCGGGGAAGCGGTGGATCTTTCGCGTCCCCGCGGTCTGATGGTATTTTCGCAATTCCCTAACGAAATCCTAACGAAAGCCGTGTACCATGTGGGCAGTTGGGGAATCATTTTGGAGGGACGTCCATGAACACGATCGGAAAGACAGCCATAATCATGTCGGTGCTGGCGCTCGCCGGTTGCGGCAAGTCGCCCGACGGCGGCGCGACGCCGGCGCCGGCTGGGAAAGCGGTCATCCAGAACTGCGGCTCGGACACCATGGTGAACCTGGCCCAGATGTGGGCGGAGGAATACCGGAAGGTCGCGCCGGGGGTGTCCGTGGAGGTTTCGGGCGGCGGGTCGGGGGTGGGCATCAACGGCCTGGTCAAGGGGCTTGTCACCATCTGCAACGCCAGCCGCGACATGACGGCGGCGGAGAAGGCCCAGACCAGGGCGAACACCGGGAAGGATCCGGTGGAATTCATCGTGGGGTACGACGCCATCGCCATTTACGCCCACAAGGACAATCCGGTGGCGGAACTCGCCATGGAGGATCTCGCCGGCATCTACGTGGAGAACGGTCCGGTCACGAAGTGGTCGCATCTCGGGGTGACGCTTCCCGGCAACGACACTATCGTGGCGGTGAGCCGTCAGAACAGTTCCGGCACCTACGCCTATTTCCGGGAGCACGTCCTGGCGAAAAAGGATTTCCGGATGGGGATGCAGAGCATGTCCGGTTCCAAGGACGTGGTGGAGCTCGTCGGCCACACCCCGGGCGCCGTTGGCTACAGCGGGATGGGCTACAAGACGGACGCGGTGAAGTTCGTTCCCGTCGCGGCGAAGAAGGGGGCGCCGGCCGTCATGCCCACGCTCGAAAACGTGCTTGCGAAAAAGTATCCGCTCTCCCGGGCGCTGTATTTCTACACCCTGGGGGAGCCGACGGGGGCGGTGAAGGCCTATATTGACTGGGTGCGTTCCCCGGCGGGGCAGGCGATCGTGGAACGGGCGGGGTATGTGCCTATAGGGAAGAAAATGGAGAAATAGTGCTGAGTGCTGGGTGCTGAGTTAACGATGGGATGTTCACCATAAACGGTTTTTCCCGCGGGTCACGGGCCACGGGTCACGAGGCACGGCATCGAAAGCGGAAACGTGTGGTTTGGAGTGGATAAGACGATGGGCCCGGATCGCGTCATTTCCGGCGGCGGAACGGATGACCCGGCGGCCGCGCCCCGGCCGCTCCCGAGTCCCTCCCGCCTGCGCCGATTCTTCCGGAACGCGAGCGAGCGGACCATCGTGGCGCTCATCACCCTGTGCGGGGTGAGCGCCATATTATTTGTCTTCGGCATCTTCTTTTTCATCTTCCGGGAGGGGTATCCCTTCTTCCGGGAGGCCTTCTCCATGAAGGGGTTTTTCTTCAGCCCCGAGTGGTACCCGACCTCGGAGACGAACAAGCGATTCGGAATTCTCGCGCTGCTCGCCGGTACGGGAAGCGTGACCATGCTCGCCATGCTGTTCGCGGTGCCGTTTGGTCTCGGGACGGCGGTGTTCATCGCGGAATTCTGCGGCCGCCGGACGCGGGAGATTCTCAAGATCACGGTGGAGTTCCTCGCGGCCATCCCCTCCGTGGTGTGGGGGTTCATCGGGATCATGGTGATGAACCCCCTGATTGTGCATCTCACGGGCGCGTCGGTGGGGGTGAATGTCTTGAACGCCGGAATCGTGGTGGGTCTCATGAGCGTGCCGGTGATTGTTTCGATCTCCGAGGACGCCATCCGCGCCGTTCCGGACGGCTACCGGGAGGCGGCCGAGGCCCTCGGGGCGACGCGCTGGCAGATGGTGTACAAGGTGATTTTCCCGGCGGCCAAAAGCGGGCTTCTCGCCGCCGTCCTTCTCGGGGTGGGCCGCGCCGTGGGCGAGACCATGGCGGTCCTCATGGCGACCGGCAATTCGGTGAACATTCCGATGAGCGGCGAATTCCCGTTCCTGCACGTCCTCCAGTCGGCCCAGACGCTCACCGCCACCATCGCGGCGGAACTGGGCGAGGCCCCGCGCATCGGGGCCGGCCCGGGCGGGATGCATCCCCCGGAGGCCTGGCACTACCAGGCGCTTTTTGTCATCGGGATCGTTCTGTTTGTCATCACGTTCGTCATCAACCTGGCGGCCGATTTCATCATCAAGGGCATCCGGAACCGGAAATGAACGATACCGCCGAAAAAACGATTCCGCCGGCCGCGACGCGGTTCACCGCCACGGAGGCCGTTCGCCGGAAACTCCGGGTCCAGAAGGTCGCCGCCGCCGCGTTCGGCGCGATGGCCGTCATCATCCTGATTCCACTGGCGGTCATCCTCGCCTACCTCGTGGTTCGCGCGGTCCCGGCGCTGTCCTGGGGATTTGTCGCGGGGATTCCCGCCGACGGCATGCGCGCGGGGGGCATCTGGCCGGCGCTGGCGGGGACGATTTATCTCGTGGTGTTTTCGCTGATCGTCTCCGCTCCCATCGGGATTCTCGCCGGAATTTATCTCAATGAATTCGCCCGGTACAATTGGTTCACCCGCGCGGTAAACCTCGCGGTGATGAATCTGGCCGGCGTGCCCAGCATCGTGCATTCCCTCTTCGGCGTGGGGGCTTTCGTGATGTTCGCGGGTCTGGGCAAGTCCATCCTCGCGGCGTCTCTGACGCTGGCCATCATGACGCTGCCCGTCATCATCGTCGCGACAAAGGAGGCGCTCGCGGCGGTTCCGATGACGTTCCGGGAGGCCTGCTGGAACCTCGGGGCCACCCGCTGGCAGGTCATCCGTTCCATCGTCCTTCCCAATTCCATCGGGGGGATTCTCACGGGACTCATCCTCGAGGTCTGCCGGGCGGCCGGGGAGACCGCGCCCATCCTCTTCACGGGGGCGGTGTTCTACAAGGCGGTGGAGGCGGGGGTGATCCTGCCCTACAAGCCCACCGACCAGTGCATGGCATTGTCGTATCACCTCCACACGCTTTCGACGCAGGTCCCCGGCGTCCCCGAGCCGATGATGTACGGCACGGCGGTGGTGCTGGTGGGGTTCGTGCTGGTGTTCAACAGCGCGGCGATCGTCCTCCGGACGCGCCTGCGCGGGAAAAAGAAATGGTGACCGGAGCGGAAAACAAGATCGAGATCCGGAATCTCGCCGTCCGGTACGGCGCGAGGCCGGCGCTCCACGGGGTGAATCTTGACATCCGCCGGAATTCCATCTTCGCCGTGATCGGGCCGGCGAACTCCGGGAAGACGACCCTGCTCAAGTGTATGAACCGCACCGTTGAATTGATCCCGGGGGCGAAGATGGAGGGGACGGTGGCCATTGACGGACGGGATGTCATGGCGACGCGCGACGCCTGCGACCTGCGCCGGCGGATCGGGATGGTGTTCCCGCTGCCGGTGGGGCTGCCGCTGTCCGTCTACGACAACGTCGCCTACGCCCCGCGGATGGCGGGCCTGGGCAACCGCGCGGCGCTGGATGAGATCGTGGAACGGTGCCTGCGCCAGGCCGCCCTCTGGGACGAGGTGAAGGACCGGATGACGTCCCTCGGGACGCTCCTCTCCGGCGGTCAGCAACAGCGGCTCACCATCGCGAGGGCGCTTTCCCACGACCCCGAGATCCTGTGCCTGGACGAATTCTCCATCGCCATCGATCCCGTGACCACCATGCGGATCGAGGACGTTCTCGTGGGGCTTAAGGCGCGGATGACGATTGTGCTCGTCACGAATCTGGTACAGCAGGCCCGGCGTCTCGGGGATGTCACGTGCTTTATGAACAAAGGGGAGGTCGTCCAGGTGGGCCGGACCGGGGTGATTTTCTCGGACGATCCCGGGAACCGGATCACGCACGATTACGTGCACGGACTTTTCGGATGAGCGTCATGGCGGAACACGCGACGGACTTCGGTATCGAGACGGACGCCCTCTCGCTCTGGTACGGGTCGTTCCAGGCGCTTCACGACGTCACGGCGCGCATCGGTTCCCGGCGGATTACGGCGCTCATCGGTCCCTCCGGGTGCGGGAAGACGACGCTCCTCCGGTGTTTCAACCGGATGAACGAGCGGTACGCCGGGGTGCGCGTGGCGGGGGGAATTCGGATCCTGGGAAAGAACATCTACGACCCGGACGTTTCCCTGATTGAACTCCGCAAGTCCGTCGGGATGGTGTTCCAGAGGCCCAATCCCCTGCCGCTTTCCATTTATGAAAATGTCGTGTTCGGGTTGCGGATCCACGGCGGGGCGTTTTCCCGGGGGAGCGCGGCGGAGGCGGTGGAGAAGGCCCTGCGGGAGGTGTTTCTCTGGGAAGACGTGAAGGATCGCCTGGGCGAGCGGGCCATCGGGCTTTCCCTCGAACAACAGCAAAAACTCTGCATCGCGCGCCTCCTGCCGCTGGCGCCCGAGGTTCTTCTCATGGACGAGCCCTGCTCGGCCCTCGACGCGGAGGGGACGGCGGCGGTGGAGGAACTTCTCGCGGTGCTGCGGAAGCGCTTCACCATACTAATCGTCACCCACAACATGGCCCAGGCCCGGCGGGTGAGCGACGAGTGCGCGTTCATGCTGAACGGGGTTCTCGTCGAACACGGGGTTACGGCGGATCTCTTTTTGCGTCCGCGCGACAAGCGGACGGAGGCGTACGTCGAAGGTCGTTACGGATGAGCGGGGGTGCGCCGGAAGGCGCGGGGAGGAGGACATATGCCGGTACGATTTGACGAGGAACTCGCCACATTGAAGCGGGATCTCGTGGCCATGGGGGCCGCGGCCGAGGGGATGATCGAGAAGGCCATCGCGGCGCTTATGGACCGCGATCGGTCGCTCCTGCCGGCCATCATGGCGGAGGAGGAACGCATGGACCAGTTCCAGAGGCGGATTGACGACGAGGCCGTGCGGCTCATCACCGTTTACACGCCGGTCGCGTCGAACCTGCGCCTCATCATGATGGCCACGCGCATCAACGCGGAACTCGAACGCGTCGGGGACCAGGTGGTGACCATGTGCCACAGTTACGAAACGCTGAAACTCCTGGAGGAGCCGCCCCTAAAGCCGCTCCTCGACCTGCCGCGGATGGCCCGGACGGCCGCGCGGATGGTGCACGAGGCGCTCGAGGTCTTCCTGACGGGTTCGCCGGAGAAGGCGATGGCGGTCATCCGGAAGGACGACGAGGTGGATCAACTCAACGATCAGATTTTCCGGGAACTCCTGACGCACATGATGGCGGATCCCCGGAGCACCGGGCGGGCGCTTGGGTTGATTCTCGTGGCGCGGGCCGTCGAACGCATCGCCGACCACGCCGTGAACATCGCCGAGGACGTGGTTTTCATGGTGAAGGGGGAGGACATCCGGCATACCGGTTCGTGAAAGTGCTGAGTACGGAGTGCGGAGTGCTGAGCGGGCGGAATGGAATTTCGAATGCCGAGTGCCGAATGTCGAATCCGGAAAAGCGATTGACACCCATAAGCGGGGGAATAGGATCCATATTCAGGAAACGCATAAAAGACTCGAACATATAGATTGGCCTTGTGCAGGACATCGGATGCATGTGACCAAAACAAAGGTCCGAGTCCTTGGCGGTCTGTGGATTCTGATAGCGCTTCTTTTCGGCATCAGTGTTCCATTTGTTGCGGCCATGTCATGCGCCCACATTATGAATCCCTTTGGCGCCGATCCGCGGTGGTCTGTCCTGCATCTGTTTGGTGGCTCAGTCTTCTGGATGCAGAATGTGGTCCTTGCTCTGGGGATCGGCGCGGCGGTGATTGCTTTCCGTTTCCGTCCGCTCATTATTTTTCTCTGCGCCTACTTCATTTTCACATCGCTTTCTATTTGCATGCTCATGATCCGATTCCCTGAAATGTTTTCCTTCAATGTCGCTCTCTTCGTCCCATCAGTTCTGATCGCAGTATTCGGGATCGCCACGATTGTTCTTGTGATGAAAAAAGAGACGAGAGAAATGTTCAAGAAAAGAAGGACGCCCGGCGGCTGGAATTTGCGGTGACCGCGCGAACGGGCTAATCGAAATCCGCCGTATCGTTCTCGCCGCATCGAGGCAACTCAACGCGCCCGTCAACAACTCTTCAACTCTCGAACTCCTGAACTCCCGAACTTCTTTTTCGTGTTTTCGGGGTGATTTCGTGTTTTCGTGGTGTGATTTTTCCGAATTCGGCGTTCGCCATTTCATCCGTTATTCAACGTTTGAACGCACCGCCACCCTTCCGTGTTTCAGTGGCAATTCCGTGTTCCCGTGGTGTGGTTATTCTACGGTGTCCGGATGCCGTTTCCGGTATTCCCCGGCCACGCGCAGGATCTCCGCGGCCCAATTTTCAAGATGGAGGTCGCGCGAGGGTTGGATGATGTAGCCCAGGTCCGGCGTCCGGTCCGCGAGGTGGTCCTTGGTGTCGTCCATGATGTGGACGAAAGGCTTTCCGCCGGCCGATCCCCCCTTGGGGAGGCGGGTTTTCTCCCAGACGGCGACGAGATCCCGGAACATCGCCTCCCGGTTTTCGACGTACCGGCGCGCGATTCCCGCGGCCTCCTCCAGACGCCGGGGGGCGTCCGACCGTTTGGCGCGCAGGGCGTCCTCGCGGGCGGCGTCGAGCGCGGCCTCCATTCCCTCGAGCGCCTCGAGCAATTTTAGAAAATCCCCGACCACCGCGGCGAGGGTCAGGAACACCTCCATGGCGTATTGATTCCGTCTGGCGCGGGGGATGTTCTCCAGAAGGGATTCCGTGACGGCAGCCAGACGGGCGGCGGCCTCCCGGGATTTTTCCAGGAGCGGCGCGTACCGTTTTCGGAAGAAGGGCCGGTTGTCGAGCGTGTCGGGGTCCGGAACCCGGGGGATCTCCAGCGTCGCGTCATACCGCAAGTGGGACCGGCCGGGGTAGGACGGGCCGCGGCGCGACGGCGCCGTGTCCCACGCGTGGGTCCAAAAACGCGCCAGTTCGTCGAGGCCCCGGTAGATTCCCGTCATGCCCGAAACCTCGGGGCCGTGGAATATCCTGTGGAAGGCGGCCGCGGCCTCGTCGGGCGCCGGCGACGCGGGATTCCATCCCCACGCCGCGCCGAGCGCCCACCCCAGCCAGAACGTTTCGAGATGCAGTCCCGAATCGTCCCAGGCGCCGATGATCACCCCCTGGGGATCGAAGGCGCATGCCGGTCCGTGGCAGAGGGTTTCGTGAAGGTTGCGGACGTGGGTAACGCCGCCCTCCGCGGGGTGCGGGGGAAGGAAATATTCCGGGAAGATCGGCCGCGCGCCCTGGGTGGGGCAATAATTCAATTCGCGGATGCCCCGTTCGCGGTAGGCCCGGCCCATCGCCTCGTTTTGGAACACCGCGTTGATGATGCCGGGAGGGAGGCGCGGCACGTCGCGGGCGGTCATCGGCGATTCCCCCCAGCACAGCACCCGGCGTCCTCGGGAGGCGAGATGCCCCGCGCAGCGCGCGATGAATTCGGCCATCATTCCCCCGCGGCCGATCGCCTCGCGCCGGGCGCGGCATCCGCAGATTTCGCCGTCGCCGAGGAAGTAGGGCTCGTCCGTCCCCACGTGGAAGAACCGCGCTCCCGGCGTGGCCGCGATGAGTTCGTCGTACATCGAAAAGAGGAGTTGGTAACTCGCCTCCTTCGACGGGCAGAGCATATAATTATTGGCGGGATCCTCCCGCAGAGGGGCGAACGCCGGGTGTTTCAGGACGAAGGCGAGGTGGCTCGGCCCCTGGACGATGGGGATGATTTCCACATGATGCCGGAGGGCGTGGGCGGTGATCGCGCGGAGTTCGTCGGCGGTGAAGGCCCCCGGCGCGCCGATCTCCGGATGGCCGCGGTAGGCGAACTTGTCCTCGATCTCCCAGGCCACGGCGTTCGCCTTGAAGAGCGCCGCGCGGGTGATGAGGTCGAGGACCGCCGCGAGGCGTTCCTGGTGGTGCTTGGTGTCGTAGTGGAGGATGCGCAATTCCCGGTCGGGCCAGTCGGTGATGACGCCGGCGGGCAGTTGTGCTCCCCGCCCTTCCGGGGCGCGCCGGAGGAGATGCCGGAGCGTCACGGCGCCGTAGAACAATCCCGGCGCGGCGTTGCCATTTATAATAATCCGTTCGGGGCCGATCTCCAGGCGGTATCCCTGGCGGTCAATTTCCGGGCAGGCGCCGGTTTGGACGGCGCCCGGCCGGATGGAAAGCGTGATGACGCGGGCGCGGGCGGCGGGCGATTGCGCCGGGGGACGTCCCGTTTCTTCGGCCAGTCCCGCGGCGAGGATGTCCCTGGCCGCCGGGTCGGACGGCCCGTCCTCCGCCAGGGTCCATTGGTCGTCCACCGTCACATCGCCTTCCGCCAGGCGCACCTCGCGGGGGGCGGGGAGGAGCGAATATCCGCGGCGCCAGAGTTCCGTGACGGTTGCGGCGGTGCTCATGCGGATACTCTTATCACAGAATGCCCCGTTCGTCAATTCCGTAGGGGCGGGTTTCAAACCCGCCCCCACATGGGCAGGCATCAAACCACGGCCTGTCGGTTCCCATTGCCGGATATCGGTTTCCCGTAGGGGCGCAGCATGCTGCGCCCCTACTGTCTGGAAAATCGCGCAGGAGGGATTCTGACGGAAATGCGACGGGCAATGTCTTTGACAAGTCTTCGCACAAGGGATTTAATGGCATTGGCAAACCGTGTGAAGTAACAAAGGGGGCCGCGCATGGAATCGAATGAAAAAATTGCCGGATCGGGATCGTCCGCCGCAACGGGTGAACCCGGGTTGGCCCGCATCGCGCCGTGGGGATTTCTTCTCGCGGCCGTGGTGGTGTTCGCGGGGGTGGTGTCTCAATTCTATTCCGCCCGGTACATGGTGTGGGCGCTCTTCCATTCGGACGCGCCGGTCCCCGAGGGCGAGGCCCGCCGGATCGTTTCCCCGGACAAGATGTTTCTGTTGGAAGGGGACACGTCCCGGCCGACCGCGGCGGCCCGCCAGCGGGCGATCTGGGAGAAAAATCCCACGAACAAGGTCTATTTCGGGAACTACATTGCGTGCCTGGCGCAGGGTCTCGCTTCCGTCAAGCCCGATCTGGCGCTTTTCGAAAAGGAGATCCGCCAGGGAGAAACGCTCGATCCGGACAACGGCGCTTACCCGGCGCGCCTCGGGGCGGAACTCGTTTCCCGGGCGGTGGAGGTTCGGGAGGATGCGAAAACCAAAAAATTCACGGTGACCGTCAAGGATCGGGCGCTTCTGGATCTCGGCATGGCGGAGTTGAAGAAGGTGCCGGGAAAATCCGTCTTCCGGAAGTATGTCCGGGAGATGCTCGCCGAACGTCTGGCGGCCCTGCCGGAGGTGGACACGTTCCGGGGGCAGATGATCCGGCTGTCGGTCGCGGCCGCGTCGCCCGTTCCGCGGTTCCTGACGTACCGGAACACGGCATACGCGATTCCGGCGTACGCGCGGCTCCTGGCGGCGGAGGGGAAGAAGGACGAGGCGGCGGCCGTCCTTGATCTGTGGCGGCCCCTCGCGGTTGGACTCGGAAACGACGCCTTTACCCTGATCGAGACGGGAACCGCGGGGATGATGTTCAAAATCGCCGGCCAGGAGTGCGCCCCTGTCTACGAGGAACTGGGGCTGGCCGACAAGGCGGCGGAGGTCCGAAAACAGTCGGATGCGGTGGTGGCGGTGCTTTTGCCCCCGCTCGACTCCGGGCGTGCGGACACATTTTCGCAAAAGGTGATGGAACACGGGGGGATTCTGGCCAAGATGGTGGTGCCGGGGGTTTCCCGGTTCGGCAAGGTGACCCTGGATGACGAGGCGCTGGCCGCGTCCCGGTGGAAGGAATACGTCCTGGCGGAGCAGGTGGCGCTGTGCGTTTTCCTGTGCCTCGTTCTGGCGATCGCGGTGGTTATGTTTGTTCTGGCGGCGATTCGCCGCACTGGCGCGGAGGGAGTGTGGGGCATGCCCTCGTTCGGCGAAATCGTCCGTGTTCTGGGGCTGGCCGTGGTTTTGCCGATGGGCCTGTATTTCGTCTACTCCCGGTTTCTGCCGTTTTCCGGACGGGAGCATGGACTCGCGCCGGGGCGGTTCATGATCGAGGTGTTCATCCTGGCGGGGGCGGTGCTCGGTGTCATGGGACTTTTGGTCCGGCGCGGGTGTGACCGCGCGGCGGTGGGGCGGCGGCTCGTGTTGCTCTATGCGATGACCGTCATTCTGGTGGGTGTTGTCGCCGGTCCGTATCTCCGTCAGGCGGAACACAAATTCGTCCTGCGGGACACCATCGTCGGCGTGGACGACAGCGGGGGATTCACCTGTTTCGAGACGGATATTGTGCGATCCCTCAAGGCCGACTTCGCCAAGGCGATCGCCGGGGGTGCCGTGGAGCCGAAGAAATAGGCGTCTTTCAGGGGTTTCTTCATCCCTCTTGACACGCCGCCGAGGAGTGACGGCGTTGATCGCGTCGTTCGTTATTCGTCTAAAGAAAAGTGATGATGCCCTTCCGGGCAAACTCCGGCGTCGCGGCCTTAGTCGCCTCCGGATTTGTTTTCTTCCAAGATTCCGGTGACGAATCTTATCGTCTTCTCCTTGTTTCCCCCCGGATTCCCGTTGCCTTCGGGAGGCATGGAAGGCGGCGCTTTTCCTTGCCGTGTTCCGTTGAAGGGGATTTTGTATCCGGATTTTGAAGTTCGGGTTTCGGCTCCACATCATTATGCTCGTTTTTGACGATGGGGATGGAAGTCTCCGCCTCGGTTCCACGCTGGCTATAAACCCCATCGAATTTCATATCGATATAATACTCAACCTTGCCGCCCACCTTGGTAAAAGGAGGCAAGGTACAGGTATATACCCCTTCTCCCTTTTCCTTTCGAAGGAAAACAAAAGGGGCTTCAATATATTTCGCTTCTCCGGACAAGCGATAATGACAATGCATTTCGGCAAAACGATTCTCAATGGTGGTCCGTTCGTAACCCCACACGGAAGTGCGTAGTTCCAATGTCGTCGGTTGCCCTGCATAAATGACTTTGGGAGGGAGGTGTGTTGTTCCCCCACCGCCATCTTCCCATAAGGAACAACCGGTGATCATCGCGAGACAGATGACTGATAGGAACACTTTCTCATTATGCATGGCGATAAGTCCGTTGATTTTCATTCCTGCCGCCATTATACCCGCGTCCTCATCCGGCAACCAACATTTCATCCGGGTTGGACTTGAGTTTTCAGTCTCCAACCTTCGGTCTTCAGTTTCCCGTCTCCTGTTTCCGATTTTTCTGGCTGAACGCAGAACGCTGAATGCCACCCTTGCGGTTCCCGATTTCCTGTTTTATCGGCAACTCAGCACCCAGCACTCCCCGTGAGGGGGACGTTGTCCCCCAACGGGGGACTCACGTCCAGAACTCAGCACTTTTCTTTCCCCTCCGTTTTTCGACTCCGAGACTCCCCGACTCCAGACTCGCTGACTTCTTCATATTGACACCGTCCTCAACCATCGTAACATACGGATAAGGCCGGTCGGAAACGGGGAGGCCGCGTGATCGAGATCCGCATTCACGGACGCGGGGGGCAGGGAGCGGTGGTGGCCGCCCAGGTCCTGGCCGGGGCGCTTTTCCGGGAGGGGCGGTACGTCCAGAGTTTCCCCGCGTTCGGGATGGAACGCCGCGGGGCGCCGGTGGCGGCCTATGTCCGGTACGACGACAAGCCCATCCGCCTGCGGTGCCAGATTGACGCCCCGGACCACGTCATCGTTCTGGACCATCACCTGATCGAAACCGGTTCGCCGACAAGCGGCCTGAAAAAACGGGGATGGATCGTGGTGAACTGGAACATCAAGGAACGTCCGTCCGAGGTGCCCAAGGGTTATCGCCTGGCCGTGGTGGACGCCGCGACCATCGCGGCGATGAACCGCCTCGGCTCGGAGTCCATTCCCATCGTGAACACGGCCATCCTCGGGGCCTTCGCCCGGGCGACGGGCCTCGTGACACTCGAATCCGTTCTCGCCGCCATCCGGGAATCGGTTCCCGTGAAGGCCGCGGAAAACGTGCTGGCCGCGAAACAGGCTCATGATTTCACCGAAACGCTATAACCCGGCCCTCCGCGCCGCCGCGGCGAAGCCCGTTCATTTCAAGGGCGCGAAGGACATGCCGCATACCTCCGTGTCGTCGCCGGGGGCGACCACGCTCGCCTGTCCGACGGGCGCCTGGCGGAACGTCCGCCCCGTCTTCGAGGACAAGACGCCCCCGTGCCTCCCGCGCTGTCCGGCGGGGGAAAACATCGAGGGGTGGATGGGGCTTCTCGCCGCCGGGCGCGACGAGGCCGCCGTGAGGATGATCCGCGAGGACAACCCGTTCCCGGCCGTCTGCGGGCGCGTCTGCTACCATCCGTGCGAGAGCGCCTGCAACCGCGCCGAGCACGGCGGGGCGGTGGCCATTCATTCCGTCGAACGGTTCCTCGGGGACGAGGGGGCGGGGTTGCCGTCCGGGAAACCCGCGCCCCGGCGTTTCAAGGGTCGCGTGGCGGTGATCGGCGCGGGGCCGGCGGGACTCGCCTGCGCCTGGCACCTCGCCCGGCGCGGGGTGGTGGTCACGGTATTCGATCGGGAGCCGGAGGCCGGCGGGGTGCTGCGCACGGGCATCCCGGCCTACCGCCTGCCCAAGGACCTCCTCGCCCGCGAAGTGGCCAAGATCGCGGAGGCCGGGGTGGAACTCCGCCTCGGGGTCGCCATCGGCAAGGACATTTCATTCCGCGATCTCCGCGCGGCCTACAAGGGGATTTTCGTCGCCTGCGGCTATCATCGCGAGAAGCGCCTCGGCATCCCGGGGGAGGAACTCCGCGGGGTGGAGGGGGGGCTCTCGTTCCTGCGGCGGCTGAATTACAAGGAGCGCATCCGCCCGAGCCGCCACACGGTGGTCATCGGCGGCGGCAACACCGCGATGGACTGCGCGCGGGCCGCCCTGCGTTTGCGCAGCCACGCCGTGGTCCTCTACCGGCGGACGCGCGGCGAGATGCCGGCGATCCCCGAGGAGATCGCCGAGGCGGAACGCGAGGGGGTGGAGTTCCATTTCCTGGTCCAGCCCGTCGAGGTCCTCGGAAACGGCCGTCACGCCGCGGCGGTGCGCGTCCAGAGGTGCCGCCTGGGGGATCCCGACGAGAGCGGCCGGCGCCGGCCCGTCCCGGTGAAGGACGACTTCCTCGAATTCCCGGCGGATAGGGTGCTTCTGGCGACGGGCGAGGACGCCGATTTGTCGTTCCTGCCCGGCGGCTATGTCCTCGGGGGCGGGGGGACGTTCATCGAGGAGGAAACCGGGCGCATGGCCGCCGGGGTCTTCGCCGGGGGCGACCTCACGACCGCGAAGAAGATGGTGGCCAACGCCGTCGGCAGCGGGCGTGTCGCCGCGTGGCTCTTCGAGAAATACCTTTCCGGGACGCCGTGGGAGGCCGCGGTGGAGGCGCTCGATCACGCGCCCATGAGTTTCGCGGTGGAGCGTCTCGAAAAGGCGCGCGCCGCGCCGCGGACGTCTGAGACCGCCGACCGGACCAGCATTAAATATGACCATTTCCCGCGCCTCGAACGCGTCGCGGCGGGGCGCCTCGGGTTCGCGGAGGCCGTTCATTCCTTCGACGAGGTCCATCGGGGATACGACCGCGACGCGGCCGTGGCCGAGGCCCGGCGGTGCCTTCACTGCGGGGTGTGCGTCCGTTGCGATAATTGTTTTGTGTTCTGCCCGGAGGGCATCATCCGCCACACGAAGGACGGCGCGTACGAGATCGATCTCGCTCACTGCAAAGGCTGCGGCCTCTGCGCGGAGGAGTGCCCGCGCGGGGCGATCACGATGATCCGCGAGGGCCGCGCCGCCGCGCCGCGCGGGACCGCCGGGAGGCGCGCATGACACGGCCCCGGCGCGCGAAACACGAGGACATGAGGGTCATCACCGGCAACAGCGCCGTCGCCCACGCGGTGCGTCTGGCCCGCGTCCAGGTGGTGAGCGCCTATCCCATCACGCCGCAGACGAGCATCGTGGAAAAACTGAGCGAGATGTGCGCCTCGGGGGAACTCGCCGCGGAATTCATCAAGGTGGAAAGCGAGCATTCCGCGATGAGCTGCCTGGTGGGGTCGGCGCTGGCCGGGGCGCGGTCGTTTACGGCGACGAGCTCCCACGGCCTGGCCTATATGCACGAGGTCCTTCACTGGGCGGCGGGGATGCGCCTGCCGATCGTCCTGGCGAACGTGAGCCGCGCCATGGGGCCGGGCTGGAACATCTGGACGGACCACACGGACTCCCTGTCCCAGCGCGACACGGGCTGGGCCCAGTTCTACTGCGAAAGCAACCAGGAGGTTCTCGACACGGTCCTCCAGGCGTTCCGCATCGCGGAGGAGGTCCTCGTCCCGGTCATGGTGGTCCTCGACGCGTTTTCGCTTTCCCACACCTCCGAGGGGGTGGCCATCCCGTCGAGCGCGGCGGCGGACGGGTTTCTCCCGCCCTGGCGGCCGAAGGTGAAGGTGGACACGCGCCATCCGCGTTTCTTCGCCCCGCTCGTCATGCCCGATCATTACATGGAGCATCGCTGGCTCCTCGAGGAGGCCAGCCGGAAAATTCTGAACGTCGCCGCGCGCGTGGATCGCGACTTCGGGCGGCGGTTCGGGCGGCGGTACGGCATCGTGGACCCCTATCGCGCGGAGGACGCGGATGTGCTGCTTCTGGCCGTCGGGTCCGCGGCCTCCACGGCACGCGAGGTGATTGATGACCAGCGCCGCCGGGGCCGCAAGGCCGGGCTCGTGCGGTTGCGCCTCTTCCGGCCGTTTCCCGCGGAGGAACTCCGCCGGGTGTGCGCCGGGGCGCGGACGATCGCCGTCCTGGACCGCGACAATTCGTTCGGCGCCGGCGGCATCCTCGCGGCGGAGACCCGCGCGGCGCTCTACGACCTGCCGGAGAAGCGGCGGCCGCGGGTGGCCGGTTATATCGCGGGGCTCGGCGGGCGGGACATCACCCCGGCGGTTCTCGCGGAAATCCTGGCCGCCGCCCGCGCCGGGCGCGCGGCGCCGCGGGGAACCTGGGTGGGGCTTAAGCCATGAATGGGAACCTGCACGAGCGCCGGCATCCGAGCGGGGCCGCCATGAAGGAGCGGCTGGACGAGACGGAATACTACTTTCCGGGGGGCGTCGCCTGCCCGGGGTGCGGGGCGGCGCTGGCCATGCGGCACGTTCTCCGGGCGATGGGGCCGGAGACGGTGCTCGTCATCCCCGCGTGCTGCTGGGCCATTCTCGCGGGGCAGTTCCCTTACGCGTCTCTGGCCGTTCCGACGGTGAATACGCTCTTCGCGGCCTCCGCCGCGGTGGCCAGCGGCATCGCCGCCGCCCTGCGCGTCCGGGGGGACAAAAAGACACGCGTCATGGCGTGGGCGGGGGACGGCGGTACCTATGATATTGGCCTCCAGGCGCTCTCGGGCGCGTTCGAACGGAATGACGATCTGCTTTATGTGTGTTACGACAACGAGGCCTACATGAACACGGGGATCCAGCGGTCGAGCGCCACCCCGCCCGGCGCCTGGACGACGACCACCCCGGCCGGCAAGGATCGTCCCAAGAAGAACATCATCGAGATCGTCACGGCCCACCGCATCCCTTACGCGGCCACGGCCTCCATCGCCTTCCTGGACGACCTCCGGGCGAAGGCGGAGAAGGCGAGGGACATCCGCGGGTCGCGGTTCCTGGACGTTCTCGCCCCCTGCCCGCCCGGGTGGAAGACCCAGAGCGCGGACACGGTGAAGCTCGCGCGGCTGGCCGTGGACACCCGCATCGCGCCCCTCTACGAGGTGGAGGACGGTCTGCGGTGGCGCATCACGGTGGAGCCCGAGGGGCGTCCCGTCGAGGACTACCTCCAGGCCCAGGGCCGTTTCTCCGCGCTCTCCGACGCCGCCGTCCGCGCCATCCAGACCGAGGTGGACCGGAACTGGGCGGTGCTGCGGCGGAGGGCGGAGATCAATCCGATCTGAAGCGTCGCTCGCAGAAAAACCGGGAAAAGAGTCTGGGAGTTCCAGGGTCTTGGAGTCTCGGAGTCGGGAAGTTAATCGGTTGGTTCGGACTGACCGCGGAATGTGATGGCTTCTCCTGTGGTTTTCCGTTTCCAGTTTCCAGTTTCCCGTTTTTCTGCGACTCGCGTTCCACACTTCACGCGCGATAACGAACCGCCGCCTCCATCACCTGCCAGAGAAATGGTTTCATGTCGGGTTCCACCCGGGCGAGAAGCGCCCGGAGTTTCGTGTCCGCGAGCGCCGCGCCCGACGGGACCGCCGGCGTCGAGAAAAGGAACAACTGCGGGAATTCCACCCGCAGTCCCTTGGCGATCCGGGCCAGGGTGGACAAACTGACGTTCCGGTTCCCCCGTTCCACCTCGCCGTAATGCTTGGCGTTGATTCGGCACTTCCGGGCGATCGCCTCCTGGGTGAGACCGGCCTGGCGTCGCAGCCGGCGGATGTTCTGCCCCAATTGGCGGGCCACCTCGATGGTCTCGGCATCCATATCGTGGAATTGTAAGCGGTGGAAAACCGTCTGAACACCATTCTGTCGGTGGTATTCACTTGGCATTGCTATTTATAAGGAGTAATATGCCCTTGTGTTTCGCGGGGAGACGCAAGAGTCCGCGTTACGTTCTCGCGGTGGGAAAAGGCCACGGGAACATCATTGAAGGAGGCGACATGGATCAAAATCTCATTCGACCCGCTGTTCAGGCGATCGTTGACGGCATTCCTTCGGGAGTCATTTTCGACAGTCACGAAATCATACGCCAACTCATTCAAGAACATTCCGATTCGTACCTTCGTTTCGCCGCCAGTTGCACCCCAAATCTCACGATGAATGCCGTTCATGGCCACATCGCACAGGTGATTGACGGCCTTGGCCACGACAGACTTCATGATTCCTATTCGACGAACATTCACGGAAGTTCGAGCATCTGTGCGTGTTGGGAAAAACATTAAGGGGACATCTTTTTCTTGTTTGCGGTTCCCGAATCCCGGTTTCCCGACACGGTTTCCAGTTTCCGGTTTCCAGTTTTCTGAGATTATCGACTCGTGTCCCACGCTTCCTTGACCTTTCCCTGCGCGGCGGATAGATTCACGGTGCTTCAAAATCCGGTGAGGGAGGGATTCATGCCGTTCGTCCACGCCTCGCGCCTCTTGAGTCTGGCGAAATCCGCGGGCCGTCCCCGGACTCTCGCCGTGGCCGCGGCGGCGGAACTCGCGTGTCTCGAGGCCGTTGTGGTCGCGGAGGCGGAGGGGCTGGTGAAGCCGCGCCTCTTCGGCGACCGTCCGGAGATCGAGCGGCTCCTCCGGTCCCTCGATGCCGCGCCGGAGCGTTTCGCCATCGAGCACGTTCCCGACCCCACGGCGGCCGCCCGCCGGGCCTGCGAGGAGATCGCCGCGGGCCGAGCCCATGTGTTGATGAAAGGGCTCATCCAGACCGGGGATCTTCTCCGGGTGTTCTTCGATAAACAGTACGGGCTCCGTCTCGACCAGCCCTTGAGCCACGTGGGGCTCTTCGAGGTCCCGGGGTACGAGCGCCTCTTCGCCGTGTCCGACGCGGCCATCAACATCGCCCCGGACGAGGAGCGTCTGTTCCGCGTCGTCCAGAACGCGGTGGGGGTGATGCGGCGCCTGGGCTGGGAGCGGCCGCGGGTGGCGTTGCTGGCGGCGACAAACCGGGTGTTCGAGGGTCAGCCGGCCACCGTCCTCGCGTCGCGCGTCGCGTCGCGCGCGGCCCGGGAACTGCCGGCCGAGGCCGTGGGGCCGCTCGCCCTCGACGAGGCCGTGAGCGCCGCCGCCGCGGCGACCAAGGGCACCACCGGGAGCGCGGTCGCCGGTCGGGCGGATATTCTGATCGTCCCGAACCTCGAAAGCGGCAACATCCTCTACAAATCCCTCACTCTGTTCGCCCACGCCAAGGTGGTGGGGACGTGCGTCGGCGGCAAGGTGCCGCTGGTCATCACCAGCCGTTCCGACTCCGAGGAGACAAAACTTTTGTCCATGGCGTTGTCGTGCCACCTGGCGGGTCCCTCATGACGGAAGAAAACGTCTCTCTGACGCGGAATCTGATTCTGGTCATCAATCCCGGCTCGACCTCCACCAAACTCGCCCTGTTCGCGATTCCGGGCCGGAAGTCCGCCGGCCCCGTCCGCCGCGACGAAACGGTTCTGGATCATCCGGCGGAGGATATCCGCCGGTTCCCCCGGATCGCCGACCAGGAGGGGTGGCGGGCGGAACTTGTGGAAAAATATCTTGTCGCGCGCGGGGCGCCCCCGGGGCGCCTGGCGGCGGTGGCGGGGCGGGGGGGATTGCTCGCGCCGCTCGCCGGGGGGACTTACCGGGTGAACGCGGCGATGCTCCGGGATCTTCGGAAGGCCGCCCGGGGGGAACACGCGTGCAACCTCGGGGCGCCGATCGCGGCGCGGATCGCCCGCCGGGCGGGATGCCCCGCGTTCGTGGTGGACCCGCCGGTGGTGGACGAACTGGCCCCCGAGGCGCGCCTCTCGGGGTTGCCGGACCTGCCCCGCCGGAGCGTTTTTCACGCCCTCTCCCAGAAGGCCGCGGCGCGGATGGCCTGCGACAAATTGAAAATCCCCTACGCCCGGAGCTTTCTGGTGGTGGCGCACCTGGGCGGCGGGATTTCCGTCGGGGCCCACCGGAAGGGTCGGGTGGTGGAGGTGAACAACGCCCTCGACGGCGAAGGCCCCTTCTCGCCGGAACGCGCCGGGACGGCGCCGGCGGGGGATCTCGCGCGGCTCTGCTTCTCCGGGAAACGCGCGCGCGGGGAAATCCTGAAAATGATCACGGGCCGCGGGGGGCTCGTCGCCCACCTCGGGACGAATAATTTATTGGAAGTTCAGGCGCGGATCCGGCGGGGCGACCGTCGGGCGAAGGGGATTTTCGACGCGATGGCCGGCGGCATCGCCCGGGCCATCGGGGCCGCGGCGGCGGCGCTCGGCCGGAGGCCCCAGGCCATCGTTCTGGTCGGGGCGATGGCGCGGTCCGGGATGTTGCGGGCGGCGATACGTCGCCGGGTCGGGTTTCTCGCCCCGGTGATGGCGTTTCCCGGCCACCTGGAGATGGCCGCCCTCGCCGCCGGGGCGTGGCGGGTGATGGCGGGGCGGGAAAAAGCGGGGGATTACCGGAGTGGATACAGAGGGGACATGAACCGGAAGCCCGGAGCGAAGCGGAGGGATCGGTTCGTGTCCCCCGATGGAGGGAGGTCATGAAATTCACAATCGGGTTTGACACGTCCGACACGGCGAAACTCCATGCGTGCTGGGACGACATCATCCGCAGCGGCAAGTGGACGGAGGCAAAATACACGGCGCTCTTCGAGGAGAAGTGGGCCGCCCACGCGGGCGCAACCGCCGTCGCCTTCTCGGGATGGGGCGGGGCGGCGCTGGCGGCTCTGGAGTATTTCAAGATCCGCGGGAAGACGGTTCTGTGCCCGTCGAACACGTTCATGGCGACTCCGCTTTCCGTCGTCAAGGCGGGGGGGCGGGTGGAATTCGTGGATTGCAACCGCGATGATCTATGTTTGTCGTTCGAGGACCTGAAACGGCAGGCGGATCGCCACAAACCCGCCGCCGTCTGGGTGGTTCATATCGGTGGACATATCGCTTTCGAGATCGAGAAAATCGCCGACTTCTGCCGGGAGAAGGGCATCGTGCTTCTCGAGGACTGCGCCCATGCCCATGGGGCCGCCTGGCATGGACGGCGCGCCGGGACGTGGGGCGACGCGGGGGTGTATTCGTTCTACGGCACCAAGACCATCTCCACGGGCGAGGGGGGGATGCTTGTCACGCGCCACGCGGATCTCGCCGCCTTCGCCCGGCAGTTCCGGAATTACGGGAAATTCGACTACGTCGTCGAGGGGTACGGGCTTCGCATGAACGAGTTCACCGCGGCCATCGGATGCGTCCAGGCGGACCGCCTGGACGACATCGTCGCCTGGAAAAATGAATACGCCCGCGCCCGCCTCGACGGAAAATATCCGAACCGGGTGCGTTTTCCGGACGGGATGGTGTCGGGCTTCTATAAGTATATCGTCTTCGACCCGGTGGAAAAATCCACGGGGAAGGTGTATGATCTGCCCTGCCACACGGTAATGAAGAAGGCCGGGGATTTTCCGAACACGGAGTGGGTGGCGAAAAACCATTGGTGCGTTCCATTGTATTATAAAGGGGACGAGGCGAAGTACTGAGTGCTGAGTGCTGAGGTTCAGATAAGACAGGAAACCGGTAATGAGTTCGGGAGTTCAAGAGTTCGCGAGTTGATGGAAATTTATTCGGAATAAGTTTCCTTGAACGCAGCACTCAGCACTCAGAACTTTAAACTCTTGGCGAGAGACGGCAATGAATATCCTGGTTACCGGCGGTTCGGGGTTCATCGGCTCCCACGTCGTGGATGCCCTGCGGGCGCACGGTCATGAGGTGCGCGTGTATGACATGCGTCCGCCCGCGTTCCGGAACGATGTTGAGTTCGCGAAGGGGGATCTCCTTGATGCGGAAACACTTACGGCGGCGATGGCGGGGGTGGAGGCCGTGTTTCACCTGGCGGCGGTGGCGGACGTGAAGGATGTGGCCGCGAATCCCCGGCGGGCTCATGATGTGAACGTCACGGGGACCTTGAACGTCCTCGATGCCGCCCGCGGGCGGGTGGGCCGCGTCATCTACGCCAGCACCGTCTGGGTGTACGAGGGGGCATCTCATGTGGATGTGGACGAGGACACGCCGCTCGGCCCTCCGCCGCATCTTTACACCGCCCAGAAACTCGCGGGGGAGCACTACTGCCACGCCTACCGAAAACTCTACGGATTGGAAACGACCATCCTCCGCTACGGCGTGCCGTTCGGGCCGCGGGCCCGGGATGCCGCCGTTGTTCCATTGATGGTGGGGAAGGCTTTCCGCGGGGAATCGCTCACCATCGCCGGGGACGGCGCCCAGTACCGGTATTTCATCTACGTGGAGGATCTGGCGGAGGGGAACGTTGCGGCCCTCGCCCCGGCGGCCGCCAACCGCGCCTACAATCTGGACGGAAGCGAAAAAATCACCATCCGGCGTCTGGCGGATCTGGTCCGGAAGACGGTGCGGGATGTTCCCCTGTCCAGCGTCCCGGCCCGCCCCGGGGATTTTTCGGGGAAAACCGTTTCCAGCGCCCGGGCAAAGGCGGAACTGGGCTGGGCGCCGGATGTGCCGTTCGAGGAGGGTCTCCGGCGGTACGTGGCGTGGTTCCGGGAGCGGGAGAAGGAGCGCGGGGTTTCTGAATGAACAAATCCGCTCATCCTGAGCCTGTCGAAGCCCGGTCATCCTGAGCCCGTCGAAGGATGAGCCGGTGTTCCGCCCATGGTTCGTGGTTCGACATTATTTTAATTTTTAAGGAATGCTCACCATGAACGGTGTTGAGGATTCGGTCGAGAATGGCGGTGGGGACGTCTCGGCGCCGCCCCGGATCAACTTTAGTAATTTTTGAGATTTTTCCAAAATTCCCCTTGAACCGAAAAAGGAGGGGTGGTAGACTTTCTCTCCTTTCCCCGGAAAACCCATTTTTAGGAGGGCGTCATGTCGAAACGTTTCCTGGCCGGAACCGTCACGGTTCTGGTGGCCCTGCTACTCATGCAGGGGGTGTTCGCGGGAGTTCCCCAGGTCATCAACTTCCAGGGGAAGCTCTATCAAAGCGGGACGGCGGTGAATACGACCGTCTCCATCACGTTCCGCCTGTATGACGTCGCCACGGGCGGCACGGCGGTCTGGACGGAGGTCCAGTCGGTGGCGGTCCAGAGCGGCTATTACGGGGTCCAGCTCGGCTCCGTGACGGCCCTCACCGGCATCACGTTCAACCAGAACTACTGGCTGGGCGTCGAGGTGGCCTCCGACGGCGAAATGACGCCGCGGACGCCGCTCGCGGCGGTTCCGGCGGCCATGAACGCCGGGCTCTTGAACGGCAAGGCGGACACCGAGTTCTCCGCCGCCACGCACACCCACGCGGGGACGGACATCGCCTCCGGACTCGTCCCGGACGCGAACATCGCGGCGACGATTCACCGGGACGCGGAGATCAAGGACAGGCAGTACGTGGGCAACGCGGCCGGGACGACGACGTTGAATGAGACGACGAGCGCCACGGACAGCGGGGCGTATCTGGTGGGCGTGTTCGATGAGTTCGACAATTCCAGCAGCGCGAACGTGCAGGATGTTCTGGATGATCTCGATGCGGCGATCACGGCCATTTCGGCCGGCGGCATTGCGGACAACGCCGTCACCACGACGAAGATCGCCGATGCCAACGTGACTCTGGCGAAGATGGCGGCGAACTCCGTGAATTCGGCCAATATTGTGGACGGCACGGTCGCGGCGGCGGACATCGTGAATGATACGATCACGGCGACCCAGATTGCGGCCAATGCGGTTGCCGCGAGCGAACTTGCGGACAATGCGGTGGATACGAATGCCATTGCGAATCTGGCCGTGACGGCGGGAAAACTGGAGGCGAACATCGCCCTCACCTCGCCGAAATTGGTGACGAGTGTGCTGGACAACGGCAACAACGAATTGTTGAATATCACGGCCACGGGTGCGGCGGTGAATCAGTTGGCGCTGGCCAACGCCGCGACGGGCAACAACCCCACGGTAAGCGCGGCAGGCGATGACGCCAACGTGGGCATTGCCCTGACGGCCAAGGGAACGGGAAGCGTGGTGGTGGGGACGGACGTAGCAAGTACGGACAAGATTGCCATCCTGCCGCCGGCGGTGGGGGCTGGTGCGGTGTTCACGGGCACGCTCACGAGCGCTGATATCACGGGGGCGGACAAGACGTGGACGTTGCCGAACACGACGGGCACGATCGCGTTGACGAGCGATATCGGGGCTACCAGCGTGGTGGTGGCGACCGACCAGAATATCACGGCCACGGGCGGCACGTCGGCGTTCGATTTTTCAACAGCGAGCGGGTTATTCAAGACTTCTACCGGCGCGAACACGTTGAGCGGAGATGTGACGATTGCCGGCGCCAAGACGCTCACGACGGGCACGGGCGCGGTGGCATTGAATGGTGATGTGACGATCGCGTCAGGGAAAGGGTTGTCTCTGGCGGGCGGCGCGAGCGCGGTGGATTTGAGCGCTTCAAGCGGCGCTTTCTCCACGTCGACCGGCGCGAACACGTTGAGCGGCGATGTGACGATTGCCGGCGCCAAGACGCTCACGACGGGCACGGGCGCGGTGGCGTTGAATGGCGCCGTGACGATTGCGGCGAACAAGGCCTTGGACATGGCGGCCGGAACGGGCGCGGTTGATCTGTCGCTTGCGACGGGGACGTTCAAGACCTCGACCGGCGAGAACACGTTGAGTGGCAATGTGACGATTGCCGGCGCCAAGACGCTCACGACGGGCACGGGCGCGGTGGCATTGAATGGTGATGTGACGATCGCTGCGAATAAGGGGCTGACTTTGGCAGCAGGGAATGGTGCGGTGAATTTGGCCGCTTCTACTGGAACATTCTCTACGTCCAGCGGCAACAATACGTTGTATGGGGATGTGACGATCGACGGCGCCAAGACGTTCACGACGGGCACGGGCGCGATGTCCATCAACGGCGCGGCGCTACTGGCGTCCGACAAGAATCTCACGGCCCAGGGCGGGACGACGGCGGTCGATTTCTCGGCGGCGAGCGGGGTGTTCAAGACTTCTACCGGCGAGAACACGTTGAGTGGCAATGTGACGATCGCCGGCGCCAAGACGTTCGCGACGGGCACAGGCGCGGTCGGTCTGAACGGTGACGTCACAATTCCGAGTGGTAAGAGTCTGACGGTCGGCGGCGGAAATGCTGTCAGTAAGATTTTAACCGGCACATCTGCGGCGAGTGACGTGGGTTCTATCGCAGATGCTGCGAAGGATTCCACCGTGACGATTACGGTCACTGGTGCCGTGGTTGGGGATCCTGTTTTTGTGAGCGGTCCCGCGGACGGCACGGCGTCGGCTGGCGTGGTTTTTTCGGGTCACGTCTCCGCGCCCAATACGGTAACGTTGACCATCTTTAACAAGTCGGGCGGGGCCTATGATCCAGGCAGCACGACCTACAAGGCGGTTGTGTTCCAGTTCTAACGGGAGGCGGTTTTCAAGAACAGGAGGAAACTTCGATGAAGCTGAAATACGCAGTCCTGTTCGGCCTCCTCGCCCTGGCGGCGGCCGTGGTGGGGTATGCGGCGACCAGCGCCAATTACTCCATGGAGGAGACGGGGTTCACGGTGGCGGGCAACACCGCCGTGGCGTCGCCGAGCTACTCGATGAACGTGTCCATGGGAAGCGCGACGATCGAAACCGGTACCAGCCCCACGTATGCCAATGACGAAAACGTGGCGGTGCCGGAGGTGATGATTGTCGCGACGGATTCGACGACGCCGATGACGGCCACGGCCGCAGCCAGCGACCACGGGTGTTTCATCGCGTCGCTCCGGGCACGGTAACGGGTCGCGACGGGAAGTCGAACGGGAAGTCAAACGGGGGCTCGCGCCGAAAGGCGCGGGCCCCCGGTGTTTTCGCGACGCCAAGGGAGGAAGTGCTGGGTACGGAGTGCTGAGTGCTGAGCGGGAATGAAATGTCGAATTCCGAATAGAGCAGTTCACGAATTGATAAACCCGCTTCCTGAGCCGGTCGAAGGATGAGCAGCGACTCGGTTCATGGTTCGACGGGCTCACCATGAGCGGTACTGAGGATTCCGCTAATCGTGAATTGCTCTAACTACCCAGGGAAATGCTGATTGCCTCGTCGAGGGAGGTGATGCCCCGCGAGACGAGGAGAATGGCGATGTCCTTCAGGGACTTGAATCCCTCTTTTTTCGCCTGGTCGAGAATCAGCATCGGTGTCCCGCCCTTGGTAATGACGTCCTTCATCTCCCGGCTCTTGATGGCCATCACCTCGAAAACGGGGGCGCGGCCGCGGTAGCCGATGTTGTTGCATTCCCCGCAGCCGGCCGACTTGAAGGGCGTGATGCCCTGGATGGTCTCCTCGGGGATGTCCATCATCCGGAGAATCTGGCGCTGTTCGTCGGTGATCTCCGTCGGGGCCTTGCACTTCTGGCAGAGGCGCCGGACGAGGCGTTGGGCGATCACGATGCGCACCGCGGCGGCGCAGAGGAAGGAATCAATTCCCATGTTGATGAGCCGCGTGATGGTGGCGGGGGCGTCGTTGGTGTGGAGCGTCGAGAGCACCAGATGCCCCGTGAGGGCCGCCTTGACGCCGATCTCGGCGGTCTCCTTGTCGCGGATCTCCCCGACCATGATGATGTCGGGATCCTGCCGGAGGAACGCCCGGAGCGCCATCTCGAAATTGAATCCGATCGCCGGCTGGATGCCCACCTGGGTGATGCCGAATAAATTATACTCGACGGGATCCTCCGCCGTGGTGATGTTCGAGTCAATGGTGTTGAGTTGCTTCAGGATGGTGTAGAGCGTGGTGGATTTTCCGCTTCCCGTCGGGCCCGTGACGAGAATCATCCCCCACGGGCTGTTGATGGCGTTATCGACGTCTTTCAGGATCTCCGGCTCGAATCCGAGTTTCGCGACGCTGTCCGCGAGGTTGCCCTGGCCCAGGACCCGGATGACGACCTTTTCCCCGAACGTGGTGGGGACGGTGCTGACGCGGAGGTCCACCTCCTTCTTCCCCATCTTCAGTTTCACGCGCCCGTCCTGGGGGATGCGCCGCTCGGCGATGTCCATGTTGGACATGATCTTGAGGCGGCTGATGACGCTGTTCTTCACCTGCGGCGGGAGGTTCATCACGCTGTGGAGGATGCCGTCAATGCGGAATCGGACGCGAAGGACCTTTTCGAACGGCTCGATGTGGATGTCGCTGGCGTTCATGTCAATGGCCTTGATGAGGACGCCGTTGACCATCCGGATGATGGGGGCGCTTTCCGCCGCGATGGACAGACCGATTTGGGAGGTCTGCTCGTCGGGTTTGCCCGAGACGATGTCCACGTCCTCGATCACGCCCGAGACGATATCGTCGAACTGGTCCACCCCGAGGGTCTCGGCGGCCTCCTCGGGGGTCTCATCCTCCCCTTCGGTCTTGCTGTAATCCTTGCTCACCAGGGACATCCGGTTTTCGGCCGTCTTCTTATCCATGCCTTTTTTCAGGCCGTCAATGGACTTGGCGAGGATGCGGCCGTCGCGGGAATGCTGGTCCCCGTAAAGGGCGTCCCACGCCTTCGAGAGCGCCGTGGGGCCGGTGAGGAATGTCTTGATGCTGCGTTTGGTGCGGAAGGCGATTTTCTCGACGGCCTCCGTGAAGGAGGGGTCCATCATCGCCACGTGTAGGATGCTCCCGGTCTCCTTGACCGGGACGCAGTGGTAGTTCCAGGCCAGTTCCCAGGGAACGAGTTTCGCGAGGGCGGGGTCAATGGTGACGTCCGTGAGATCGATGATGGGGGAGCCGGTCTGGCGGGCCAGGACGTTGACCAGGGCCTTTTCCTGGATGAAGCCGCGATGGACGAGGATGGCCCCGAGGAACTCATGTTTCTTTTTCTGGAGGGAAAGGGCCTCCTGGAGCTGATCCTCGGTGATCAGCCCTTCCTGGATGAGCATTTCGCCCAGCTTGGCCATGGAATCTCCCCGGCGGAGGGCCCCTGCCCGGACGGCCGCTCTGCCGCCCCGTCCGAAAACGGGGCACAATTCTTATATCGGCCGGTTTGCCGCGGGGGTTGAGGGCATGAGGAAAGGCCCCCCGCCAATCCTCATTGTAACCCTTTTCTCCCGGATTGACAACCCCGGGGGGGAGTGGTATAGTCGCCAAGCGAGGCGTGCGGCGGACGCATCGCCTTTTTTTATCCTCCCGGGGGACGCTGGGTATGGCGCGGTACGTCGGGTTGGAAATCGGGAGCGAACGGATCCGGGCCGTCGTCGTCAACGTGGCCGGCCGGTCCCTCACCGTGGAGAAGATTGTCACGGCGCCCCTTCCGCCGGACACCCGGCTCGAGGCCGGCGGGGAGTTCCTCGCGAAGGCGCTCCAGACGCTCGCCTCCCATAAAATCCCCCGCGACCGCGTGATTGTCACGCTCCCCGCGGAACTCGCGGTCCTCCGGAACCTTTCCCTTCCCTTCCTGCGGTCGGAACAGCTTCGCAAGACCGTGAAATTCGAGGCGGAGGGGGTTCTTCCCTTCACCGCCGATGAGGTCATCGTCGCGTTCTTTCGGGTGTTCGGATCCGAGGACCGCACCGAGGTGGCCCTGGCGGCCCTTCGCAAGGACGTCCTCCGGAACATCCTGGGGGCGCTCGAGAAGGCGGGGATCGACCCGATGGCGGTGGAACTCGACATCTCCGCCGCCTGGCGTCTCGTCCATCTTCAAGAGGGATTCCCGAAGGAGGGGACGGCGCTTTTGGTGGATCTCGGGTCGGGGGCGACGAAGGTCGGCGTGGTGGAGAAGGGGCGTCTGGTGGCCCTTCGGGCGGTGCGGCCGGGAACGGCGGAACTGGTGGAGGAGATCCGCAAGGCCCTCGGCGGCGAAGCGACGGCCGGGGCGGCCGTGGAGGCGCTCCGGGCGGGTTCCCCCGCCATTGAGGAGGTCTCCCGGCGCCAGGCGGAACGGGCGGCGCGGGAGGTTCAGCGTTTCCTCGCATCGGTCACGCTCTCCGAGGCCCCGTCGAGCGTCATCCTGGTCGGCGACGGCGCGGCCTGGCCCGCATTCCGGACCGAACTCGGCCGGATTCTCGGCATCCCGGCGGCGCCGGCGGAACTCCCGGATGTGCGCGGATTGCCGGAGGATTGTCCCGCCGCGGCCGTCGCCGCCGCCCTCGGGGCCGCCGCCGCCGAAGAGTCGGACACGGACATCGTCCTCAATTTCCGCCAGGAGGAATTTGAATTCCGCCGGCGGTTCGACCAGGTGAAGACGGATGCCATCCTGATATCGGTTCTGGCGGGGATGTTGTTTCTCGTTCTTTCCGTGGGGCTCCACCGGCGGGCGCGGAGTCTGGCGGGTGAGGAGCGGCGGATCGCCCGGGAGAATCAGGGCGCCTTCGATGAGTCCTACCCCGAGCGGAAGGGGAAAGTGCGGTCGTCGTCGGACATCCTCGTGGAGCTGGAATTGAAACGGAAGGAGTTGACGGGGGACGCCGCCCGCGCGGGCCAGAAATATCGGTCGTCCCTGGACATCCTCAAGGAATTCACGAAGATCGCGCCGGCATTCCCCCCCGAGAAGGTGAAACAGATCGAGGTGGTGGTGGAAGGGGGGGATCGGCAGAGGCTTCGGGCGCAGTTGGTGTTTTCCGACATCACCGCGGTGGACAGTCTTCGCGCGGAGCTGGCGAATGCGGGCTGTTTCGATACCGTGACGGAAACGCACGAGCCCCCGAAGCCGGAGGGGGTGAGCGTCACGCTCACGGCGACGGTGAAGGAGCGGGAGTAGGGCCGTTCACGAATTGAGCCGGTGTTCGGCTCATGGTTCGTGGTTCGACATTTATTTTAATTTTTTAAGGAATGCTCACCACGAGCGGATATTCATAAGGGCTCACCATGAGCGGTATTGAGGAATTGGTGGGTGTCGCCATCGTTTTGCGGGGGCGTTTGGCGTGGAATGGTTGAAATCCATCACCTGGGACCGCGGGCGCGTCGTGTTCGCGACGCTTCTGGGGTGCGCCGTCGTGTTCATGGTATTGTTTATCGCGGAGGGGGTGCGCCTGAAGCGCCTTCGGGCCCGTGTGGCCGCCGAGCGATCCCGTCAGGGAGACATCCGCAAGGTGCGTGAGGAGCTTCGCCGGTTGAAGGCGGAGGAGGCGAAGACCGGCGCCGGCCCGAAGGAGACGAAACTCGACCACACCTACCTCAAGCGCAAGGCCCGCGAGGCGGGGGTGGCCGACGGATCCCTCAAGGATACCCGGTGCGTGAGCGTTACGCGCGGGGCCGGGACCGAGGATGAGGGCACGGTGGAGTTCCAGGAGGTGCGTCTTCCGGATCTCATCCGATACGTTTTCCTCATCGAGGAGGGGGGGCGGAATTTCACGGTGAAGGCGCTTCTCCTCAAGCCCGACGAGAAGAATCCGGGCTTCTGGAAGGGCAGCTTCAAAGTCTCGGCCATCACCGTTCGGAATGGCGGATAACCCGCTTGACGGGCGGCGGCGGATGGGGTAAGATTAAGTCACCTATGGACAAGGAATCCGCGTTGAAAATCCAGACCCGGCGGGGCGGTTTCACCCTCGTGGAACTCCTCGTCGTCATCGCCGTCATCGCCATTCTGGTCGCCATCGCCGTCCCGGGGATGGTGGCGCTCCGGAAGCGGGCGCGCACGGTGAACTGCATGAGCAACATGAAGCAGATCGCCCTGGCGGTCCGGCAATACGAGGATGACTACAAGGTGGTCAACACCCTGCCGACGTGGCTGGCCCTGCTGTGTCAGCCCAAATACCTCGACAAGCCGGAGGTGTTCGTCTGTCCCGGGGACGCCTCGGAGGGGGCGGAGGGCGGCCGGCCGGACTGGATCGGGGATCTGGCCTCGACGTCCTACAACGATCAGTTCCCCAACGCCGACATTGACGGCCCGGGCGGGGCGACGGATTTCAAGTCGAGTTACTTGTATGAGTTCAATGGGGAATCATGTGAGTGGATAACCATCGCAAGTATTCAAAATGATGCGAGTTTAACGGCTGATCAGAAACTCGCAATGATTGTTGCTTACGATCCAGACAAGAATGGCGTGATCAGTTGGTACGAAGCCAAGATGGCCCAGGTGAAAGGGTACGGTGCCGCGGAAGGATTTGGCTCCCGGGTCCCGATCATTCGCTGCTTTTGGCACATGGTGTCCCGCAGTCCCGTGGTCTTGGTACCCCAGGATCGGGTGGTGAATGTCCGTCTGGATCTCTCGGTGGACGTGGGTCAGCCGAAGTGGGAGGATGACGAGCCGAAGTAAGGAGCCGTGAAATAATAAATGCTTCACCGAGGGGCTGTGAGGCGCCCCGCCGGCAAGGCGCGAGGAGGGCGCGTACCAGGAGGTACGCAACCGACGAGCAACGCAGCCGGAGGGGATGCATCGCCGTCCCGAATGAAGCAGTTATTGTTGAACGGCGACTAAAGAGGTGAATCATGCGCAGCGCGATCCTGGCCTTGTTGGTTCTGGCGGCGGCGCCGGCCGCCGCCCCCGCGGCGGATTCCCCCGCGTCCCCGGCGGCCCTTCCCGAAAGCCCGGAGGTCCGGGGGGAGACGGAGGAGCTCGTCCGGATGTACGAGGAGGCCCGCCGCCTCTACGAGTCGGGATTTTACGAGAAGGCGGCCGCCCTCTGCGAGACCATTCTCACGCTGGACCGGCGGAACCGCAAGGGCCGGGACATGCTCTACAAATGCAAGATGGCCCTGTACGAGCGGAATCTCCGGGAGGAGATGGATCTGGCGGAACTGGGAGGGAAGCGCGCCCTCATCGGAGTCGAGCGCGACCGGATCGTCCCGCCGGAGAAGGACAAGATACTGCCTCCCGCCATTCGTTTCGACGATGTCGTCTCGCGGGAGGAGGAGGAGGCCATCAAGGCCAAACTCGCGACCCCGGTGCGCATGTCCTACAACGACACCCCCCTTCTCGAAATCTTCTACCACCTCGGCACCACGTCGGGCCTGAATATCATCGCCAATCCCCAGGACCTTTCCGGCAAGAACCTCACGGTGCTGTTCGCGGACCAGCCGCTCTCGGCGGTGCTCGACTACATCGCCCGCTATCTCGGGGTGACCTACATCGTCAAGGATAACGCCATCTGGGTGATGACCCCCGACAAGCCCTATCTCGAGCACCAGATTTTCCATCTCCGCCGGGGGCTTACCGAAGTGGGGGCCGCCATGGCGCTGATCGGAAACTCGGGCAGTGGAGGCGGGGGGGGCGGCGGGGGCGGGCTTTTCGGCCCGGTCGGCGGCGGGGGCGGTGGGGGCGGAAATTCGCCGACGGGCGCCGCGGGGGGATTCGGGAAGACGGACATCGAGAAACTTCTGGAATGGATGGAAAAGTCATGGGCGGCGGCGGATCCCGTCTACTGGCCGCCGGGAAGCACCTGGAATCTCGACCGGAAGACGAATACGCTTTTCGTTCTCTCGACGAAGGACACCCTGCGGAAGATGGAGGCGCTCATCCAGGAGGTGGACATCACCCCCGTTCAGATCCTCATCAAGACACGTTTCATCAGCACCGGGATTGACGACCTCTCGGAACTGGGGGTTCAGTGGCAGCTGGCGGGGAACTGGGGCATTGACCAGAAGGGGAGCGGCAACCGCGTCCAGGCGGACACGGGATCCGGGACGAACTTCAACATGCCATTTCCCGGGGACACGGGTTTCCCCTCCACGGGCGGCAACGTGGCCTTGAGCGGCATCCTGTCCGACCCCCAGTTCAAGGCGGTCCTCCACGCCCTGGAGAGGAAGGGGAACTCGGTCACGCTCACCGCGCCCGAGGTCACCACGCTCAACAACCAGCCGGCGGTCATCTCGGCGGAGGAGAATTATCCGTACGTCACCGGGTATACCCAGCAGTCCAACACGACGACGTATATTTCCGGAACAGTCCCCGTCAACACGCAAAATACGGGCGCCCTGATCCCGCAGATCGGCAACTTCAATGTCGGACCGAAACTGGAGGTCACGCCGAGCGTGGGCATTGACAATCAGACCATCACGTTGCTTCTCCATCCGAAAGTGAACGAGTACAAGGAAACAAAATACTTCGACGTGATCCAATCAACGGATCCGAACGTGGTCAAATATCCCCAGATTGCGGCCCCCGTGTTCGCCAATCGGGAACTGACCACCCAGATGATCATCCACGACGGCCAGACGGTGGTGTTGGGGGGGTTGTCGCGGGCGATTGACACGAAGGCCGCGGACCGGGTTCCCTTCCTCGGGAGAATTCCCATCCTGGGGCTTCTGTTCGGATCCCGGTCCGACCGACAGACCAAGTCCAACCTGTTGATCTTCGTCACGGCGAGCATCCTCACTCCGGACGGCCGGCAGTACATCCGGCCGGAGGTGTCCGCGGTGGATCTGCCGGCTCCGTCCGCCCTGCGGAATCCGGAGAATCGCGGGACGGCCCCCGCTCCCTCCGTCCGGACGCGGATCCGCCCGGACGAGACCGTCCCTGCCGGGCCGGCGCCGAAGCGGCGGCCGTAAACGTCGCTCGCAGAACGAAAAGAGGGCGGTAGAAGCATGATCCAATCGCACCAAGGATCTGCGTGCATGACACGCAGCGCCAATCGCATGACGCCGGAGGGATTTTTCATGACGCGATCCTCGCGCCGGAGGCATATCATCGGTTTCGGGACGCTTCTGTGTCTCCTGGTGTCCTTCCCCGTCTTTGCGGCCTCCCGGGTATGGGACGGCGGCGGTGGGGATAACAACTGGACCACGGCGGGGAATTGGTCGGCGGACACGGTTCCCGGATCCTCCGATACGGTTACCTTCGACAGCACCTCGACCAAGGCTTGCGCCATTGACGCGAATATTTCCGTGGCCGGGTTCACCATCGCCAGCGGCTACACCGGGACCATCACGCAAGGCAGCGGCAGGACCGTGACCGTGGGCGCATCCGATTTCAGCCAGTCGGACGGCACATTCGCGGGGAGCGCGGACAGCATCACATTCAACGGATCATTCACGCTTGCCGGGGGAACATTCACCGCCGGGAATCAGACCATCACGGCGAAGAAGCATTGGACGTACACGGCGGGGACATTTAACGCCGGGGCAAGCACCGTGGTGTTTTGCTACGACCAGACCATCACGGGAAGCCACACGCTGAATAATGTAACATTTGAAAACGGCGGCTCGACGCTGAAGACCGCAACCATCGCATCCGGGACGACTCTCACGGTCTCCGGGACTCTCGCTCTCTCGGGCACGGTCGGAGATTTGTCTATTTCCGGCAGTGGCACGATTGAAGCCAAAGGCGACATCACGGAAAGCGATCGCGACTTCGGCGGGACGGCGACGATTTTGGTGAATGGAACCGGAAACCAGACACTCACAGGCTCTGCGACGGAAACCGCCGGAAGCCTCCCGAATTTTACCATCAATAAATCAAGCGGCACGCTCACGCTTGCCGGAACGATCCGCACGAAGAAAAACTGGACATACACAGCGGGGACACTCGACGCCGGCACAAGCACGGTGGTATTTTGCTACGACCAAACCATCACAGGAAGCCACACCCTCTACAATGTGACATTCAAAAACAGCGGTTCCACGTTAAAGACCGTGACAATCGCCTCGGGAACCACTCTCACCGCAACCGGGACGCTTGCGCTCTCCGGCACGAGCGGGGACATGATTATTTCCGGCGGCACGGTGGAGGCCAAGGGAGACATCACGGAAAGCGATCGCAACTTCGGCGGAACGGCGACAATTCTCGTGAACGGAACCGGAAACCAGACCCTCACAGGCACGGCGACGGAAACCGCCGGAAGCCTTCCGAATCTCACCATCGCCAAATCCAGCGGCACGCTTTCTCTCGCGGGCACAATCCGGACAATGAAAAATTGGACGCTCGCGGCGGGCGCTCTGGATGCCGGCACAAGCACCGTGGTCTTCTGCTATGAACAAACCATCACGGGAAGCCACACCCTGAACAACGTGATGTTCAGCAATAGCGGCACATCGTTAAGGACCATTTCGCTCGACTCCGGAACCACTCTCACCGCAACCGGAGCGCTCACGTGCGCGAGCCTGAACGGCGCCTCGGTCGTGATTAACGGCGGCACGCTTGAGGCCCAGGGAGATATCAACGTCACAACCAGCGCGCTTTTTTACGGCTCGACGGCGTTTAATATCACGGGCGGCGCGAACCAGACCTGGACCTATAACGGCGGCACGAACACATTCCGATACTCGCCCACCGTGAACAAAACCGGCGGCGAAATCGCGCTGGCATCGAACCTGAGCCTGAATTATTCCGGACAGGACCTCGCCGTCACCGCGGGAACATTTAACCTCGCCGGATACAACCTCACGGTAAACGACATCCTCTCCGCAGGCGCGAGCGGAACATTCAAACTCCAGGGCGGAGAAACCGTCACACGCGGCAGTCTGTCTCTCGCCGCCGGCTCGACGGTGATCTACAACGGAAGCGGGAATTACACGGGACTGCCCCTTGGAAACTCATACAAAAACCTCACATTCGACGGCGCGGGCGCCTGGACTCTCACATCCGCGCTTTCTGTCGGTGGCGCCGGGGAGGATTTGACTCTTACGCAGGGGACTCTGGACCTCGCCGGATACACTCTTTCCGTAAACGACGTCCTTTCCGTGGGTAGCGCAGGGACATTAAAACTCCAGGGCGGAGAAACCATCACCCGAAGCAGTTTATCCCTCGCCACAGGCTCGACAATCGATTACAACGGTAGCGGAAGTTACACAGGACTTCTCCTCGGAAACGCGTATTCCAATCTTGTCTTCGACGGCTCAGGCACGTGGACTCTCACATCCGCGCTCACCGTGGGAAGTAATCTCACACTGGCCGGCGGCGTATTAAACGCCGGCGGCAACGCCATCACGCTCGCGGGAAACTGGGCGCACAGCGGCGGCACGTACACCCCCGCCGGGAACACGGTCATCCTATCCGGCGGAAACCAGACGATTTCCGGCTCGACGACATTTTACAACCTGACAAAAGAAGTGACGGCGCCGGCCACTCTGACGTTTGCCGCCGGCGAAAAGCAGACCGTGACGGGCACATTGGACTTAAACGGCGCGTCGGGGAATTTGCTGTCCCTGCGGAGTTCGACCACGGGCACCGCGTGGCAGGTGGACCCGCAAGGCACTCGGAGCGTGCGGTACGCGGACGTCAAGGACTCCGACAACACGAACGCCGTCGCCATCCGCGCGTACACGAGCGAGAACTCCGGCAACGACACAAACTGGGTGTTCGCGGGCGCCGACCCCTACCGGTGGACGGGCGGCGGGGCGGACGAAAACTGGACGACGGGAGCGAACTGGGAGGGGGGAACAGCCCCCGGATCGTCCCACACGGCGACGTTCGACGGCACAACCTCGAAGAATTGCGCCATCAACGCCAATCTAAACGTCGCCGGCATCGCCATCCAATCCGACTATCTGGGCACAATCACGCAAGGAAGCGGGAAAACCATCACCGTCGGCGCATCCGATTTCACCCAGGCCTCGGGCACATTCACGGGGAGCGCGGACAGCATTACATTCAACGGATCGTTCACGCTTTCCGGAGGCACATTCAACGCCGGGAATCAGACCATCACGGCGAAGAAGGACTGGACCTGTTCCGGGGGAACGCTTGACGCCGGCACAAGCACAGTCGTCTTCTGCTACGACCAGACCATCACGGGAAGCCACACACTCTACAATGTGACATTCGCAAACGGTGGCTCGACGTTAAAGACCGCGAACCTGGCATCCGGGACGACTCTCACGGTCTCCGGAACGCTCGCGCTTTCGGGCACAAGTGGAGACATGATTGTTTCAGGAAGCGGCACAATCGAAGCCAAGGGAGACATCACGGAAAGCGATCGCGACTTCGGCGGGACGGCGACGATTTTGGTGAATGGCGCCGGGAATCAAACTCTCACAGGATCCGCGACGGAGACGGCCGGAAGCCTCCCGAATCTTATCATTAATAAAGCATCCGGCACGCTCACGCTTGCCGGGACGATCCGCACGAAGAAAAACTGGACGTACACGGCAGGCACGCTGGATGCCGGCACAAGCACGGTGGTATTCTGCTATGACCAGACCATCACGGGAAGCCACACACTCTACAACGTGACATTTAAAAACAGCGGTTCCACGTTAAAGACCGCGACAATCGCCTCCGGGACGACTCTCACCGCGACGGGGACGCTTGCGCTATCGGGCACAGCCGGGGACATGATTATTTCCGGCGGCGGCACGATTGAAGCCAGAGGCGACATCACGGAAAGCGATCGAAACTTCGGCGGGACGGCGACAATTCTAATCGTCGGCACCGGAAATCAAACCCTCACAGGCACGGCGACGGAAACCGCCGGAAGCCTTCCGAATCTCACCATCGCCAAATCAAGCGGCACGCTTTCTCTCGCCGGCACAATCCGGACAATGAAGAATTGGACGTACACGGCGGGGACTCTGGATGCCGGCACAAGCACCGTGGTCTTCTGCTATGACCAGACCATCACGGGAAGCCACACGCTTCACAACGTGATGTTCAGCAATAGCGGCACATCGTTAAGGACCATTTCGCTTGACTCCGGAACCACTCTCACCGCAACCGGGACGCTCACATGCGCGAGCGCGAACGGCGCCTCGATCGCGCTAAACGGCGGCACGCTGGAAGCGCAAGGCGACATCGGCATAGCGACGAGCGCGGTTATTTACGGCTCGACGACATTCAATATCACAGGCGGCGCGAACCAGACCTGGACCTATAACGGCGGCACAAACACATTCCGATTCTCGCCAATCATCAACAAAACCGGCGGCGAAATCGCGCTTGCGTCGTCCCTAAGCTTGAATTACTCCGGACAAGACCTCACCGTGACCGCGGGGACGTTTAATCTCGCCGGCTACACTCTTTACGTAAACGACGCCCTCTCCGTCGGAACAAGCGGAACATTCAAACTCCAGGGCGGAGAAACCGTCACACGCGGCAGTCTGTCGCTTGCCGCCGGCTCGACGGTGATGTATAACGGCGGCGGGAATTACACGGGATTGCCCCTTGGAAACTCATACAAAAACCTCACATTCGACGGCGCGGGTGGAATCTGGCGGCTTTCCAGCCCCCTTGACGTGAACGGCGCCCTGACCCTGGCCGACGGGACGCTCGATGCTGATGGCCATGGGATGACCGTGGCGGGGAACTGGGCGAAAACCAACGGGACCTTCACGGCGAGCGGCAACACGGTGGTCCTCACCGGGGGAAATCAGACTATCACGGGGGCGAACACATTCGCATCCCTCACCAAGGAAACCGCCTCGGGGACGCTCACATTCGCGGCCGGCGTCACGCAGACCGTGACGGGGACGCTCACCCTGAACGGAACGGCGGGAGCAACTCTCGCGCTCCGAAGCGATTCAGACGGCACGGCGTGGAGAATTGATCCGCAGGGGACCCGGCGCGTGGCGTATCTCGACGTCAAGGACTCCGACAACATCGCCGCCACGGCCGTCGCCGCGACGACAAAGAGCGTCAATTCCGGGAACAACACGAACTGGACGTTTAACACCACGCACCCCTTCACGTGGACCGGGAGCGCGGACAATAACTGGACTCCCGGCGCGAACTGGAGCGGGAACGCGGCGCCGGGGGGGGACGATCTGGCGGTTTTCGACGGGACGTGTTCCTCCAACTGCTCTCCTGTAATTAACGCCGCCGTCTCCGTGCGCGGGGTGGTGATGGAAAGCGGCTTCGGCGGCACGCTCACCCAGGGAACGGGAAACGCCCTTACAATCGGCGCCTCCGGATTCACTCTGGCCGGAGGGGCGTTTGCCGGATCGAGCGGCGCCCTTGATCTTAATGGGGCTCTGGCGATTTCCGGCGGGACGTTCACGGCGCCCTCGGGGGCCTTCACGGTGGCCGGGAACTGGACGAAGACCGGGGGGACATTCACAAGCGGGGTGAACACGGTCACATTCGATGGCGGGAATAACCAGGTTCTGACCACGGGCGGGACGGATTCTGGGAGCGATTTTAATCATCTCACCATCGCCAAAACTTCCGGGACGGTGTCGCTCGCCACGAACGCCCTGGACGTGGATGGGACGTTGCTCATCGAGGACGGGACGTTTTCGCCGGGGTCTCTCGGCGTGACGGCCGGGACTTTATATATGGAAGGCGGGCTATTCTCCGGTGGAATCGGCGCCCTTGATATTAATGGAGACGTCACGTTCTACGGGGGAGGCATGACCGCCCCCAGCGGGACGTTCACGGTATCCGGCGACTGGCTTTTCACGGCGGGTTCGTTCAGCGCGGGGACGGGCGAAGTCATATTCGACGGCGCATCCGCCCAGGACATTTGGGGGGATGACACGGCATTTTATGATATCGCCCTTGCCGGCAGCGCCCTCCAGAGGGTGTGGCTCCCGGCGGCGGCGCTTCATCAAATTTCGGTCACGAACGAACTGGACACGGTGCGGTTCGAGACGGGATTTACGACAACCGCTCTCGATCTCGGCGCGAACGCCTTCGCGGTGTTCAAATCCGGTGGGAATTATTCCGTCGCGACGCTTTCGGCCGACGGGTCCTCCGGGGATATATACCTCCGGCCCTCGGGCACGGGCGCCTGGAACCTGGCCGTCTCCGGGGCGAACCCCTCCGCGAGTCATGTGTCCGTGAAGGGAAGCGACGCCTCGGGCGGAAATGTCATCACCGCCACGGATGATTGCTCGGACGAGGGCGGCAACACAAACTGGAATTTCGGCGGGACAAGCGCCGTTGTCGTTTCCTTCAGCCCCTCGGACGAACACTTCACGGAAAGCAGCATCAATATCACGCTCACCGCCACGCCCTCAACCGGCGTCACCATGCACTACACCACAAACGGAACCACCCCCACGAAATCCAGCGCCACCTATACGACCCCCTTCTCCATTTCCGCCTCGTCCAATATCCGTGCCATCGCGGTGGAGGACGAGGGCGGCGCGAACGAAAAAATTTCCCCGGTGTATGGCAAGCACTACTACAAAATCGCCGCGTCGGATTGCTATGCGCGCAAGACCTACGGCGTCGGGGCGTTTATGGTTCTGGGCGAAAGCCGGATATTCACGGGCCAGGTGTGGTGGCCGGGTCCGGACGGGGTCAATGATAATATGGGCGGTGACGACGTCCGCGAGAGCGCCCTCGACGAGGACATCGCGTGGACGGCGACGGAAGGCGCCATCCAGAAAATCACGGGAGACTCCACCGGCGGCAAGGCCGTGTTCACCCATTCCGGGGTTCCGGACTCCGGTTACACGGTGACGGTTTCCATCGGGGGGAA
>JAZDJP010000105.1:0-27296 GCA_043803805.1 Planctomycetota bacterium
CCGGCCGCGCGCGCCTCGTCGAGGAACCGCCGGATGAGGGCCGGGTCGCGCGTCAATTCCTCCGACAGCACTTTGAAGGCGACCACGCGGTTGAGGGACAGCTGGGTGGCCCGGTAGACCGTTCCCATTCCGCCGCGTCCGATCATCGCCTCGATGCGGTAGCCGTTCACCACCTGGCCGATGAGGGCCTCGGTCTTGGGGAACTGGTGGTCGTCGAGAAAGCAGAGGGTGGTCTCGCCGGCCCGGATCTTGTCTCCGAATCGGATCGGGGACTCGTTTTCCACGCGATCCTCGTTGACCCATGTGCCGTTGGCGGAGCCGAGGTCCTGGACGAAGTAGGCCCCGTTCCGGAGAATGATTTTGAAATGAAGGCGCGAGACGGAAGCGTCCGGGATGCGGATGTGGGTGGTGGTGTCGCGGCCGAGAAGCAGCGTCCCCGTTCCGCTGATGCGGTACGTCCGCCCTTTGTCCGGGCCGTTTTCGATCATCAGTTTCGGCACGTCGTCCGTCCCCCGGATTCTCCCGGTACAGGGTAACACACGGGCGGGGGGATGGCAACATTTGCCCCGTTCCGGACCTGAACAGAGCGGATAGCGTGGAGCGGATAGGGGACAAGCATGAGTCGGCGAGTCAGCGAGTCGGAGAGTCGCCGAGTCGGGGAGGGAATAGACTCTTGGTCATAAAATCTTGTGAGAAACGGCAAGGAAACATCATGCCGTTCACAACGCAATAAAACCGCTCATCCTGAGCTCGTCGAAGGATGAGCCAGCGCTCTGCTCATGGTTCGTGGTTCGACATTTATTTTGATTTTTAAGGCATGCTCACCATGAGCGGGGTTTCATCGAAGTACTATTTCTTCCTGTGGATCGTCGGGGAATCGGGATTCGGGGTTCGCGGAGGGGAATCACTTGTAGAGGAATTTGGTGAATTTTTCAAATATGCCGAAATCGATCTCGGGGGCATTCCATGGGCCTTTGAGCGGAAGCGAGAGGGCGCCTTGCATGCCGGGGAGAAAATCCCGGAGGGTCGCCAGCCCCTTCGCCGTTTCCGGCGGGAGGTTGGCGGTGGGGGCGGCGTTCTCGGTGGAGAGATTCGCCAGACGCAGGGTGATTTTCGATCCCGGCGCGTAGCGTTCCCGCGCGATTTTCACGGCCAGTTCGACCGCGGCGGAGCCCGTTTTGAACCGGAATCCCACCGGCGCGAGGATGAAGTTCGCGGCCGCGGCATTCACGTCGCCCGTGGCGATCGTCATCGAACCCTCGGGGACGGGTTCGATCTGGCGGATGTTTCCCTTCACGGAGAGCGTCGTGTCCCCGGCGGATTCCGCGGCGTCGGGCGGCGCGCGCAGGGCGATCCGGCCGCCCAGAGTCAGTTTCCCCAGGCTTCCCGGCGGGCGGTTCCGGAATTCGACGAGCGTTCCGGCCAGGTCGTTCGCGGTGACGGCGAACGGGGCGAGGAAGCCCGCCCGGCGGACAATTCCGACCGCCGCGCCCCCGGCGAGAGTCGCCTTCCGGAAGGCCACGGCGCCGTCGCGGAGCGCGAACCGGTCGAGCCCCGCCACCGCGAGGCGCCGGACCCGCAGGGATACATCCGCATCGGGGAGGGATTGGGAAAGCGCGAGGTTCGTCAGGTACACGCGGTTGGCCAGGAGAGATATCCCCACGCCGCCCGCCCCGGCCTCGAATCCCCGGGCGCGGCATTCGGCGAGTAACCGGTTCCTGGCCAGAAATCCGCCGACGAGTTCGACGCCGAAAATCACGGCGCAGAATGTGATGAGGATGATTTTGAACAATTTCATTCCGGTTTCCCATTATAATGGGTGGCGACGGCGGAACCAGCGGGATTTGAGCCTATCCGGATGGACGCTTATGAAAATCGTCATTCTCGGCGGCACGTTCGATCCCATCCATAACGGCCATGTGGCGCTCGCCCGGGCGGCCCGCCGGGCGCTCCGGCCCGACCGCCTGTTGCTGATCCCGGCCCGTGTGCCGCCGCACAAGGCGCGGCCCGGAATCGCGCCGGCCCGGGATCGCCTGGCGATGACGAAACTCGCGGCCCGGGGGATTCCCGGCGCGGAAGCGTCCGCGATGGAAATTTCCCGGGGCGGGGTGTCCTACACGGTGGACACCCTCCGGCGTCTCCGCCGCCGCTATGGGGCGGGCGCGGAAATCTTCTTTCTCATCGGGGCGGATTCCCTGCGGGACCTCGCCGGGTGGCGCCGGGCCAGGGACCTCTGCCGGCAGTGCGTCTTCGCCGTGGCGGTCCGGCCGGGGGTGCCCCTGCGGGCGCCGGCGGCGCTGGCGGACGTCCTGCGGCTTGTCCGGGTGCCGATGCGCCCGGTGGACGCGTCCTCCTCCGAAATCCGCCGACGGTTGGTGATGGGGCGTCCGATCCGGGGGCTTGTCCCGCCGGGCGTGGGGGGGTACATCCGAAAAAAGAGGTTGTACATCAATAAGAGTCTGGGAGTCGGCGAGTCAGCGAGTCTGAGAGTCTAAGAGTCTGAACGTTTGGAATTCGGATTTGTTGACTCGGCGACTCGGTGACTCGCCGACTCGCTGACGGTTGTTCCGGTTCTTGAACTTTCCTCGTCCACGTCTTCCTGCATCCGCTTCAGGATGTCTTCCAGTTCCTTCCGTTTCGCCTCGATGGCTTCTTCCGGGGCGTCACGGGGAATCCACAGGGGATCGCCGTAGACCACAACCGCGCGGGAGAAGGGCTTGGGGACGCGGTAACGGTCCCAGGAATTTATCTTCCAGAAGGCGGAAAGGCCGCCGGCCACCGGGATGATGGGCCGTTGTGTTAATTTCGCCAGAAGCACCACCCCCGCCTTCACGATGTAGCGCGGGCCCTTCGGGCCGTCCACCGCCAGGGCCGGGGACGTGCCGGCCTTCACCATTCGCGCCATGTCAATCAGGGCCCGCGTCCCGCCACGGGTGCTCGAGCCGCGGACCGTCGTGTACCCGAACGCCGTCAGGACCCGCGTCAGGATTTCGCCGTCCGCGCTCTGGCTGGTGATGACGCACGCGCCGCGGTTCCTGTGGTTGTAGAGGCCGGGGAAGTGGGGGCCGTGCCAGAGGGCGTAAATCACGGGTTTCCCGTCCGCCCGGCAGGCCCGGCATCCGGCCGTCTCCCTTTGGCGGATACGGAGGGTCGCCCCGAGGATTCTCACGGCGAGAATCCCGAGGCGGGAGGCGACGATGATTTTGATCCGTGTGCCGATGGTCATGGCGTCTGATTCTGCGGCGGAGCGGGCGTCAAATCAACGGTGTTCCGGCGTTCAAGGCGTTTTCCGAGGGACGCCGCCCCGGCCGCCGCGACCAACATGACGAATGGCATGACGGGCTCCCGGTAGCGCACCGATCCCAGGAACACCATGTGAAGGAGCGAGAAATACAGGATGGGAAACGCCGCGAACGCGAATCCCGGTTTTTTCCACAGCGCGAAACCTCCCGCGAATGCGAGAAGGAACACGGGGACGTGAATCGCGAGGGAGCCCCAGAACGCCGCCCCCGCGCGGTGCCCCGGATCGTTCGGGGCGGGGTTCCAGAACCGCCTGAGTTTTACAAGCGCCAGCCCTGCCGCCCGGCCCGGGTTTTCCCTCATCCAGACGAATGCCCTGCGCCGGAGGAATGTGTCGCTTTCGCATTCGCCCATCCCGCGAATCTCTTTCGGGTAATGAATGTCAAGCGCCGCCACGCCGCCGGTCGCCTCGGGATTATTCGCCTCGTAGAGATCCCATCCGCCCTTCGTCGAGCCGGGGATGAAATGGCCCAGGCAGATCGCGTTACGGGCGGCCCAGGGGAGGATCGCGATGACCGCCCCGGCCAGGACAATTCCCGCGCGGCGGCATCCCGCGCGCCGGTCCGTCACGGCGAGCCACGTGGTTGCCGCGGCGAGGGGCGGGGAAAAAAGGAAGGCGGGTCTCACGAGCGCCCCGGCGCCGAGGACCAGCCCGGCGGCGAGGAATCCCCGCGTTCGTTCCGTCTCCGCCAAAATCAGCATTCCGGAAACGAGGAGGAACGTGAAGAGCGTTTCCGAAAGGAGGTGTCCCGTGAAATAAATGGCATACGGATAGGCGGCATAGAATCCGGCCGCCAGGACCGCCGCGCGTTCGTTCAGGATCTTCCGCGCCAGACACCACAGGAGCCACGCCGTGAGGACGTCGAGGATGGCCTGGAGGATCGCAACGGCCCGCGGTGAATTTCCCGTGACCGCGTAAACGGCGGCGACCAGCGCGGGGTAGCCCGGGGTGCGGATGGCGGCCCGTCCGTCCTCGATGACGAATCCCTTCCCCGCGATGAAATTCCGGGCGAGGGTGTCGTACTCCCGGGCGTCGGGCCACGCGACGGGGTCGGGGACGAGCGCCGCGAAGGCCAGGCGCGCGAGCAGTCCCGCGGCGAGGATGAAAATCAGCCCGCGGTGGCGCATCCGCCCGGGGGTGTCACCGGCGGTGGGTGTGGCGAAAAGGCGTATCATCGTGAACCACCAAACATCAAATCACAATCATCAGACAATCACCAAATGCCAAAAACCAATGTCCAAACCGGAAATGCCATGTGTGTAGGGGGTATTGAAGATTGGTTATTGGGATTTGTTTGGTGTTTGTAATTTGGTGTTTGGTTTTTCAAGAGGGTCATCCCGGCATTACGGGACGGTTCCTTGCATCGTATCGGACACCGGCAGCGGCAGGATGACGGTGAAGACGACGCCCCGGGGGGACAGGTTCCGGACCGTGATCTCCCCGCCGTGGGCCTCGATGATGCGGTCCGCGATGGCGAGTCCCATCCCCGTCCCGCGGGACTTTGTCGAAAAGAAAGGCGTGAAGACCCGCGGCAGGTGTTCCGGCGCAATGGGGGGGCCGTCGTTGGCGAACTCCAGGGCATACCAGCCCTCCTCGGACGGGCCGGGACGCGCCTCGAGGGCGCCTTTCCCTCCCGTGGCCTCGAAGGCGTTGAGGGCGATGTTCATGAAGACCTGTTGCATCTGCTCGGCGTCCCCCCGGAGGGCGGGCGGGCGGAATGCGGCGACGTTCATCCGGAAGGCATCGGCGTCATCGCGTTTCCGGAGGAGCAGGGCCGTTTCCTCGAGGATGCGCCGGAGGTCCACGGGGGCGTTGCGGGGTTTCCGCAGGCGCGCGAATCCGAGGAAGTCCGTCACGATGCGGTCCAGGCGGTCGGATTCGCGGACGATGATGTCCAGGAGCCGGCGCTCCTCGGCCGAGAGCACGGGGAGCGTGCCGAGTTCCTGGGCCGATCCGCGGATGGACGCGAGGGGATTCCGTATCTCGTGGGCGATCTCCGCCGCGGCCTCGCCCACCGTTTCGAGGCGGTCCATGCGCTTGAGGATCTCATCCATTTTTTTCTGGAGGGTGAGGTCGCGGAGGATGGCGATGAGCCCCCGGGAACGGCCCTTTTCGTCGCGGAGGAACGAGGTGGTGATCTGCGTGGGGTGCCGCGCCTTTCCGTCGGGGGAGATCATCGTCTCGAACGTGGCGGGGGGGCCGCTGCCCGCCCGGGTGATGAGGGTATGGTGTTCCTCGGTGAAGACATCCTCCGCCGGTTCGCCCACCAGGGGCCGGTGGGGATTCAGCCCGAGGAGCCGTCGCGCGCGGGGGTTGACGAAGACGATGCGTCCCTCGGGGTCGAGCGTCACCACGCCGTCCGTCATGTTTTGGAGGATTTCCTCGCTCAGGATCCGGATGCGCGAAAGTCCCGCGGCGAGGCGCCCCGACAGGAACGCCACGAGGTGGAACGCGATGGACTGGGCGATGAGATAGGACAGCGTGTAGTTGATGTCGCTTTCGAAGAGCTCCTCCCAACCGGATGAGACGAACGGCAGTTTGGTATGGTAGTGATTGGCGAGGATGTAGACGGTTGTCACGAGCGCCAGGAGCACCGTGGAGAAGGAGGCGAAGAGGATGCCGACCCGCATCGAGAGGGCGGTGCTCGCCGCCAGGAGACAGGCGAAGTAGAGGGGGGTGAAATTGCTTTTCACGCACCCGGTGAGGTAGACCAGGGCCGAGACGAGGAGGATGTCCACCGCGATCTGGATCAGGGTGAATTCATACACGGCCCGCACCAGGCGCAGGACCGCCAGGTACAGGATGTCCAGGGCGCACACCCCCAGGAGCAGGATGAGGGCCGGCCGGGGCGTCATGCGGCCGCTCTCCTGGAGGAGGACGATGGCGATCCCCGCCACGGCGAGAACCAGCCGCCAGAAGCAGAGCCACTTCAGTTTATGGAAGGTTTCCTGGCGGTAGCGGGAGGGCATGATGAAGAAGTCTCGGAGTCTATGAGTCGAAGAGTCTGGAAGTCGCGGAGACGGACTGGATTTTGTCGGATTCAGACTCCAAGACTCTCAGACTCCAGGACTCCCAGACTCCCGGACTTCTTCAATCACCCCCCCGTCAGCATCTTCTGCAACTGGAATATGGGGAGGAAAACGGCCAGCACGATCCCGCCCACGATGACGCCCATGAGGCCGATCATCAGGGGTTCGATGAGGGACGTAAGCCCCTCGACGGTCGCCTGGACCTGCTGGTCGTAGAACTCGGAGATTTTGGAGAGCAACGTCTCGAGGGCCCCCGATTTTTCGCCGACCGAGATCATGCGGACGACCATCGGCGGGAAGACCTTGCTTTGCCCGAGAGGCTTGGCGAGGTTCTCGCCCTTCCGGACGCTGTCGCGGGCGTGGAGCACCGCGTCGGAGATGATGACGTTCCCGGCGGTGTTGGCGACGATCTCGAGCGCCCCGAGGATGGGCACGCCGCTCTTGATGAGGGTGCTGAACGTCCGGCTGAACCGGGAGAGCGCGACCTTCTGGAAGAGGGGGCCGAAGATGGGAAGGTTCAGGAAGAGCCAGTCGAATTGCCGGCGTCCCTTTTCCGTTTTCCGATAGGCCATGGCGGCAATGACAAGTGCGGGCGGGCCGAGGATGACGACATACCAGTACTGTTGCATGAACGTGCTGACGATCAGAAGACCGTTGGTCAGGGGGTTCAGCTTGATGCCCATTGACGTGAAGATGTCCTTGAACTTCGGGACGATGCCGATGAGGAGGAAGATGGTGATGGCGAAGACCATGCAGAGGGAGATGACCGGGTAGGTCATGGCCGACTTGATCTCGCGCTTCAGGGCCGCGGCGGCCTCCTGGTACTCGGCCAGGCGGTTCAGGATCTCGTCGAGCTGGCCGCTCGCCTCGCCCGCCCGGATCATGTTGACGTAGATGCGGGTGAAAATCTTCGGATGGTGGGAGAGCGCCTCGGAGAAATCGGTTCCGGAACGGATGTCGTTGATGACCTTCCCGAGGACGGACTTGAAGCCCTTGTCGTCAACCTGTTCCTGCATGATCTCGAGGGCCTCGAGAAGCGGAATGCCGGACACGATCATGGTGGCCAGCTGCCGGGTGAAGAGGACGATGTCGTCGAGTTTGACGTTGGCCCGGGGTTCGCCGCCCACCCCGAGCATGGCCAGGATTCCGGCCTTCTTCACGGTGACGGGGGAGAGGCCCTGCCGGCGGAGAAGCGACGCGGCCTCGCGCTCGGTGGCGGCCTCGATTTTCCCGCTGACGCTGGCGCCGCCCGCGGTCCGCGCCTGATAGGCAAATGTCGCCATGCAAGATACTATACCACGGCGGGGGGGAGGCGTCAACGGCGGATGATGGGTGTGGATTTGTTTATCGCAAGGGTTTCGGGACGTGGTGGTGATTGCAGGGTCCTGATGTTGTGCTTCTTTGGCGTCGAAAGAACTTCGGGCGTTGAGCGCTTGCCTTTTTCGGGGGGCACGGTACGATGAAAGGGATGAACTCCCTTCTTGAAATGAACCGCGAAGCCATCGCGCGTCTTTGCGCGCAATATCACGTCATTCGTCTGGAAGTGTTCGGTTCGGCGACCGGCGCGGATTTTGATGCCGATCACAGCGACGTGGATTTTCTGGTCCGGTTTTCGCCTTGCTCTCCTTCGGAGCATTATGAAAGATATTTCGGTATGCTGGAATCCCTGCGCAGCCTTTTTCAGAGGGAAATTGACCTTGTCGAGGCGGACGCCTTGAAGAATCCGTATCTCATGCGAAGGATTGATGAGTCACGGGATCTCATCTATGCCGCATGATCCTGAAGTTGCCGGCGTTGAAAGCGGATGTTGAATCGCTCTTGAAGCCGAAACGGTTATAAATGGAGGGAGTTGTGGTGACTTTCCCGAAGCGGAACCTGCGCGCGGGGGCGGTGTTGTGTGGAATTGGGATGATGGTGCTGGCGGGATGCGGGAGCCGGGAACCGGTGGCGGGGAACCCGGCGGGGCCGGCGGGGAAATTGGGCGTGGAGGCGGGCGGCGAGGCGGTGGATTCGACGGATCCGGACCGGAAGTCATTTCGGAATTCCATCGGGATGACGCTTGTCTGGATTCCGCCGGGGGAATTCATGATGGGAAGCCCGGATAATGAACCGGGACGGGGTGAAGACGAAGGCCCCCAACATAAGGTGAAAATCACGAAGGGGTTTTACATGGGGGCGACGGAAGTGACGCAGGCGCAATGGAAGGCGGTGATGGGGGACAACCCGAGTAATTTCAAGGGAGACGACCTGCCGGTGGAACAGGTCAGTTGGAACGACTGCCAAGTGTTCCTGAAGAAATTCTCGGACAAGGAGGGAAAAACCTATCGCCTGCCGACGGAAGCGGAATGGGAATACGCCTGCCGGGCGGGGACAACGACGCGTTTTTGTTTTGGGGATGATGATGGCGGACTGGGGGCGTATGCCTGGTTCTATGGCAACAGCGGCAATCAAACCCATGCCGTGGGAACGAAGAAGTCGAACGCCTTTGGACTCTACGACATGCACGGAAACGTGTGGGAATGGTGCCAGGATCGGTTCGGGGCGTACCCGTCGGGAGATGTGACGGATCCCACGGGAGCGACGAGCGGCTCGGATCGTGTCCTGCGGAGCGGTTCCTGGTTCGGCACTCCGGAGTTCTGCCGTTCGGCCTGCCGCGTCAGGGGCGACCCGGCGATCCGCAGCAACATCTGCGGGTTTCGGGTTGTCGCGGTGTTTGCAGGGCCCTGATTACACGATGCCCTTTTACGCTTTTACACGTCTGCTCATCCTTGCCGCCGCGCTGGCGGTTGCCGCGTCTCCCGGACCGGGGGGGGGCGTTGCGGAGGATGTCCGGACATTGTCCTTCGGGGCGGAATCGGCGGTGCGGGAGGCGCAGGAGCGTCTGGCCGCCGGAGGCCCGGAGGCGCGGGAGGCCCTGGGCGCGGCCCTTCCACGGATGAATGCGGCGGCGCGCGCGCGGAGCCTCATGGTTCTCGAACGCGCCGGGGACGTGGACGCCGCGGAGTGGATTCTTCCGCTTCTCGATGACTCCGACGCGCGCGTCCGCTGGCGGGCGAACCGCGCCCTCGAGGCGCTCACCGGGCTTTCCGTGAACGCGGCCGCCTTCGATTTCGATGCCTCCGTTCCCTCTGGAGTCCGCCGGGATGCCGCCGAGGGTTGGCGGCGGTGGTGGGGACGGCGGCAGGCGGCGCAGGCGCGGGAGAAGGCGGATGCCGGGTTGCGGGAAAAGGACGTCCCGCCGGCGGAGAAGGCGTTGGAAGACGCGGGCGCCGGGACGGTCCGCCGCTGGATCGCGGAGATCGAACGGCGCGCCATCGTCCCGGGCGCGAGGATGGAAGGCGGCGGATCGCCCCTCATGGAGGAGGATATTCTCCTTGATCCCGCCGCGGTTGAAATTCTGAAACTCGGGCCCGCGGCGGTTCCGGAACTGGTGAAACTTCTTCCCCGGCCGCTCGGCGACATCCGGGAAAACGCCCTGGAGGGGATGCCCGGGGCCGGCGGTGACGAAACGCGGCCTCCGGAGGCGGGTCTGCGTCGGGAACGGCCCACCGGCGTGCGGGAGCCGGTTCTCGGGACGATCCCGGATCTTGAGAATCTCCGCCGGGACATCCGGGGCGTGGCGCGCCCGGACGACACGCTGCCCGGCGCCGCGGCGGCGATTCTGGAGGCGATCACCGGCGAGAAATTCGGGCTGGACCGGGCGAAGTGGGAGGCCTGGATGACGTCCCGGCCGCGGACCGAAAAGGAAAAACCATGACGCACGCGGAATTTCCGAAGGATTTCATCTGGGGCGCGGCCACCGCGGCCTACCAGGTGGAGGGCGCCGTTGCCGGGGACGGCCGCGGCCCCTCGGTGTGGGACATGCTTTGCCGGAAGCCGGGCGCCGTCTGGCGGGGGGAAACCGGCGACGAGGCCTGCGATCATTACCACCGGTGGCGGGAGGACGTGGGGCTGATGCGGGACATGGGGCTCCGGGCCTACCGGTTCTCCATCGCCTGGCCGCGGGTGCTCCCGGCGGGGACGGGGAAGGTCAACCGGAAGGGGCTGGCCTTCTACGACCGTCTCGTGGACGCGCTTCTCGATGCCGGCATCGAACCCTGGGTGACGCTCTTTCACTGGGATTTTCCCCTCGCGCTCTACCATCGGGGCGGGTGGCTCAATCCCGAAAGCCCCCGCTGGTTCGCCGATTACACGCGGGTGGTCGTTGACGCCCTTTCCGACCGGGTGGGACGGTGGATAACCCACAATGAGCCCCAGTGCTTCATCAGCCTGGGGCTGGAGGACGGCCGCCACGCCCCCGCCGACCGGCTCGCGCGGGCCGAGTATCTCCAGGCGGGGCATCACGCGCTGATGGCGCACGGGGAGGCGGTGCGGGTTATTCGATCCCGGGCGCGCCGCAAGCCGCTCGTCGGAATGGCGCCCTGCGGAACCACGAAGATGCCGGCCTCGGGTCGGCCCGCGGATCTCCGGGCCGCGCGCCGGGCGATGTTTTGCGTCGGGGAACAGGGACTCTGGTCCACCGATTGGTGGATGGATCCGCCGGTCTTCGGGCATTATCCCGAGGACGCCGTCCGCTTCTTCGGAAAGGACGCTCCGAAAGCCGGCCCGCGGGACATGGACGTCATCCGCCAGCCGATGGATTTTCTCGGTCTGAACATCTACCACGGCCAGCGGGTGAGGGCCCTGCCCGGCGGGAAGCGCCGGGACGTCACGCACCCGGTCGGCCATCCCATCACCGCGTTCTATTGGCCCGTCGAGCCGGACGCGCTGTACTGGGGGCCGCGTCTTTATCACGAGCGCTACCGCCTTCCGATCGTCGTCACCGAGAACGGGATGTCCAACGCCGATGTGGTCTCCCTGGACGGGAAGGTGCACGATCCCCAGAGGATTGATTTCATGGCGCGCTACCTCCAGGCCCTGCGGCGGGCGGTCGCCGGGGGGGTGGACGTCCGCGGCTATTTCCACTGGTCGTTGATGGACAACTTCGAGTGGGCGGAGGGGTACAAGCAGAGGTTCGGGCTGGTGTTCGTGGATTATCCCACCCGGCGCCGGATCCCGAAGGATTCCGCGGCGTGGTACGCCCGCGTCATCGCCACGAACGGGGCGTCCCTCGATGATGCGTAAGTTCCGGATCCTCCTTCTCGTTCTCGGCGCGGGCGTCGTGGGGTGGCTGGTCTGGCGGGCGAACCCGGCGGACGTCATTCGGACGCTCGCGGCGCCGGCATGGATGCTACCGCTCGTGGCCGTCCCCTTTCTCGCCACATATTGGCTGGACACCGCCGGCTGGCGGTACGCATTCCCCGGAAAGCATCCGACGCCTTCCTTCCTGCGGCTCTTCCGTCTGCGTCTGGCGGGCGAGGCGGTAAACTACATCACGCCGCTCGCCGGCATCGGGGGGGAGCCCCTCAAGGCCTTCTGGCTCAAGGCGGAAGGCGTTCCCGCGCGGGACGCCGTGACGTCGGTGGTGGTGAGCCGGACGTTCCTCGCGCTCACCCAGGTCGTCTACATCCTCACGGGGCTGGGCCTGGCGCTCCGGCACGGCACGGCGGGGGGGCGCTTTGTCGTCGGGGGACTGCTCGTTTCGGCCGCGGTGCTGGCCGGCGTCCTCGGGTTCATCCTCGTCCAGAGGAAGGGGATTTTTCAGGGGATGCTCGGCATCCTGCGATCCCTTCGGATCCGGGTGCCCTACCTCGAGGCGCGGGAGGCCGCCCTCCGGGAGATTGACGCCACCATCGGGGATTACTACCGGCAGGGCGGGCGGCGGATGGCCCTGTCGTTGTTATATCATCTGGCCGGATGGTTCACGGAGACTCTGGAGGCATGGCTGATCCTGACGATGATGGGTGTCCCGGCGGGGCTGGATCAGGCCCTGGGCATCCAGGCCCTTACGTCCATCGCGCGGGCGGCGGCGTTCTTCGTGCCGCTTGGGCTCGGGGCGCAGGAGGGAACGACCTGCGTCGTGTTTGCGGGACTCGGCCTCTCCCTGGCCCAGGGGATGGCGTTCAGCGTCCTCCGGCGGGTGCGGGAGGTCGTCTGGATGGGAATCGGGTGGATTCTTCTGCTTCGGGAGGGAAGCGGGGGCCGTCCCGCCGGATGAAATTACGAATTTCGAATGCCGAATCAGGAAGTTGAAGGGTTTCCCGGCGTCGTCAGCGGGCGTCACGGCGCCCGCGCCGCCCGGATTCCCGGGCGATTCCCGACAGGTGACGCAGGGCGAAAATCACGGACTGCGCCCGGCCGTGTCGCTTCTCGCCGAGGCGCATCGGATCCCCCGGCCGGCGTTCGCGGTTCCAGGCGCGTTCGGCCCGGACGAGAAGCGCCGCGGCGCCGCGGGCGGCCTCCGGGGCGCGGCCGGCGGCGCCGAAGCGCGCGACAAGCCGCGTGATTTCCGCGGAAAGAAGGATGTCGTCGAACCGGGCCCGGTTGCGGCGGACGCCCCGCCGCGCGGCCCGGAGAAGCGCAAGCGCCTCCGGGACCCGCGCGGCGATCCCGGCGCACCGCCGGCGGTCCTCCCGGCCGAATGGTTCCTTCCGCGCCGTCCCGAGAAGGACGCGGTCGTGGAGGGCGCCCTCAAACGCATTGTTATGGAGGAGTTCCAGGGCCCGTCCGGCGCGCCGGCCGTCCGTGAGGTCGTAGTATTCCGCGGCGAACCGGTCGAAAAATCGGGGGTTCTCCGCTTCCGCCGTGAACAGGTGCGCCGCGAAGGCGAGGCCGGGGTCAATCGCCCCCGGGAGGTACCGCCACGGGCACCAGACGGTGTTGACGAAGCCGGCCAGCCCCTGCCGGCGGAAGCGTTCGGCGCGCGACGCGGCGTACCGGAGGTTGTCGAGGTTGCCGGCGGATGGGAATATCCGCGTGTGGGAGGAGGATGCGGTCGCGGGGCAGAAGACGGTCTCGAACCCGGCCCGGAAGAGCGCCCGGGCCTTCCGCGCCTCGAAATCGGGGTTGTAGTGCCAGTGGAACATCAGGACGTCCGGGCGGAAGAATTTCATCATCTCCGGCCACGCCACGACGTGGTCGGCCCACATGGCGGGGCGGCGGTCCAGGCGCCGGATCGCGTCGTGGACCCACGCGGCGTGCCGGGCGAAGCGTTCCCCGTCCGGCGTGTCCGCGCCGAATGCCCGCCGGCACCGCGGGCATTTTCCGAAGCGCACCTCGTCGAGCCCGGCGTGGAGGACCGGGAAGGGGAAGATGTCCGCCGTGTCCCGGAGGAGGTCGTCGAGGATTTTCCGCGTCCCGGGATGGGCCGGGCAGAGGGCGTTGAACCGATGGTCGTTCCTTCCGGGTTCCGCGAGCGCCCGGTGGCGCGCGATGCCCGTGATCCGGGCGGAATGGCCCAGGCATTCGATCTCGGGAAGGACGGCGATACCGTGGCGGGCGGCCTCTGCGACGAGGGCGCGCATGGCTTCGGGAGAGAACGCGCCCGGCGAGGCGATTTCCGGGTGGCTGGGAAACCGGAGGGCGCAGCGCTGGTCGTCAATCAGGTGAAGGTGGAGGAGATTGTAGCCCCATTCCGCGAGGCGCGGGAGCATCTCATGGTAATAGGCGGGATTCTCGATGACCCTCCCGGGGTCCAGCATCACCCCGGTCCATTTCGGAAGCGGGTATTTCACGATTTCTCCTCGGACAGCGGCCGGCGGAAGACGGACGACGCGGCTACTTCGCCACGACCTCGGATTTGAATCCGCAGGCCTTGTGCGAGCCGTCGCAGAACGGCATGTTCTTCGACTGGCCACAGCGGCAGAGGTAGACCTCGGGTTTCCCGGCGAGGTTGAAGGGCCTTCCCGCGCCGTCGGTAAGCGTCACGGCGCCGGTGACCTTGAACGGGCCGTTCGTCCGGACCTGGATGGAAACGTCGCTCATGATATCCTCCTGGATTCAGTTCTTCAACGGCGTCGGCGTGGTTCCTCCGGCATCCGGCGGCCGGAGGTTCGCGATCTTGGTGTCGTCGTCCATGACGCACGGCGGGTCGCCGGCATCCGCCGCCGCCGCCGGCACGCTGACCAGCAACACCGCGTAGGCCATGGCGCCCGCGCCGCCCAGCGGCGTGGCCAGCAGGAAGACCGTCCGCCAGACCCACCCCGGGAACGGGGTGGCGGCTCCCAGCCCGCCGCACACGCCGCCCACCACGCGGTCCTTCCGTGATCGGCTGAGGACGCGCAGGAACCGGAGGAACGCGGCGAAATCCAGTTTCGAGAGGAATCCGCCTCCCGGGCCCGGTTCCGGTTTGGATGCGGCCATGGCGAGGAACCCGATGAGGAATATGACGAGGATGAAAAAAAGGATGATCATCCATCGCAGGACGTTCGTCCACACGAAAAAGAGGAATGTCGCCAGGCCGAACCCCGCCGCGATCCCCGCGACGAGACCCGCCATCCACCGGCGGCTGCGGACATCCAGAAAATCGTTGAATCCGCCCATGCGGGTACGTTATCCGGGCCGTCCGCGTCCTTCAACTAAAATCGTGGAACTGGAGGAATCGGGGGTCTATACTGTCGCGAATCATCCGTGGGGGATTTGCCCGGGGGAACGGGGAATTTCAAGATCGGAGTATTTTCCGGAGGGATCTCATGAACCTGCGCGACTGGAAAAACCCGCCGATGGCCAATCGCCCGGCGCCGTTCTGGTCCATCAATGATAAATTGGACACGGCCGAGACCGCCCGCCAGATGAACGCCCTGCTCGACGGGGGATACGGCGGGGCGTTCTTTCATTCCCGGGACGGGCTCGTCACGCCCTACCTTGGGAAGGAATGGATGGAGAATTTTGCGGCGGCGCTCGATGTGGCGCGCCGGCGGGGCGGGCATCTCTGGATCTACGACGAGGACCGCTGGCCCAGCGGCAACGCGGCCGGCCTTGTGACGGAGGCCCGTCCGGAACTGGCGGCGAAGGGGATGATGTTCGACGTCGTGACGGGAGCGGCGGCGCCGCGCCTCCGGCCCCACGGCCGCGTCCGCGCGACGTGGCGGTATGAAATGGAAATGGAGGACCCCCGGACGGTGCGGTCGTTCCGGCGTCTGCCCCCGGGGGCAAGGCGGCGGCCCGGCCGGACCTGCGGTGTGGTGGTGGCGGCCGATTTGCTCCCCGAGGTGCGCTGGGGGGGGAATCCCCCGGTGGACCTTCTCGACCCGGCGACCACCCGGGAATTCCTCCGCCGGGGCGTCGCGCCCTACGATCGGTTCCGGAAGGATTACGGCCGGACCATCCCCGGGGTCTTCACCGACGAACCCTCGCCCGTCGGCCCCGGTTGGGGCCGGGCGCAGTATTCGGCGGCGCTCTTCCGGCGGTATCGGAAGATGTTCGGGGAGGACATGGCCCGGGTCCTGCCGCTCCTGTGGCTGGAGGGGCCGAACGCGGAACGGACGCGCTGGCGGTACTGGAGCGCCTACACCCGCCAGTTCGTCGAGGCGTTCACGAAGCCCTTCGCGGCGTGGTGCGGTCGGCGGCACCTCGCCATGACGGGGCATTACCTGGGCGAGGACACTCTGATTACCCAGTTGAAATGCGTCGGGGGGACCGCGCAGCCCCATTACGTCCATCAGCAGATTCCCGGGATCGATCATCTCCGGAACCAGCCCGGAACCGATCAATTGTTCAAGAATGTCACGAGCGTGGCCCGCCAGTTCGGGCGGCGGCGCGTCCTGTGTGAGATCTTCGGTGTCTCCCGCCACCACCAGACGTTTCAGGAAATGCGATACCTGGCGGATCGGCACATCGTGAATGGCGTCGGGTTTTTCTGTCCCCACCTCGCTTGGTATTCGATGTACGGGATGCGAAAGCACGACTACCCGCCGCACTTCGGCGAGGCGCAAACGTGGTGGCCGCACATCCGCCCGGTGCATGGTTATTTTTCGCGTCTCGGGATGCTTCTCGAGCGCGCGGACGCCGTGCGGGACATCCTCGTCCTCAATCCCGCGGGGGCCCTGTGGGGGCTGGCTCGCCTGCCCATGTTCGACGACGGGGGTTATCCCGACATCGCGAAGGACGTGGAACTTCGATACAGCCGGCTCCTGGAAGATATCATTTCCCTCCAGAGGGATTTCGACACCGGGGATGAGGGAATTCTCGCAAAATTCGGACGGGTGGAGGGGCGCGCGCTCCGGATCAACCGCGTAACGTATAAATTGATCATTGTTCCCCCGGCGCCTTCCTACGCGAAAACGACTCTGGCGCTTCTGGCGCGGTTCGCGGCGGCGGGCGGTTCCGTCATCTTTGTGGGGCCTCGGCCGGAGCAGACCGGGTGGGAGGCGGCCGACGGCTGGAAAAAAATCACCGGCCCGTCCGTCGAGGATGTGCCCTATGATCGGCCCTCGCTCGGGGCGGCGATGGATCGCGTTCTGCCGCCGCACGTCACCGTGCGGCCGGAGGACGGCCTGCCGCCGGGGGATTTCCAGACGCTCCACCTTGCGGCGGGGCGGACTCATTATTTATTTGTCATCAACCGGAACCGGGAGGTTGCCCGGAGTGTCGTGGTGGGGGTTCCCGGGGTGAAGGGGCGGGCGGAGACGCTCGACGCCCTGGCGGGGGAGGCGCGGCCGGCGCCGAATTTCCTCGTCCGGGGGGAGACGGTCGTCCCGGTGGATGTCCCACCCGGCGGTTCCGTGCTTGTCCGGATCACGGCGGGCGCCGCGCCCGCGCCCCGGCCGCCGGCGGCCCGTCCGGCCGTTTCGGCGGTGATTCCGCTTCCCATGCCGTGCCGGTTCGAGCGGCTGGATCCCAATCTCCTCGTGGCCGACCGCATGGCATACAGCGCGAACGGCGGGCGGACGTGGTCTCCGGAGAAATCCGATGCCGTGGTGCGGGCGGAACTCCGCGCGAAGTTCGGGCTTCCCGGGAACGAGTGGCAGCCCTGGCGGGCCTTGAAGGACGGCCGGTTCGCCGGGAAGGGCGGACGGGTGATTTTGAAATATCGCCTTCCGGGGCGGATCTCCGGCATGGGTGCGTTGCGGCTGCTCGTGGAGAAGGCGGAGAAATACGTGATTCGACTCAATGGCCGGCAGCTTCCCCCGGCGGACGGGTGGATGTTCGACCGGACAATCAACACCGTTCCGTTGCCGGGTCTTGGGGCGGGTGAAAACATCCTCGAACTGGATTACATCCACGATCTGCTCGGCGAGCCGGACGCGGTGATGGTGGCCGGGGATTTCGGGGTGCGTCTGGACGGGCAGATGGCGCGGAAATTCGTCCCGGAGCCGAGGCATCTCGCGGCGGGGCCGTGGACGGCGCAGGGGTATCCCTTCTACGTCGGGCGGATGCGGTATCATTTCGATTTCCGCCTGGCGCGCAAGGCGCGGTGCGAACTGCGCCTGGCCGAGCCCGTGGGAAGTTGTTTCGTGGTGCGCGTGAACGGCGGCGTTCCGGAGACGATGTACTTCCCTCCGTGGACTCTGGACATTTCCCGGCGCGTCCGGGCGGGGATGAACGCGGTGAGTGTGGAGGTTGTGGGTTCCCTCCAGAACGCCTTCGGGCCGATGCACCACGTGGACGGCGCGCGGGGCTACTGCGGGCCGGGCGCGTTCAACAATCCCGGGCAGATAATCGACCGGGTTCTGCCGTGGCCGCACGGGATCGGGGGGGCGCCGGAGATTGCGTTGCTGGCGTAGATCGCACCACGGAAACACGGAACCGGACGGAAACACGGAATAGACCACTTCGGCTCCGTCAACAATCCGCTCATCCGGAGCGTGTGCGCCCTGTACGTTCTCGTCACGGGGTCGAAGGGTGACTTCCACTCATCGCACGCGTGAAAACCGGGGAAGATGGATTTCGGAAAAAAATTCCGAAATCGCTTGACGATTGTGTGAGAATGAGGTAAACTTGTTTGTAATGCAAACCATGCGGGAGGTCAAGGCATGACGGAAAACATGAATCATCCATCGTTCCCCGGCGATCAGCCGCCGGACCCGGACGCGGCCAAGGCGGCGGCGCGGGAGGCGCGGAGGAGGCAGGAGGTTTCCTCGTGGCCGGTGGCTCTCGCGGCGGTTGTGATTGCCGGTCCCATGGGACTTGTGCTCCTGTTTTGGCCTGACCGAATGGACATTGCGCTTATGACGGGGACCGGGTTTCTTCTCGCCAGTGCCGCCATGGGTCTGGTTTGGCCGCGCATCGCTCGACGACTGGGTGCGAGAGCCGGCGGCTATGCCCTGGCAAGCGCCACGGCGATTCCGCGCACCGCGCGGGAAGTTCGGCGGAGGCTGACCATCTTGGGCATTCCCTTTCTGATCATGGGGCTGCAAATGTGGCACGTGCTTCCTGGTCGTCAGGCTCTTTCCCTGATTGCCGCCTATCTCGCTCTCTTTCTGGCTTGGCGGGCATTCGACCTGCGCTTGTGGGAGATGGCTTGGGCCGCGGCGGTCATGGTTGTGCTCAGTCTGTTGCTTTGGCTGGATCGCGGAGGATTCGGTCTTCTCTTCGGCTACGCTCTCCTGGCGGTCTTCCTGTCCTTGCTGCCCGTTGGTGTGGGGTACTTCACTCGTTGGCGCCGATGGGTCCGCTCGTTGCCGCAGGAAGGGAAGGGCGGGGCGGCATCTCCCGGCGCGAGCACGGACTAACGATAGGATTCCTTACGATGAGAAATTTTGTAGATCACCAGCGTTTGAGTTGCGTCATTCACGGTGTAGAGAACGCGGTAATCTCCTTTGCGAAGACGGTAGGCGTTGGCGTATGTCGTCAACTTTTGGGATTGATGGGGGCGGGGATTGTGGGCGAGGTTCTCAATCGTTTCCCGGAGCGCGGGGATCAGGACGGGATGAACGGTCTTCCACCCCTTGGAGGCGGAGGTCGTGTAATAAACCTTATACAAGGCCTTGTTTCTCCAGGGACCGGTGCACGGTTTCCATGGGGATCAATTTCTCGCCGAGATGGGCGCGGATGCGCTTGGCGTCTTCGACATCCTCCAACCGCGCCAGGATTTTTCGGTAATCCCCGACATCCAGCACCACCGCCGTGGCGTTTCCCCGGGGGTCAACGAGATATCGCTCCTTCACGTTCAGCATGTCTCACCTCCTGCTCCGCATGCTAGCATGATACAACGGAAAAGCAACAAGGGGAGGGGCGAAATGGAAACGTAGCAGGGGATTGGGGGCCTTGACCACCCGCCGGACCCAGCCGATGGCGTCGGTGGGTCCGCTCCCTGCCGCGCGAGGACGGCAATCGCAACGAACAGGAGGTCAGCCATGCCTGAGGACCTGGATCATCCATCGTTCCCCGCCGATCAGCCGCCGGACCCGGCCGCGGCCAAGGCGGCGGCGCGGGAGGCGCGGAGGATGCTCGCCGTATCCCGTTGGCCGTTGTTTCTGATGATGGGACTCTGGTCGTTCGCCTTGGCGGCGATCGTCCTGACGTACCGGAGAAACGAGATGGTGGGGGACCTGCTGTCGGGAGGTTGGGCGCTGTCGCTCCTTGTGCCGGCGCTCGCCTGGCCGGCCATTGGGCGGCGGTTCCAGGCGAAACTTGGCGCGTTCGCCCTGCATCGCGGGGAAAAAGGCTGGCGGGAGCCCATTTCGCGCGGCACGGTGATCGGGATGGCCTGCGGACTGGTTGTGGCCCTGTTGCTCGTGGCCGTGGCCGTTTTATTGCCCAAGGACAAGGGCCCCTGGGTCGGGTTGGTGGTGCTTGTTTCGCTCGGTCTCGTGGTTGGAATCCCCATGGCCGGGTGGGGCATCGGTATTCGACTTTTGGAGTACGTTCTGCTTGGGCTTATGATCGTGGCCATGCCGGCGCTCTATCTGCTCGGTCGGTCCAGCCGGTGGCACGAGCCGCCATGGTCGATGGTGATCTGCTTTTCTCTGGTGTTGACCGCGGCGGGAACTTCTCTGGCGTTGCGCTGGCGCCGATGGGTCCGCTCGTTGCCGCGCGAGGAGTCCGGCGATCGGGAGGTCAAATCGTGACCTCCGTCCCGTCGCCCACCTCCCAGCTTGGACTCGATCCGGTCATCCACGAGGCCACGCGCCTGCGCATGGTGGCCGTTTTGAACGAGTGCGAGGTGGCCGACTTCAACTTCCTGCTGGGGACGCTGGCGCTCACCCGGGGGAATCTCTCCGTCCACATGGGTAAACTCGTTGCCGCCGGCTATGTCGGGGAGCGGAAGGAATTTGTGGACCGCAAGCCCCACACCGAATATCGCCTGACGGATGCCGGCCGGGCGGCCTACCGGAAATACCTCAAGGACTGGAAGCGGGTGACGGGGAGGTAGCACCACGGGAACACGGAAAACTTCAGAAACACGGAAGGTGTTTGTTACAAAGGTCGCCTATTCTGTGTCCCGTGGTGTCTCCGTATTATTCCGTGATTCCGTGGTCTCGTTCCGTGTTTCCGTGCTACACGTGTCGCGGCGCGATCATCCGCCGGACTTCCTCGACAATCCGTTCCACGTTTTCGATCGGCCCCTGCGCGGCGCCCTCGCGCCGGTGTTTGCCGTCGGCGCTGAAAAAGACGGCGTGCAGGCGGAGGGTGTCCCCACGCACCTCTCCGAGCGCCCCGAGAGGCATGTGGCATCCGCCGCCGAGGGCGGCGAGAAGCCGGCGTTCCGCCTCCACCGCCAGGGCGGTGGGCGCGTCATGGAGGGGGGCGATGAGGTCGCGGGTTTTTTTGTCCCCGGCGCGGGTCTCGATGGCGAGCGCCCCCTGGCCCGGCGCCGGGAGGAATCCGTCGAGAGGGACGATCGGCCATCCTTTGATTTCAAGACGTTTCATCCCGGCGACGGCGAGAATCGCGGCATCGAATTCCCCGGACGTGATTTTGGCGAGGCGCGTGTCCACGTTTCCCCGGATGTCGCGGACCGCGAGATCCGGACGGATGTGAAGAATCTGGGCCCGTCGGCGGGGACTGGAGGTTCCGACGCGCGAACCCGGCGGCAGGTCGCCCAGCGTGGTGAATTTCCGGGAGACCAGGGCGTCCCGCGGATCCTCCCGGGGAAGAATGGCGGCGATCACCAGCCCCTCCGGCAGTTCCACGGGGAGGTCCTTCAGGCTGTGGACGGCGATATCGGCGTCCTTCGCCAGGAGTTTCGCTTCGAGGGCTTTTGTGAAGACCCCCGTCTCGTTCATCCCGGAGAGGGGATTCCGGCGGTCGCGGTCGCCCGCGGTGACGACGGTGACGAGTTTGATCGAAAGCCCCGGGTGAAGCGCCACCAGGGCCTTTTCGATCATCCGCGTCTGGGCGAGGGCGAGTTTGCTTTTTCGTGTCGCGAGATGAATCGTCGGCATGAGGGGAGAAAGGTTGTGGCGGTTTTAAGTGGCCTTAATTCGGGAGTCCATTCATCATTCAGCATTCCGCATTCATCAGTTCTTCATGCCCCTGCGGTCTTTTCCTGCGACGCCTGAATGGCTTCGGGCAGGGTCATCGTTCCGGTGTAGAGGGCCTTGCCCACGATGACCCCGGTGAGGCCGAGGGGCGTGAGCGCCCGGATATCGGCGACCGACGTCACGCCGCCCGAGGCGATGATGGGGATGTCCGTGAACTGAATGAGTTCCCGGAGGCCGTTCACGTCCGGGCCCATGAGCATCCCGTCCCGGCCGATGTCGGTGTAGACGAGCGCCGCCAGGGGGAAATCGGTGATGGTGAAGAGGAATTTCCCGATCGTGGTCGCGGAAACGGTGGTCCACCCCTTGGCCGCGAGGTGTCCCCCGCGCGCGTCGAGCGATGTGACGATCTGCTGGGGGTGTTTGTCGGCGAGCATCTTGAGCCAGTCCGGATCTTCCACGGCCCGCGTCCCGACGATGACGCGGGCGGCGCCCGAGCGGAGGTATTCGTCGATAAGGGATTCGTCCCGGAGGCCTCCGCCGACCTGTACGGGGATCTTCACGGCCTTGAGGAGTTCCTGGATGAGAAGTTTGTTCCGGGGGATGCCCGAGAACGCTCCGTCGAGATCCACGACATGGAGGAGGTCAGCCCCCTCGGATTCCCAGTGGCGGGCCATCGCGAGGGGATCGTTTGAGTAGATGGTCTCCGCCTCGGCCCGTCCCTGAACGAGCCGGACGCATTTCCCGTCCCGAATGTCCACCGCGGGGATGACGAGCATAGCGCCGCCATTATACCGGCGCCGTGCGGATGGGGAAGGGGGAAAGAAGAAGTCTGGGAGTCTGAGAGTCTGGGAGTCTCGGAGTCGAGGAGTCGAAGAATAGCGTGGAGCGGATAGCGGGAAAGAGGAAGTCAGCGAGTCGGCGAGTCTGGGAGTCTGGGGGTCGAGGAATAGCGTGGAGCGTATGGCGGGTAGCGGATAGGAGGAAACTTCTCCAATTCTCTATCCGCTTATTCGTTCGTCCCGAGGAAGTTTTTCAATAACCGGATCCCCATCGCCGCGCTTTTCTCCGGGTGAAACTGGGTGGCGAGGATCCGTTCCGTTGCGATCATGGCGGCGAAGGGCCGGCCGTACACGGCCTCGCCCGCGACGAGGGATGTGTCGGCGGGCGCCGGGAAGAAGGAGTGGACGAAATAGAAATACGTGTTATCCGGGATTCCGGCGAGGTACGGGTGGGATTTCCGGAACGTGACGGGGGACCAGCCCATGTGGGGAACTTTAAGAACGGGGCTCGGGACTTGGGGCTCGGGGTTCGCAGAGGGATTTCCGGAAAAGCTAGGACCCGGGGAAGGAGGTGATTTTCCCAATGGGTATTGATTCTGCGAGTTCCGAGTCCCGAATCCCGATTTCCGGAATGATACGACGCGCCCCTTGAACACGCCCAGTCCCGTCATCCCGGGAGCTTCCTCGCTCGATTCGAAGAGAATCTGGCAGCCCAGGCAGATCCCGAGGAACGGTTTGCCGGCGGCAAGGTGGCGTTTCAGGATCGGGACGAGCCCCCGGCGGTCGAGCTCCCGCATCGCCGCCCCGAACGCCCCGACGCCGGGGAGGATGACTTTCTCCGCCTGTTCCACCGCCCCGGGGTCGCCCGTCACCTCCGCCGACGCGCCGGCCGCCTCGACGGCGTGCCGGACGCTGCGGAGATTTCCCATGCCGTAGTCGACGATAACGATCATCGGTCACGAAAGCACAGGAGCACGAAATCGCTTTCGTGCTCTCGTGCCTCCCCGGTATTATTCCGTGTTTCCGTGGTGTGTTGCTGGCGTTCCGTGTCTTCGTGTCATTGCGCGATGACGATCTCCACCCGCCGGTTCTGCTTGCGGCCCTCCTCGGTCGCGTTCGGGGCCACAGGGCGGTGCTCCCCGTAGCCGGCGAAGGAGAGTTTCTTCTCGTCCACGCCGAGTTTCGCCAGTTCATGCAGGACCGCGATGGCCCGGGCGGAGGAGAGTTCCCAGTTGGACTTGTATCCGGAGTGTTTGATGGGTTGGTTGTCGGTGTGGCCGTCGACGCGGACCGGCTGGGCGGCGTAGTCCGTCTTCAGGATGTCGCCCATCTGCTTCAGGGCGGCCGCGCCGGATTTCGTCAGGGAGGATTTTCCGGCGTCAAAAAGGATCTTTGAGGGGAGTGTCACGATGAGATTCCCGTCCCGTTCGCTCACCGTGGCGCCGGGGACCTTCGCCTCGATGTCCGTTTTGGCCTTTGACACGTCCGTCTTCCCGCGCGCCCCTCCGGTCTCCCGGAGCCGCTGGTTCTCGGCCAGGAGGATGCCGTACTGGTCGGTCATCTGACGGTTCCGGTTCTGGAGGTCCCGGATGACCTGGGACTGGGCCTCGTTCTGACGCTGGAGGCTCGTGTTCGTGACGCAGCCCACGGACATCACCGTGAAGCCAGCGATTGCGAAGGCGGACTGGATGCGATTCATGGACGTCTCCTTTTTGAATGTTGAGCGGGTATGATAACGGATCGGCCTGTTGTTTTCAAGGCCGCGTCGGAATTCCGGCGGAAAGGGACGGAGTGGTCCCGGGGGCGTCCGCCTTTCCCACATGCCCCTTGGCCCGGGCGAGTTTCCCGGAGAAATCACCCTTTTTGAACTCGCTGGTCCATTTTCTGAGGATGAGCCAGCCGCCGAACCGCCACAAATTATTCCGCCAGTGGCGGTACCACTGGCGCCATCCCGATTTTATATTGTGGAGCGAGAAGAGGATGGCCGGGAAGACGAGGACCCGGATGCCGATCGCGAACATGTATTTAAACCGGTAGAAACGCCCCATGATCAAGTGCGAGGAGGCCTGCATGTCCTCCGGCCGGAGCGGCGCGTCCGGCACGAAAAGGGGGAAGTTCCCGTCGTAGTACTCCCAGCCGATCTCGTCCCGCGGAAAGATGCGATTCTCGCGGGCCAGGCGTTCCGTCATCTCCGTGCCCGGCAACGGCACCGGCAGGAGGATCTGGACCGTGTCGATCCGCGCCTGCTTGATGAATTTCCGGAAGCGGCGCACCCGTTCATCGGCGGACATGGAGAAGTCCACCCCGGGTAGCACGGGGTAGCCGAAGATGAACATGCCGTGGACGAGAAACCCGGCCTTGTGGTAAACCCGCGCCATGGCCACCATGTCCTCGGGCTTCACCTTCTTGTTCATGGCCGCGAGTTCCTCGGGGATCGGCGACTCGAATCCGATGGCCAGCATGTGGATCCCTGCCTCGCGCATGGCGTGGAGGAGCTCGGTGTCCTTCGATTTGTCCAGCCGGATCTGGACCGTAATGTCGAACCGGACGCGGGTCGTTCGCTGATAATCGCGGAGCATCCGGCAGAAACGGATGGCGTCCTCCCGCCTCTGGCCGAAGAGGTCGTCCACGATGAAGAAGTGGCGGGCGTTGTGCCGTTCGAAGTGCGTCACGATCTGATCGATGGCATGTTCCGGCGTCGGGAACCGGACTTTCCCCTTTACCGTGCAGAATTCGCAGTTCATGCCGCACCCACGGACCCAGCCGATCGGAAAGAGGGAGATGCGGGCGTGACGCACCAGGGAGAAATCCGGGCAGGGGAGTTGCGCGAACTCCGTCACGGGCGCGCGGGAGGGCGTTTGGACAACGCGGCCGTCCCGGAGGAAGGCGACGCCGGGAATGCCAGCGGGATCCCGTCCCGCCACGAGGGCCGCGAGAAGTTCCTGGGCGGTGATCTCCCCCTCGCCCAGAACGATGGTCCCCACGCCGTGATCGATGGCGTCCCGTATATTGTCGCCGGTGAAGTGCTGGCCGCCGGCGATGACCGGGATTCCCTCGCGCCTGAATCGCGCGGCGAGTTCGTGGAGCCGGGGGATGGTGCTGGTGAGTCCGCCGTAAAGGCCGATGACGTCGGCCGGGCGCAACTTTTGGAGGACGTCGTAATCCGGGCGGCCGGTCCCGTCCACCGGTCCGTGGCGCCGGTAGTTGTTCTCGTCGATCACCTCGGCGTCCCATCCGGTCATTTTATTGACGACCGTGGCGACGCTCACGGGCCCCAGCGCCGTGGTGATGCGGGCGATGCTGGAGTAAATGTTGAACGCGGGGAATGACGGGACGATGATGCGCAGGCGTCGCCGTCGGAGGTCCGCGGGAAGGGGAAGGGGGGCGAGGCAGTCGCCGGTGCCCATGGGGATTCTCCGGGAAATGGCGGCGCGCAAGGAGAGTTTCAAGCCCGGCCGCGCCCGATACAATACCTCCAGTATCGCCGTTTCGCGCCCTTGTGTCAACCCTGGAAACCCGGAAAAACGCTGGCGTAAATTCCGGATAACGTCAGAATGACGCCATGGAACGGCGAAAGAGCGAACAGGCCTTCCGGCAGGCGAAGCGCTTCATTCCCGGCGGGGTGAACAGCCCCGTGCGGGCGTTCGGGGCGGTGGGGGGATCGCCGGTGTTCCTCGCGTCGGGGCGCGGGGCGTTCGTCCGCGACGTGGACGGCCATCGTTACCTCGACTACGTCGGATCGTGGGGGCCGCTCATCCTCGGGCATGCGCCAAAATCCGTTCTCCGGGCGATGGCCGCGGCCGCCCGGAGGGGGACGACGTTCGGCGCCCCCACGGAAAACGAGACCGCGCTCGTCCGGATTCTCGCGGACGCGCATCCGTCGCTCGAACGGGCGCGCCTGGTGAGTTCCGGGACCGAGGCGGCCATGAGCGCCATCCGGGTCGCGCGCGGGTTCACGGGCCGGGATTTGATTTTGAAATTCCGCGGCTGCTACCACGGCCACGCCGACGGGCTGCTCGTGGAGGCGGGTTCCGGCGCGGCGACGTTCGGCGTGCCGACGAGCGCGGGCGTCCCGAAAGACTACGCCAAACTCACGCTTGTTTGCGAATATAACGGCATGGAATCCGTCCGCGCCGCCTTCACCCGGCACGGGAAACGCATCGCCGCCGTCATCGTGGAGCCCGTCGCGGGGAACATGGGGGTGGTGCCGCCGGCGCCGGGATTCCTCGAGGGGCTCAGGGCGATCACCCGGCGGCATCGGTCTCTGCTCATCTTCGACGAGGTCATCACGGGGTTCCGCGTCGCCTGGGGCGGCGCGGAGCGGCGGTACGGCGTCCGGCCCGATATGGCGGTGCTTGGAAAAATCATCGGCGGGGGGATGCCGCTCGCGGCATTCGGGGGACGGCGGGACGTGATGGGCGTTCTCGCCCCGGGGGGGCCGGTCTATCAGGCGGGGACGCTTTCGGGAAATCCGGTCGCCGTCGCGGCGGGAATCGCGGCGCTCACGGAACTCCGCCGGCGGAATCCCTACCCGGCGCTTGAGAAAAAGGGACGCATGCTCGCCGGTGGGCTTCGGGAGGCGGGGCGGAAGGCGGGCGTGGCGCTCACGGTGAACCGGGTGGGGTCCATGATGACGGTGTTCTTCACGCCGGGCCCGGTGACGGATTACGAAAGCGCCGCGCGGTCGGACCGGAAGCGTTACGCGCGTTATTTCCACGCCATGCTCGACGCCGGAATCCATCTTCCGCCCTCGGCGCTCGAGGCGTTTTTCGTCTCGGCGGCGCACACGCAGAGCGATATCAAGCGGACGATCCAGACGGCATCCCGGTGTTTTACGTCTTAAGGGCTGTTTCAAAACCGGGACCGTCGGCCTGAGGCCGAGCGAAAGCCCGCCAGCCAAGGAGCGCCGACGACTGCGTATCAACGGAGAGATACGCCGAGG
>JAZDJP010000106.1:0-12081 GCA_043803805.1 Planctomycetota bacterium
CCAGAACCCGCATCACGACGCCCAGCGCCACGACGCACGGACCTTCCCCCGCCACCCAAAACCACGGCAGACCGGAATTCAAATCAATGGCCGCGAGTCCGACACCTCCCACCACGGTCAGAATCCCACCCAAGCGGATGATTTCCACGTGCCGCCGCACATCCATCGCCAGGTAGAGAATCAGAGCGCCGCCGCATGCATAAAGCATCGAGCAGGAACGGGTAAGGTAATGGACAATGGGCGCATCCGGCAAATTTCCGAGACCCAACGTGGCGTGAATGAAATTCATCCAAGCGAAGGGCATGACCGCCGGGACAAGGGCGGTGAGCATCACGAACCCCAGGACGACGAGGAACCAACGAAGCCGGACAATTGGCGTAACCATATGTTCTCAACCACCCATTATGTACTCCGCTCTCTCCCATTTTTCGCGCGATCTCCGTCGCCGTCAAGTCCACCCCTTACACTTTACATGTTATACTTTACACACCGTAAATTACATTGTGTATTATATATCGTTTTAACCAAAATATGTCCACTACGAGAACCATCACGTGAGACATGATCCAATTGTAAGTCCTTGTCCCCGAGCGAATTCGGCACCGGACATTTCACGTTTTCCTTCGGGTTTCACGCGCTCAAGAACGAGGATACCTTCCGCCGTCGCGACGGAGATCCCCTCCCCCAGGGCCACAATTTCCCCTGGAGTCCCTCCCCCGCCCGGACCGACGTGGGCTTTCGTGATGAGGAACCGGCGGCGCCCCCCCTTTCGATCCGTCCAGAATGTGCACGCCCCCGGCCAGGGGGTGAGGCCGCGGACACGCGCCGCGATGCCGCGGGCGGGCCGATTCCACGCGATGAATCCCTCTTCCTTTTTCAGGGCCGGCGCGAACGTAGCCTCGTTCTCATTCTGGAGTTTCTCCGTCGCCCGCCCCTCCCCCACCGCCGTCACCGAATCCGCCAGAAGCGGCGCGCCGAGGCGCGCCAGACGCGCCAGAAGATCCCCCGCCGTTTCGTCCGGGGCGATTTCCGTCTCCGCGGCGGCGAGAATCGGCCCCGCGTCCATCGTCCCGGTGAGACGGATGACCGTGACGCCGGTCTTCGCCTCGCCGGCCATGAGCGCCCTCTGGACCGGCGCCGCGCCGCGGTATCGGGGAAGAAGCGACCCGTGGAGATTGAGGCAACCGTATCGGGGGACGGAAAGCCATTCCTTCGGGAGAAACAAACCGTAGGACACCACAACGCCGATGTCGGGGGCGGGCGCCGCGAACGCGCCCAGAGCGGCCTCGTCGCCCCGGAGCGCCTCCGGCGCGAACACCGGGAGATTCCGGGTGAGCGCCGCCGCCTTCACCGGCGTGGGCGTCACGACCTCCCCCCGCCCCCGCCGGCGGTCGGGCTGGGTGAACACGCCGACGACATCGTGCCCGGCCGCAAGACGGTCAAGCGCGGGAACGGCGAAGTCGGAAGTGCCGAAAAAGACGATCCGCATGGATGTACCGGATACGAATTATGAATATCTCAAGCGTATCCCGGGCGACGCGCGTGGTACAGAAAAATCCGCGGGACCAAACGAAGGTCGTAAGGCGATGACATCATGGCGGTGGAATGGGGCGGCGGATATAATGGCGGCGGCTCGCAACAACATAAAGGAATGCCCGCATGAATCACCGAGAACGGATGCTCCGGGCCATCGAGTTTTCGGGGCCGGACCGGATCCCCGTGTTCTACCATCCGTCCGAGGCCGGTCTTTTCGTGCACGGCCGCCGCCTGTTGGATCTCTTCAACCAGTATCCGCCGGACAATCCCGCGCGGTTCGACCGCCTGCCCGAACCGCCTCCCGGCGCCCTGAAGTCCGACGGCACGTTCCAGCGCGTCTACACCGACGAATGGGGAACGGTCTGGGAGCACCGCGTTGCCGGCCTGCAGGGCCAGCCGCGCGAACACCCGATCAAGACCCCGGGCGATATGGAAACCTACCGCCCCCCGGCCCCGCCCCCCACCTCGGGTCCCGCCTTCGAGGCCGGACGCGAAGCGACCCTGCGCCTGAAGAAGGAATACCTCGTCTTCGACGGATGGATCATCCTCTTCGAAAAGGCCCAGGAACTCATGCCGGCCGACGAAGTGTTCATGAACATCGCGCTCGAGGAACCCGCGTTCCTGGGGTTGCTGGACCGGCTCACCGGCTACTACCTTCAGGTCGTCAAGCACCTGCTCGCCAAGGGCGTGGACGTCATCATGTTCGGCGACGATTGGGCCATGCAACAGGGGCCGATCATCTCACCGAAGCAATTCCGGAGCGTTTTCCGGCCGAGAATGCAACCCATGTTCGACACCGTCCGCGCCGCGGGCGCCAAAGTGCTTGTCCACTGCTGCGGATGTCTCGGGGCGCTCTTCGACGAGCTGGCCGACATGGGATTCGACTGCGTCTGGCATCAGGCGAACCGGTACGACGCCCGCGGGTTCGCCGCCCGCTGCCAAAAGCACAAGATCGCCGCGTTCATCCATCCCGACCGGCAGAACCTGATTCCGCGCGGCACGCCGGATCAGATCCGGCGCTACATCAAGGACTATGCGGACATTTACCACGGCATGAACGGCGGCGGCATCTTCTACGTCGAGATCGAGAACGACGCGCCGTTCGAGAACGCCGAGGCGCTGGTCAAGGCCGTGCACGAGTTCGCATGACGGGGAAATTCGCTTGACGGTCCCCCGCCTGCCGCTAGAATGGCCGATTCACGTTTTTTAAAGGAGGGCACGTTGTCCATCGTTTCCGTCCAGGAACTCCTCGAGTCAGGGGTCCATTTCGGGCACCGCACCAGCCGCTGGAACCCGAAGATGGCGCCATTCATCTTCGGCAAGCGGAACCTCATTCACATCATTGACATCCGGCAGACGGTCCGGGGACTCGTCCGGGCCTACCGGTTCCTCGAACGGCTCACCGCCGCCGGCGGACAGGTCATCTTCGTCGGCACGAAACGCCAGTCGCGCATCATCATCGCCGAAGAGGCGACGCGCGCCCGGATGCCCTACGTGAGCGAGCGCTGGCTCGGCGGCACCCTCACCAACCACGCCACCATCCGGAGCCGCGTGAAGCGTCTGGCGGAGCTGGAGACCATCGCCGGCGACAACCCCTCCCCCGACCTCAGCAAGAAAGAGCTTTCGTCCCTCCGGCGCAAACTTCGCAAGATGGAGAAGAACCTTTCCGGCATCCGCAACCTGAACGGGATCCCGGGGGCCCTCGTCATCGTGGATTCCCGGCGGGAGTTCAACGCCGTCCGCGAGGCCCGGCGCACCCACGTTCCGGTCATCGCCCTGGTGGACACGGACTGCAACCCGGAGGAGATTGACATCCCCATCCCCTGCAACGACGACTCGGCGCGGACCATCCGGCTTCTCCTCCGAAAACTCGCCGACGCGGTCGTCGCCGGGCAGTCCCAGTTCGCGGTGTCCCCCCGGTCGGCGGGCGCGGCGACCGCCACGGCGGCGAGAGCGGAGAGCCAACTCCCATGATCACGGCGGATGCGGTAAAGGCCCTGCGGGAAAAAACGGGCCTGGGCATGATGGAATGCAAGATGGCGCTCACCGAAACGGGTGGCGACGCCGTGAAGGCCGTCGATTACCTCCGGAAGAAGGGCCACGACACGGCCCAGAAGAAGGCCGGCCGGGCCACGAAGGAAGGCCGGATCGCCTCTTACATCCACAATGGCAAAATCGGCGTGATGGTCGAGATTCAGTGCGAAACCGATTTCGTCGCCAAAAACGACGTCTTCCAGCAACTCCTGAAGGATGTCGCCATGCACGTGGTGGCCTGCTCGCCCCTCGCCGTGGCGCGCGCCGAGATCCCGGCGGCCCTCGTCGAAAAGGAGAAGGAAATCTACCGGGCCCAGGTGGACGGCAAGAAACCCGCGCCGATCATCGAGAAAATCGTGGAAGGCAAGCTCGGAAAATTCTACGCCGAGAAATGCCTCCTCGAGCAACCCTTCGCCAAGGACCCCACCCGCAAGGTCGAGGACGTCCTCAAGGAAGTCATCCAGAAGACCGGCGAGAACATCCAAATCCGCCGGTTCGTCCGGTTGGAGTTGGGCGGGGAATAATCGCGTGTCATGACGTCATGGGGCATGATGTCATGATGTCAACACCCGACACACCCGATTCAAACCGATATGTAATTCCCGGCATTATCCGCGGAGCAGTACGGAATCAAATAGGGAGAACACATGGGGTGGAACACCTATGATGCCTATGATGCCGTGGAACTTGTCATGGCGGTTGAGGAAGAGTTCAAGATTGCGCTCTCGGACACCGATGCGGAACAGTGCGTCACCGTTGACAATCTCGTTGACCTTGTCTATTCCCGGGTAAGACACAACGATCAGGAACCGTGCCCCGCCCAGCACGGTTTCTACGTTATCCGTCGGCGGATGATGGACCGGTTGGGTCTTGAGCGGTCCCGAATCCGACCTGAAACAAAACTGGAGGACCTGATCGGCCGGGAAAACCGCCGGAAAGTTTTGCTTGAATTGATCCAACCGCTGGCGGGCAAGACAACCGCATGGCCGCGCCTGGTCCGCCCGAAACGGATGAACCGTATCGTTGTCGCATGGATTCCGGGCGCCGTATGGATCGGCACCACATTGATGTTGTATCCCACGTTTGCGGGGTCGTCGTTTGCCATGGGGCTTCTTGCGGGCATTGCCGTCCTGATGATTGGAAACCGCCTGACCGCTTCGTTCAAACAAGAGTTCCCGGATGAATTCACCCGGGTTCAAGACCTCATCAAATTCGTCAGTTCTCTCGACTCCAGAATATGGTCAAGGGAAGATGTATTCAACAAGGTCCGGACGATAACGGTCGAGATTCTGGGCGTCAAAGAATCACAAGTCATCCCGAAAGCTAAATTCGTGGACGATTTGAAAGTCGGAAAATAACGCCCCGCCCCCTCGCACCCCGAATCGGCCCAATCATTCCGCGACAAGAATAGCAATCAGCCATCCGCGGTCAGCCCAACCATGAACAATCCGTATTCTGGCTGACCGCTGAAATCTGATCGCTGACCGCTGATTTTTTCCGCGATTTCATGATTTTCCACCGCGTTTCCCGGAACTCCGTCCCGCGGGAGACGCCGGCGGCACCGGCGATTCCAGATAGGCGGCCAGCAGTCGCGCGCAGGCCTCGATCCCCGCCTTCGGAACGATTTCGAATCCGTGCGTCCCTTCCGTCGGAACGCACAAAAGCCCCGCCAGCGGCGCAATTCCCACCGCCTTCGCCAGACTCGCGTCGCTGCCGTAACTTTCGAACGTCGCTGCCTGGGGATTCATTCCCAGCTCGCGACCGAGGGTCATCAGCCGGTCGCTGACCGACCGGGCATAGAGCGCCTTCCGGTCGCGGTAGGCGATAATCGGATCGGCGGTGAGGCGCGTCCCGTATTCCGCGGCCGTCGGCCCCACGTCCACGGCCAGGGCCACCGTGCCGGGCAGTTTCGCCGCGGCCCAGGCCGCCGACGCCCCCCCGACCTCCTCCATGCAGGTGCCGACAAGATAGACATCGTTCGCCGGCCGGCGCTTCGCGGCCCGGAGAAGACCGGCCGCCCCCAGCATGACAGCCAGGCACACCCGGTCGTCAAGGAAGTATCCCGCGATGCAGTCCCCGACGTCCACGAGGGCGCGGCGGGAACGGGCCAGCGCCACCCGTGTTCCGGCATGAACGCCCGCCGCCGCAAGCGCATCCGCCGCCAGACGCGTGACGACAAACACCTGATCCCAGTCGGAGGATTTGTCTTTTCCATCCTTCTTCGACTTCCAGACGGCGGGCGTTTCCTCGGACGTGTGAATGGGCCCCATGGAGAGGACTCCGGGAAGAATGCCGCCGTCTCCAAGAATGTCCACCGGCCCCATGCCGATCAACCAGGGGCGGAGCCCACCCACCGACCGGACACGGAGCGTCCCGTCCGGTTCCACGCGTTTCACGGAAAGCGCAATCTCGTCCATGTGGGCCATGACCCGGATGACGGGCGGCGCGGGACGGTCCGGGGCGGACGACCGTCGCTTCCGGCCGGGGGCGGCGCGGAGAAGGCCGACCGCGTTCCCAGCATCATCCACCCAGGTCCGGTCGGCGACCGCCTTCAATTCCCGGAGAACAATATCACGAACCTCCTCCTCCTGCCCGGAGGGACCGCGGGCGTACACCAATTCCTGGACGAGTTCCCGCATGCGATCCGGATTCATGAGATCCTCCATAGCCAAGTCTACCCGTTTCCCGGGGCACGTCAACCCGACGCGCGAAAATGCGTCGCAACGGGAGCATTTGGAAGGTACGATGAACGACGCCTGCTTCCCAATAGGAGGATGCCATGCCCCTCGCCTACAGGATTCACACCGCCCCGTCGGACGCCGCCCTCCGGCAGGGGGCGCGCATCGGGTCCAACATGGCCATCGTGTATTCCGTCGGCCCGTGCGGAGCACTCCGGTTCGACCGCGACCCGGCGAGCGGCCGGGTGACGGACGAATTCCCCATTTATTTCCCGGACTACCCGAAGGTGGGGATCCCTCGCCGCCGGGACGACGCCGCCTGGATCGAGCCGTTCCGGGCGCGTCTCCGCAAGCGGTGCGACCTCGCGGAATCCCTCGGGGTGACGCCCGTTTTTCATCTGTACGAACCCATGCTTCCCCTCGCTTTCGAGGCGGAATACCCCGATCTCGTGAAGGTGTGGCAGCGGCCGACCCAGGAGGGAGCGAAGCCGTTCCATACGCTTTTGGATCCCGACCGGGAGGAGACCTGGGCGCTCATCCGGGCGAAGTACCGGGAGCTCGCCCGGGATTTCCCGAAGGTGGGGATGTACGTCATCACGACGGGGGACACCGCCAGCGCCTTCTGGTGCGTCCCGAAAGCCCGGATGCCGGTCGCCGACCGCCTCGCCCGGATGGCCCGGGAGGCGCGCGAGGGAATCCGCGAGGCCGGAAGCCGGGCCGTGGTGTGCGTCCGTCTCTGGTGGCGGAATTTCCCCGACGAACTCTACCGTGACGGCCATCGTCTCATCGGCGAGGTGACCGGGCTCGGGGACGCGGCGGGGGATCTCATGAGCCCCATCGGCCGGCCCCACAACGATCCGTCGGTGGTCCTCCCCCGGCTCTTCGAACAGCTTCCGCCCGACGTGCCGGTCATGTACAAGTCCACCCGGATGGACTACCACGAGAACACGCCGCTCTCCCATGCCCTGGGCCGCTACCCGCGCGACCGCGCCCAGATTCTCGAGATCTCCTACGAGGTGGCCCACGAGACGCCCTTCCGATGGTGCAAGGTCCGGCACATCCGCAAGGGGCTCGACGCCGTGCGGGAGCACAACCTCGCCGGCTACATGTCGCTCGCCATCAACATGGGCAACAACACCGAGACCGAGGATCCCGAATCGGGCGGCCTCGGGCGGATGAACACCTGGCTCTTTGAACAGTTGGCGAAGGGCGATATGCGGGACGACGGAGCGCTCGTCGCCACCTGGCTCGAACGGGAATTCGGCGCGCCGGCGCCGGCCGTGGTTGTTGCGGCGCTACTCGATGCGGAGGAGCTTGTCAACGACGGACTCCACTGGGGGCGGGGCATCCGCAACCGGGTCCCCTTCGCCTCCCCCCACACCACCCGGCTCTACTGGATGTTCGACGGATTCATCCAGCCCGATTTCCCGTACAAGATGGCGAACCCGGACCGGGACACCCTGGAATCCCTTATCCGGACGAAAGAAGCGGCTCACGAGCGTGTGCGGGGGTATCTCGCGAAATTCGACGCCGCCCGGGACGCCATCCCGCCGAAATTATTCGCCGAAATCCGGGAGGATTTCCAGACGCTCGCCGATGTCATCCTTCTCCAGAAGGATTGGGGCGCGTACATCCTGACGCTCTACGGGATCGAAAAGGGGGTGTTCCCCGCGGATCGGCCGACGCTCGGCCGGATGTCCCGGCACGCGGAAACGTTCATCCGGAATCTGCTGCGCCTCGCGGACACCCCGGCGGGCCGCATGGCGCGGGAGGAAATCGCCTTCCCGGACAACTTCCCACTGACGTGACGGAACGAAATGGAGTCGGCGAGTCGGCGAGTCAGAGAGTCTGGGAGTCCAAGAGTCTAAGAGTCAGAAAACCCATGGAAAAGTGGTGATACATTGATCAACTCGAGGAAATCGTCCTGGCCGTGGCGCGCGGGAAGGCGGATAAGAAGGCCATCGCCGATCTCTTCCGCCGCCATGCGGGTTGAATCGCACGGGTGACTTCGGCGATGGCACGGCCAGCGTGAACGGAAGCGGGAGGGCGAGGAAATGAACCATCAGAAAGAATCCACTCAAACATATGTTGTAGAGGTAAATAGCACATCATGACCGCATGATCGCGTGATGGCGTTTTGCAGATCATGGTTCTCAGCGCGTCGGAGATGGAACTGCGAACGATGAATGTCGTTCCGTGCTTCCGTAGTTTTTCCGTGTTCCCGTGGTGTGATTCCGTGTTCCCGTGGTGGCGGGTCACGTCATCGCCGCGGCATCCCGCACCGGCTCCGTCCGTCCCTCGTCCATCATCCGGGCCGGCAATTCCGGTCGGCGGGTGAACGTCCTCCGTCGGAACGGGCTCACGAGCAATTTTAAAATATCCGTCCGCTTCATGTGCCGTCCGAACCGGCGTAGCAGCGCGAGCGTCTGGAACGGACGCAGGAAAATCCGGTGGGCGAACAGCAGCAGGTAGCCCTTCTGCCGGGCCCGGTTCACCACCCGGCTGGGCAGGATGGTCGGATCGATGTCGGAGCACTTGAACCATTTGTACCAGTCGCGTTCGTCGTCGATGATCCCGCGCTCGACGTACTCCTTCCACAACGGGGTGCCGCGGTAGACGCAGAGGCGGTTGAACCCGAACGTGTCCAGTTTCAGGCGGGCCGCGAACCGGAAACTCTGCAGGATGTCCGCCTCGGTTTCATGCCGCGATCCCACCAGGAAGAACCCGTGCGTGGTGGCGATCCCGTTCCGCTTCGCCTCGCTGATCGCGTGCTCGATCTGCGCCAGAGTCTGCCGCTTGCGGAGCTGGTCGAGCACCTTCTGCGTGCCCGCCTCGACGCCGAAGGCGAGAAAGCCGCAGTTGGCCTTGACCATGATGGGAAGCTGGTCAATGGCCACCGAATCCACACGGCCCTCGCACCCCCAGCGGAATTTCAGCCGGCGGTCAATGATCCCCTGGCAGATCCCGTTGATCCGCTTCCGGTTCAGTAAAAAATGATCGTCCGTGAGGTAGATCGACCGGTAGCCCGCGTCGCTGAGCTGCTGCATTTCGCCGAGCACGTGTTCCTCGGACCGGCACCGCCACGTGCCGCCGGCCAGGGAGGGAATGTCGCAGTAGATGCAATTGTAGGGGCAGCCGCGGGAGGTCTGCATGGTGCAGAAGCGGTCCAGGGACAGGATGGCCGGGACGTCCAGAGGCATGGACTCGATGTAATCAATCGGCAGGCTTTCGCGGTCGGGATAGGGATACCGGTTCAGGTCGGAAAGGGGGGGGCGCGGCGCGTTTTCGACAATCCCCTCCCCCGCGCGCCAGACCAGCCCGGCGACCGCCCCGGGATCAGCCAGGTGATCCAGGTAATCCGGGAGAAGGTCCTCGCCCTCCCCCCGGCCCACGGCATCCGCGGCGGGGCAGTCCGCGAGGATCCGTTCCGCGTTCATGGTGGCGAACACCCCGCCCAGGATGATGGGCGTGCGAGAGGCAATGGCTTTCAGACATCCGGCCATCCGGCGGGCGGCGGGGTAGGCGGTCGTCGAAAGAAACGAGATCGCGATGACGTCCGGGTGTTCCGTGGCAACCTCCCCGGCGATGTCGGTTTCCCTCATCCGCGGGTGGCCGGTGTCGAACATCCGGACGTCGTGGCCCCGCTGGCGGAGGATGGGGGCCAGCGTCTCGATCCCGATCGGGGGAAACGCCATCACCTGGACCCGCCCCGGGCCGAACCGCCCCGCCGCGAGTTCCGGCGGAAGCAACCGGCAATAATCGTCGTCACGGACGTAGACGAGAAAAATTTTCATTCCGGTTTCCGTTTCGGTTTCCGGCGCGGGATCCGGGGGTGAACCCCGAATTCCGCGAGCGCCCGCGCGAGGGCGGCGATCGGCAATCCCACGACGTTATCAAAATCCCCGGAAATGTCCCGGACAAATCCCGCGCCCCGCCCCTGGATGGCGTATCCCCCGGCCTTGCCGAGGGGCTCGCGCGTCGCCGCGTAGGCGGCGATCTCCCGCCGGGACAGCGGGCGCAAGCGCACCCGGGTGGTGATGGCGCGGGTGACTGATTTCCCCGTGGCGGCGTCCATGACGGTAAAGCCCGTGATGACCGAATGCGTCCGACCGGCGAGGATCGCGAGCATGGACCGCGCCTCCCGGGGGGATCGCGGCTTGCCGAGGCATTTCCCCGCGAGCGCCACCACCGTGTCGGCGGCGATGACGAGCGCCCCGGGGTGGCGGGCGGCCACGACGCGCGCCTTTTCGCGGGAGAGGCGCATCGCCCGCGCGCGGGGGGCGCCGCGGACGGTGGATTCGTCGAGGCGGGAGGGCGCCACCCGGAATCGAAGCCCCAAACGCTTGAGCAGGAATTTCCGCCGGGGGGATTCCGAGGCGAGGAGGATGCGTTTCGTCGTCATGCGCCGGACTCCGGGATCGCGGGGACAGGAATCCCCGGGGGAGCCATGAACGACGGCCGCGGCGGAACCGGGGCGAATTTCGGGAGGAGGTTCCCGGCGCTGTCCGAGAACCGCTGCCGCCAGACGCGGTAGTGGGCGAGGGCCGCGTCAAATTCCGCCTTGTCGTGAAATGTCGAAATGCGGCGCTCGAAATCGGCGGCGGGGCCGAAGCGTCTGGCGTAATACAGCGCGATCTTGCGAAAATTCCGGCACCCGACGCGTTCCCCGAGAATTTCGATCATCCAGCGGAGATGACGCGTCATGAAAGCGATGCGGTCCTCGAACGTCGCTTCGGGAAGGATCTCGCCCGTGTCCAGGTAATGACGTGTCCGGCGGAAGAGGAACGGGTCCAGGATCGCCCCGCGGCCGATGGCCACCCCGGCGCACCCCGTGGCCTCCATCATGAATTTTGCGGCCTCCGGCGTTGTGACGTCGCCGTTTCCGAAGACGGGGATGCGTTTCACGGCGGCGACCACGGCGCGGATGCCGGCGAGGTCCACGGCGCGGGTGAAGCCCTGGGCGCGCGTCCGGCCGTGGATGATGATCCCCGCGACCCCGGCGTCCTCGAGGCGCGCGGAGAGATCGGGGGCGGCAAGGGTCTTCGCGTCCGGGCCGAGGCGCATCTTGCAGGTGACGGGGATCCGCACCGCGCCGGCCACCGCGGCCGCGATCCGGACGGCGACGTCGGGTTCGGACAGTAGCGCCGCGCCCGCCCCGCGCCGGGTGATTTTCGGCATGGGGCATCCGAAATTGATGTCAATCACGTCCACGCCGAAGGCCTCGAGCCCCGCCGCGGCGTCGCGCAATTCCTCCGCCACCCGCCCGTAGATCTGCACGGCGAGCGGCCGGTCCTCCGGCCGGGATTCGATGAGCGTCTTCGCCTTCCGGTTCCTCTCGAGGAACGATCGCGCGTTCACAAGATCCGTTGTCGCGAGGCCCACGCCGCCCAGCGCGCGGATCTCGAGGCGGAACGCAAGCGAGGTGTACCCGGCCAGCGGCGCGAGGACAAGATTGGATTTCAATTTCAAGTTTCCCATGAGGAGATGAATCATAATCCGTCCGCGCGCCGGCGTCCAGACCGGGGTTTCCCAACCGGGGTTGAAAGGAAAAAATCAGGAAAACTCGCCGAAACAAGATTAGTCGAACCTCCGACCTCTACAAATTCGCACCTCCCTCCGTTTGCGCCTTGCCGGCCACGCCTCCGTCCTGCACAATGCGGGAATGACATCCCCGTTCCCCGCCTCTTTCCGAATCGGTTCCGTCGCGGTGCGGGGCCCCCTGGCGCTCGCCTCGATGGAGGAGCACACGTCGCTCCCGTTCCGGCTCCTGGCCAGGGAATTCGGCGCGGATCTCGTCGTCACCGAAATGGTTGAACCCGACCGGCTCGTGGCG
>JAZDJP010000107.1:0-8848 GCA_043803805.1 Planctomycetota bacterium
CGATCGATGAGTACGTCCGGTTTTATAACGAGGAACGCATACATTCGTCCCTGGGCTATCGTACGCCCAAGGAATTTGCGGCAGCCTTTGTCACCCTGACTGCCGCTTAAAAGTGTCTTGCTTTTAGGGGGTCACTACGCTACCTCATATGAAAGTGCGAAAGAATCCTTGCGCTACCCGCAACGTTGCTTGCTTTCAATCATTCTCAACCCTCGCCAAACCGCCAAACCTCAAAACAATCCCGGGGAAACCCGACTCCTTACTTGTACGGAAAAAAGACCGTTCCACGTTCTGTTCGCCACCTTTCCTTGCCCGCCCAAGGAAAGGTGGCGCCAAAGGAAGGGCGCCCCCGGACCCGCCGACTGGGGGCTGCTTCCATATCGTCCCCTGGCTCCGTCCGGCTGCAAACCCGCCATCCGGCGTCGCACCTCCTCGGCGTATCGCTCCGTTGATACGCGGTCGTCGGCGCTCCTTGGCTGACGGGTTTTCGCTCGGCCTCGGCCAACGGGTCCGGCATGAAAGCAGCCCCCGCGTGTCCTCGTCGCTTCCGGCGTTCCGGAAGCGCGCCAAACTCGCCCATGCCACGACGGAGCTCAAACATGTCGCGCTTAAACCCCGGAACGGCGTCGCGACTCGGCGGCGTGTCAAGGGGGTTGAAGAAACACCGGTTCGGAAAGATTTTGTCAACGTATGCCGTTTCGACAGGCGGAGAAATAAGAGACGCTGTCGTGATCTTTCGTATCAAGCCTCTACCCGCAACCGTTGTTTCCCCGCCCTCACTTCTCCTCCTGTGAGGGACGTGGTCCCGAGGGATCGGATTCCGACCCTGGGGGGGACGGGGAGTCGGTTTCATCACAATCCGCTTGTCCGCTACACGACTTACAACCCATTGAAGAATTTATTAGTGACCTTTCCGGTTCGTTTATCAATAAACACATGCGCATTCCCTCCAAGAGCGCCGACATTCGTCACTACTTCCCAACGTGCCCCCTTATCGCGAATTCCGGGCGAGCGCCATGCATGACCATCCCGTTCGATTTCTTGTTTTGCAATCACCAACGCTTTCGCCCGTGACAACTCACCAGGAGGACCGCTTTCAAATTCCCGGATAAAATCTTTTATTTCCTCATCGGAAAACATGTTTCGTGTAACTTCCCGCCCCTTATACTTCTCCACCAACGCTAATTTTTGTGCGTAGTCAAGGCGCTCAAATTGACTTTTACGTGCGCCAACCCAAAACAAGCACACAACAAAAATCAAGAACCCAATCACGGACAGTGCAATTACGACAAGTTTCAATTCATGCTTTTTCATGAGTTATTTTTTAATCCATGCAAAAGAATGGGGTCTTGTTTTAACACATTTTCTCCTCAGCCACCTTTAGAATAGGATCAGGGCTTGTTTTGACATTCGCAAACCACGCCTGCCCTCCGTAGTCTCTGGGGCGAAGGAGGGAATCACGACACACGGATTCGGGCGAATTTGCGTTTTCCCACCTGCAGAAGCATGCCGTCCTTCACAACGACTTCCACCTTGGGATCCGTCACCTTCTCCCCGTCCAGACGCACCCCGCCGCCCTCGATGTCGCGGCGCGCGGCGCTCGTGCCGGAGGCGATTCCGGCCAGCACCAGGAGTTTCGGCAACCAGACCTTCCCGTCCTGGATCTCCGCCGGGGGGATTTTCACCTCGGGAATCGCCTCGGGAAGGGCCTTTTCCCGGAACACCCGGCGGAATTCCTCCGACGCGGCCGCGCCGGCCTCCCGACCGTGATACAGCGCCACGATCTCCTGACCGAGTTTGTCCTTGGCGTCACGGGGATTCCGCCCTTCGGCCAGAATCGCCGCGACGTCGGCTTCGGAGACTTCCGTGCAAAGCGCGAAGTACGTCCGGATCGCCGAATCGGGAATGGACATCACCTTGCCGAAAATTTCCCTGGGGGATTCGCTGATGCCGATGTAGTTGCCGAGGCTCTTCCCCATCTTCTCCACCCCGTCCGTACCGACGAGGATGGGCAGGGCGAGCGCCACCTGGGGCGCCTGGCCGGCGTCCCTCTGGAGTTCGCGGCCGACCAAGAGATTAAATGTCTGTTCGGTTGCTCCGAGTTCGATATCGGCCCGAACCATCACGGAATCGTACCCCTGCATGAGCGGGTATAAAAATTCATGCAACCCAATGGGGATTCCGCCCTTGTAGCGCCTCGAAAAGTCGTCCCGCTCGAGAATCCGGGCGACGGTCATCTTCGACGCGAGCTTGACGACATCGGCGAAGGGAAGTTTCGCGAACCAGTCGCCGTTCCGGACCACTTCCACCCGGGGCAGGTCGAGGATTTTCCCCGCCTGGGCGAGGTACCCCTGCGCGTTCGCCTCGATGGCTTCCGGAGAGAGGTCAGGGCGTGTCTTCTCGCGGCCCGTCGGATCGCCGACGCGCGCGGTGTAATCTCCAATAATCAGCACCGCCTGATGACCGAGGTCCTGGAACTGCCGCAGTTTCCGCAAGGGGACGGCATGGCCCAGGGTGAGGTCCTTCCCGGTCGGGTCAATCCCGAGTTTCACCCGGAGGGGCTTTCCCGTCTCAAGCGACTTGGCGAGTTTCCGCTTGAGTTCCTCCTCCGTGACGACCGTCTCGGCGCCGCGCTTGATCACGGCCAGTTGTTTGTTTAGGTCATTTTCCATAAGTTAAACACCGGGATTCCCGCTCCCGGCAACTGTCCTTCCCAGATACCAAAGCGCCAAACCAATCCCGATATGTCCTATTCCGACTGCAACCACCGGACCACAATCACCATACCTCAACAGATCATACAAACTACCCATCATCCAAGCCCCCACCACAACAAAAGGAAGTGCCAACCGTGAAAACGCCCGCCCCCGCTCTTTTCGCCTGAAGGCAATCACGATACCCGCAACAACCAACAGCAAACTCAAATAACACACACAGGGACCGATGATAGACGAATCCTTTAGCAATCCTCCCACGAACATCGAAAGAAAATACACGAGCGTCCCGATAACGGCCAGGATTTTCCCCATATCTGATCGCTCCTATGCCATATCCAACATGCCGGATGAACGATAACAATTCACGATTGACTGAATCCTCCATGCCGTTCATGGTGAGCATTCCATAAAAATTACAATAAATGTCGAACCACGAACCATGAGCAACACACTGGCTCATCCTTCGACAAGCTCAGGATGAGCGGTTTTCCCAATTCGTGAACTGCCCTAAACACCGGGATTGCCGTTCCCGGGAACCGTCCTTCCCAGATACCAAAGCGCCAAACCGATTCCTCCATGTACGACAGCCAATGCGAAGGGAACGAATTCAAAAATTCTCGCCCACAACAATTCGATAACGAAACCAACCATGAAAAACGTACCAATCACAACAAAAAGAAGTGACGTTAACAAAAACGCCCGCCCCCGTTCTTTCCGTCTGAATCCAATCACGATACCCGTAACAATCAATGCCATCGCCGAATACACCAAACAATCGAATATGACCGGCGGATTCCGCGTCTTTGCCATTCCCGACAATACAATCCCGACAAAATACAGGATTGTCCCAACAACAACCAAAATTCCCCCCAAACATGACCGTTCTTGCATCATCATCCTGAATGCCACCTCTCCACATTGGATATCACAATTTGTGACATCCAATTTCCCTTGTGTCATTTCTTGAAAAACGCGATCGTCGCCGCGAGCCCCTCGTCGAATTTCGCCGCGGGCGACCATCCCGTTTCCCGGAGTCGCTCGATGGAGGCCTGGGAGTGTTTCACGTCCCCGGCGCGTTCCGGGGCGTACCGGATTTCGGCGCGGGAGCCGGTGAGGCGCAAGATGGTCCGGGCCAGGTCATTAATGGTCATCCGTCCACCGCAGGCGACGTTGTAAACACCCGTCGCCGTCGCGTGGCCGGAAACGTGGACGTTCGCGGCGACGACGTCCTTCACGTACACGAAGTCCCGGGTCTGCTCCCCGTCGCCATAAATGATAATCGGTTCGTTTTTGACCGCCTTGTCCACGAATATGGGCACCGCCGCCGCGTATTGGCTTTTCGGGTCCTGCCGGGGGCCGAAGACGTTGAAATACCGCAGGCACACCGTCTTCAGTCGTCCCGTCTCCTGGAAGATGCGGGCGTAATACTCGCCATCCAATTTCGTCACCGCGTAGGGGCTTTTCGGCTCGGGGAACATCGTCTCGACCTTGGGCACGGACGGGTTGTCGCCGTAGATGGCGGCCGAACTCGACAAAACGATCTTTTTCGCCCCGGCCGCGGCGGCCTCCTCCAGAACCACGAGAAACCCCTTCGTGTTGATGTCCACGCACTCGCCCGGCTTCTCCATGGATTCGGGGACGCTGACGAGCGCGGCGAGATGAAACACATAATCCACCCCCGCCATCGCCTCCCGGACAAGGTCCCGGTCGAGGATGGATCCCTCGAACCAGCGGAAGTCAAACCCCCGCAGATTGTGGCGGTAACCGGAGCGGAGGTTGTCCAGGACGTGAATATCGGCCTTCCCCTGGAAGTGCTCCACGAGGTGACTGCCAATGAACCCCGCGCCGCCGGTTATGAGGATCTTCATTTCAATACCATCCGCAAGAGTTCAGAGTTCTGAGTGCTGCGTTGAAGGAAACTTATTCCGAATAAATTTCCATCAACTCCCGAACTCTTGAACTCACGAACTCCTTGCCGGTTTCCTGCCTTATCTGAACCTCAGCACTCCGTACTCAACACCTCTCTCGCCATCCTCAACTCCCTGCCCACGCCTCGACTCTTAGACTCCCAGACTCGCAGACTCGCTGACTTCCGCATTCCGTCATGTCCCCCGGCTTTCACAATCGTTCCACAATCCGATTCATCGCCTCCTCCTCGCGCTCGATGCATTCCACCAGTTTGAACTGGGTCCGGCAGCGATCCAGGTTGTGGCCCTCCCGGTGGACCTTGAAATACACGTCGCCCGCGAGGTGGTCCGTGAGGAATCGGAGGCCGATCTCGAGCGTAATGAGTTTTCCGGAGAAAGCGAGGCACTTCCGTTCCGCCGGACTCAAAAATCCCCCCGCGGATTCGAGATACCCCCGCGCGAGCGCCTCGAAAACGGGCATCTGCATGCGGACCCTGGCGAGGTCGCGCTCGTCCTCGGCGGCGGCGTTCGTCGCGGTACGAACCATGTCCCCGAAATCATACAGGACGAGCCCCCCCATCACCGTATCGAGATCAATCACGCACACCGCCTCGCCCGTGGTGTCGTCAATCATGACGTTGTTGAGTTTCGTGTCGTTGTGGGTGACGCGCTCGGGGATCTCCCCCTTCGCCTGAAGTTCCACAAGCCCCCGCGTCACCGGTTCGTGCCTCCGGGCGAATTCGATCTCCGGGCGCGCGTGCCGGGCGCGGTTGGCGACGTCGGCGGCGAGGGCGGCCTCGAAGGCGGCGTAGCGTTTCGGGGTGTTGTGGAAATCGGGGATGGTGTCCACAAGACGCGGCGCCGGGAGGTCCGCGAGCAACCTCTGAAACTCCCCGAAGGCCCGGGCGGCCCGGCGGGCGAGGTCGGGGGACCGGATGACGTCATGGGTCGAGGCCCCTTCGATGAAAACATACGTCCGCCAGAAATTCCCCGCCGCGTCGCGCCAGAACGAGACGCCATCGCTTGTCGGGACGAGGGAAAGAACCTGCCGTCCGAGGTCGGGCGCGCCCGCGGATTCGAGCCGGCCGCGAACGTGGCGTGTCACGCGCTCGATGTTGTCCATCAGGGCGGGCGGATCCTTGAAAATGAGGTGATTGATGCGCTGATGGATGTACCGGATGGTCCCGCCGCTGGCGCGGTAGACGGCGGCGTAGGTGTCGTTGATGTGGCCGCTCCCGTAAGGGGCGGCGGAGACAAAATCGCCCCGGATGCGGAACCGCCGTCCGACGGCGGCGAGGTCGTGCGCGGGGTGTCCGTCGGAGGTCGCCATGGTCATGACCACAGCATCCGGGGATACGCCCCGCGGGCGATGAGGCCGCGGATGCCCTCCGCCACAAGCGGCTTGTCCTCGCGGTAGGTCACCCCGAACCACATCTCGCCCCCGGACAGGACACGCATGCGGAGCGCCTTGTCCCGGACGAGCCCGTTCACCTCGGTCGAGATGTAGCACTCGGCCCTGGGATCGCCCGCCCGCGTCGCGATGAATTTCCCGAAGCGGTCCCGGAAGAGCGGGAATATGGCCGGCGTGAATCCCCAGAAATTCATGGAGACGATCTCGTCCCCCGAGAGCGGCGTGGCCACGCCCTCGTCGTCGAGGGACACGGCCCGGTCGCCGTCGCGCTTTATTTGAGTGAGTTCGACCGTCTCCTCGAGACACCCGTCCGCCCCCACGCGGGACACCCCGCGCGCCACGCTCCCGTGGGTGGAGAGGGTGTCGCGGAGGCGATAGCCCACCATGGCGCCTTCGGCGCGGTCGCCGTCGGCGATCGTCCGCAGGTGATCCCCCATCACCCGGAAGGCGCCCGTCCCGTAGAAATCATCCGCGTTGATGACGAGGAACGGCTCGCGGATCTCCTCCGCCGCCGTCAGGACCGCGTGGCAGGTGCCCCAGGGCTTCTTCCGCCCGGGCGGCGCGGAAATCCCGGCGGGAAGATTGGAAATCTCCTGATACACATAGCCCACCGGCAGACGCTTCTCGAACTTGACCGAGAATTTTTCCCGGAAATCCGCCTCGATGTCGCGGCGGATGATGAAAATCACCTTCCCGAAACCGGCCCGGAGGGCATCGTACACCGAATAATCGAGAATCGCCTCGCCGCCCGGGCCGACCGGGTCGATCTGCTTGAGACCCCCGTACCGGCTGCCGATGCCGGCGGCCATCACCAGCAATGTGGGAATCATAGGATGGGAAATGGTAGCGGATTTGCCGGGGGAGTCAACAGGGCGCATCCGTCCGGGAAAGGCCCGTCATGCGGCAACGCCGACCGCCGGTGACGGCCCGAGAAGAAAGTGTTATTCCCGCGATTGATCCCCGGTATCGCCGGGAAACGAATCATGACCACGCAACCACTTCCAACTCGCGAACTCGTTTCCTTATCCGTTCCGAAACCCGATTTCTCTTGAAATGACACAATAAACATGTACTTTACTTTATCATGTATAAAAGGATCTTCTCCTTGCCCGGGCTGGACCGCGAAAGCGCCTTTCTCTGGGGGCCCCGCCAGACCGGGAAGAGCACCCTCCTGCGTCAGCGATTCCCGGATGCCCGGTGCTACGATCTGCTCCTCTCCGACGTCTACGAACGGCTCAACCGCCAGCCCTCCCTCCTCCGCCAGGAATGCGAGGCCCTGAAACTGACCGGCGACCGCCAGCGGCATCCGGTCATCATTGACGAAATCCAGCGCATCCCCGCGCTCCTCCACGAAATCCACTGGCTCATCGAAAACCGGGGGCTCCGGTTCGTCCTGTGCGGCTCGAGCGCCCGGAAACTCATGCGCGGGCACGGGAATCTCCTCGGGGGCCGGGCCATCCGCCACGAACTTTTCCCCCTCGTTTCCCCCGAGATTCCCGATTTCGATCTCCTCCGGGCGTTGAATCACGGCCTTCTGCCCCGGCATTACCAGAGTCCCCACCCCGAGAGACTCCTTCGCGCCTACGTGGGCGACTACCTGCGGGAGGAGATCGCGGCCGAGGCCCTGACCCGGAACGTCCCGGCCTTCGGACGGTTCCTCGAGCAGGCCACGTTCTCCAACGGAGAGATTCTGCAATACATCAACATCGCCCGGGAGTGCGGCGTGAGCGCCCCGACGGTCAAGGCCTACTACCAGATTCTGGAAGACACGCTCGTCGGCCGGACGGTGCCATCCTACCGCAAGCGGCCCAAGCGGCGGGTGATCGAGGCCCCCAGGTTCTACTTTTTCGACCTGGGCATCGTCAACACCCTGACCAACCGCGGCCGGATCGAACAACGGTCCGAACTCTTCGGCCGGGTGTTCGAGCATTTCATGTTTCAGGAGATCCTCGCGCACGCCCACTACGGCGACCGGCCCTACCCCATCGCCTACTGGCGGACCGCCTCCGGAATCGAGGTGGATTTCATCCTGGGCGACCACGAAACCGCGATCGAGGTGAAGGGCACCGCGACGGCCCACCCCCACGACCTGCGGGGACTGGTTGCATTCCGGGAGGAATACCGGGTCCGGCACGCCATCCTCGTGACGCTGGATCCCGCGCCGCGGACCCTCTCCGGAATCCAGATCCTGCCGTGGGAGATATTCCTCAAACGGCTCTGGGCCGGAGAGATTATTTCGTAGCCATCCCGCTCACCCGGGACGAATTCTCATTCCTGACGAGCGGACTCGACCGGCGGATTCGCCGCCGGGGGCGTGTCCTCCAACTGATTCCGCAGGTAGACATACGCGAACGTGAAGTACAGCGCGGCAACGAGGCCTTCCCACATAGGAATCAGAGCAATCATGAACCGGCTGGGTGCATATCCCCAAGGCAAATCAACTGCTGTCAACGTGGAGGAAACAAGCAGAACCAATTTTGACAACATCCCCAGGAATCCCACACAAAGAGCAAGGATGGCGACGAGCAACACCCCATGCAACGCCTTCGAAGAAACACTTCCCGATTCCATACAACGACTCAACCACAGGATTCCCGCCAACACAATGACGCCGATCACCAAACCGAACACCCCTCCGTAGCCAACCGGGGCATAATCATTGTTTATCCAGTACCACTGCTGTCCGGTCATTGATTTTTGATTTTTCTGCAACCACTTTAGGGGTTGCCGGTTGAGGCAAGAAATGAGTGGGAACGATTTGATTTTGTGCATAGGCTTCCGCCCTCCCTTTTCAAAAGGAGTGGCGGATGAAT
>JAZDJP010000108.1:0-11935 GCA_043803805.1 Planctomycetota bacterium
TTTCCCCGAGATGTTCCACCATCCAGAAGCACGCCAGCCCCCTCGCCCGGGACACCTCCGGGTACTTCCGGTTGCCCCGAAGGTTCTCCACGCTCATCCGGCAGGCCCCCGCCGCCCGCGCCATGACCTTATCCGGGTTCCAACCCTTCCGTTTTAACTGGCCGGCCTGTGACTCCCGTTCCTCGATGTGGCGTAACACGTTCTCCACAAACGCGCCATCGCCCAGGATCCGCGCGTCGGCCAGCTCCCTGCGCTTTTCACGACGCGCCCGGATGACCTCCACCCAACCCCCAAGGCTCCGTATCAGCCCCCCGCCGGTAAGATCGGGTCGCTTCCCCTGTTCGATTCCCGTCAGAACGAATTCCCGATAGGCCCTCCGCGCATTCGATCGTCTTTTCCCGAACAGCCCCAGGACCTCATCGGTATCCTGCCAGTCGTGCGTTCGCCTCCCCAGGATAACCGCATGACCCGACCATGGAAAACCTTCAAGTTCCCGTGGAGTTTCCGCCTGACGCGCCCTCAAGGGGTTTAGATGAATGTAGCGGACCAGTTCCAGCAGGTAGGCGTCCTTGTCGCACAGGACGGACTTGTACCGATTCTGGAAGAGATGGCCGCTTCGACGATGGCGACGATTGAAATCGGCCGCATATCCGGTCAATACTCGCTGCATGACGCGACCGATAGGAATCTTCCCCGTGACCAACAACAGGTGAATATGATTCGGAATCAGCGCCCAGGCAAAACAGGGGGTGTTGGTATCCCGCAAGACCGATTCAAGACGCCTCACGAAGGAACCCCGATCCGCATCGTCCTCGAAAATAATCCGACGCTCGATGCCTCGGACAATGAGATGATGAAGGGCGCCGGGATAATCAACCCTGGCCATGCGCGGCATAATGTCAGCAACACCCGGAATCGGAAGCATGTCCAGCACAATTTCATTATTTCATGTACGTCCCCTATTCTGTGTCGTCCCCTATTCTGCCCGCATTATTTCCACGCCCGTTTCGGCAACGCGGAAATCTGAAACAAAACCAGCTCCCGGGTTCGTTCCTCCGCCTCGGGCGGCGGCGGCGGGAAAATGGGAACCCTCACCATGCCGAGCTCCGTTGCCTTGTATTCCGGCGACAACTGGTTCTGGATGTTTTTCTCGTCGGGCCGCGGTGTGAGAACAGCCACCGTCCGCCCCGCGGCCAGATGGCCCTTCAAGAAATCCTTGAGGAACTTCCGCGCCTCCGCCGGGGGCCTGTCCGGAAGAATCTTCGCGAGGTCTTGCGCCCGTTCCCGCTGGAGCCCGCGCGGGCCGGTAGCCTTCGCCTGATTTTTCGCCCGCTTCCCGGCGCCCGGCTGAAAAAGATTCCGCGGATAAAGCCGGAAATCCGTCATGATATCCAAGTGTCCGAGGAATTGTTCCTCCGCGATCAAAACGCTCTCCGGAGGAAGCCGCTTTTGGGCGAGTTCCGCCATGAGCCGAACGTTCCGGTTGCGGTCGCCGGTCTCCCGCAGATTTTGAAGCGTGTGCGGAATTTCCTGAAAGAGCACCAGCGCCGTGATTCCAAGAATGACGGCACGGCCGCTTCTTTTCGACAAGGGAAGTTCTGCCAGAAGAAAAAGCCCCAGCGCGGCGAAAAACGGATAAGCCGCCAGAACAAACCTCACCAATCGGTAAGGCCGGTCGTCCGGCGCCCAGTAGTAAAACGCGTAGATCGCGACGAGCGGAACCACCCACAGCCCGGCGACCAACGCTTCCTCGCGGCGGCGTTTCCACAGAAGCGCCAGCCCCGGCATGGCCAGCGCCGCGAAGATACCGATGCCTGAATAAAAAATGGAGCCCAAAAGCACCGGCCCGCTTTTCACGAGGTAACCGAATCCGAACCCCGTCTGCTCCTCTGTCAAAGCATAACCAGAGCGGAACGGCCCTCCGAAGGCGGCGCCATGATAAACGGCCAGAAACGCCAGAGGCAACATCGCTCCCAGCGCGAAAGAAAGCGCCCCCTCCGGGAAACGCCTCTCCTTCCACCATTGCCAGGCCGTCAACGCCGCGAACGGAACCAAAAGCAACCCGTCCGCGTACCGGATGGCGACTCCGTAGCCGAGAAACAGCCCTCCCGCGAACGCCAGAAGGCGGCTCCTCCGGAAGAATCCCGCCGCCGCGGCAAGCAATCCTCCCATCTGAAAGAATAGCGCCACCGGATGAGACATCTGGGAAACGCCGAAAATTGCGAAGGACGGGTTCGCCGCCAGAATCAAAGTTCCGAGCGTGGCGAGAGAAACGGGAGAAAACGGCGGCCCTGCATTTTCGGAAACGCCATCGGCCATCCGGCAGAAAAAGAAAAACAGAATGAAAAACATCAGGAAAATCACCAGCGCCGACGCGACCGGATTCACCCAAAACGCCGCATCCAGCCCCAGCGTCTGCCAGACGGACGACAACAGCAGAGGGAAACCCGGCGGGTATTTCGCATAATATTCGCCGCGATCATTCCGGACCCGCATATTCCCCACGAATGAAAACTCATCGGGGCTCGCCGTGTGAAACCGGCCCATGGTGACCAGCGCCTTGGCCGTGGCGTAGTAACCGTTTTCATCCGCCGGCGTCACCGCAGGCTCAAAGAATGATTGCAGTAGCGCAAAATGCAAAAGCGCGAGCGCCGCCGCCAGAAGAACGGGAAGCGCCATCCGGCGCGCAACAGAAGCGCTTCCGGAAGAAGAGGCCGCGTCAAACGTATCCATGACGCGTCATTCTACAGCGCCGACAGGGAAATCAACAGCAAGTCATACACCCGCGTTATTCTGGGGACAGTTATTCTGGGGACATAATACTTATTTAACCCGGTTCCCTTTTTCCAACTCACTCCCCCACCCTGCGCGGATTCACGGCAGTCCCGCCACCCACCGGGAGGCGGTGGCGGCGAGAATGCGGTGTTTTCCATTCGTGATCGTCCGGTAGATGCCGGGCTTGTCCACCAGGAGCACCGCCGGGACACCGAGGGCGTCCTGGAATTTCCGCAGGGACGCCGGCGCCGATTCCTCCGCCAGTTTCGTCTCAATCAGCAACATCGGCGCGTTCCGGTTCGCGATGAGGAAATCCACCTCCTCCCCCTCTTTGTTCCGGAGGTAATGAAGGGAAAACCGGCCGAGTCCGAGATCGTTCCAATTGGAGACGGCGCGGGAGAGTTCCAGGGCGACCAGGTTCTCGAATCGCGCGGCCGGGGAAACGATCTGCGCCGGATCGAGGAGGTACGGTTTCCGTTCCTTGCGAATGGCCCGGGCCAGGCGCGATGTCCACGGCGGAAGCCGGAGGATGAGAAAGAAGGACTCAAATAAATCGAGCCAGCTTTTGACCGTGTGAAAGGAGGTTTCCAGATCCTGCGCAATCCCGTGGATGGACATCGGGCTTCCCACCTTCGACGGGAGGAGGGAAAAGAGCACTTCAAGGCTTTCCGCGTGCCGCAGGGCGCGGAGGTTGCGGATGTCCTCGCGGATGATCTGGCGATGGTAGGTTCCCGACCAGCGGAGATAAAAATCCTCCGCGATCGTCCGGGCGAGGGTTGTTTTGCCGGTCTGACGCGGCCCCGAGAGGAAAATCATGGCCTTGTCGCGGGCGAGTTCGCGCCAGAGGGACAGGCAATGCGGCCGGCGGATCATGCGGCCAATTTCAACAACACTTCCAAATAGTCAAGACTTTATGGAAGGATGCCGCCGGCCGGCGGCAGATCGCCGGCGGCCTCCCGGATGATTCCCTTTCGCGCGTAGATCGGGTGGACGAGTTCGCGCAGGGCCGGAAGCCGCCGGACAAACATTATAGACCCGGTGATGCAGCAGATCCCCCCGAGCATCACCATCCGCGGCGCCCCGATGGACTGCGCCAGGACGCCCGCAATCAGGCAGCCCAGCGGCACCATCCCCATGAACGCCATCGAGTAGAAACTCATCACCCGCCCGCGCTTGTCGTCGTCCACGATTGTCTGGAGGACGGTGTTTGTTGACGCCAGTTGCACCATCAGCCCGAGTCCGATCACCGGCATCGCGAGCATCGTCACCCACAGCCATTTCGACAGCCCCAGCGCGACGAGGCCGATGCCGAAGACGGCGGGGGACCACGCGATCACCTGTTCGAGGCCGCGCACGCTCCGCCGCCCGGCCAGGTACAGCGCCCCGGCGAGAGCGCCGACCGCGGCGGCCGAAACGAGAAATCCCTGCGTGCGCGCGTCGCCGTGAAGAACCTGCTCGGCGAAGATCGGCAGGAGTTGCGTGTAGGACGCGCCGGTCAGACTGACCAGCGCCAGCAGGAGCAGCAGGGAACGGATCGGCGGGAAGCCGAAGGCGTAGCGAAATCCCTCCCGGAGGTTTTCGAGAACCGCGGTCCCGCGCCCGGCGCGCGCGTTCGGCGGAACGCGCATCATCAGAAGCCCGGCGATCACGGCGATGTAACTCAACCCGTTGAACAGGAAGCACAGGGCCTCGCCGGCGCTGGCGATCAGGATCCCGGCGATCGAGGGACCGATCAGACGGGCGCCGTTGACCATCGAGGAATTGAGCGCGATCGCGTTGGTGAGGTCCTCGCGCCGGTCGAGCATCTGGACGAAGAACGATTGCCGCGCGGGCACGTCGATCGCGTTGATGGCGCCGAGGAGGAGCGAAAGCGCGATGATATGCCAGATCTCGATCCGGCCGGAATACATGAGAATCGCCAGCATCAGGGCCTGGATCATGGAGAGTACCTGCGTCAGGATGACGAGGCGGTGGCGGTCCACGCGATCCACGAGCACGCCGGCGAAGGGCGCCATCGCAAACGTCGGAATCCGCGTGGCGAAACCCACGAAGCCGAGCAGAAGGGCGCTGTGGCTCATGCGCCAGACGAGCCAGGCGACCGCCGTCATCTGCATCCAGGTGCCGATGAGCGAAATGCCCTGGCCCATGAAAAAGAACCGGTAGTTCCGGTGCTCCAGAGATCGGAACAACTGGTGGAGTTTCGCGGACCACCCCGATGTCTGTTCCTCGTGCGCCACAAATCTCCTTGTTGCTGCCTTCAGGTGTGAAATTTCTGCCGCGAAACCATCTTGGGGGTGGCGGCTAGTTCAAATCTTTACTCCCTTCGTCGATTCTTGTTCCGTGCTGATGATTATCCAATAGGTCAGAGAGTTGTTGGGCATGAGGCTCTTTCAAAATGAAAAAGGATTTGTCGTGGCCGTTGTCAAAGACAACCACTCGTTCGTGACCTGATTCATTAATAATGAGAAAGTCTATCTTCGATTTTGTATTGTTGGAAAGGATAGTTCCTGTATATCGTCCTACGCTGGAAAATGTTTTTGGCAAAATGCCTTCGAGTGGCGACAAATGCGCGAATACTTTTTGGATAGCCATTGGATCAATCATGCATCTGAATAGGCCGTGTTCGAGATTACGTATGTACATCTGGTGCTCTATCGCTAATTGGTCAACTTTGGGAACGCATCGTCTCGTTTTGTATGAATAATACAGGTAGACTGCTACGAAAGACAAAACGAGAAATGGAATCGTTTTCTTCATTGTTTGTGATAGGGATGAGACTCGAATCATCGTTCATCTTGAATGCTACCGCCCCCGCCGACCACGGTCAAGGGTGGCGTTGAACTCTTGAACTCAATTTCGTGTTTTCGTCTTCTTTCGTGATTTCGTGGTGTTGTGTTTCCGTGGTGTGGAATTTCTTGCGCCCCGCCCCCTCGTCGGGTACATTCTCGCGGGCGTAGTGGACATTCATCACGGGAGCGAATCATGAAAATTCTGGTCAGCGATAAATTATCCGATGAGGGGTTGGCCCTTCTGCAGGGCACGCCCGACGTGGAGGTGGCCGTCCGCCCGGGACTCTCGAAAGAAGAACTCCGGGCGATCATCGGCGACTTCGACGCCATCATCATCCGGAGCGGGACGCGCCTGGGGGTCGAGGAGATCAAGGCGGCGAAGAAACTCCGGGTCATCACACGCGCCGGCGTCGGCGTGGACAACGTGGACGTCAAGGCCGCCAGCCGCCAGGGCATCCTCGTCATGAACACCCCGACGGGAAACACCATCGCCACCGCGGAACTGGCCATCACGCTCATGCTCGCGCTCGCCCGGCGCATCCCGGACGCCGTCGCGTCGGTGAAGGCCGGGAAGTGGGACCGGAAGATGAGCGGGGTCCAACTCTTCGGCAAGACGCTCGGCGTCATCGGCCTCGGGCGGGTGGGAGGGCACGTCGCGCGGCGCGCCGCGGCCTTCGGGATGAAGGTCATGGGGTTCGATCCGTATCTCTCCAAGGAACTCGCGGCGCAGTATCCGTGCCAGGTCACTTTCGATTTGGAATCGCTCCTGGCGCAAGCAGATTTCGTCACGTTCCACGTCCCGCTCACGGCGGAGACGAAGCATCTCCTCGACGCGAAGGCCTTTGCCCGGATGAAAAAGGGCGTTCGCATCATTAACTGCGCCCGCGGCGGCATCATTGACGAACACGCCCTGGCGGACGCTATCAAGGCCGGCATCGTGGCCGGGGCGGCCCTGGACGTCTACGAGGAGGAGCCGCCGAAGGACCGATATTTGGTGGATCTGCCCCAGGTGATCACCACCCCGCACATCGGGGCCTCGACCGAGGAGGCCCAGCGCCAGGTGGCGGTGGACGCCGTCCAGCAGACCCTTGATGCATTATTGCGGGCCAATTACCGGTACGCCGTGAACAGTCCCGCCTTCGCGCCGGAGGATCTCGAGGCGGTGAAGCCCTATCTCGCCCTCGCGGAGAAGATGGGGGCGTTGCTCCTGCAGAGGTCCGGGCGGCGGATGGAACGGATCGAGATGATCTACGCGGGGGAGGTGGCCCGGAAGAACGTGACTCCGCTCACCATGTCGCTCCTGGTGGGGCTGCTCGGGCGGATCGTGGAGGAGCCGGTGAATCTGGTCAATGTGCGCCTCGTGGCCGAGGAGAAGGGGGTGCGCGTCGAGGAGGTGAAACGGCCTCTGGCGGGCAGTTTTTCGTCGCTGCTGTCGGTGCGCCTCGAGGCGGAGGGCAGGGAACACACCGTCGAGGGGACCGTGTTCGGGCCGGAGGAGCCGCGCCTGGTGTCGGTGGACGGCTATCCGGTGGAGATCGCGCCGTCCGGGCACCTGCTCTTTATTTTAAACGAGGACCGGCCCGGCACCATCGGCCGCATCGGGACTCTGCTCGGCGAGGCGGACGTCAACATCGCCGCCATGGCCAACGGCCGGAAGCGCGCCGGGGACATGGCCCTCACCGTGCTGTCGCTCGACTCGGACGTGCCGGCCGCGGTCCTGGAGAAACTGCGGGCCATCCCGGCCATCCGGGAGGCGTCGGTGGTGGTACTCTGACGTCAGTAGTTTCCGTATTCCCGATACGCGTCCAGAAGCGCCTGGATGTTCCGTAACGGCGCGTCTGCCTGTATGTTATGCGATGTGCAGAAGATGTACCCGCCGCCCGGGGCGAGGGTTTCCCGCACCCGTTTGACCTCCCGTCGGACGTCTTCCGGCGTTCCAAAAGGAAGGGTTTTCTGAACGGAAATTCCGCCCTGGAAGGCGAGGCGTTTCCCGAATTCCGCCTTGATTTCGCGCGGGTCCATCCCCGCCGCCTCGGGCTGGAGGGACTGAAGGATGTCGAGTCCCCGCTCCGCGAGAAGCGGAATGATCGGCCGGATGGATCCGCACGAGTGGTGCATGACGCGCACGTTGTTGGATGTTGCGAGGCGGACATAATCGGCGAAGCCTTCCCCGAGGAATTCCGTCCACATCGCCGGCGACACGAGCGGGCCGTTCTGGGAGCCGAAGTCGTCTCCGGTCAGAAAAATGTCGAGCCGTCCGTTCGCGGCATCGAGAATCCGCGTCATGTAGGCGGCGTAAAATGTCCGGATGCGGCGGAAGATCGCGTGCGCCACCTCCGGATTTAAACTCATGTCCATGAAGATGGCCTCCACCCCGCGGAGGTACATCGCCGGCTTGAGTTGCGCGACACGGTTCAGGCGATCGCCCACGAACACCGCCACGCGCCCCTTCCGGCGCACGGTCTCGCACTGGCGGGCGATATCCGAGAAATCGTACCAATCCGGGGATGGCCAGTGGCTGTAATTCTCTATTTCGTCAGGGGTTGTGGCTGTGGCCAGGGGGGATCTCGCCAGTTCCTCATAGTGTTCCCGGCCTTCCGGCGTCCAGGCGTTGACCCTCGTCCGGCGCACCCCCCAGAGATCCTCCTCCGTGCCGTCCGGAAATTTTCGCAGGGCCGGTCCGACGTAACGCGGCCCCTCGATGTACCGGAAGTCCACGTCGTGGGCATCCAGGAATTCCGCCTCCGTCATCTTCCACGCCGCGGCGATCTTCTCCTTTGTGCCCTTCGACAACCACACGTCCACCGGGACGCGGTCCGGCGTTTCATGTTTCAATGTTCGAAATACCCGGTCGCGCGAATTCATCGGATCCCCATCCTGTCGGCCGGCCAGGCGCACCGCATCCCCCTTGTATCACAGGAGATGCGGATAGCCGTGCGGCGAGGTCGGTGACCTTGATTTCCCGGCGTTTTTTTAAGGAATTATTATTTTTCCCGCTTGACGCCTCCCGCCACGTTGGTTATTATAACGGGTCCCTAGTAAGGGGGGAACGGCAATTTTGCCTGTCCGGGAAATTGCCGGTTGTTCTTTGACAACCGAAAACGTTTGACGTGGTGTGTGGTGTTTTCTCTCAAAGCCATAGTTTCACAATTTTTATTCCGCGAAAGCGGAAGGCGAAAATTGTGCGAGAAAATGGCGGTCAAGTTATTAAGGGTATATGGTGGATGCCTTGGCGCCAAGAAGCGATGAAGGGCGTGGTTGGCTGCGATAAGCTCCGGGGAGTCGCCAGCAGACAGTGATCCGGAGATGCCCGAATGGGAATTGACCCGGCTCGGGAAGACCGAGTCATCCCCGTCTGAATACATAGGGCGGGGAAGCGAACGGGGTGAAGTGAAACATCTCAGTAGCCCCAGGAACAGAAGGAGTGATCGATTTCTGGAGTAGCGGCGAGCGAAAGAGAAACAGCCTAAACCTGGCCGGCGTGATAGCCCGTGTGCGTTTCCGGTCGGGGGTCGTGGGAGCGAACTTTCCGGAACACGGTCCGGGAGAGGAGTGACAAAGGCGGACCCCAGTCGAACCCGCTGGAAAGCGGGGCCAAAGACGGTGATAGCCCGGTAGATAAACGGGCCCGCTCTCCTGTTCGATTTCCCAAGTATCGTCGGACCCGAGAAATCCGGCGTGAATCCGTCCCGACCATGGGACAAGGCTAAATATTCCTTGGCGACCGATAGCGAACTAGTAGTGTGAGCCAAAGGTGAAAAGAACCCCTGCAAGGGGAGTGAAAAGTACCTGAAACCATATACTTACAAGCGGTCAGAGCCCTATGGGGCGGGAGCAATCCCGCTCAACGGGTGATGGCGTGCCTTTTGCATAATGAGTCTGCGACTTGCCGTATCAAGCAAGGTTAAGCCCTTAAGGGGTGTAGCCGTAGCGAAAGCGAGTGCGAAATGCGCGATTAGTTTGGTGCGGCAGACCCGAAACCAGATGATCTACCCATGGCCAGGATGAAGTCCCGGTAAAACGGGATGGAGGTCCGAACCGGTTAAAGTTGAAAATTTATCGGATGAGCTGTGGGTTGGAGCAAAAAACTTACCGAATCTGGTGATATCTGGTTCTCCCCGAAATATATTTAGGTATAGCCTCACGAATTCGATTGCGGGGGTAGAGCACTGAATGGGTTTTGGGGATCCACCAGATCCTCGAGCCCAATCAAACTCCGAATACCGCAACACGATACCGTGGGAGTCAGACGGTGGGGAATAAGCTTCATCGTCGAGAGGGAAACAGCCCAGACCGCCGGTTAAGGTCCCGAAGACCATGCTAAGTGCTAAAGGAAGTGGAGAGGCGAAAACAGCCGGGATGTTGGCTTAGAAGCAGCCATCATTTAAAAAGTGCGTAACAGCTTACCGGCCGAGCTTTTCTGCGCCGAAAATTAACGGGACTCAAGCATGGCACCGAAACCGCGGATTGGCGCGCGACGAAAGTCGCGCATCAGTGGTAGGGGAGCGTTCCACGCAAGGCTGAAGCTCGACCGTAAGGACGGGTGGACAACGTGGAAGTGATTCTGCAGACACGAGTAGCGATAAGTCAGGTGAGAGTCCTGACCGCCGCAAGCCCAAGGTTTCCTGGGGAAGGTCATTCCTCCCAGGGTAAGTCGGATCCTTAGGTGAGGCCGAAAGGCGTAACTGATGGATATGCCGTTAAAATTCGGCAACCGCTTGCTTTGCGCGACCCGAAAGGGTCTTGCCGGAGGGGGGACATCGGAAGAAGGACAAATCCAGCGCACGACCAGAAATGTGCGTCCCTGGTGTGAGGAGTCGCGGACAGGCAAATCCGCCGCAATGACTCCGGGCATCGGGGCGAAGTGACCTTGATTGGGAACGAAGTGGACCGGAAGCCGATCAGGAAAATCCCCGCCGGAAGTTAAGCGAGCGTCCGTACCCGAAACCGACACAGGTGGGCGAGGCGAGTAGCCTCAGGCGCGCGAGAGAACCCTCGTTAAGGAACTAGGCAATTTAGCCCCGTAACTTCGGAAAAAGGGGTGCTCTGTTCAACCCGGGTTGTCAGATTCGGGCCAGACAGAGCCGCAGTGAAAAGGCTCAAGCGACTGTTTATTAAAAACACAGGTCTCTGCAAAGTCGCAAGACGCAGTATAGAGACTGACGCCTGCCCAATACTGGAAGGTTAAGGTGAGGGGTTAGCCGCAAGGCAACGCTCTGATCTGAAGCCCCAGCGAATGGCGGCCGTAACTATGACGGTCCTAAGGTAGCGAAGTTCCTTGTCGGGTAAGTTCCGACCTGCATGAATGGCGTAACGACAGCTCTACTGTCTCAACCACCAACCCGGTGAAATTGTAGCCGTGGTGAAGATGCCACGTTCCCGCAGCTAGACGGAAAGACCCCATGAACCTTTACTGTAGGCTGGTATTGGGCTGTGATATGTTCTGTGTAGGATAGGTGGGAGGCGTTGAAGCCGGTGCGCCAGCATCGGTGGAGCCAACCTTGAAATACCACCCTGGGCATATTTTAGTTCTAACTCTGATTCCCGTGAATCCGGGCAGAGGACATTTCCAGTTGGGCAGTTTGACTGGGGCGGTCTCCTCCAAAAACGTAACGGAGGAGTCCAAAGGTACCCTCAGCCTGGTTGGCAATCAGGCTTCGAGCGTAAAGGTAGAAGGGTGCTTAACTGCGAGACCCATAAGTCGAGCAGATACGAAAGTAGGGCTTAGTGATCCGGTGGTCCCGAATGGAAGGGCCATCGCTCATCAGACAAAAGGTACTCTGGGGATAACAGGCTTATCGCTCCCGAGCGTCCATAGCGGCGGAGCGGTTTGGCACCTCGATGTCGGCTCATCACATCCTGGGGGTGGAGAAGCTCCCAAGGGTTCGGCTGTTCGCCGATGAAAGTGGTACGTGAGCTGGGTTCAGACCGTCGTGAGACAGGTCGGTCCCTATCTGCTGTGGGCGCACGAGACTTGCGGAGGACCTTCTTTAGTACGAGAGGATTTAGAAGGACGTACCTCTGGTGTTCCAGTTGTCGCGCTAGCGGCACGGCTGGGTAGCTATGTACGGAAAGGATAAACGCTGAAAGCATATAAGCGTGAAGCCCTCTCCAAGATGAGGTCTCGTAAGAGGTTTACCCTCGAAAGCCCCCTGGAAGACTACCAGGTCGATAGGTCGGATGTGTACGCGCAGCAATGCGTTTAGCTAACCGATACTAACGGGCGAATGCCGGCCCCCATGGATTCAACGCTCCTCGAAGAGCTGATAGCTGCACGCGGAGTGCTCCCACCCAAGCCACAACCACCCAGTCGTCGTTGCCCGCAAACCAGCGGCGACTTCTTGCCGGTGACGATTGCGGAAAGGCCACCC
>JAZDJP010000109.1:0-12852 GCA_043803805.1 Planctomycetota bacterium
TTGGCGGTGTCCAACGCTTGGCGTGCGAGCGCTAAGGTTGACTTGGTGAAGGGAAGTCGAGGCATGGACGATCTCCTATAGTTGTCTCTATAAAGATCGTCCAATTTGCCTGTTGTCGGGAGGGGTTTTCAACGGAGCAATCATTCATCATTCCGCATTCATCACTTCTTCCGTCCTCATCTCACCTTGATCCGTGCCACCGGCGCCGTCGCGCGATCGCCCGTGGCCGCGAACCAGTCCACGAGATCCGAGGCCCGGCGGGGAACCGCCTCCTGAAACACCTCCAGACCGTCTTTGACCACCACGACGGGTTTGTCGAGATCCACAAGATCGTCCGACAACCACAGCGTCATCTCCCCCACCCCCGACGCCGTGAGCGCCACGCGGTTTCCCTCCTTCACCTCGGCGGTCACCTCGGCGGCGGCGGCGCCGTTCGCGCCGGCCTCCAGCCAGTAGGCGCGGGGGGACTCGTCGTCGGGCGGGCGGAACACGATTTTTTTCGGCCAGGCCGGGCGTTCCAGTTTCCGCAGCCACGGCAGAAGTTCGGGATTGGTCTTGTCGTCGAACGGCTCATGGCCGCCGGCCGGGATCTCCTTGTGGATCACGTTGTACTTCAACACCTTGAGCGCGTTGGCCGCGTCCCGGTCGCGTCCGGCCGGGATGACGGAATCCTTCTCCCCGTGAACGACGGCCACCCCCACATTCATCAGGTTTTTAAAGAGATCCTCCCGGTACGGAGACCCGGCCCGTGTGATGACCCCGCACCAGAGCGACGGGTAATACAGCGCGTAAAACCACGCCCCGTTGCCACCGTTGGAAAACCCGTGGAGGGCGACGCGATTGTCGTCAATCGGAAACGTCTTCCGGACGTCGTTCAGCATGCCCAGGACGAAGGGCCGCTGTTCGGGAAACCACTGGGCGCCCGGCGGGACGCCGGAGGGACAGGCGACGAATCCGTCCCAGAGCCTCTCCCACTTCGCCCAGAGCCAATCGTAATCCCCTTCTCCGGTTCCCCCGGCGCCGTGCAGGGACACCAGAAGCGGCCAGTTCCGTTGGGATGTGTAGCCCGCCGGAACGTGAAGGAAATATTCACGGTCGCCTAGTTTTTCCACCCGGATCGTCCGCATCCCGCCCTTTTTCCCCGGCGGCTTCTTCCACCCGGTGTTCGGCGGGGCGAATCGCCATTGTTTCCGGATGAGCGTCCTCAACTCCTCCGCCGCGGCCTTGGCCAGGGGCGGCCATTCTCCGATTTTCTTCCGGGCCTCATCCCGGCGCTTCGCATCGGCATCGAACGCCCGGACGAACAAATCCTTCTCGGCGCCGGTGAGTTTTTCAAGCCGGGGGGGCTTGACCGCCTCGCCGCCCCATGCGACGGAAAGTCCGATCACCACCGCGGCGAAAACCATCCCTTTCCCGATCGCGCGAGGACTCATGAGAAACCTCCCGGAACTTCAATACCGCGGGATGGAAGAATCCGCCTCCCGGGAATAGGCGTCAATCCCGCCGGTGAGGTTGCGGAGATCCGTGAAACCGTTGTCGCGGAGAATCCCGACGGCCCGGGCGGCCCGGGCGCTCCGCGCGCCATGATGGCAAAGGGCGACAACGGGCTTCGTCTTCCAAGCGGCGATTTTCCCCAGCCGACGAGGCAGATCCCCCAGCGGAATCACCACCGCTCCCGGGATCCGCGCGAGTGCGATTTCCGACGGTTCACGGACGTCGAGCAGGAGGACCTCCCCCGCTTTTTCGGCCAGAAGCCGCTTGAGGGCCTTCGGAGAAATCTCCCGGACTCCCCCCGCCGGTCCGCCCCGGACGCCGCAGAATTCGTCGTAATCCACCAAGGCGCGCACGGTGGGATTTTTCCCGCAGAGCGGGCAGTCGGGATCCTTCCGGATCTTGAGTTCCCGCCATCGCATGGATAACGCATCCAATGTCAGGAGCCGCCCCACGAGGGACGTCCCTTTCCCCAGAATCAGTTTCACCGTCTCGGTCGCCTGAACGAGGCCAATCAGCCCCGGCAGGATGCCGAGCACCCCACCCTCCGCGCAGGAGGGCGCCTCCCCGGGCGGTGGCGGTTCCGGGAAGAGACACCGGTAGCAGGGACCGTCCTTCGTCCCGAAGACGCTCGCCTGCCCCTCGAACCGGAAGACACTGCCATAGACATTGATTTTCCCGAGAAGCAGACAGGCGTCGTTCACCAGGTAGCGCGTGGCGAAATTGTCCGTCCCGTCCACCACGATGTCGTAACCGCGCAAGATCTCCATGGCGTTGGCCGACGTGAGGCGGACGGCATGAACCCGGACATTCACATCGGGATTCACCGCCCGGAGGCGCGCCGCCGCGGTCTCGGCCTTCGGCAGTCCGGCATGGGCGGTGTCGTAGAGGACCTGGCGCTGAAGGTTGGAAAAGTCAATGACGTCGAAATCCACGAGGCCGATCGTCCCCACTCCGGCGGCGGTAAGATAAAGCGCCACCGGGCACCCCAAGCCCCCCGCCCCGACGACAAGCACCTTCGCGGCCAGAAGTTTCTCCTGCCCCTCCGGCCCCACCTCGGGCAGGACGATGTGGCGGGCGTAACGGCGGCGCTGGGAATCGGAAAGCGGCATATCGTCATCTTAGGACGACGCCGCGACGGGCTCAAGGGAAAATGGCGACGGGCCTCATTGTCGCTCATCCCATTCGACATTTGGAATTCGGAATTCGGCATTTCATTCCCCCCCGCCAAATCCATCCATCCCAACCCGGACAAGCCGGAACCAAACAGGACTGAATCCCCCAGCCGCTCATGGTGAGCCTGTCGAACCATGCGCAAAGCACTGGCTCATCCTTCGACCCCGTGACGAAGATGTACGGGGCAGGCAGGCTCAGGATGAGCAGTTTTATCCCGTTGCGTACTGCATGATATTTCCTTGCCGTTTCTCACAAGATTTCACAACCAAGAGTCTATCGTGTCCCGTCCCGCCCCCAACCCGCCCGAAAATTTGTCGCATTCCGGCAAAAATCGCTATAATGGCCGCTCGTTTGTAACCGGCTGGGACACCCCATGTTAACGGTGTTTCTGCGATTCGCGACCCACGATCTGCGATTTACGCATCATGCGAATTAAAAACATCGCCGTCATCGCCCATGTGGACCACGGGAAGACCACCCTCATTGACGGGATGATCCGCCAGGGCGGGATTCTCCGGGAAAATCAGGACATGGGGGCGTGCATCATGGACTCGAACGCCCTCGAACGCGAACGCGGCATCACCATCCTCGCCAAGAACATCTCCATCGTCTACAAGGACACCAAGATCAACATCATCGACACCCCCGGCCACGCCGACTTCGGGGGCGAGGTGGAACGCGTCCTTTCCATGGCCAGCGGCGTTCTCCTCGTCGTGGACGCCTACGAAGGCCCCATGCCCCAGACGCGGTACGTTCTGAAAAAGGCCCTCGGCTATCATCTCAAGGCGATCCTTGTCGTCAATAAAACTGACCGTCCCGACGCCCGCCCCGAAAAAACCCCCGACGAGGTCTTTGATTTATTCTGCCGCCTCGAGGCGACGGACAAGCAACTGGACTTCCCCGTCGTGTACGCCTCCGGACGGGACCAGACGGCCACGTATGACCTGGCGACGCCCGGGAAAAATCTGGTTCCCCTCTTCGAAACCATATTAAAAACCATCCCCGACGCCAACGGCGATGAATCCCTCCCGTTCCGGATGCAGGTGTCCAACATCGAATACAACGACTTCGTGGGCCGCATCGCCATCGGCCGCATCCACGAGGGCACCCTGCGCAAGCGCGCCAAAATCGGGTGCTTCACTCCCGGCGGGGCGCACGAACCGGGAGAGGTGACGAATCTTTACTTATTTGAAGGGCTGAAGCGCCGCGAGACGGATTCCGCCGGCGCGGGGGACATCGTGGCCGTGGCGGGATTCCCCGAAATCAAAATCGGGGACACCCTCGCCGAGGGCGAGACCCCGGAGCCTCTCGCCCTCGTCGCGATTGACGAACCGACGCTTTCGATGATCTTCCGGGTGAACGACAGCCCCTTCGTCGGCACGGAAGGGACGCTCGTCACCTCCCGGAACATCCGGGAACGCCTCGACCGGGAACTCCGGTCGAACGTGGCGCTCCGCATCGAACCCACCGACGAGCCGGACGCCTACAAGGTGTCCGGTCGCGGAGTGCTGTCGCTTTCCATCCTGATTGAAAACATGCGGCGGGAGGGTTTTGAGGTTCTCGTCTCCAATCCCGTCCCCGTTTACCACGACGTGGACGGCGCCCGCCACGAGCCCGTCGAACTCATGACGGTGGACGTGTCCGACGAGGCGGCGAGTAAAATCATCGAACTCACCGGCCAGAGGAAGGGCCGCATGGAACACATGGAGAAGCGCGGGGATCGGACCCACATGGAGTTCATCATCCCGTCCCGGGGGCTTCTGGGCCTCCGGAACCGGGTCCTGTCGGCCGCCCGGGGCGAGGCGACGATGTACCATGTCCACTCCCACTATGAACCCTACAAGGGCTCCATTCTCCAGCGCGGCGCCGGGGTTCTCGTCGCCACCGAGACCGGCACGGCCACCACTTACGCCATCGAGGATCTGCAGGAGCGGGGGAAACTCTTCATCGCGCCGGGGGATCGCATCTACGAAGGGATGATCGTCGGGGAACACTGCAAAGACGACGACATCAATGTCAACATCTGCCGCAAGCGCCGGATGACGAACATCCGGGCGGCCTCGGCGGACCGGACGGTGCCCCTGGACGCGCCGGTGCGGTTCTCCCTCGAGGAGGCCCTGGAATACATCCGCGGCGACGAACTCGTGGAAGTCACCCCCAAGAGCGTCCGGATGCGCAAGCGATTTCTCAAGGAATTGGAGCGGAGGAGAAATACAAAGCGTGATGCGTGAGTCGCGATCCACGAGGCTAATATGAAGATTGGCATTATCGGCAAGTCCCAATCCGGCAAGTCCACGGTATTCCACGCCCTCGCCCCCGGCGGGGGAACGGCCCACGGGATGACGCACATCGCCGCCGTGAAGGTTCCGGACGAACGGCTCGACTGGTTGAGCGCGTTGTTCAAACCGAAAAAGCACACCCCCGCGACAATTGACTTCATGGATTTCCCGGCGCTCGCCATCGGGAAGGCCGAAGAGGAGGGACCCTCGGGCCGCCAGGTTCTCGCGCTCATGCGGGAAATGGAAGCCCTTGTCGTGGTGCTGGACGGGTTCAGCGGGACGCGGGAGGCGCTGGCGGACCTCCGGGAAATCCAGTCGGAGATGATTCTCGCGGATCTGGCGATTTTGGAAAACCGGATCGTGAAACTGAAGCGGGAAATCGCGAAACCCAGCCCCCGCCGCGACCTGGATCAGGCGGAACTCGCGATCCTGGAGCGTTTCGTACCCGAACTCGAAAAGGGGAACATTCCGAAGGAACCGGTCTTCCTCAAGGCAATCGTCCCCTACCAGCCCCTCACGGCGAAACCGGTCATCCCGCTCATCAACTTGAAAGAAGACGCCCTGGCCGGATTCGCCCCGCCCGCGGGCTTCCCGACGGAAGGGATCGCCATGTGCGCGAAACTGGAGGCGGAAATCGGCGAACTCCCGGCGGCGGATCAGACGGAATACCTGGCGGCGCTGGGGCTGAAATCGCTTTCCCTGCCTCTCCTCGTCCGGCGCTGTTATGACGTACTGGGACGGATTCCCTTCTTCACGGCGGGCGAGGACGAGTGCCGGGCCTGGACCATCGCGAAGGGCGACAACGCCGTGACCGCGGCCGGGAAAATCCATACCGATCTCGCCCGCGGATTCATCCGGGCGGAAGTCTACTCCTTCAACGACCTGAAAACCCTCGGTAGCGAGAAGGCCCTCAAGGAAAAGGGGAAACTCCGGGTCGAGGGGAAGGACTACATCGTCCGGGACGGGGACATCCTGAACATACGGTTCAGCGTGTAGTCGCAGAAACACCACACCGCGAAAACGCGAAATCACCACGAAAACACGAAATCGAAATTTCATCGCGCCGTGACGGGGAGATTTGGCGCCCCCGCACCCCGGGCACGCGCCGCATACCCGCAAATCGGCGGAGTCGAAACCAAACGGAGCCGATTTGCCTTGTTAAAGATTCTTCCGGCGAAAATCTTGTGATTTTCGCACAAGATTTGAGACGGAAGAATCTACGGCCTCCGCAGCGCCCCGAGGAAGCATCCTCCGCCACCCCCGCCTCCGCCGCCTGAGTTCGCAACATTAGAAAATTCAGAGTAGCAGTTCTCATTAAACGCCCTGACACGAAAATATATCAAGCCAATGTCTTGATCCGAAACATATGTATAGCCAACAACATTTTCCGCCACATTCGCTTCCAGGAAAAAATCGGTTGAATTATCGCCAACCTCTATTTCAAAACCAGTCTCATTATCCGAGTTGTCATTCCATCGCAAATTCACCTGGGTGTTGGAAACACGTTCAACGGTAAGACCCGAAGGAGCAATAATTGAACCTGGTAATGGAACAACTTGCACTTGGCTCAAAGACGAATAATTTCCTGCGCCATCATGTGCAAAAACGCTGTAATAATGTGGCAACCACGCCGTTACCCTCGTATCTCGAAACGTGTTGGCATTGCCAATATAGACGGGTTCGGTTTCGAACGGTCCTGTCGGATAAGTCGTCGTTGAACGCAGAATCCTCACCTCGGCGAAATCGCTGTCGGACGGATTCGCCCAGGAAAGTGTGACGCTCCCGTCGGAATTCGCCGTCGCGGAAAGTCCTGTGACCCCGCCGGACAGCGGCGTCACGTCCTGAAAGGCATCCACCGCCTTGAACAGGATGGACTTGCGAACAGCCAGGGGAAAGGCCTCGAGGGCCGCGGTCATGAACACCACCTTGTGCTCCCCCGTGTGGAAATACCGCAGGGACGTCACCTGCCCCGATCCGTTCTGGAAAAACCAGTCCGCCCGGCCGTCCGTGGTGAGTTCATCGGAATAATCCGGGAAGGCATAACTCAAACTGGCGGAGATCCCGGTCGAGATGCGGTCGGAAGGCCGGCCCACCGCGGTGGCCGACGCCACCTCCGAGGATGATCCGGATCCGATGTCATGCCGGATGGCGGACAAATGCAGGTATTGCGCCAGGAACGTCTGGGTCACCGCCCCGTCCACACCCCCGGTCAGATCCCACGCCACGTCCTGGCTGGAGAGGAGCAGATTTCCCCCGCCGGCGAGATACGCGGTGAGAGCCGCCTGGTCGGCATCCGTGAGCGTGGTGGCCGTGGCGGTGGAGACCGTCCCCGTGTCCTCCCCCGTGGACCAGATGACAACACCGTATCCCGCGAGCGCCGCGGCATCGGGCGAACCGGAGGCGTTCGTATCCCGATAGGTATACATGAGCCCCGCGCCGTTGAGCCCCTCGAGAATACCGGCCTGGGTGGAGGAAAAACCCGAGACCCCTTCCAGGTCGTCATCCACAAACAGAATCTTCGGATGCCCGATGACGAGATCGAACGAGAGGGAGGTGGTGTAGGCGCCCGACGTGACGGCAAGAGTAAAGGGAACCGTCTCCATGGCACGGGCGGCGCCGGAGACCGTGAATGCGAAATGCGGCGCGACCGTCGTCCCGATCGTCCCGGTCGCCATGTCGGCAAAGGAGGCGCTCGCATCGGTCAGGGTAACCTGGCTGCTGGTGGTGGCGAGAGTCCCGGTGACGCCCGTCGCCACCAGACCCGTGTTCTTGAGCCGGATCTCCAGGGTGACTGTCTCCCCGGGATCCGCGATGCCGTTGCCGTTCCCGGCGGCATCCGCCACCACGAGGGGATTCGCCGCGCGGGAATCAAGCGAGAGGATGGGCGAAACGGCCATGACGTTGAATGTCACCGCCATGGCGGCGCTTGAGACAGGAATGGCCAGCGCCTCCACCTGTGTCGGGTTGCCCGCGTAGTCACGGCTGGACGGGGTGGAGGCATCGCTAAATGTCACATTGTTCGACGTGCCGGGGAAAAAGTCGCCGGCGTCGCCGCGGTTGGTTTTCGCGTCAAGCCCCCCGCCGTCCGCCTCCTCGAGGTCCACCAGTTTGTGGGCCTCGTTGGAATTGCTGTTTTGTGTTTCATCCACATGCCAGACCAGAATCCCGGATCCCGGCAGATCGGCGTCGAATCCCGTCTTCTGGCGGTTCTCGACGAGAAAATATTCATTGCCGGCGGCGCCGCTCGTCCAAAGCCGGTAAAAACAATCCGTGGCCGCGGCGTTTTCCGCCTGGTTGACGGTGTACGCCCCGTTCGCCGTGATGTTCGTCGGGGTCACCCACTTCAGGAATTTCTTGGACCAGGCCGAAAGGTGGGACGGCGACGTCCCGTCCTGGGTCCCGCCCCCCAGCCACAACCCCGTGGACATGAGGTCGTAGTTTCCGATGCCATTCGAGGACATGTCGGTATCGTAAAGGTCGGGAAGCCCGAGCATGTGGCCGTACTCGTGGCAGTAGACGCCGATACCGGAAATAACCCCCGGATCCACCCCCCACTCGGGGCAGAGGACATAGTCGTTCACAATCTTTCCGTCGAAAGCGCGGGCGGATCCTCCGGCCGACTCGATGTCCCACCGGTGGGCGTTGATATCACCGCCACTGCCCGTCACCTCCTGCCCCTGGCCCGGGAAAACGACGATGAGACCATCCACATTCCCGTCTCCGTCGTTGTCGTAATTGGCGAAATTGACGCCGTTGGCCTCGGCGGCGTCCACGGCCTCCTCCACCAGATTCGCCACATTGTCGGGATAGGCTCCGGGACTCATCGAGATACTCTCCGCCTTGGTCTTGGATGCGGTGTACCAGCCGACAGCGTGGCTCGATGCCCCGTTCACGCCGAACTGGCCGTAGGATACCTCCCGCCAGTAATCGTTCATGCTCCCGGTGGCATACGTCCCCGTTGAGAAGAGGAGACCGTCGAAATTCGCGGGAGGCTCGTCGCCGTCCCCCGCCGGGAGGGCGGCGGCCGTGTCGGAGAACTTGATGCAAATCACCAGGACATTCCAGCTCCCGCTCGGGGCGGCGGCCGGCGGGGTCGGGGCGCGATGCGGCCCGAATTCGGCCGCGCGGGGCGGCTCGCCGCCGGCGCGCCACTTCTCCAAGAGGCGCGGATGAGGCGGCGCGGCCTTCACCGGGGAAACAAGGGAAACCGCCAGGACAAGACTGGCGGCGGCAGTGATCAATCGGAAGGTCATGAGGCCCTCGGGAAAGGAATGGAGATAACCGTATTTCTTCATTATACCCCCCGGGCAGGACAAGGCAAACAGCCCGCCGGACCACAAGAGGAATGTGACCGGCCATGAACCATCCCCGCCTTTAAGGGCTGTTTCAAAACCGGGACCGTCGGCCTGAGGCCGAGCGAAAGCCCGCCAGCCAAGGAGCGCCGACGACTGCGTATCAACGGAGAGCTACGCCGAGGACGTGAGTCCCGTTGGGACAACGTCCCTCACGGGAGGTGCGACGCCGGATGGCGGGCTTGCAGCCGGCCGGAGCCAGGTAACGGTTTTGAAACAGCCCTTTAGGCCGGGGCGACGCGTCACGTTCCCAAAACGAACCCTTTGATTTTACAAATCCATCCCGTCCGATGCCGTCGGACTCGAAGTGGGAAAATACCAGACCGCGACCCAGACGGCGTTCGGGATGGGGCCGTTCGTCGGGGGATTTCTCTATCTTTCTTGCCGGGGTGACGCTCTCGGGCACGTTCCAGATCCTGACGGGGGCCGTCCACTCCACCGCCGCGCTCTACGCCGTACGGCTCGCCCATACTCTCGGGGACGCGATGATTATGGTGTCGCAGGGAATCCTCGTGTCGGTCCTGTTCCCGGAGCGCCGCGTCGGGGGCAATTTCGGATTCATGACCGCCAATCGCACCCTCGGCATATCCCTTGGCTCCGCCGGGGCCGGATGGCTCATGGGCCGGTACGGGTATCCGGCCGTCTTCGTATTCGGGGGGGCCGTGCTCCTCGCCGCGGCGGGGCTGTCCCGGGCGGCCCGCCGGAACGTGGACATTCCTTCCTGACCTGAGCTTTCCACCCCCGTCTTGTCGCGGGGAGCCGGAACTTCCATGAAAATCCCGGTTGAGAATAACGGAGGCGCGCCTATAATCATGAACGCCGGACGGTCAATGCGACCATGGCCGCGCAACGATCCATGGGAACCGCGACGCATCCGCTTGCCGCACAACAAGTAACTGCCATTTATCAAGAGGTGTCCATGAGCATTTTTAAGGCCTACGACATCCGGGGGGTATACCCCGGGGAAATCAACGAGGATGCCGCCCGCCGCATCGGCGCGGCCACGGCGCGCTTCCTCAAGACCGGCGCCATCGTCGTCGGACGGGACATGCGAGTGTCCTCGGACAATCTCGCCGATGCCCTCGTCGCGGGAATTCTCGAGACAGGCACGAATGTGCTCGACATCGGGGTGGTCTCCACCCCCATGGTGTATTTCGCCATCGGCAGCCGCGATCTTGGCGGCGGGATCATGGTGACCGCCTCCCACAATCCGGCGAAGTACAACGGCTTTAAAATTTCCCGGGAGAAGGCCATCCCCTTGAGTTCGGAAACGGGCCTGGCGGATATCGAGAAACTGGCCGGGATCCCGTCACCTCCCGCTCCGAAGCCGGGAAAACGGGAGACCGCGGAAATCCTCCCCGACTACGCCGCCCATGTCCTCCGATTCGCCCGGGACATCCGCCCCCTCACCGTGGTCATTGACGCCGGGAACGGCATGGCCGGAAAGATCCTCCCCCCCATTCTGGCAAAACTGCCGCTCAAGGTCACTCCGTTGTACTTTGAACTCGACGGCCGGTTCCCCCACCACGAGGCCAACCCCCTCAAACCGGAGAACCTCGAGGACCTCCGCGGGCGCGTCCGCGCGGAGAAGGCGGATCTGGGCGTCGCGTTCGACGGGGACGGCGACCGGGTGGCGTTTGTGGACGAGGGCGGCGGGATCATCGCCTCCGATCTCATCACGGCCCTCATCGCCCGGGAATTCCTGGCGCGCGAGAAAGGGGCCGCCGTCCTGTACGACCTCCGCTCCAGCCGCGTCGTCGCCGAGGAAATCCGGAAGGGCGGCGGAATCCCGGTCCAGGAGCGCGTGGGACACGCCTTCATGAAGGCGACCCTGCGGAAACGAAACGCCGTCTTCGGAGGCGAGCTTTCCGGGCATTACTACTTCCGCGACAACTACTGCGCCGACTCGGGGGCCCTCGCGATGATGATGATCCTGAACGCGCTATCGGCGGCGAAGGCCCCCTTGAGCGCGCTCATCGCGCCCCTCCGGCGTTACAGCGCATCGGGAGAGATCAACTTCGAGGTGGCGGACAAGGCCGCCGCCATGGATGCCCTTGAGAAGCGGTTCCGGGATGGTACAATCATCCATCTGGACGGGGTCACGGTGGAATACCCCGACTGGTGGTTCAATGTGCGGGCATCGAACACGGAACCGCTGCTCCGGCTGAACCTTGAGGCCGACACTCCGGAAAAGATGAAAAAAGGCCTCGAGGCGGTATGCGCCGTACTGGGAAAACCCGGGGGATAAGACATGAAAGTCATTGTCACCGAGCAGGGCAGGGAACGGATTGAGGAAATCAAGACCCTTCCCGTGACCGTGGGACGGGCCTCCTCCAATACCATCGTCACGCTGGACCCCAAGGCCTCCCGCTGGCACTGCCGGGTGGACAAGGAGGGGGACGACTACGTCCTGGTGGATCTGGACAGTTCGAACGGGACCATGTTCGGAGCCGAGAAGGTGAAACGCCAGCCCTTGAAGAGCGGGGACGTCTTCCGGGTGGGCGAGGTTTCCTTCCGCGTCGTTTACGAGGCGCCGGCGGCGAAAGCCACCCCCTCGCCGGCTCCGTCACCCGTGGCCCCGGCGCCCCCCGCGCGGGCATCGGGCATCGATACCGGCGGCGGACTTGCCGTTCTCAAGGGGTTCATGGTGATCGTCTGTGTCGGGCTGGCCCTGCTCTCCGCCTACTTCGCCCTCCAGATTTACTTCATGATGAAGGCGCCGGGAAAATAGCGTCATTCACGAATCGATAAGACCGCTCGTCCTGAGCCTGTCGAAGGATGAGCCGGGGCTCTGCTCATGGTTCGTGGTTCGACATTCATTTAGTTTTTAAGGAATGCTCACCATGAACGGATATCCATGAGGGCTCACCATGAGCGGCGTTGAGAATTCAGCCAATCGTGGATTGTTATTCGCCAAAAAAACACCGGGTCCGCGATCCGCGAAACCCGGCCTCCCGTTCCCCCGCCGCCGATGACCCTACATCCGTTCCAGGAATTCCCCCGTGCGGGTGTCAATCTTGACCTTGTCGCCGATTTTCACAAACATCGGCACTTTCACCGCCACCCCGGTTTCCACCGTGGCATCCTTGTAAACATTCGTCACCGTGTTCCCCTTGGCGCCGGGATCCGTCTGGGTGACCGCCAGGACGACCGATGACGGCAATTCAATGGAAATGGGCCGGCCTTCGTAGAAGGTGAGTTTGACACGGCTGTTCAAGGGCATGTACAGCACCGATTCCCCAACCGCCTCCTTGGGAATGGGGATCTGCTCGAAGCTTTCCACGTCCATGAAGATGTACGTGTCCCCCTCGGCGTAAAGATACTCCATATCCTTCCCATCGAGAAAGACGTCCTCCACCCGATCGGTGGAGCGGAAGCGGCGCTGGACCGTGGTGCCCTTCTTGATGGAGCGCAGGTCCGCCTGGACCATCCCGCGCCAGTTCCCGGGCGTATTGTGGTTGGCGCCGGTGCAAACGAAGAGATCCCCGTCAATCTTGATCACCACCCCCCGGCGAAGATCGGTCGCGCTCATCATGGGAGGGTATTATATCGGC
>JAZDJP010000110.1:0-7783 GCA_043803805.1 Planctomycetota bacterium
TGCGAACGCATCTGGACAGCGGCGGTCACATGCCACCAGCAGGGCCGACCCCTCTTCGCCTACCTCCACTCCGCCATCCAATCCCACTTCGCCCGTCAACCCGCCCCATCTCTATTGCCCTCGGGGCCGTGAACGGTTACCTATATTGAAATCTGCCCCCGTTCCCCATTCACCACTGTTGCCAGGCGCTACGTGTTCCCAGTCCCTCCTCTCGCCTTTGGGGCGGGGGAGTGTCCCGACCGGTCGCCCGGGCCGCATGTCTAAATCTTGGGAAGTATTATAGCATGTCACCTTGTTTTTTCCGTTGTCTTTCCATCTCCTTCCGTTTTTCTAATCGGTATCATGGATACTCCCGGAATCCCCCATTTTCTGATCGAGGTGTCCCATGCCCATCCTGCCGGTTTCCGTTCGCCGCGCGATGGACGCCATCCACCAACGCAACCGCGCCACCTACCCGGTCGAAAAACGACCCGACTATCTTCCCGTGGACCGGTTTGAGATTCTTCAAATTCAGAAACTGCGCGGCTGGTCCCAACGCGAAACCTCCCGGCAGTTTGTTCTCCATCCCAACACGATCTGGGCATGGAATCGGGCGTGGCGATACCGAAAAAATATCGGCCTTTTCTTTGGAAGTGTCCCCTGGAACAAGATGGCCGACGGCGTGCGATGGCTGACGCATCAGATTCGTTCCCTCTGCCCGGAACCCGAGTTCGGCACACGGCGGATTGCCCTGGAACTTATTCGGGCAGGCATCGAAATCAGCCGCTCCCCCGTCCAACGAGTCTTGCGAGAAAAGAAACCTCGTCGCCCGCCGGAGCCGGAGGTTGCGCCAGTCCTGGCCCAGACCGACACATCCGCCATCCTGAAACCGAAAAAGATCAACCAGACCTGGCATCTCGATTTCACCACCTTGGATTTTTTATGGTTTCGATTCTACATCGCCGCCATCGTGGATGGCTTTTCTCGAAGGCTTCTCGCCTTGCGAGTCTATCCCGACGCCCCAACCTCGGCCATGATGATCCGTCTCCTCCGAAACGTGATTATGATTCATGGATCGCCGAAATTCCTCGTCACGGATCACGGGTCTCAGTTCCGGAGAAGGTTCAGGGAGACGATCTCCGAGAAATTGGGCATCGTATTGGTCAAGGGTCGCGTTCACTTCGCGTACTTCATGAATGGCAAGGTCGAACGATTCTTCCGGACGTTTTGGATCTGGGGCGGAAGAATCCTGCCCCTTTTGAACGAACGCGCCTTCCAAAGAAGACTCGACACCTACCGGGATTGGTACAACACCCGGCGGCCGCAGGCGGGACTTGGCGGGCGGACGCCGGAGGAAGTCTGGAACGGTGTTCCTCTCCCCGATTCCACGCCAATCCGGGAACGAGATCTCGTGAAACCGGCAATTACCGTAACACGGCGTCGCTTCCGCGGGGACCCGCGACTGCCCGTACTCAACATCACCATCCAACGGGAGGAAATGATCGCGGCATGACTCATATTCTGACGTCGGAATATCCAGCTCGGCCAGGGACAATCCGCCCATACGTCGGAAACGGGCAGGGGCCTTGTCTGTTTTTCGGAAAGGGGGCATTTGATTGATTAACCAATAAGGCAAATCAGTCACGGTATTTCAAAAAAAATCATCCAAATCTTCTCTGGCACTATGCATCACAGGCCGCCGAGCCGCTACTTCCATAGGCAGCGGTCATGGAGGACATGTGGCGTTGACTCGTTTTCTCGCTACGCGAAAATCAATCTTCCCCTCGGTTCCGGAACGGGACGGTTCAGCGATTCCGCCGTTTCAATCCACTCGGCAATGACCCGCTCGGCATTCGTCAACGCCTCCTGATACGTCTTGCCGTCCGCTGCACAACCCGGCAATTCCGGCACTTCGGCGATATAGGCGTCGTCCTCCTTGCTCCAGTAGATGATGACCTCATACTTTGGCTTATGGTTCATGGCGCTCCCCTCCGAGACGATATTTCAAAATCACCTGCCTCACTTGTTTCACCTGATACGGTTTCGCCTGATGTCCACGAGGCTGCACGTTGAGGATTTCCTCGACGCCATCCATCCAGAAAATATGGTGGCTTCCATTCACCCTTTCGGAAAACCCGAGATTCAGAAGCAACCGGCACAACCCGGCGAAGGGGATGTCGGCATCCGACGTGCCCCGTAATACCTTTTCAAATAGTTTGTCCTGCCTCGACATGCCGCCCCACCCCTCTTCCGCAATCCCACAAGCACATTTTACTCCTGCCGCGTTGGACTGGGAAGCGAATTATCCGAGGCGGAATCGCCGCCCGCAGGGTGCGTCTTGCGGTGAACTTCCTTCAGCATATTAATCGCCACATGGGTGTAGAGCATGGTCGTGTCCGGTTTCTCATGGCCCAGTTGCGCCTGCACAAACCGCACATCCGCCCCGTTTTCGAGCATGAGCGTGGCGCAGGTGTGGCGGAAAATGTGGCACGCGCCGGGCTTGCCCACAGGTCACTCATGGCGGGTCATACCCGCCCCTTGAAAACGGATGGCATCGCAGGATCCGCCACCCCGTTCGGGGAATGCTTCGTATCAGTCCGTACCGGCGAATGGCGGCGATGGCATATTCGGAACATGTGGGGTGAAACCGGCAGACCGGCCGGAGATGGGGGGCGATTCCCGTCCGATAAACTCGGATGAGGAAAATGGCCGCGGACGCGGGGATGCCGGTGATGAAGGAGGATGTCCCTTGCCGACATGAGGGAGGGTGCGTTTTGGGAGGAGACGGCATGGTTCATCGTCCGGCCACAATGTGATTAAGTCAAGCAAATGCAATGCCGGAATTCCGGTTTATTAGACCCCTTGGAATGTCTTCCTTGTTAGTATGTAACGAATTGTTATGGATAGAGTTATGAAAATCGGTCGGGTTGTCAAGTTCCCTGCCTTGGTGCGGATGAAGGCGGGCGATGTTGCTTTTCCGCGACAGTTGTCGCCAATCGCAACAGGGCGTCGCGGACATCCCGGAACGTGATGTGTATCCGGCCATGATCCGGGCGGATCCGCCGGCCGGGCATGGCGATATAATCATACCCGGGGGGAAAGAGACCCTTCAGGTCCCGGAAGGATTCCCGGAAGAGCCGTTTCAGGCGGTTGCGGGTGACGGCCGGTCCGCTCTTTTTCGAAACGGCGCATCCGAAGCGGGCGCGGTCGAGGGTGTTTTCGACGCAGACGAGGGTGACGACATCCCCCCGGACGAATCGTCCCTTGTCAAAAACATGTTGGAAATCGCCGTTGCGGAGAATCCGCACTCCCCGGGGAAAACAGCGGGGGTGGCTGCCATGAGTTTCACCGGCCATGAGTTTATCTTACGGGCAACGGGAGGTGTTTCCATGTTTTTTATCGAAATCAATCCGGCCGGCTATAGAATGACGGGCCGGTTTGATGGAGCGAGGGCCCATGAGTGACATCCGTGCCGAACGCGAGGGGAAGCGCGACCGTCTGCGGGCGCTGGGGGTGGATCCCTATGGCGGGCGTTTCCCGGTGACCCACGAGATCGGCGACCTGGCCGCCCTTTTCGAAAAGGGCGGGGATCCGTTGCCGGTGCGTGTCGCCGGGCGCGTCACGACCGTCCGCGCCCACGGCAAGACGGCATTCCTGGATCTCCGGAGTTGGACGGGCCGCGTCCAGGTCTATGTCAAGAAGAGCGAGGTTTCCGAAAGGGACTGGGGGATCTTCGAACTTCTGGATCTGGGCGATCTCGTTGGCGTGGAGGGGCCTTTGTTCCGGACGAAAACGGGGGAGCTCACGGTTCACACGAAGGCCCTCACGTTCCTCGCCAAGTCGCTCCACAACCCGCCGGAGAAGTGGCATGGTCTCAAGGACGTGGAACTCCGCTACCGCCGGCGTTATGTGGACCTCTTCTCGAACCCCGAGGTTATGGCCGTTTTCCGGAAGCGATCCGAGATCGTCCAGCGCATCCGGCGGTTTCTGGCCGACCGCGGGTACCTTGAGGTGGAGACGCCGGTCCTCCAGGGCATTCCCGGCGGCGCGGCGGCGCGGCCGTTCGTCACTCATCACAATGCCCTCGACCGGGATTTCTGTCTGCGCATCGCGACGGAGATTCCCCTGAAGAAACTTCTGGTCGGCGGGATGGAGAAGGTGTTCGAGATCGGCCGGCTTTTCCGGAATGAGGGGATCGACACCCGCCACAACCCCGAATTCACCACCATGGAACTGTATCAGGCGTGGGGGGATCTCTCCACGATGATGGACCTGGCCGAGGAACTCGTCACGGATCTCGCCCGGACGGTGGCCGGGGGGACGGACCTGGCGTGGGGAGACAAGGTGATTCATTTCGCCCCGCCCTGGCCCCGGAAGCGTTACCTGGATCTCCTGCGCGAGCACACCGGCGTGGATCCGGCCGACGAGGAGGCCCTTCGCCGGAGACTCCGGGAGAAGGGCGCGGATCCGGCGGCCGCCGCCGGCCTGGATCTTCTGGACAAGGCCTTCGGAGAGTTTGTCGAGCCGCACCTGGTGGACCCGGTGTTCGTCACGGCCCAGCCTCTGGGGTTTTCGCCGCTCTGCCGGGAGATCCGCGGAGAGCCGCACCTGGCCGACCGGTTTGAATTGTTCGTGGCGGGCATGGAACTGGCCAACGCCTACACCGAACTCAACGACCCGGCGGTTCAGAGGGAGCGCCTCGTGGCCCAGGCGGGCTCCGGCGACGAGATGGCGCGCCTCGGCAAGATTGACGGGGATTTTCTCCTGGCCCTCGAACACGGGATGCCTCCGGCGGGCGGAATCGGCATCGGGATCGACCGGCTCGCCATGATTCTCACAAGCGCCCCCTCCATCCGGGATGTCATCCTTTTTCCCGCGATGAAGGCGGAGGAGGGTCCACTCGAGCAGGTGGGCCGGTGAGCCGGAGAGGGGAGAACCGCAATTCGCGAACCTGCGATCCCCTGTTCTGACAAATGAAATTGTCATGAGCCACTCGACTCTTGGCTGCGAAATCTGGTGGAAAAAGGCAAGGGAATATGATTTTCGAAGTGATCAAACCGCTCATCCTGATCCTGCCTGCGGGAAGACCCGTCGAAGTCCGCTCATCCTGAGCCTGTCGAAGGATGAGCAGGGGGTGCAGGAGGGGGGATATCGGCTCATGGTTCGACAGGCTCACCATGAGCGGTACTCGAGGGTGTAGTCCTGTTTGGTCCCGGCGGTGCCGGATTGGGGAATGTGATCATGTATCCGGTTTTTCTCTCGCTTCGCTACCTCGTCCGAAGACGGGTGAATCTTCTGTCCATCCTTGCCGTCGCGGTGGGTGTGATGACGCTCATCGTCGTTCTTTCCGTCATGAAGGGATTCGATCGGGATCTCCGCGAGCGCATCCGTGGGACGCTGTCCCACCTCACCGTCCGGGGGCGGGAGGACCACACCCTGACGGATTATGACGCGCTTGTCGGCCGGATCCGGTCCGTGCCCCACGTGGTCGCCGCGGCGCCGTACATCGAGCATCTGGCCGTCATCCGGACGCTCGGATTCCCGGGATACTGGGACTGGGTCGTCGTGAAGGGCATTGATTTCCCCTCCGCCGTCGCGGTGGGGGATCTTCGGAAATATTTTGTGGAGCCGGGCATCGCGGGATTCCGGTGGGATGACCCGGCGCGGGCGATGATGGAGGATCACCAGGCCGATCACCCCCGGGACGGGGGCGCCACCGGGGCCTTTGTGGGCAAGGAGCTGGCCCGAAGTCTGAATCTCGCGCGCCGGGACGAATTCACCCTGGGCATCCCGATCGGCGGGGAAGGGTTCGAGAACGACCGTTTCCGGTACGTGGCGACGGTCTTTTCGAAAAGTTACGAGGTGGATTCCCGCCATGTCTTCATTCCGCTGGCGCGGGCCCAGCAGGTGTTCGAGATGCGGGGCCGTGTCCGGGGGATCGAGGTGAAGTTGGACAATTACCGGAACGCCCCCCGGGTCCGGGAGCGTCTGGCCGCGGTCCTCGGCCCGGATTACACGGTGGAGACGTGGGAGGAGCGCAAGCGCGACTTTCTCGAGGCCGTCCGGATCGAGCGGCGGGTGATGGCGGTCATCCTGGGATTCATTCTGCTGGTGGCGGGCTTCGGCATCGTCGCGGTGCTCCGGCTCATGGTGATGGAGAAGACCCGGGACATCGGGATTCTCCTGGCCATCGGGGCGACGACGGACGGCGTCCTGGTCACATTTCTTCTCACCGGATTCTGGGTGGGGATTTTCGGGACGGCGGCGGGCTTCGCGGCGGGATTCCTTTTCCTCCAGCGCCTCATGAACCCCCTGGCGGACGCGGTATACCGGTTCACGAACTTCCGGATATTCCCCCCGGAGACCTATTACCTGGGCGACAGTCTGCCGTATGAAATCGATCCGATGCTCATCGGGTGCATCCTGGCCGCGGCGGTGGGGATGAGTTTCCTTGCGGCGCTCTATCCGGCGGCCCGTGCGGCGCGCCTCAAACCCGTGGACGCATTGCGGTACGAATGATGACGATACTCGCGGCCGAAAACCTGCGCAAGGCGTTCCGGGAGGCCTCCGGGGAACTCGAGGTCCTGAAGGGGGTGAATCTCGCCATTACCCGGGGCGAGATTCTGGCCGTTCAGGGGACATCGGGCGCCGGGAAGAGCACGTTGCTGCACATTCTGGGGGGGCTCGACACGCCCACATCCGGCCGGATCCTTCTGGAGGACCGCGACATCGCCCGGGTTTCCGCGCGGGAGCGGTCGCGCCTCCGGAACCGGCGTTTCGGGTTTGTTTTCCAGTTTTTTCACCTTCTTCCGGATCTCTCGGTCGTCGAGAACGTGGAAATGCCGCTCCGCATCGGCGGGATGCCGCGGCGGCTCCGGCGCATGACGGCGAAGAGGCTTCTCGACCGGGTGGGATTGTCCGGGCGGGCCGGGGCGCCCCCGCGGAACCTGTCCGGAGGCGAGAAACAGCGGGCGGCCATCGCCCGGGCGCTGGTGGCGGGGCCGGATCTCGTTTTCTGCGACGAACCGACGGGCAACCTTGACTCCGCGACCAGCGCCGCCATCTATGATCTCCTGGCGGAATTGAACGGGGAGCGGGGGGTGACCTTCGTCATCGCCACGCATGACGCGGCCCTGGCCCGGCGGGCGCATCGGGTGGTTCGGATCGCGGACGGTGTGATCGCGCCGGGGGCGGATTGACGGAAGGGATCGCGGCGAGGGAGAAAATTCAACGGGGAGAATCTTATGATTTTATGTACGTCCCCCATTTCTGGTGTCTTTACGGTGGTGCCGGCGGGGAAGATGCGGGAGGTGGCGGCGATGCTGAAGGCGATCCATGCGCAGGAGGATCGTCCGGAGGCCCAGTGTAAAGCCGCGGCGGTGGCGGAAAAGCTGGACGCGATGAAACTGGGCAAGGCGGCCGAAATGGTACGGCAGGGGGCGTCGGAGACGATGAGTTACTATGATTTTCCTTCGGAGCATTGGCGGAAGATTCGGACGAACAATCCATTGGAACGGATCATGCGGGAGATCCGGCGTCGGACGCGGGTGGTGGGGAATTTCCCGGATGGTCGATCCGCGTTGATGCTGGTGGCGGCCCGTTTGCGGCACATCGCCGGCACCAAGTGGGGAACGCATCGTTACATGGACATGGGGCTATTGCGCACGGAGCGGAAGGAGGTGACGGCCGAGGCCGGGTAGAATCACGTTTTTTTTCGCGCGCCGCCCCCATGGGGGCGGGGAGGGAAGGAATGCCAGACCGAGGACTACCTCATATGAAAGTGCGAAAGAATCCTTGCGCTACC
>JAZDJP010000111.1:0-5531 GCA_043803805.1 Planctomycetota bacterium
GTCGAACCAGGGGCCGTGTTCCTCCGGCGGGAGGCGGAGCAGGCGGAGGAGATTGCGGTGGTCGGTCCGGGGGCTGTAGGCCTGCCGGAGGATTCCGTAAAGAAGCGTCTCCTCGCAGCCCTCGATGATTTTCACGTCGAGGAGTTCGGTGGCCGGCGGAGGGAGGCAGGGTGTCGGATCCCATCCGGGCGCCTCGCCCCGGAATTTCGCGAGGGCCTCGTGAAGCATGCGCGTCCCGTTCGCCTTGCCGTCGAAGGAGTATCCCGCGATGTGGGGGGTGCCGATGTCCGCCAGGCGCAGGAGTTCCGTGTCGATGGCGGGTTCGTTCTCCCAGACATCGAGGATTGCGCCGGCGAGATGCTTTTTCCGAAGCAATTCCTTCAGGGCGTTCCCGTCCGTGACGGGGCCGCGGGAGGTGTTGAGAAACAGCGCGCCGGGCTTGAGGGCCCCCAGGCGTTCCGCGTTCATGAGGTGGTACGTGGCATCCGGGCCCTCCTTCGTGAGGGGCACGTGGCAGGTCAGGATGTCGGCTTCGCGGAGAACCTTGTCGAGGGGCAGGTACCGCGGGTCGTTCGTTTTTCGCGCCAGGGGCGGGTCGTTCCAGAGGACCCGGAGTCCGAGGAGTCGCGCGTAGTGATCCACCCGGCTCCCGACGTTCCCGACGCCCACGATGCCGAGGGTCTTGTCCCGGAGTGTGAGTTTGTGGCGGCCCGCCGCGAAGAGGAGCGCCGTCGTGACGTACTCGGCCACCGAGTTGGCGTTCGATCCCTGGGCGCTGGCGAAGGCGATGCCGGCCCGCGCCAGGTACGCGGTGTCCACGTGGTCGAACCCGATGGTGGCGGTCCCGACGAACCGGACGGGGGTGCCGGCGAGGAGTTTTTCGTCCACCCGTGTCACGGAGCGGACGAGGAGATTATCCGTGTCGCGGAGATTCTCACGGGTCATCTCCCGGCCGGGAAGGAGTCGGATGCGTCCGAAGGTCCCGAAGGCCTCGGCTGCGAAGGGGATGTTCCGGTCGGCGGTGGTCAGCATGGCTCGGTCATGATCCTGGCCGCACGATTTCGCCGGTGGAAGATCGGTTTCCCCGCATCACGCCGTATAGATGGACGCCGCCGTCTTGCCGCCCGTTCCCGTCCAGTCGGTGTGGAAGAACTGGCCGCGGGGCTTGTCCACGCGCTCGTAGGTGTGGGCGCCGAAATAATCCCGCTGGGCCTGCAGCAGGTTCGCGGGGAGGCGCGCGCACCGGTACGAATCGTAATAATTGAGGGCCGTCCCGATCGTCGGCACCGGCACCCCGAAGTCGATGGCCGTCTTGACGACGTTGCGCCACCCGCGTTGGGCGTTCGTCGCGACCTTGCTGAAATACGGATCGAGCAGGAGGTTGGCGAGTTTGGGGTTCCGATCGAAGGCCTCCTTGATCTTGCCCAGGAACCGCGCGCGGATGATGCAGCCGTTCCGCCAGACGAGCGGGATCTCGCTGAAGTTCAGGTTCCATTTGTGCTCCGCGGAGGCCGCTCGCATGAGCTGGAAGCCTTGGGCGTAGGAACAGATCTTGGCGGCGTAGACCGCCTGTTCGAGATCCGCGATGAATTTCTCCTTGTCGCCGGTGAATTTCTTCTTCGGGCCGGTGAGGATGGCGCTTGCCGCGACGCGCTCTTCTTTGATGGCGGAGAGGCACCGCGCGAACACGGCCTCGGCGATCTGCGGGATGCCGATGCCGAAATCGAGTCCGGCCTGCGAGGTCCATTTCCCGGTGCCCTTTTGTCCCGCGGTGTCCAGAATGATGTCCACGATGGGTTTCTTCGTCTCCGGATCGGTCCGGGCGAGGATGTCGCGGGTGATCTGGATGAGGTAGCTGTCGAGATCGCCTTTGTTCCACTTCGCGAACACCTTGTGCATCTGGGGGGCGTTCATGCCGAGGGCTTGGGACATCAGGTGATAGGCCTCGCAGATGATCTGCATGTCGCCGTACTCGATGCCGTTGTGGGTCACCTTGACGAAGTGCCCCGCCCCGTCCGGCCCGATCCACTGGCAGCAGGGGGTGCCGTCGTCCACCTTGGCGGCGATGGCCTGGAAGATCTCCTTCACGAAGGGCCATGCCTCGATGTTGCCTCCCGGCATGATGGCCGGTCCCTTGAGCGCGCCCTCCTCGCCGCCCGACACGCCGGTCCCGATGAAGCGCAACCCCTTCTCGGTCAGGGCCTTCGTGCGGCGGATGGTGTCCGGGTAGTGGGTGTTGCCGGCGTCAATGAGGATGTCGTCCTTCTCGAGGAGGGGCACGAGTTGGTCAATCAACTCATCCACCGCCTTGCCGGCCTTGACCAGCATGATGATCCGGCGGGGTTTTTGGAGCGATTGGACGAACTCCGGGAAGGAATAGGTTCCCCGGATGCGCGTCCCCTTCGCCCGGCCCTCGACGAGCTTCTTCACCTTCTCGACGGTGCGGTTGAAGACGGAGATGGTGTAACCGTGGCTTGAAATGTTGAGGGCGAGGTTTTCACCCATCACGGCCAGTCCGATGAGGCCGATGTCCGACGGGCCGTTTGACGCCTTCGGGGCGCCGGCCCTGGCGGATGCGGACTTGGAGGATTTCATGGATCTCCCCTGAAAAGGAATGATTGGATGCCGGATTATAGGCGGCGTGTCCGGCGAAATCAAGGCCGCATCGAGGGGTGGACTTTCCATTTCGGGGGCGGTACACTGCCGGCATGAAAACACTGGCCTGGGGTGTGGTGTTTCTTTTCGGGGTGGTGGCCGGGGCGGCCGGTGTGTGGATGGCGGTGAGCCGGGATATCTTCCCGTGGTCGTCCGACCGGGAGGTCGTCCTTCCCGAATCCGTTCCCGGAGACATCCCCTCATCCCGGCCGGGGGCGGCCGGGCGCGGTCCCTTTCACAAGGCCGGGGCGGAAACGGCCTTGCCGAAATCGGCGGTTCCTCCGGGGAACGTGGAACAGGCGCCGGAGGAGGAGGATCCCGACGTCACTCGCGAGGGCGTTGCGCGGGAGGTCGCCGGGACGGAGAAGGAAACGGATTCCTCCCGGCGGCTCGAACGGTTCGTCAAGGTGGGCCGGGACATGGCGGGGAAGGAACCCCACCGGCTGCTTTCGTTTCTCCTGACGATGGACGACGGGCCGGAACGGGAGGCGCTCGTGACCGGGCTTTTTTCGGCCTGGGGCGGGAAGGATGCCGTGACCGCGGCGCTTTACATCGCCGCCGTCCCCGAGGGGGATTCCCGGAAGGCCGCGGCACGGGCCCTGGCGGGGGTCTGGGCCACCGATAATCCCAACGAGGCGGCGGAATGGGTGGAGGTAATTCCTTCCGGTTCCGAACGCGACGGCGCCCTGGACGGTCTGGCGGATCGCTGGGCCGGGCTCGAACCCGCCGGGGCGGTGGTCTGGGCCGAATCCCTGCCCCGGGCCGACGAGGTGGCGCGCATGTCCGCCCGGGTGTTCGCGTCCTGGGTCGCTCGCGACGCCGACGCCGCGGCGAAGTGCCTGGAGGCCATGCCTCCCGGCGGGGCCCGGAACGCCGCCCTCCGGCCCGTGGCCATGGCGCTTGCGCCGAAGGATCCGGATCGGGTGCGCCGATGGCTCGCGTGGCTGCCCGAGGACGAGCGCAAGGCCGTTCTCGCCGAAACCGGGCTTACGGAGTGAATTTCCATCCCGCCGGGCGGAGTTTGACTCCCTCAGCCCCGTTTCTATAATTTACTGCGATAACTTCTGTGGGGAGAGAAATTCTCATGGCCGCAATGACGACCTTCGAACGCATGACGCGGATGTTCGCCCATCGGGAGGCGGACCGTGTCCCGGTGACCGATTCCCCCTGGGGATCCACCATCGAGCGCTGGCGGCGGGAGGGGATGCCGGCGGACGTTTCCTTCGAGGACTATTTCGATCTCGATCGGGTGATCGGGATCGATGCCGACAACAGCCCGCGCTTTCCGGAGAAGGTGCTGGAGGAGACGGCGGAATACCGCATCGGGACGACGAAGTGGGGAGCGACCCAGAAATCCTGGAAGCACGCCGGGGGCGTTCCCGAATTTCTCGCGTTCGAGGTCACCGGCCCCGATGCCTGGCGCGAGGCCAAAAAACGCATGACCCCCGACCGGAACCGGGTGAACTGGGAACGGCTGGCGACGCGATATCCCGGCTGGCGGAAATCCGGGGCCTGGGTGAGTGCCGGCCTCTGGTTCGGGTTCGATATTTCCCATTCCCATTTCATCGGCACCGAGCGGGTGCTCATGGAGATGGCCACGGACCCGGAATGGATCCTGGACGTCTGGAACCACTGCCTCGACGTGGACCTCGCGCTTTTCGACATGGTGTGGGACGCCGGCTACCGGTTCGACAGCATTTACTGGCCCGATGACATGGGGTACAAGGGGCATACGTTTTTCTCCATCGGGATGTACCGGGAGTTTCTGAAACCCGTCCACAAGCGCGCCTGCGACTGGGCCCGCGCCAAAGGGGTCAAGGTGCAACTCCACTCCTGCGGGAACGTCGAGCCGTTCATCCCGGACCTGATTGAAATCGGGGTGGATATGCTGAATCCGATCGAGGTGAAGGCGGGGATGGACCCGGTGGCGCTGAAACAAAAATTCGGAGACCGTCTCGCGTTTCACGGCGGGTTGAACGCGGCCCTCTACTGGCACCCGGAAAAGATGTGGGAGGAGATGAAGCGGGTCATCCCCGCCATGAGGAAAAACGGCGGCTACGTCGCGAGCACCGACCACTCCGTCCCCGATTCCGTGACGCTCGCGCAGTTCACGGAGTTCGTGCGGCTGGCGAAGGAGTTGGGGACGTATTAAATGAGTCCCAGAGTCTCGGAGTCTGAGAGTCCAAGAGTCGAGGAGAAGGGAAAGAGTCGGCGAGTCAGCGAGTCACCGAGTCTATAGGCGGAGGGATCGGTTCGTGTTCTTTGGTGATATTGTCTTAGGGTATATGATATTATGAAATCTGAGCTGGCGCGGAAGATAAATCAGGTGATTGGCGGCGTCGTGTTTCTCGCTGCCAGCGGTTTGTGGCGTCTTGGAAAATCATCCTTTTGGACGCTTGTTACAGGAGATTGGGGTAATTTGACGGCATGGGGGATATTCCTCCCTTGGGTCTTTGCCCTTGGCAGCGCGATCTGTTTGTTGTTTGGAAAAATGGCCGGTGTTTGGTTATTGCTGGGTACGGCAGGCATGTCCGTTATCGGTTCGACGTTCTGTTTCATCCCGTTTCTGGGAAGGGCGCTTTTCAAATTGCCATATCCACAGTCTTGGTTTGCCACGGGTTTGGTTAACTTCGTACTCGCGGGAATCGTAATCGTCCTGGGATTTCGGGCGAGGAAGGTCGGGAAGTGAAAAATGGCAGAAATTCTATACACTAAGGGCATCGTTCCAATATCGGATCACTGCTGTCCGGTCATTGATTTTTGATTTTTCTGCAACCACTTTAGGGGTTGCCGGTTGAGGCAAGAAATGAGTGGGAACGATTTGATTTTGTGCATAGGCTTCCGCCCTCCCTTTTCAAAAGGAGTGGCGGATGAAT
>JAZDJP010000112.1:0-19801 GCA_043803805.1 Planctomycetota bacterium
TCCCGGTACACCTACCGCGGCCATATTCTCGCCGACGCGTTGAGCAATCTCTTCGTCGGGATGTTCGGGATGAACGAGATCGTGGCCCGGAAGACCCTTGGGGCCGGGGATCTCGAAATCATCGTTCTCGTCACCGCCGGGAGCGCCTTCAGTGTTTTCGCGTTCCTCTGGGGTTACTGGATGCAGGGGCGGGAGAAGACGCCGTTTCTTCTCGTCGCCGGGGCCGCGGGCCGGGGGGCGCTTCTCCTCACCCCGCTCGTGTCGGATTCGTGGGTGTTCGTGGGCTTGTGCTGCGTGGTGTTCATGGCGGATCCCGTCATCCTTCCGGCGTGGAACTCGGTCATGCAGGCAAACTACGACCCGGACTGGCGGGGGCGTCTCATCGGGCGGGTGGCGCTCTGGACGCGGGGATTGATCGCGGTGGCGGCGCTGGGCACGGGGGCGCTTCTCGACTGGAATGCCGGCCTCTACCGGGTGATTTTTCCGGTCGCCGGCGTTCTCGGATTCCTTTCGACGCTGGCCATGACCCGGGTGCGCGTCCGGCGTCGCCCGGAAGACGACGGGGCGGGTGCGCGGCCGCGGTCGCTCGGGGCGGTGCTCGGGGAGTTCCGCCGCATCCTCCGGGAAAACCCGTCCTTCGCCGCCTACGAGCGGAATTTCTTCCTGTACGGCATCGCGTTCATGGTGGTGCTTCCGGCCAACGTGTTTTTATTCGTGGATGTCCTGAAGATGTCCTACAGTCAGGCGTCGGTCGCGAAACTGGTGGTGTTTCAAATCGCCTTTGCCCTGGCGGCCCCGGCGGCCGGGGTGCTTTTCGATCGCTGGAAAACGGTGCGGTCGGCGGCGATTTCATTCACCGTGCTGTCGCTTTATCCTCTGGCGCTTCTGGCGGCGTGGCACTTCCGGAGTCTGGCGCTCGTTTATCTGGCCTTCGTCTTCTTCGGTGTGGCCATGTCGGCGGTGGCCCAGAACTGGTCGCTCGGGGCGATGCACTTCTCCGGCCGGCAGGATGCGTCGTTATTCATGGGATTGCACGTGACGGCGGTCGGGGTGCGCGGGTTGTTCGGGCCGCTCATCGGGTATGTGGTGTTGCGGTGGTTTGACCTGGGGGCGGTGTACGCGCTCTCCGCCGCGTTCTTCCTCATCGCGGCGTGGTCCATGTGGAATCTGGCGAAGCGGGAGGAGGAAGGGGGAAAAGTCAGCGAGTCTGGGATCCGAAAAAAGCGTGGAGCGTACAGCGTATAGCGGATAGAAGGAGAAGGAGTGGGGTGGATCAAAGAAGTGAAATTGTCCTATACGCTAAACGCTATCCGCTATACGCTCGTCGAATCTGAGAGTCGGGGAAAAGCGTGGAGTTGTACACTATCCGCTAATCATTGAAATGATATGACCCTATCCGCTAAACGCTATCCGCCATCCGCTCGTCCCCCCAAGCGCCGTCTGCGGCTGGTGTCGGCTGTGTCGGGGATGCGCATTGTCATGGAAGGCCGGGATGTGGTGAATTTCGGGAGCAATAATTATCTGGGCCTCGCGGACCACCCGGCGGTGCGGGATGCCGCCGTCCGGGCCATCGAAAATTGGGGATGGGGAAGCGGGGCGTCGCGTCTCGTGTCAGGCGACACCGCGCTTCACGAAGCGCTCGAGCGCGCCATCGCCAATTTTAAGCATACGGAGGCGGCGCTGGTCTATCCGACCGGATACATGGCGAATGTTGGCGTCGTCACCGCCCTGGCCGGGAGAGAGGACACGATCATCCTGGACAAGCTGTGCCATGCGAGTTTGATTGACGCCGCGCGGGGTTCCGGGGCGACGGTGCGCGTGTATCCCCACCGTGACATGAAGAAATTGTCCCGCCTCCTGGCGGATCGGTCCGGCACGGGACGGACGTTGGTTCTCACGGACGGGGTCTTCAGCATGGATGGCGATCTCGCGCCGCTCCCGGAGATTCTGAAATTGGTTGATCGGTTCATGGTAGGGGCGCAGCATGCTGCGCCCCTACATGTGGTCGTGGACGACGCCCATGCCACAGGCGTCATCGGGAAAAACGGTCGGGGGACGCCGGAGCATTTCGGTGTTGAGGGACATCCCGCTCTCGTCATGGTGGGGACGCTCAGCAAGGCCCTCGGCGGCCTCGGCGGGTTTGTCGCGGGGAGTCGGGAGTTCGTTGATCGGTTGGTGAATTCCTCCCGGAGTTTCATCTACACGACCGCCCCGCCTCCCGCCCAGTGCGCGGCGGCGATCGCGGCGCTGGAAATTGTGGGAAAATCCGGGGATCTTCGGGCGCGTTTGTGGGAGAACATCCGACGGATGAAAGAGGGCCTGTCGCGCCTGGGGTTGGACGTATCCACCGTGGAGAGCCCCATATTCCCGCTCGTGGCGGGAGAGGAGGACGCGGCGCTCGCGGCGTCGAAATTCCTGTTCGAAAATGGGTATTATGTCCCCGGAATTCGCCCGCCCACCGTGCCGGCCGGGACAAGTCGCCTTCGGGTTTCGCTCTCGGCAGGGCATACGGAGGCGGATATCGCGGGGGTGATCAAGGCAATAGGGGATGTTATCGGACAAGGGTTATTGAGGAGATCATCGGATAGTTCGTCATAGCGGGCATTCAGCCATCAGCGTTCAGCCAGAATACAGATTGTTCATGGTTTGGCTGATTGTTGACCGCTGAAAGCTGACAGCTTTTCTGAGAAACGTGATTTTGTTGTACCCCCTTCCCCGCCCCACGACCACACAGGGGTAAACGGAGGGGAAAATGGAGAACACGACTCTTATGGAGGACGACATTTTGAACGCAACCCCTGACCAGCCGGTGGGTTCCGGAGCGGTTCCGGATGAGTCGCTTTTGGCGCGATTCCGGGATGCCGGTGACCGGGAGGCGCTCGCAGAATTATTCCGTCGTCACGCGGATGCCGCCTATCGCACCGCCTGCCGGGTGACGGGCGGCGCGCGGGACGCCGAGGACGCTGTCCAGGCGGCGTTTCTCCATATCCTTTCCCATCCCGGACAATACCGGGGGGAGGCCAGCGTGAAGGCATGGATTCTGGGCATCGTGGCGAACGCGGTCCGTGAGGCGATGCGCCGGCAATCCCGTCGGGACCGGCGGGAGCGCATGGCAGGGATGGAAACGGGGGAAGTGGAGTCATTCCGTCCGGAGCAGGAGGAAATGAAGCATCTGGTGATGGGCCGGCTCCAGGAACTTCCCGAACGGTACCGCCTGCCGCTTTGGTTGCATTACCACGAGGGATTGAGTTACCGGGAGGTGTCGGGGGCGCTGGCGGTTTCCGAAAATACGGTGAAGAAGCAACTCCAGAGGGGATTGGAGCATCTCAGGCAGGCCATGGCCTACGCGGGGGTGCCGGTGAGCGTCCTCGCATTGACGACGACCTTGTCGTCGTCAACCGCGGAGGCGGCGCCGGCGACGCTTCTTGCGGCGATTCCGGGAATCGCGGCGGGGAATGTGGTTGCGGCGGGTGTCGGCGGGGGTGTCGCGGCGGCGGGGTGGTCGCTTTCTGCAAAACTCGCGGCGGGCGCTGTGGCGGCGGGGGTGGCTGTCGGCGGGATCGGCGTTGCAACGGGGGTGTTCCGGGGATCGCCGGCGCAGGTCCCGGGAAAAGCTGACAATGTCGCTCCAAAGGAGATTGACCCGCGCCTCCGGCGTGTGCTGGATCACAAGATGTCGTTTAATCTCGACATCCCCCAGCCGCCCCGAAAAGGGGAGTTGGAAAGGGTTTGCGAATCCATCAATCGGACGTTGCCGCCGGACATGGAAATCGAATTTGTGGAAATCGTGGGAGATCCGGAAGTGGTGGAAAACATGGAAAAGGAACCGGACGGAAAACTGGGAACCGTAACCGTTTATACGGGAAACGGACCATTGGGTACGGTTGGGGAATTGACAAACAACGTGATGGGCGCAGGGTTTAACCTGTGTATGATCCCGTACCGGCAACGGGTGATTCTATACCGGAGTCTGGAGGGTGGGCGGGCGAACGAATTGAACCGGACCTGGAGCAATCCCGACCCGGGCGCGGACGACAAGGCGCGCGTCGCCGCGGCGGAAACAGTGGGAAAATCCGGGGACATGTTTCGGATCAAAGGACTTGCATACGGGTTGGGGAGTTCGCATGAGCGCGTGGCCGCCGCGGCCTACCGGGGGTTTGTCGAGGCCTCGCACCGACCGGCGTGTCTTAACGGAAACCGTGGGTGGGGCGCCAATAACTTCGGCTTTTTCGGGGCGTTCGCCCGGGAACCGGGAGTGATGGAAAACGCGACGAAATGGTTCGAGCGGAACCGCGACAAATTGGACATTGACGGCGTCCGCCTCTGTGGGCTTCTCCGCATCGTGGCCTCGGTGCCGGTGTTGAAGAAACGGCTCGATACAAAAGCCGGGGGGATGTTCCAGAAGGCGCTGATCGAGTTGACCGGAGCGGACCAGGGTCTTGCGGAGACGCGTTCCGAGGCGGCCCGGGCGCTCGGCCGGATCGGGGGGGAGGAGGCGAGGAACGCACTTCTCGCGGTATTGCGCGATCGGACGGATGAGGCGCCCGTCCGCGCCACCTGCGCCAAGGCGCTCGGAGACATGGGGGATTCGAGCGTCGTGGTCTTCCTCGTGGAGTTCATTTCGGACAAGAAGGGGCACGTCGGTATTGTCAAGGCGGTCGCCGAGGCGCTGGGGGAAATCCGGGACCCGGCGGCGGTCGGACCGCTTCTGGATGCGGTGGAAATGGCGGATGAACACTCCATCACGTTCTTTGGTCAGGAGGCCGTCCAAGCGGTGGCTTGCATTCGGGATCCGTCGGCGCTCGATCGGCTCCATCGGTTGATGCGTCATCCGAATTCGTGGGTGGGACGCGCCGCGATTGACGCCGTTGGGCAGTTCCGGAACCCGGCCTCCACCGGTCCCCTGATGAATATCATCGGGGGCGGTGGTCGGGACACTCTGGACGGGGCATCCGCCGCCGCGGCCCTCGTCCGGATCGGGGACGCATCGGTCATTCCGGCGCTGACGGATCTCGCCGAAAACGGCCGGAGCGAAACCATCCGGGAATCCGCCATGACGGCGCTTGCGCGATTCCAGCGGCCGGAAGCGTCGGATGTTTTGTTCGCGATCGTGGAGAAATACAAGGACAATGACAAGTGTTACCGCGCCTGGCGGGCCGCCAGCCAAATCAGCGGGGACGCCCGGGCGGAGGATTTCTTCCGGAAATTGCTCGCCCGGGACCAGTCCCCGGCCGCCCGGGGTATCGGGGCGTACTACCTGCCGGTGAGCGCTTGGAAGGAGAAGGTGGACATCATCCGGAACGATCTCGATATCAACGTTCGCCGGGGGGCTGCGCAAAGTTGGGCGAATGTTCAATTCATCCCCGATTATCCCGGGCAAAAAGAGGCGCTTCGGGAATTGCTCAAGACGGAAACGGATCCGAACATAAGATTCAGCCTCTACGGGGCTGTGTATCACGCGGACAAGTCCGTGAAGGCGCGGGACGCGCTTCTGGCGGCATTGCGAACGGAGGTGCATTCTGAGGTGAAATTTGAGATCGTCTTTTTGTTGACATCAAGATTTTGCGACGAGGCGTCGGCAAAGGGGTTGAGCCGCGTGCTGGAGGAGGATCCGGATCCGAAATTCCGCGCGCGGGTGGCCAATCAGATGTTGATGATGAATTCTCCGAATGCGAAAACATCGCAATCGCTCGTCGAGGAATTGAGTGCCTGCCTCGCGAAGGAATCCGATCCCGAAGTCAGGAAGGCCATCGAGAAAACTCTGGAATGGCATCGGCGTTTTATAAGGTGAAATGGTAGGTTCGGATGTTGAAATATCGCAAATAGCAGTTACGATATTTCGTATGTGGATAAATCGGGAGTCGGAAGTTGCCCTGACCCAGGCCGCCGCCACGCGGCACGCGTTGGTCGTGACCGGCTGTCGCCAAGCGGGGAAGACCAGTTTGTTGCAGAAGGTTTTTCCCAAAGCCCGTTATGTCACCCTGGACATCCCGCGGGACGCGGCCGAGGCCGAGGAGGCTGGCGACGCATTTCTCGCGCGGAACCCGCCGCCTGTCATTTTGGACGAGGTGCAGTACGCCCCGGCGCTCCTGCGTTACGTGAAGCGGTGGATTGACCGGCATCGGGAGGCGACGGGGCAGTTTCTCATCACCGGTTCCCAGAAGTTCACATTGATGAAAGGGGTGACGGAAAGTCTCGCCGGCCGCGCCGCCGTCCTGGTGCTCCACGGCCTCTCGGCTCGCGAGTATGAGCGTTGGGCCGGGGGGCGGCTCGAGGGGGATGCGCTCTGGGAATGGATCTGGAAGGGAAGTTATCCGGAACTTCACGCGCAGGGTCTTCGTCCCGACCGTTTCTATGCCGATTACCTGGCCACCTATCTCGAACGGGATGTCCGCCAGATCATCGAGGTGAGGAACCTGCGGGATTTCGACCGTTTCCTGAGGTTGTGCGCCGTCCGGACCGGTCAGCTCGTTTCTTACAGCGCCTGGGCCGGGGATATCGGCGTCAGCACCAATACCATCAAGAGCTGGCTGTCGGTTCTCGAGGCATCCCATGTCATCTGCCTGCTGGAACCCTATTATCAAAATCTGGGGAAACGGATCGTCAAGGCGCCGAAACTCTATTTTTTGGACACGGGATTGGCCTGCTATCTGGCGGGGGTGCGCACACCGGGGGATCTGGCGGCGAACCCGTTGCTCGGGGCGATGTTCGAGACTCATGTGTTGGGCCAGATCCTGCGGCATTTCCAGAACCGCGGCGAGACGCCATCCGTCTATTTCTACCGTGACCATTCCGGTCACGAAGTGGATTTCGTGATTCCCGAGGGGCAGGCGCTTCGATTGATCGAGTGCAAGGTCGCCGCGTGGCCGGGCGGGGCGGTACGCGGGTTCGAGGAGATCCGGCGTCTGGCGGGGCCCCGGCGGGTGCTGTCGGAAACCGTGATCACCGCCGAGCGGGGATGTCGCGTTCTGAAAGGCGGGCTCCGGCTGGATGACAGCATAGAACTCGCCGGGTTGGAGTCATGAATCGTCAATCCGATCTCGCCGCGAAGGACAAACAGCATCTCTGGCATCCTTTCACCCAGATGCGGGATTGGGCGAAGGAGGATCCCCTTATTATAGAAAGCGGAGAGGGGGAGTATCTCATTGACGTGGCGGGGCGGCGGTACATTGACGGGGTGTCGTCGCTCTGGTGCAACGTCCACGGCCACCGTGTCCCGGCGATTGACCGGCGTGTGCGGGAGCAACTCGACAAAATCGCCCATTCGACGTTTCTCGGGCTTTCGAACGTGCCGGCGATTGAACTGGCGGAAAAACTCGTCGGAATCGCGCCAAGGGGATTGGCGCGGGTGTTCTACTCGGACAGCGGCGCGACTTCGGTCGAAATCGCCCTCAAGATGGCGTTTCAATACTGGCGGCACGTCGAGGGAAAGGATTCACCCCGGAAGACGTTCCTCGCTCTGAAAAATTCGTATCATGGCGACACCATCGGCGCGGTGAGTCTGGGGGGCATCGAATTGTTCCACGAGATCTTCCGGCCGTTATTGTTTAACGCCCATTTCGCCCCGTCGCCTTATTGCTACCGCTGCCCGCTGGATCTCGCGCGGGAATCCTGCGGGATGGCCTGCGCGGGGGAATTTGAAAAATTGCTGGAGGCGCATCACCGGGAAATCGCCGCGGTGATCGTCGAGCCCCTCGTCCAGGGGGCGGGCGGGATGATCGTCGCCCCGCCGGGATACCTCCGGCGCGTGCGGGAGGCGGCGGCCCGGGCCGGGGCGCTTTTCATCGCCGACGAGGTGGCGGTGGGATTCGGACGGACCGGGAAAATGTTCGCCTGCGAGCACGAAGGCGTGACGCCGGACATCATGACGGTCGCCAAGGGGATTACCGGCGGGTATCTGCCGCTCGCCGCGACGCTCGCCACGGAGAAAATCTACGGGGCGTTTCTCGGGGAATACACCGAATTCAAAACATTCTTCCACGGCCACACCTACACGGCCAACCCCCTCGCCTGCGCGGCGGCGCTGGGGTCGCTGGAGGTGTTCGAGACGGATCGGACTCTCGCGAAACTCGCCCCGAAGATCGAACGCCTGGCGGCGGGGCTTGCCCGGTTCCGGAATCTTCCCCATGTCGGGGACATCCGCCAGCGCGGGATGATGGCCGGGATCGAACTTGTCGCCGCCCGCGCCACGAAGGCGGAGTATCCCCCGGCGGAGAAAATCGGCATCCGCGTGGTGCAAGAGACCCGGAAGCGCGGTGCCGTCATCCGCCCGCTCGGCAACGTGATGGTGGTCATGCCGCCGCTTTCCATACGGGAAGCGGTGCTGGAGGAACTCCTTTCCATCCTGTATGATGCGATTCAAGGTGTGACGGAACGAGAGGGGGACATGAACCGGAAGCCCGGAGCGACGCGGAGGGATCGGTTCGTGTCCCCCGACGGAATGGGGTTTCGCGGGGGAGGAAACCTGTAGGGGCGAACGGCGCCTGCCTGGCGGCATTCAGGTTCGCCATTTCATGCGGGGCAGGGGGGAGAGGAGTGCGTTTTATGTTCGATAAAAACGGAATGGGTAAGTCACGCCAACTGAAATGTTTCACATTCTTCTTATTCGGGGTGCTTCCTGGATTGCTGATCCCCATGCTTTTCTGCGCGGGGACAGTTGCATTCGTCATGCTGTCGGACTTTCGAGAGACTGTGCAGGGAGCGGATCTCATCATCAGGGGGAAGGTTGTGCAGATCTCTGATGTCGGGGCGGGCACGGATGGGCAGACATCAGGAAACCCGGTTGCAAAGATAAACGTATTGAAAGTGCTGGCCGGGAAGTGTGGAAAGAACATCCAGGTATTGTTCCGGCATTATGTTCAGGAAAAATCGGAATTTGAACTCAATGGAGTTTATTACCTGTGCCTGCGCAAGACCGAGAAAGAGAATCTTTACGAGGATGCGAACCACGGCTACGGTGCGATGATGGTGAAGGACTCTTCTGTTTTGCTTCGTGAAGGAATGGATATATCCGAAGACATCGCGCCGATGCTGGGCAAGAGGACGCCCGAGGAGGTGGAAGCGGTCATCACCTATCTGCGAGGCCCGATTTTGACGGCAAGGCCTGTAAAAAAGTCGTTCGGATGTGAAGAACCCTTGGAATTGGATGTCGAACTCAAGAATGGTGGTTCTTTGCCGATGAAACTGATTTGTTTCTCCGAGCAGATTGCAGGCGGCCACTTTGACGCAATGCTCTTCGATGCCCATGGCTATCAGGTTCTTCCGCAAGATACTTGTAGTGGGCATCTTGACTACGCGGACACGCGTGTTGAGGGCAAGGATGATGAGGTTGTATATACACTTGCCAATGGAGAATCACTGAGGCGCAGGGTCAGGTTTCACATCCCGCTTTCCGGATATAATCAGGATCCTGCCAGCGCGCGAGTGATGCGTCTGGAATATTCGCCAAGAATTCTGGGGGGTGGGTGGAGGGGGACTGTCCGTTGTGATTTTCCGATAAAGATTGAATGTGCATATCGGGATTGGGCGACGGATCTTTCCCAGCCGAGCAATCAATGGAAGTTTTTGCTTGGTGCATATTGGGATGATGAGGCGGTTGTTATGATCCCCGGGCAGGGGATATGGGTCAATCTCATGATGAGACGGTCGTCGTCTCCGCGTCCGGACGAACTGGAGGGGGGATGGGATGCCGTCTCTTGGACGCCCGAGGAGAAAAGGGTTCTCGCGTCATACGTTGCCATTGAAAAAGACGGTGAAACCTTGAGGGAAGCGGAATCGGACCCGGTAAAACTCCTGGCGATTCTCGCGAAAGAGGCTTCCTCTCCCGGACGCAATGCGATGTTCCAGGCAATTGTTCTTTCGGAGTATTTTACGTTTTCGAAGCCCGGCTTCTATCGAATCCGATTCGTATTGCCTGATCCGGCCGGCGTGAGTAAAAGCAATGTGCTCACAATCCAGATCCCGAAACGCAAGGATTGATTCAATGTTGGAAGTGGTCGATTCTTCTGCGAGATACGAACGACGAGATGCGAGAGACGCGATGCACTCAGCACCCAGCACTCAGCACTCAGCACTTAAAGGTGTTTTTGTCACGGCCACCGACACCGGCGTCGGCAAGACTTTCGTCTCGGCGCTTCTGATCCGGGCGCTCCGCAAAAAAGGTGTGGATGCCGGGTATTTCAAGCCGGTCGCCACCGGAGGGATCAGGGAACAGGGGATAGGGGATGGGGAGGTCGGCGAGTCAGCGAGTCGGCGAGTCAGCGAGTCTCGGAGTCTCGGAGTCTTGGAGTCTCGGAGTCTTGGAGTCAGGAAAACTCGCGAACTCTCAAACTCTGGAACTCACGAACTCATGTCTGCGAGATACGAGCGACGAGCGACGAGAGACGGTATTATCTCCGAAGATGTTCTGTTCGTGGAACGCCTGACAGGTCTCGGATTCGACCGTCATTTCGTCAATCCTGTCTGCTATCAGGCGCCGGTTTCGCCCATGACCGCGGCCCGGCTCGAGGGGAAATCCGTGCCCTTGAATCCAATCTGGACCGCGCTGGCCATGCTCCGCCGCCGGCATGAATTTCTCGTGGTGGAGGGGGTGGGCGGGGCGGCGGTTCCCTTGCGTGAAAATTATCTCATCTCGGACCTGGCGAAGGCCGTCGGATTTCCCGCTGTCGTCGTCGCCCGCCGGGGGCTCGGCACCCTGAACCACACCATGCTCACCCTCGAACATCTGGAAACGAAGGGCATCCCGGTGGCAGGGGTGATTCTCGTCCAATCGTCCCCGGAAGCGGATCTCTCGGTGCGAACGAACGCCCGGGACATCGCGCGCCTCGGGCGCATCCCGGTTCTGGGTGTTCTTCCGTGGTCGAAATGCCTCGATGGAGCGGCGCTCGATCGCCTTGAGGCGCGGCTGGACATCGGTCGTCTTTTTGGAAGTCGTTGACTCCCACTCGAAAATCGCTATCCTGAAAGCGATGTTGCGTCAGTGGACTATTTTGTATGTGGGAGCGGTTTCCCTCGCGTGCCTGGCGGGGGGTATGCCTCCGGCGCCGCCCAAGACGACCGAGCCGCCGAAGGCGGACGACGTGCGCCCGGCCGGTCCGGCTTCCCACGAGGCCACGGTTCAGCCCGCGCCCGCCCCGGCGGATCCGGAACTGGCGGAGGCGAAATCCCGGTTCGACAAGGGGGATCTCAAGGCGGCGGCGCGCCTTTTCAAACATTATGTCAAGACGCATACCCGCAAAGGCTGGGTGAAGGAGGGGGCGGATTTCCGGGAACAGGATCCTTTCCCGGCGGAGACCCAGGAAGCCCAGTATTTCCTCGCGGAGTGTTACTTCCGGCTCCAGGAATTCGGCGCGGCGGGCCAGGCCTATGACCGTCTCGCCGAGATGAACCCGGCGGCAGCCTGGATCCGCACGGTCGGGGAACGGGAATATGCCATGGGGGATTTCTACTACGCGCGGGCGGGAAGTCAGACGGCGATGGGCGCGAGTTCGAGCCGCCGCCGGGCGCTGGATTTCTACAGCAAGGCGCTCGCCCATTATCCGGCGCACGAGCGCGCCACGGAGGCCCTTTTCCGCGCCGGAGAAGTCCATCTCCAGGAGGAGGATTTCGTCCTCGCGGAGGAGGCTTTTCGGCGCCTTGCGGAAGATTATCCCAAAAGCCCGCTTGCGTCCCACGCGGAGTATTTCCGGGCCTTGTCTCTTCTCGGCGGATGGAAGGGGCCCCCGTTCGATCCGACGCCGGCCCTGGACGCCCTGAACCGGCTGGATCAATACCGGCTGAAGTTTCCCAAGGGGGCCGAGATGCCCGAGGTGGAGGCCAAACGCAAGGCGCTTCGGGAAGACCTCGCCGAGAAAAATTACAATGTCGCCCGGTTTTACCAGTACCGGCGGAAGCCCGCCGCGGCGAAGATCTACGACGAGTTCGTGGTGGCGGCGTTCCCCGAGACCGGGTGGGCCGCGCGGGCGAAGGGACATCTCGGAAAGAAGGAGACGGCCCCGTGACGCGTTGGATCTTCGTCGTCCTCCTGGCGGCGACCGCCGGCTGCGGTTACTCCAGTCATTTCGAACTTCCCGACAACATTCAGCGGGTAGCCGTTCCCATTTTCGAGAACAAGACGCTCTACCGGGATCTCGAGTACGATCTCACGGCGGCCGTGAAACAGGAGATTCAGGCCCGGAGCAAACTGGAGGTGACGGAGGTGGAGGGGGCCGATGCGGTCCTGTCGGGTGTCATCATCGATTATTCGGTATATGCCATCCGGACCGACCAGGACAGTCAGACGACGGAATACGCCGTCGTTCTCACGTTTGACGCGAAACTGGAGGAACAGGAGGGGGGGAAGATTCTGTTCGCGACAAAGGGGCGCCGGATCACCTCAACCTACGTCGTCGCCCGTGGCGAGGACGAAACAACGGCCCGCCGTGTGGCCTTCGCGCGGATGGCCCGGCAACTGGTGGCGCTGGCGCTGGAGTCCTGGTAACCGGATGGCGAAATATGCCTGACCCCCGAAGAGATCCCCGACGCACACCGCCACGGCGGCCGCCCCGCGACCCGAAGGGAGGCCATCCCGTGCCGTCGCGGGGTATTGCCGTCTGGGTGGCGGTCTTCGTGGGTTTGTTTCTCCTCATGGCGTTCTGGAAGGTCACGGAGAACGGCCCGCGCTACAAACTTGACGAATTCTACCGGGACCTGCGCGAGGGGAAAGTCGCGGATGTGGAGATCCGGGAAAACCAGCTTGTGGTGAAACGGGGCGCCGGAGACTCCGATAAGGCGGTCCGGGTCCAGGTCCCGGTCGTCCATCTCTCGGAAGTCATCAAGGAAATCAACGCCGCCAACACCCAGCGCCGGCAGGAGGGAAAGACCCCGGTCACCTTCACCTACGTCGAGCCCAACACGATGTGGTACCAGCTGCTTTCGCTCTGGGGTCCCATCGTTCTTTTCCTCTTCCTGTTCTGGTTTGTGTTCCTCCGTCAGATGCACGGAGGGGGCGGACCGGGGGGCGTGCTGACGTTCGGGAAGTCGCGGATGCGCCTTGCGTCGAAGGATCGGACCCATGTCACCTTCGACGACGTCGCCGGCATCGACGAGGCCAAGGAGGAGGTGAAGGAGATCATCGAGTTCCTCAAGAATCCCGGAAAATTCCAGGAGGTCGGCGGCCGCATCCCGAAGGGGGTGCTTCTCATCGGGGCGCCGGGGACGGGGAAGACGCTTCTGGCGAAGGCCATCGCGGGGGAGGCCGACGTTCCATTTTACAGCATCAGCGGATCGGATTTCGTCGAGATGTTCGTCGGAGTGGGGGCCTCGCGCGTCCGGGATCTCTTCCGTCAGGCGAAGGAGAGCGCCCCCTGCATCGTCTTCCTTGACGAGGTGGATGCCGTGGGCCGCAGCCGGGGGGCGGGCCTGGGCGGCGGGCATGACGAACGGGAGCAGACGCTGAACGCCATTCTCGTCGAGATGGACGGTTTTGAATCGAACGACAAGGTCATCGTCCTGGCCGCCACGAACCGTCACGACGTTCTCGATCCGGCGCTGCTCCGGCCGGGACGGTTCGACCGCGAGGTGGTGATTGATCTCCCCGACCTCCGGGGCCGCGAGGAGATTCTCAAGGTCCATGCCAAGAAGGTGAAACTCGCCGCGGATGTGGACCTCCAGCGGATCGCCCGCGGGACGCCCACGTTCTCCGGGGCGGATCTCGAGGCCCTCATCAACGAGTCGGCCATCCGGGCCGTCATGCGCGGGAAGAAGCTGGTGGATATGTCGGACCTCGAGGAATCGCGGGACAAGGTCCGCTGGGGCCGTCAGAAGCGCAGCCGCGTCATGGATGAGGCCGACCGGCGCATCACCGCCTTCCATGAGAGCGGCCACGCCCTCATCGCCAAACTGCTTCCGGAGGTGGATCCCCTCCACAAGGTCACCATCGTCCCGCGGGGGATGGCGCTCGGATCGACCATGAATCTTCCGGAAAAGGACACCTATCATTTCCAGCGGCGTCGGCTTCTCGGGACCATCACGCTTCTCTTCGGGGGACGCGTCGCGGAGGAGCTGTTCTGTGACGACGTCTCCGCCGGCGCCCAGAACGACATCGAGCGCGCAACGGAGATCGCCCGGAAGATGGTCAGCCGGTGGGGGATGAGCGACGTCATCGGTCCCATCAGTTTCAGCGATTCCGAGGAGCATATGTTTCTCGGTCGCGAGATCGCCCGGACGCGTCATCACAGCGAGAAGACCTCGGAGATCATTGACCACGAGGTGAAGGTCATCATTGAGGCATGTTATGCCCGGGCCCGGGAACTCATTGGCGCCAACCGCGAGGCCTGTGCGCGAATCGTCGAGGCGCTCCTTGTGTACGAGTCGCTTGACGCCTCCGACGTGGATCTGGTGATGGCGGGCCAGGCGCCGGCGAAGGCGGTGAAGCCCAACGCCTCCGCGGCTCCTCCGGCCGGGGCAGGGACCGCGACGGCCTGATATCCGCAATTCCTCGTTCCGGAGGCCCGATGGCCGCCGTCCCCGTTCCTCCGCCTCTCGTTTGCGGAAGCCGGACGTTCGTTTTCGGCGAACGCGCCTGCGTCATGGGCATCCTCAACGTTACACCCGATTCGTTCTCGGACGGGGGATCATCGGCCGATCCGGGCGCGGCGGTCGAACGCGCCTTCCAAATGGCCGGGGAGGGTGCGGATCTCGTGGACGTCGGCGGCGAATCCACCCGCCCCGGCGCGGAACCGGTTCCGGCGGAGGAGGAACTGCGACGGGTCATCCCGGTGCTGAAGCGTCTGGCGGGGAGGCTTACGGTTCCCGTTTCGATCGACACGTCGAAGCCCGCGGTGGCGGAGGCGGCGCTTGCGGAAGGGGCGGCGCTCGTGAACGATATTTCCGCCTTGGGCGATCCGGTCATGGCGGCGCTTGTCGCCCGCGCAGGCGTTCCGGTGGTGCTCATGCACATGCAGGGAAACCCGCGCACGATGCAGGCGAACCCGGTGTACACGGACGTCGTGGGGGAGGTGGCGGCGTGGCTTGCCGCCCGCGCGCGCGCGGCCGAGGCCGCCGGCGTGGCGCCGGGAAGAATTATTCTCGATCCCGGCATCGGTTTCGGCAAGGCGCCCGGGCACAACCTGGCGCTTCTGGCGCGCCTCGATGCGCTTCTGACGCTGGGAATGCCGGTTCTTGTGGGCCCGTCTCGCAAGTCGTTCATCGGAAAAATCACGGGACGGGATGTCGTCGGTCGCCTCGCGGGCACGGCGGCGGCCGTCGCGGCGTGCGCTCTGGCAGGCGTTCACTTCGTCCGCGTGCACGATGTTCGGGAGATGGTGGATGTCGTTCGGGTGGCGGGGGCCATTCGGAGGATGGGGATTTCACCCGTATAAATTATTAAATTTTATTGAAAGCCCGCGGCGGCACGGATAGACTCCCCATCCGTGTGATGATCATCGGCAACGCTTGAAAGGGTTGCCGGTTTTTTATTCGGAACTGGAAAACGAAGTGCTGACGCGAACCCCCATGACCGCCGTCCAGACCGATCTCTGGAGTCGGATACTCGACGACGTCAAATCCCGGATCGGGGCCGAGCGGTTCAATCTCTGGCTTCACAACACGCAGTTGGTGACCGCTCAGGACGATCTGGTCGAGATCGGCGTGCCGAACCTCTTCGTCCAGGAATGGATCCAGGAGCGGTTCCTCGCCGACATCACCGAGGTTGTCCACGTCCATTTCCCGTCGAAGCCGAAGGTGTGCCTCCGGATCGAGGGGGCGCTTTTCCGAAAACTCCGCGAGAGTCAGGAGAAACCGGAGGTCCGCGACGTTCTGGGGCGCCGGTCGCCATCGTCGTTGAACGGCGCCTACCGGCTCGAGACCTTTGTCGTCGGGCCCGCCAACCGTCTGGCGCACATGGCGTCGGTGGCGGTGGCCGAGCAGCCCGGGAAGGCCTACAATCCTCTTTTCATCTACGGCGGATCGGGGCTCGGGAAGACCCATCTCCTGCAGGGAGTGGCCAACGCCCTGGCCGTCCGGCGGGATCTCTCCGTCCTCTATCAGTCGGCCGAGGAGTTCACCAACCGGTTCATGACGGCGGTGAAGAGCCGTGATTTCGGCGGCTTCCGGCGTTTCGAGCGGATGGTGGATGTTCTCATCATTGACGACATCCATTTCTTCGCGGACAAGAGCGCGACCCAGGACGAGTTCCTTCATACCTTCAACGAGCTCACAACGACCGGCAAGCAGATTGTGATGGCGAGCGACTCCCATCCGAAGCTCCTCCGGTCCCTGAAGGAGACCCTTGTCAGCCGGTTCGTCTCCGGAATGGTGGTGAAGCTCAACCCGCCGGGCTACGAGACGCGCCTCAAAATCCTGGAAGCGAAGGTTCGCGCCATCCGTCGCCCCGTCCCCGAGGAGGTCCTGGGGTATATCGCCTCGCGCGTCCGGGGGAACGTCCGGGACATCGAGGGATTTGTCGTGAAGCTCGGGGCCTACGCGGCCCTCAAGAACGTGAAGATTGATCTTGTCCTGGCGAAGGACGTCTTCGCGGAGGCGGGGCGGGGCGATCGTCCGGTGACGCTGGCCGACGTGGACACCACCGCGACGCGATTCTTCCACCTGGCGCCGGGGGAACTGCGATCCGCCAAGCGCACCCGTTCCGTCACGTTGCCCCGTCAGATGGCGATGCGTCTGGCGCGGCGGTTTGTGAGGGCGTCCCTTGCCGACATCGGCCGCTACTTCGGCGAGCGCGACCACGCCACGGTCCTCGCCGCCGTCAAGAAGCTCGATCGTCTCGCGAAGAAGAACCGCGAGGTGGGCGATGCCCTCACGCAGATGGCCGCCGAATTGAATCCCTCAGATACCGAGGAGTAGGGGGGCGAGATCTGGCTGCCGTTGGTCCGGGGTCTGGACAGTCGGCGCGAATCCTTGAAATCAAAATGTAACCAAGGGGGCGGCATGCCGGGAGAAATTCGCTGGTTCCCGGGTGTTGCCTTTTTGCTGATCGCCATCGTTGTCTTTTTTGCTCCCTTGTCAACGGAAGTCAATCGTATCCCTCTGGTTGTCATAGCGTCAATTTTTTTTATAACAGGGGTGTCGTTGATTTTATCCTCAATGCCTGTTTCATCGTGGCAGCGTATCAGTGTTGCTTTGTCCGGGGTTGTTGTTTGCGTCGGACTCGCCATCCTGGGATTCTGGTCGGCGTTTTCCAGTCATGTCCGATTGGAGGCAGGTATTCCGCTGATTCCCGAACGATGGAATCAGTTCTTTGGAAAAGGGTTGTTTGCATTCGGTGGGGTTGTCTCATCGTGCATGGCCGTTTATTTGTTCACGAAGGTCACAAGGAAGAAGTGATATCCGGAAATTTGTCATCGTGATATGAACCCAATCACTCATCTTCTTGCATCGTGGACGGTGGGGGAGGCATCACGGTTGGAGGATGACCGGGATCGCGCGCTCGTCGCATGGGCCGGGGCGGCGCCCGATCTCGACGGGCTCGGGGCGGTGGCGGATGTGGCCGCCAGGGCGCTGGGGTGGGGTGATCCGGGGCTTTACGCGCGTTTTCATCACGTTCTCCTCCACGGTCTCCCCGGCGCGCTGTTTCTGGCGGCGGGGGCGATGGCTCTGGCCCGGAGGCGGTGGCGCGTTTTCGGGTGGGCGGTCCTCGCCGTGCACATCCATCTGGTTTGCGATGTCCTGGGATCCCGCGGCCCGGAACGCGGGGATTTCTGGCCGGTGCATTATCTCGCGCCGGTTTCGGACGCCCTCACGGTGTCCTGGCGGGGGCAGTGGCGGCTTGACGCCTGGCCGAACCTGGCGTTCACGGGACTTTTGATCGCGTTCGTGTTCGTCCGCGCCGCGACGGCCGGACGCTCACCGGTTTCGCTGGTGAGCCGGCGGGGGAACGAGGCGTTCGTCCGGGCAGTGCGAAGAAGGGAATAGACTCTTGGTCGTGAAATCTTGTGAGAAAGTCAAAGGATTTATGAATGATTACACGGATTAAAGAGCGATTAAACCGATTTGAGAGAGAGGTAATCGGCGTAATCGTTTCTTTCATCGGCGTAATCATCTCGCAATCCTGTTTGGTTCCGTCTTGTCCGGGATAGGGGATAGGAAATAGCGAACACAGCGGAAGATGGAGATATTGAGGACGGTTTATGTCGTTGCGGGAACCGATTGATTTCGTGTTTTCGTGGTTTTCTTGAGGACGGAGGCGGCCCGGGGACGTTGTCCGTCAGCGAAGGAGGCGGAAACCGAAGGGATTTCGTGTTTCCGTGATCATTCCCATTCGATGGTCCCCGGCGGCTTCGAACTTATATCATAAACCACCCGGTTGACGCCCTTCACCTCGCGGATGATGCGGCTGGCTACTGTCTCGAGGAGGTCGTAGGGGAGCCGCGCCCAGTCGGCCGTCATCGCGTCCTCGCTGACGACGGCGCGCACGGCGACGACGTGGCCGTAGGTGCGCGAGTCGCCCATGACGCCGACGGTGCGGGCGTCGGTGATGACGGCGAAGCTCTGCCACAGGTCGCGATAGAGGTTGGCCGCCTTGATTTCGTCCATGACGATCCAGTCGGCACCGCGCAGCACGTCCAGCTTCGCCGGCGTCACCTCGCCCAGGGTGCGGATGGCGAGGCCTGGTCCGGGGAACGGCTGGCGGTAGACCATCTCCTCTGGTAGGCCCAGCGCGAGGCCGACCTCGCGCGCCTCGTCTTTGAACAGGTGGCGTAGCGGCTCGATGAGGCGAAAGGTCATGCCCCGCGGCAGCCCGCCGACGTTGTGGTGCGTCTTGATGGTTGACGCCGCTTTGCTATCGGGCGTGGCGCTCTCGATGACATCGGGGTAGAGGGTGCCCTGAGCCAGGAAGTCGAAGCGGCCAAGCTGGGCTGCCTCTTCCTCGAAGACGCGAATGAATTCCTCGCCGATGATGCGTCGCTTGAACTCGGGGTCAATGACGCCGCGCAGCCGCCGCATGAAGCGGTCGGTGGAGTCCACATAGCGGACGTTGACGTGCATGTTGCGGCGGAAGGTTTCGAGGTTGCGCTCCGGCTCCTCGCGGCGCAGCAGCCCGTTGTTGACGAAGACGCAGGTCAGCTGGTCGCCGATGGCGCGGTGCACCAGCGTCGCCACCACCGCCGAATCTACGCCGCCGGAGAGGGCGCAGATGACGCGGCCATCGCCCACTTGCTCGCGAACGCTGGCGATGGCCGTGGCGATGAAGTTGCCCGGTGTCCAGGTGGCGGCGCAGCCACAGATGCGGTAGAGGAAGTTCCGCAGCACCGCCTTGCCTTTGGGCGTGTGCACCACCTCGGGGTGGAACTGCAAGCCGTAGAGGCCGGCTTCGTTGACCATGGCGGCGATCGCGGAGTTGGCGGTGTAGGCGAGACGCTGGAAGCCTTCCGGCATCACGACCACCTCGTCGCCGTGGCTCATCCACACCGTCAGCGGTGGCGCTAGATCGGCGAACAGCGGCGAGCCGTCGGCGTTGAAGTGCAGCTCGGCATGACCGTATTCGCGTTTCACGCCCAGAGCGACGCTGCCACCGAGTTGGTGGGCCAGCGCTTGCATTCCATAGCAGATGCCGAGCACCGGCAGGCCGCTACGGAAAACGTAGTCGGAGATTTGGGGCGCGCCCGGTTCGTAGACACTGGCCGGGCCGCCGGAGATGATGAATCCTTTGGGGTTCAGCGCGGCGATGCGCTCCCATGGGGTATCGTGGGGGAGCAACTCGCAGTAGACATGGCACTCGCGGACGCGGCGGGCGATCAGCATGCTGTATTGCGACCCGAAATCGAGGACGACTATCGTCTCGCGACGGGCGTCGTCTTCGGGTTCG
>JAZDJP010000113.1:0-53235 GCA_043803805.1 Planctomycetota bacterium
GATCTTCAACACCCAGGTCTGGCCCTTGTCGTTGAAGAGCACCACGGCGTCTTGCGCGGCGGCGTAGCCGGTGGCCGCGGCGCACGGCGGCGGGGCGGTGGGAGTCTTCACCTCCGTCCAGCGGTCGGCGGCGGCCTCGTAGACCCAAAGGTCGTTGAGCTGCTTGTCGCCCTCGCCACTCCCTCCGGCCATGACCAACACGCCGAGCCGATCATGCCAGATGAGCTTGTGGTGGCAGCGCGCCGGCGGGCTGACCGGAGGCTTGATTTCCCGCCAAGTCTTGGCCCGCGGATCGAAGACCCAGGTGTCGTTGAAAGTCCCTGCGGGATGGGTGCCGCCGCCGAAGAGCACGAACACCTTGGCCCTGCGATCATATCCCAGCCCGCCGTCGAGGTAGGCTCGCCCCGGGATCGGGCGCGCGTCGGCCTGTTTCTCGATGGTGACGGTCCCGGGCATGAAGAAAAAACTGGCCGCGCCGGGGACGACATTGAAGAACCGCTTGCCGTCGGGATCGTAGACCCAGTGGGCGAACGGGTCAAAACGGTAACCCTTGGGGGGCGTTATCGCCTTCCACTGCCGCGCCTGCGGATCGAAAGCCCAGTTGGGGCCGATCCAGTAGAGGTCGTTCTCAGGATCGTAGTCGACCATGTGGTCGCGGTTGGAGATGTTCGGCCAGCTCTTGCCGTCGGTGGCGTCCACCTTGGGGTGCAGGCGCCCGCAGGTCATGCGGTCCAGGTCCAGGGCGAAAAGGTTGCCGGCCTTCTTGGTCCGGAGATACCCCTCTGCGAAGAGTACGAACACCTTGCGCTTGGAGTCGAAGGTCATGTCGGGATTGGTGCCTCCGCGCGGCTTTTCGCCCTCAATCTTGAGCTCATGCCAGATGGCGCGGAAGGCGGAGGGGGAAGTCCTGACGGGAACCGGTTTCCAGCCGCCTCCGGCCGCCTCGGCGCGCCCGCGGAGCGCGGCCAGCTCACCCGCCACCGATGCGGCGAACGTCGTCGCACCATGCTTCTCCTCGAAGGCGGCGATCTGGATGAGGAGGTTCTGGGCGGACTTGTCCGGGATCTTCGCGCCCGGCCCGGCTTCGGGCCTGGCCAGAAGCGCCTCCCAGGCTTCCCTTGCGGCTACTTCCGCCGCGCCGAAGCGCTTCACCTCCAAAACCCGCCGGTAGCGCTCGGCCAGCACGTGCTCCCCGGCCGCGGCCAGAGCCTTCCCGGCCGCGTCGAAGTCCTTCCGGCCCGCCGCCACGAGCGTCAAGGCGATCTGCCCGTCCGGGGTCTTCGGCGCGAAGGCCGGCATCCGCTTCTCCATCTCCCCCTCGGCCAGCTCCGCGAAAGGCAGATTCACCGGCCGCACCCCTTCGATCGCGCCGCTCTTGAACCTGGCCTCGCCCTCGAAGGCGTTTTCCGCGACCTTCCTGACCGTGAACGTGCTGACGCCCCCGCGCCGAAGATCGAAACTGTGCTCCTGCCCGACGAGATTCTCCAGCGCCTTCCGCCGCCCCGCCTCCCAGGCGGAGACCTCCCCGGCGGCCCGCTCGGCCGCCCCCAACTCCCCGGCCACCGGCGCCAGAGCGTCCTTGTCGATCTTCCCCCGCTCCGCCGCGACGAAAGCCGCCGCCTCCGCGAACTTCCCGGAGAGCATCCGCTCGTCGAATCCGTCCAGGATCCGGTCGCGCTCGACCAGCGCCCTGGCCGCCTGACGCTTCTTTTCCAGTTCGACGACGCTCTTCTTCTCTTCATCGAGCCGCGCGCGGAGCCCCGCGAGCTTCCCGGCCAGCGCCGCGTACTTCACGGACTTCAGTTTGTCGAGCTCCGCCAGCCCCTTCTCCGGCTCGCCCGCCTTGGAGAGATTCTCGACCGCCTCCAGCGCCGCGCCCAGTGTGTCCTCGGCCTGCTTCGCCAGCGCCTCCCGCCCGGCCTTGACCTTCCCGGCCAGGAGCGCCGCGAACTTCTCCGGGGGCTTCGCCAGCGCGGCAATGGCCCCGTCGTAATCCCCGGCCCCGGCCAGCGTGTCGGCCTGGTCCTTCAAGGCGGCAAACGCCGCGTCGGCGGCCTGGTCCCGCGAGCGCTCCACGTCCCGCGCCGCGCCCCCGGCCGCCAGTTCCCACTTCGTGCCCTTGGCCGCCGCCTCCACCTTCCTGAAATTTCGGGTGGCCTCCTCGTAGTCCTCCGGGGCTTTCTTCCAGCAGTCCTCCGCGTAGCGGAACATCTCCTCGAACTTTTTGTCGTCGGCCGGCGCGGGCGTCGGAATCTGCACGACCTTGGGCGAAGATTCGTGGGGGCGGGTTTCACCCCCGCCCCGCAGCGCCAGCCACAGCACCACCGAGACGAGCAGTAGCGCCGCAACGCCAATGCCAATCAGCGCCGGCAAGGGCAGCGATCTTCCGGGGACACGGACCGGTCCGCCAGCTTCGCCGGCGGCTTCCGGTCCACGTCCCCGACCCGACCCCGCCGTCTCCCGGTGCGCCGAGGGCGCCACCCCCCGCCGCCCGATGGAGCTCTTGTCCGAGTCCAGCACCTGGCTCTCCGGCGCCTTGCCGTCAATCACCCTCTCCATGTTGCGGAGCAGTTCCGCCGGATCCTGGTAGCGATCCTCCCGCGCCTTGGCCATCATCCGCTCGACCAGCCGGCAGCAGTTTTCGGAAACGGCGGGGTTCACGTCCGCCGGCCATGGCACCTGCTCGGTCAGGTGTTTTGTCATCACGACGGCGGCGCTCGACCCCTGGAATGGCGTCCGGCCGGTCACCAGGTGATAGAGCATGGCCCCCAGCGAATAGATGTCCGAACGGATGTCCACGTCCTTCTCGCCCCGGGCCTGCTCCGGCGAAACGTAGTGCGGCGTGCCCATCATCACGCCCGTCTGGGTCATCCGCGTCTCGGCCTCGGCGCTCCGCGCCAGCCCGAAGTCGCAGAGCTTGGCGATGCCCTCCTTGGTCACGAGGATGTTGTCGGGCTTCACGTCCCGGTGGATGATCCCGGCTTTGTTGTGGGCGAAGTCCAGCGCCCGGGCCACCTGCATGGCCAGGTGCAGGGCGAAACCCTCCTCCATCGCCCCACTTTCATCCAACATGGCCTGGAGGCTCTTGCCCTCGACGTACTCCATGACCAGGTAGTGGAAACCCCCGCTCTCGCCCGCGTCGTGCACCCCGACGATGTTCACATGGTCGAGATTGCCGGCGAGCCTGGCCTCGCGCTGGAAGCGGCCCACGAAGGACTGGTCCCTGGCCAGGCTCTTCCTGAGGACCTTCAACGCCACCAGCCGGTTCAGGGAACTCTGGCGGGCCAGATAGGTTACCCCCATCCCGCCCCCGCCGAGCTTCCTGATGAGCTCGAACCCCTCGATGAGATGCTTCGGCTGCCGGTCAGGCGGCGCGGCATCGTTTTCAGGCACAGGCTCCTCCCGCGCGGGGGCGGCTGGGGACGATCGGGTGACCCCCCGCGGCGAATACCATAGCCCGGGAACGACCCGGTGTCAACCGACGATTATCAGTTCATCCGCCTGGTCGCGGCTGGACTCTAAACATTTAAATTTTATTTCTTTTTTTCTTGCCACCGACGCTCCGACTTGTTTTAATAAAGTAGTTAGTTAGGCACTTCAAGGAGGAGCCATGAACGAATCGCGCCCGATGAAGACCATTTTCAAGTCGGAGCAGATCCTCGCCGACCTTACCCGGCGAATCCAGAGCGGGGAATTCGGCCCGAAGGGGGAGAAGATCCCCAGCGAGCGGGACCTCGGCAAACAGTACGGCTGCAGCCAGGTCACCATGAACAAAATCACGGCCATGATCGTAACGCAGGGGATCCTCACGCGCCGGCAGGGTAGCGGCACCTACGTGGCGGTCCATCCCAAAAAATAATTTCATCCTTTCTCCAGGCCCCTCATGGGAACCCAAACGAAGGCGTCTGATTCCACGTATCGGATTGCGGTCATCGGCGGTGACGGCACCGGCCCGGAGGTCGTCCGTGAAGGCGTCAAGGTCCTCAAGGCCGTGGCCGCCCTCGAACGATTCACACTCGACTTCACCGAGTTCGACTTCGGGGGGGAACGCTATAAGCGCACGGGGGAAATCCTCCCGGCCGGCGCGGTGGAGGAACTCCGGAAATTCTCCGCCATCTTCCTTGGGGCCATCGGCCACCCGGATGTGAAGCCGGGAATCCTCGAAAAAGGGCTGCTTCTCGAACTCCGGTTCCAACTCGACCAGTATATCAATCTCCGTCCGGTGAAACTCTTCCCGGGCGTGGAGTGCCCCCTCAGGGACAAGGGACCCGAACACATCGATTACGTCGTGGTGCGCGAGAACTCCGGGGATGTCTACACGGGGGCGGGCGGCGTCATGATGAAGGGTACCCCCCACGAGGTGGCGACCCAGGTGGCCGTCTACAGCCGCCACCAGGTGGACCGCTGTCTCCGGTACGCCTTTGAATTCACCCGGAAGCGCAACCGGAACAAGACCCTCGCCCTCGTCGGGAAAACAAACGTCCTCACCTTCCTTTACGACCTCTGGGAGAGGGCCTTCCACGAGATGGGCGCCCGGGACTACCCCGAGATCAAGCGGGACTACTACCACGTGGACGCCACCTGCATGTGGATGGTGAAAAATCCCGAGTGGTTCGACGTCCTCGTGACGGGAAACATGTTCGGGGACATCATCACCGACCTGGGGGCCATGACGCAGGGCGGGATGGGGATCGCCGCGGGCGGCAACATCAACCCCGGGGGCGTGTCCATGTTCGAGCCCATCGGCGGATCGGCGCCCAAATACACCGGGAAGAATGTCATCAATCCGCTCGCCGCCATCTGCGCGGGCGCGATGATGCTCGACACCCTCGGCGAATCCACGGCCGCCGCCCGGATCGAGAAGGCCGTGGCGTTCGTCACCGCGAAGAAACTCAAGAGCCTCGCGGCCGGGAAAATGGGGTACTCCACCACGGAGGTGGGGGACTTGGTCGCCGGGGCGCTGTGACGCGCGCCTCGTGAAGCGCAGAAAAAACGAAGAAAAAATGAGTTCGAGAGAGATCATCGCCATCGCGGCTCCGATTGTTGTCATTGCCGGCGGCATTGGAGCGGTCAGCTGGATAGTTCTTAAACTGTGGCACAGGTATCACAAAGCAACCGATACGGTTCTTGACAAGATCCTGGAGAAGTATTCGCTTTATACAGAACCTGGCCCCGGGCGAGTACCGTTCTGTTATCCGGCATATGTCGGAGCTCTTTTTACCGTCCAGGAAACCGTTGTTCAAGCATGGATGGAAAAACACGACGCCAGGCGCTTATTGGGCGACCTCCTATCATTCAATCTTAAGCGCGGTCTTCTGACGGGCTTGGCCCCTTACGTTTTATTGCTCACACTGAGCAATTATTTGGGGCAACGATGGAAACTTCGCTAGACGCCGGGAAATCAATCAATCCAAATCAGGAAGGAGCCACCTCGGCGGGATTATTACTTTCATTCCGTCTCCTTCGCCGTTCAAACCGTCTGAAAATCATTACAATCTTTTGAGAAACCCCTCTCAACGCCGTGGCCCCCTCCAGAACCACAACTCGAATTTCATAGTTGGCCTTCCGCGATGGAATTTGAATATGTGCAATCAGCATTCGTCCGTCAGGAAATATTTCGGATGGAAGAACATTCATTTCCGACGTCTCATACCAAAGTTCGCCCGATTCATCCACAACAGAAATCCGAACTTTGAGCCCCGCCAACAAACCACCCCCATTGGATTCATTGACAACCCCCTTCGACATCTGCAAAAACACCTCCATGCCGTGATAAGAACCCCCTGCCTGACAAATCCGAGTCGTGAATGTTCCGGGTGACGACAGGTCAACAACGATATCCAACGGCTTTGAATCAACTCTTCCCTGGTAATCCCGATATCTCGTCGCCGCATTGGAAACAAACACCGCCCCCACCAGGATGATTGGAGTTATAACCACCCCAACGATTATTCTTCTCAAGCGGAATTTCATGTTTTCATTTCCGATTTATCCACATGACGGCCCTCCGTCATGGCAACGCCCTGCGCAATACCTCGGCGAAAATCTTCTGCCCCGCCGCATCAGGCCAGGGGCGGAAGACCGGATCCTCGCCGTCGCGGAAGGCGTTCTTCCAATCGTCCCGGTCCGCCAGTTCCGCCCCGATGTCCGCGAAACGGATGCCGTGTTCACGGGCAAGATTCCTGACGGCCTCGGCCTGCAGGCGTTCGATTTCCCCCTCCACCGGATAGGGCGCCGGCCCGGCGATCACCAGACGCGTCTTCCCCGCGCCACGCACCCGCACGCGCTCGACGAGGAAATCCAGCCCCCGGCGGAACACATCCACCGGGATGCGCGAACGGCCATCCAGAAGCCCGGGGACAATGAAAATCATGTCGGGCGCCCCGCCGGCGAGTTTCCGGTCCAGCGCCACGGCGTCGGCAAAAAATCCGCCCCCCCCCCGCCGGGGGATGAATTCCACCGTGGAATCCGGCGGCGCCAGACGCGCCAATTCCCTGTGATAGGGCGGGGTCTCCCCCGGCGGGGCATCGAGGACATCCCCGACCACCCAGAGCCGGGACGGAAACGGGACGGCCTTTTCCGCCACCCATTTTGAAATGCCCCACGTCCGATTCGCCCCGGCATCCTCGCGATCCGCCAGGAACACCACGGCGTTCCCCTGCAGGTCGGAAAATGCGCTTCCCTGCCAGACGATTCCGGGAATGTCCGGCGCGGCGGCTTCCATTATTTTCAGGGTCCGCCGGTCCGGAGACGCTCCCGGCGTTTCCAGGATGAATCTCACTTCCCCTCCGGAAGGAAAACTCCCCAGGGAAACGGGGATGTTTTTGCGCTCCCCGGGACCGAGCCGGATATTTTTGGGTCCGCCGCGTCCGACCGCATTCCCCTTCGAGTCCCGAACCTCCCACCGGAGCGTTCCTTCCCGCGGGACGGCCGCGGCGCCGGCAATCGCCGCGGAAAGAACCGCGCCCTCGTCGCGATACACCAGCGACGGGAAATCCGCGAAGTCCCAGACAAGACCCGGCGTCCCGCCCGGCGCCGCCGGGAATTCACCCCCGGCCAAAACCGCCCCGACCGCGCCCGCCGCCAACGCCATCCCCGCCAAAATTCGAAAATTCATACCGCTTCCCTCCCCGCCCGCCGCCACGCCATCACCCGCGCCGCGAGAATTCCCGTCTCGTAGAGCGCCAGCATCGGAACCGCGAGAAGGCACTGCGACACCGCATCCGGCTGGGGCGTCAGGACGGCCGCGGCGATGAAAATCCCGAGGATGACGGGCTTGCGCCAGGCGGCGAAGTCGGCCGCGCCCGCCACCCCGGTCGCGGCCAGGAAGGCCATCACGAGGGGAAGTTCCGCCACGGCCCCCGAAATCGCCAGGAGCGGGATCGCGAATCCCAGATACTGCCCGAGAGCCACCGCCGGCTGGAGCAGGTCCGAACCACCAAAACCGTAAAGGAACGCGAGCCCGTACGGCAGCGCCACCGCCCAGGCGAACACGACCCCTCCGGCAAAGAGGACCACGGACACCGGCAGGGCCCAGCCGATGAACCGCCGCTCGTGGGGATGGAGCGCCGACGCGATGAACCGCCACATCTCGAAAAGAACCACCGGCGAGACGAGGACGAATCCCGCGAGCAGGCAGATCTTGAAGTAACCCAGAAATTTGTCGGCGGGTCCGAGGAAAACAAGCACGGGCGCCAGCCCGGCCCGCCGCATGGCCTGGGCGTGCGGTCGTGTCACCCATGCGAAAAGGGCTTCCTTCTGCCAGAACGCGACAGCCGTCCCCGATCCAAACGCCAGGAGACATACGACGACCCGCCGGCGAAGCTCCTCGAGGTGGCCGGCGAGACTCATCCGCCCCCCGCCCGTGTCACACGGCGGCTTCACGGATTTCCCCCCAAAGATTTCATCTTAAAAAAACCATCCCCCGCCGGGAAGACGGGGGATGGCGGACAATTCTCGCAACGACCCATCGGCCGGGACTAATCGCCGATGTATCGGTAGAGTTCGTCTTCAGACAGGATCGGAACCTGAAGGTACATGGCTTCCTTTTTCATCCCCTCCACCTCGGTCCCGCCCACCCCGAGCACCAGGTAGTTCGTGTTCACCGTCAGCTGGTCGCCGACGGAACCGCCGTTCTCCTGGACATAAAACTTCATTTCCTCATGCGTGTACTTCTTGAATTCCCCCGCGATGACGAAAAGTTTCTTCTTCTTGGGGTGGAACGTGCGGTTGGCGATGAGATCGCCCTTGACCATGGGATCGGCCGGGTTGTGCTTGACGACCACCGCCTTGCTCGTGGCGTCACCCACCTGGCGGACCTCGATGTCCCCCTTCTCCTTGATCCGACCGCCCTTGCCAACCTGGTACACCCGGAACTTGAGCCCGTATTTCAGGTTATTCTGCTTGCCGAGGTTGACCCAGACGTAGCCGGTCTGGGGATCGCTCTCGAGAACCTCCCCGTCGGCCTCGAGCCCCTTTCCCAGAAATTCCCGCTCCGCGAGCAGCACCTGCTCCAGGCGTTCCCGGAGGGACCGGATCTCCTCATCGGTCCGCGATTTCTCGTTGGACCGCTCCGTCCTCTCCTTGACGACGGTGCCCTCAAGTTCGGTGACCTTGTCCGTCTTGACCTTGACTTCCTTGTTGAACTTGTCGCGCTCGGCGTCGATCGTCTGGGTGAGTTTTCCAACCTCCTCGTTGATCTCGGCGATTTTCTTATCCTTCTCCTCGACGCGCTTTTTGATCTCCTCTTCAATATTCTTTTTGGCCTCGACCTGTTCGTCCCGCGCACGCTCGGTTTCGGCCACGCGGTGGTCCCGTTCCTGCCATTTCTCTTCGAGGCCGACGATCTTCTGCTCAAGCCCCTTCACCGGATCCTTGATGACCTCCTCCAGTTCCTTGATCCTGACATCCCGTTCCGACACCATGCCTTCGCGCTTGACCAGATCCACCGCCTGTTGTTCCTTGACCAGCCGCAACTCTTCCTTCTGGTTGAACATCCACCAGTAGAGTCCGCAGGCCGCCACGAACAAAACGATGAATATGACCAGAAAGGCCTGCAGGACCGTATTGTCCTGACGCCGCGCCGGCTTTTTGACGACCGCCATGTGTCCCTCCGCGAGAAGACGGGGGTTGGATGCCCACTGCCACAACCGACGCCCAGATGATAGTCCGGGCGTCCGGCATTTCAAGTTGATTCCGGCGAATTTCATTCGAATGAAAATTCCTTGAACCTCCGCCCCGGACGATTACGATGGAGCGGCATAAGCGCCTCCCGGGGGGAGGCGCTTTCTCCCCCTCCGGGAAGGAGCGTCTCATGCGTCAGAAATGGTTCTGGGTGGTCGTTTCCTTCGCCTTTCTCGTTTTTGGCGCCTGGTCCCTCCGGTCGGAATCCTCCAAGACCGACGCCGTCTATTCGGAGGCGGAGATGCTTCTCTTCGCCCGAAACGAAATCCTGAACCGGTACGCGGAAAAGGTCGACAGCCGTCAGCTCTTCTACGGTTCCATCCAGGGCATGATGGCCACCCTGGACGATTACAGCCAATTTCTGAAGCCCGACCTCTACAAGGAATTGCGGATCGACACCGAGGGGGAATTCGGCGGTCTCGGCATCGAAATCACCCAGGACGAACGCGGCATCCTTACCGTCATCACCCCCATCGAGGACACCCCGGCCTTCACCGGGGGAGTGCGCGCCGGAGACCGCATCATCAAAATTGACGGGAAGACAACCGAAAAGCTGACCGTCACGGACGCCGTCAAGATTCTCCGCGGCAAGCCCGGGACCGCCGTCACCATCACCCTGTACCGCAAGGGCGAGCATGAACTGCGGGACATCACCCTCACACGTGACATCATCCGCATCAAGAGCGCCAAGGGGGCGCGCCTGATGGACGAGACGAACAAGATCGGCTATGTGCGTCTGACCCGTTTTCAGGCGGACACCTGCGCGGAACTCGACCAGGCGGTGAACGCCCTGAAGAAGCAGGGCATGAAGGCCCTCGTCCTCGACCTCCGTTTCAACCCGGGAGGAAGGCTCGACACCGCGGTGGATGTGGCGGACCGCTTCCTGGCGGAGGGGCTCATCGTCTCGACGAAGGGCCGCGAGAATTCCCAGAACAAGGAGCACTGGGCCCGGAAGGCCGGGACCTACGACCCGTTCCTCGTCGCCGTCCTTATCTCGGGTCGGAGCGCAAGCGCCTCCGAGGTGGTCACCGGGGCGCTCCAGGACAACGGGCGGGCGATCGTCGTCGGGGCGAAGAGCTTCGGCAAGGCCTCCGTCCAGAGCATCATCGAATTCCAGACAGATGAGGGCATGGCGGCCCTGAAACTCACAACGGCCCACTACTACACCCCGTCCGGCAAACTCATCCATGGGAAGGGCATCGAGCCGGACATCACCGTGACGGTCACTCCCGAGGACGAGGAAAAAGTTCTCGAGGAATGGCGCCGCCTTCGCATGGAAGAGGTCAAGCCCCAGGAGAAGGAAAAGGACGCCCCGAAGGAACCTTCCACCGCCACCGGCGCGAATATCGAGGAGAAACCCTTCTGGGAGGCGGGCGACGAGAAGAAGAAGGAGTCCGTCATCGACCGCCAGCTTGAGACGGCGGTCAACGTGCTCCGGGGAATGATGGCCCTTCAGAAGACTCCGGTGAAGACGGTGGCGAAACCATAATCGGCCGTTGGATTCGGGAACCGGGAACCGAAACGGCCGGGTTTTTACGCGGTTTCCGATCCCCGGTTGCCGGTTCCCGAACCATGCTCATCCTCGGCCTTGAAACCTCCTGCGACGAGACGGCGGCCGCGATCGTCGAGGATGGACGCCGCATCCTGTCGAACGTCATCGCCTCCCAGACGCGCCTCCACGAGCGGTACGGCGGCGTGGTCCCCGAAATCGCCTGCCGGGCCCACACCGAGACCATCCTCCCCGTGATCGAAGAGGCCCTCGCGGGACGGCGACTCTCCGATTTGGGCGGCATCGCCGTGACCTCCTCGCCGGGGCTCATCGGAGCGCTCCTCATCGGGGTCACCGCCGCGAAGGCCCTGGCCTGGACAGCGGGACTTCCCCTCACCGGGGTGAATCACCTTGAGGCCCATGCGTTCTCGACATTGCTGGCGGATCCGGCGCCGGAATTCCCCTACCTCGCCCTCATCGCCTCCGGGGGCCACACGATCCTCTATGTGGTCGAGGGACCGCTCGCGTTCCGGGAGGTCGGCGGCACCATCAACGACGCCGCCGGCGAGGCATTCGACAAGGTCGCCTCCATCCTGGGCCTGGGCTATCCCGGCGGGCCGGCCATCGAACACGCCGCCCGGGAAGGCCGCCCCGGCCGGATCGAATTCCCGAGCGCCGCCCTCAAGCCGGGACGGGACGGACGCTTTGATTTCAGCTTCAGCGGACTCAAGACCGCGGTCCTCTACCGCGTCCATGACCCGAAGACGGGACAGCCCCGCCCCCGTGCCCCCGGCGACATCGCCGACATCGCCCGGGCCTTCCAGGAAACGGCCATCGAAAGCCTCGTGTCACACACCGTGGCGGCGGCGATCCATCACGGCCTCGGGAGAATCGCCCTCGGCGGCGGCGTCGCGGCCAACGAACACCTGCGCCGACGGATGGAGGCGACGGGAACCCGGCAGGGTCTGGAGGTCACCGCCCCGCCACGAGCCCTCTGCACCGACAACGCGGCCATGATCGCCGGAGTTGGATTCCACCGGTTCGCGGCGGGTCTGGCCGACCGCCTCGACCTTGACGCGGTGCCCACGAAATGAGACCCGACGCCCTCGAACGGCTTCTCCGCGACGTCCGCGCCGGACGCCTCCCGATCGCAGGGGCCCTCGTGAAACTGCGGGCGCTCCCCTTCACGGACCTGGGTTTCGCCACGGTGGACACCCACCGCGCCATCCGCTGCGGGCTCCCGGAGGTCGTCTTCTGCCTGAACAAAACCCCCGTCATGACCGCCGGCATCGCCCGGACGCTCGCGGCCACGGGGAACAACGTCCTCCTGACCCGGGCGACGGCGGCCCATTACCGGGCCGTCAGCCGCCGCCTCCCGAAGGCCCGCTGGCACGCCATCGCCCGGGCCATCACGATCACCCGGAAACCCGTCCGCCCGGCGCGGCCCGGCATCCTCATCATCACGGCGGGGACGGCCGATCTCCCCGCCGCCGAGGAGGCGCGCGTCACGGCGGAAATCATGGGGAACCGTGTCCGCGCCATCCACGATGTCGGCGTCGCCGGAATCCACCGGTTGCTCCGGCATGTTGAAATGATACAATCGGCACGCGTGTTGGTGGTCGCGGCCGGAATGGAAGGGGCGCTCCCGAGCGTTGTCGGAGGGCTGGTCGCCCGCCCGGTCATCGCCCTGCCGACCAGCATCGGCTACGGCGCGAGCTTCGGCGGAGTGGCGGCGCTCCTGGCCATGCTCAACTCGTGCGCGGCCGGGGTGTCGGTCGTGAACATCGACAACGGATTCGGGGCCGGGTATCTCGCCGGCCTCATCAATAGCGCGGCGGCAACGATGCGATCATGATCCAAATCATTCCATCCCCCCCCGCCCTCCGCCGTCGTCCGCCCGATTCCCACAAGGGCACCTACGGCCATGTCTTCGTCCTTGCCGGATCCGCGGGGATGACGGGAGCGGCATTCCTCACAACCCAAAGCGCGTTGCGTTCGGGGGCGGGGCTCGTGACGCTCGGGGTGCCCCGGAGCCTCCAGCCGATCCTCGCGTCGAAACTGACCTGCGCCATCACCGTGGCGCTCCCCGAATCCCCCCGCCGGACGTTCTCCTCGCATGAAAAGGAGGAGACGGCGCGGATGATCGCCAACCGCTACACGTGCCTGGCCATGGGACCAGGGGTCTCCCAGGACATCGACACGAAACGCCTCGTCCTCTATCTCCTCCAGACGGTGAAACTCCCGACCGTCCTTGACGCCGACGGCATCAACGTCCTCCCCCAGCACCCGACGCTCCTCCATGAAATCGGGCACGATGTCATCCTCACCCCCCATCCGGGGGAGATGGCGCGCCTGACGGGATTGACCACGGAAGAGATCCAGAAGGACCGCCAGGGGATCGCCCTCGACTTCGCGAAAACCTTCCGCACCATCCTGGTCCTGAAAGGCCACCGCACCCTCGTGACGGACGGCGAGAAACTGTTCATCAACCCCACCGGAAATCCCGGCATGGCAACGGCCGGCGCGGGGGATGTCCTCACGGGAATGATTGCGGGACTCCTCGTGCAGGGTTATTCCCCCTTCGATTCCGCGGTTCTCGGGGTGTACCTCCACGGCCTTGCCGGAGACATCGCCCGTGAATCGAAGGGCGAATACGCGCTCATCGCCACCGATATCCTGGACTGCCTGCCGCGGTCATTCATCCGGCACGGGGATACCACGAAATAACGAAATTGCCGCGACATAACCCGGCTCCCCGGGGTTGACCGCGGCCGCAGCCTCGTCGGATCCTCCGGGAAGAACCACAAAAGCACGAAGCGGTGTGTGTGTTGAAAGGGCCTGCCGGTTGCAATCCGCCGGCAACTGCCGTATAATTTTCCGGCATGAGCGCCGCCGCGACCGTCCTCAACGAGAACGTTCTCGTCCTGAACAAATACTTCATGCCGGTCCACATCACGACGGCCCGGCGGGCGTTCGCGCTCCTCTACAAAGACGCCGCCGAGGTCGTCCACCCGGCGCATGACCGGTTTGACACATACAACTTCAAGAGCTGGGCGGAACTGTCTCTGCTACGGGACGCCTTCCCCGACACGGCCGACGCCGGGGACTGGGTCCGGACGGTGTCCTTCCAGATTCGGATCCCGCGGATCATCCGCCTGCTGGGCTACGAGCGCCTGCCGCGCCAGAACGTGAAGTTCAACCGACGGAACATCTATGCCCGGGATGGGAACCGCTGCCAGTACTGCGGAAAAAAATTTCCGACGAGCGAACTTTCCCTCGACCACATCACCCCCCGCTCCCGGGGCGGGAAATCCACCTGGGACAACGTCGTCTGCGCCTGCACGTCCTGCAACGTCCGCAAGGGCGGCCGGCTCCTTTCGGAATGCCGGATGAAACTCATCCAGAAACCGGTCCGTCCCAAGCGAAGCCCCCTCATTGACATCAGCCTGCGTTCGGCCAAGTACAAGTCATGGAAGACGTTCGTGGACAGCGCGTACTGGACGGTGGAGCTGGACGAGTAGGAAGCGTGATTCGTTGTTCGTGATTTTTCGGCGAGACACGGTTCACGAGCGACGAGCGCCTATCCCGCGGCCGGTTGCTGCTGTGACAGGCAATGCACCGACCCGTTGCCGGCCACCATGGCCCGGGCGGGGATGCCGGTGACCCGGCGGTCCGGGAAAAACCGTTTCAGAATGCCCAGGGCCTTATCGTCATTGGGATGGCCAAAGAACGGGACGAGGACGGCGGCGTTGGCGATGAAAAAATTGGCGTAACTCGCCGGGAGGCGCCGCCCGCCCAGTTCCACCCGCCCCGGGGTCGGGAGCGGCACCACCTCGAGCGGTCGTCCTTCGCCGCCGCGCATGGCCCGGAGGCGGCGGAAATTTTCCCGGAGCGGTTTGTGGTTCTCGTCGGCCGGATTCTCCTCGACGGCACAGACGACGGTGGTCGGGTTCACGAACCGCGCGACGTCGTCCACGTGGCCGTCGGTGTCATCGCCCGCCACCCCCTCCCCCAGCCACAGGACGTTCCGGACGCCGAGGCTGTCCCGCAGGACGCCCTCGATGTCGATCCGGGACAGCGCCGGGTTCCGGTTCGCGTGAAGCAGGCATTGCTCCGTGACCAGAACGTCCCCGGCGCCGTTGACTTCGATGGAGCCCCCCTCCAGAACGATGCCGGGTTCGAACCGGGGAATCCGCAACGCGTCCGCGATGACCCGGGGGACGCCGCCGTCGCGAACGACGTCGGGGTACTTGTTCCCCCAGGCATTGAACCTCCAGTGGACCATGCCAACGGGCTTGTCCGCCCCGGGACGGATGACAAATGTCGGGCCGTAGTCGCGGATCCAGCTGTCCATCGTGGGGATGCGGTGGAAAACGACCCGGTCCGGCGAAACGCCCCCGGAACGGATTCTCAACGCGGCGCGGCGCTCCATCGCCTCGTCGGCCACGAGAAGGCGCACCGCCTCCCCCGGCACGAGGGCCCGGATCATGTCAACGTAAGAGGACTCCACATCCCCCAGAAGCCCCTCGTCCCACGCCGCGGTGACATGAGGCCAGACCAGCCACGTTGCATCGTGACGATGCCACTCGGCGGGCATGACATAACCAAGAGAATCGGGTGTCGGCGCGCTCATACCGCTGGCGTGTCACCGTATCGTTGTAAACCGGCCTACATGATCATCACGGCCGCGGCGATGACCGTCGTCCAGATGCCGTTGGGACTCCCGATGGCGGACTGGGTGATGTTGCAGGTACGGTAAATCTTCCCGCTGATCTTCCATACCTCCTTTTTCTGGTCCCAGGAGAGATCCGGATCAAAATCCACCCCCTGGATGGTCGCCAGCATCGAGGCCGCGAGATCCTCGGCGTAATCCCCCGCCTGATCCTCGTTTTCCCCGTAGCTGTGATGTTCCGAGAGGTAGCCGTAGCTGCGGCGATCCTTCGGTATGGCCAGTCCCACCGAGGCCGCCACAAGACGCCGGTATTCGTTGGTCTGGTTCCGCGCGAGGACGACGTAGACGATCTGACCGTCCTCGAGGCGCGTCAGCCCCTGGGATCTCGGAACAAGTTTGCAATACGGAGGAAAGATGCTGGAAACGTGAACGAGATTGAAACTCGCGACTCCGGCGTCACGGAGGGCCTCCTCAAAGGAAGGAAGCATCTCCTTGTGCCGCCCAACCCCCTTGGTCAAAAAAATGGCCTTGGCGACCGCCATGGCCCCCCCCACGCGCCACACTCATCCAGCCGTCGCGTGGCGCTATTTGGCCGCTGCCTTTTCCTTCACCTTGCCCTTGCCCTTGCTTCCTTCAGGCGTCGCGGTTTTTGGTTTTACATCCACAAGTTCCAGGATCGCCTTCTGGCCACGGTCGGAGATCCGCCGATCGGCCAACTTCAGAATACGCGTGTAGCCGCCGTTACGCTTCGCGACAAGCGGGACAATCTCCTTGACGAGTTTCCGGGCCGCCTCTTCGTCGCCAAGGAGGGCGATACACCGCCGGAAGTTCGCAAGCCCCCCCCTTTTCCCGAAGGTGATCACCTTTTCGGCGTAAGGCCGAACCCCCTTGGCCTTCGCCAGGGTCGTTTCGATGCGGCCGTGACGCACGAGCGCCGATGCCAGGCCGCGGAGAAGCGCCCAGCGGGCGCCGGTCTTCCGTTCGAGTTTGCTCATGCCGTGACGGTGTCGCATCAAATCCCCCTAGCTCAACCTCATGCCGAGGGTCAACCCCAACGGCTTCAACTTCTCCTTCAGCTCGGAAAGCGACGTCTTGCCGAAATTCCGGATTTTGAGCAGATCCTCCTCGCTGCGCTGCACCAGATCCCGGATGGTCCCGATGTTCTGGACCCGCAGGCAATTTGAGGCACGAACCGAAAGGTTGAGCTCCCCCGCATCCTTGTCCAGGATGGGCTTGACGCCTTCCAGGAACTGCGCCCGCTTTTCCTCCTCCTCCGCCTGCCCATCCGTCGGGATCTCGACGCCGGCGTCGAAGTACCCTACGAAGGCATTGAGGTGCTTGCGCAAAATCTTGGAGGCCTCGACAAGCGCCATATCGGGCGTCACCGTGCCGTCGGTCCAGATCTCAATCGTCAATTTGTCATAGTTCGTCATCTGCCCGACGCGGGTGTTCTCCGCCTTGTAATTGACGCGAAGGACCGGCGAGAAGATGGAATCCACGTGAATGAGGCCAATCTCGTGATGCCCCTTCGCATTCTCCTCGGCCGTGACATACCCACGGCCCTTTCGGACGGTCATCTCCGCCACGAACTCCACGTCCTCGGTGAGCGTCACCAGAACATGGTCCGGATCGGCGATTTCGACCGTGGGATCCGTCTGGATGTCCTTGCCCGTCACGAGCCCCTTTTTCTTCACCTCCAACCGCATCGTCCGGGGATCGTCCGTGTGCATCCGGATCCGCAGTTTTTTCAGGTTGAGGACGATGTCCGTGATGTCCTCCCGGACACCCTTCAAGGTCGAAAACTCATGCTCAACACCCTTGATGCGGACGGACGTGACCGCCGCCCCCTCGATGGACGAGAGGAGAACCCGGCGGATGCTGTTCCCCACGGTCGTGGCAAAGCCCCGCATGAACGGCTCGACCACGAACTTCCCATACGTCGGCGTGCCGACATCCTTGTCCGCCACCACGCGCGTGGGAAGCTCGAACCCTCTCCAGCGAACTCGCATCATGTTCGTTTTTCCTCCCTCAACGAGATGCAAACTCGACAACCATGTGCATGTCAAAACTCACCGGGACATCGGACGGCACCGGCAGAGACAGCACCCGACCGCTCATCGGATTGTCCTTGAACTCCAACCACTTGGGAACCTCCCGCGCGCGGGATGCGTCCGCGCACGAACGGAAGAGCTTGTCGGCGGCGGGGTTCGCGGCCGGAGCCACGACATCCCCCACATCCACCTGGCTCGAGGGAACATCCACCTTCTTCCCGTTCACCCGGATGTGCCCGTGACGGATGATCTGGCGGGCCTGCGCCCGCGAGGTGGCCAGTCCCAACCGGAAAACGACATTGTCGAGACGCCGCTCCAGAAGAACCAGCAGGTTCTCCCCCGTGTTCCCCTTCTGGCGACTGGCCTTCTCGAAAAACCGGCGGAACTGGGCTTCAAGAAGCCCATAGGTTCCACGGATCTTCTGCTTCTCCTTGAACCGCTTCCCGTACTCGGTGGGCTTGCCCCGGCCCCAGGGATGCATGCCCGGCGGGGTCTCGCGCCGCGTGACCGCGCATTTGAGGGACTCGCAACGGCTCCCCCGCAGAAAAAGCTTCGTCCCGAGGCGCCGGCAGACCCGGCATTTGGCTCCCGTCATCCGCGCCATCCGTCTTCTTCCTCCAAAACGTCCCGTTTGCCTGGACTAGACCCGGCGCCGCTTGCGTGGCCGGCACCCGTTGTGCGGCAACGGCGTCGCATCCTCGATACTCCGAATCTTGATGCCCGCCGCCTGAAGCGCCCGGATGGCCGACTCGCGACCGCTGCCGGGCCCCTTGACCCTCACATCCACTTCCTTGATGCCAAATTTTCTGGCCTTGTCGGCGCAGTTCTCGGCCGCCCGCTGGGCCGCGAAGGGCGTGCTCTTCCGGGCGCCCTTGAATCCCACCACGCCGGCCGCCGACCAGCACAGGGTGTCGCCGTTCAGATCGGTGATGGTGATGACCGTGTTGTTGAAGGTGGACTTCACGTAAGCCACCCCCTTCTCCACCATCCGTTTGGTTTTCCGCTTTCCCGTCGCCATCGCTCCCCTTTCGTGATTTCGCGGTGAGCCTTGAAATGCCAATATCCCGCGCTTACGCGCCTACCCGCTGACCTCCTTCACGCTCTTCTTCCCGGCGACCGTCTTGCGCGGCCCCTTTCGCGTGCGGGCGTTCGTGCGCGTGCGCTGGCCCCGGACAGGCAGGCCACGACGATGCCGGATACCCCGGTAGCAGCCGATTTCCTTCAGGCGCGCGATGTTCTGCGCCACCTGCCGGCGGAGCTGCCCCTCAATGACGTAGTGCTTCTCGATGATGCCCGCCAGACGGCTCAATTGCTCGTCCGTAAGGTCCCGGGCCCGGACCTTCTCCGAGATGTTCGCCTCCTTCAGGATTCGCTTCGACGAGGCTGACCCCACCCCGTAGACGTAGGTCAACGCCACCACGACGCACTTCGTCGCGGGGATGTCAACGCCCAGGATGCGCGGCATGATTCTCCCTCAATAAACGTTTCACCCGGCGATCCGCCTATCCCTGCCGTTGCTTGTGGCGGGGATCCGAACAGATGACCCGGACAACACCCTTTCTCCGGACGACCTGGCAATTCTCGCACATGCGCTTCACCGACGCGCGCACTTTCATGATGCTCCTCCTTCGCGCCTCACGCCTCCCTGTAGACGATCCGGCCCTTCTTGAGATCGTATGGCGACAACTCCACCACAACCTTGTCCCCCGGGAGGATCCGGATGAAATGCATCCGCATCTTGCCGGAAACGTGCGCCAAAACCACGTGGTCCGGATTGCTCTGCAACGCCACACGAAACATGGCATTCGGAAGCGATTCCTTCACCACGGCCTCGACACGAATGGCTTCCTCTTTGGCCATAGTTCGACAATTCAACTCACGGCACGCCGGGCGACGATGCCGGCAAGGCACGGTATTCTATACAACCCTCGTGCGATTAACAAGATAAAATTCTCTCGTTTTCACATGTATTTTCACGCGGTGAGAACGTCCGGACCGTCCGCCCCAAGAGCCACCGTATGCTCGAAATGGGCTGACAGCCTCCGGTCCTTCGTCACCACCGTCCAGGCATCGGCCAACACCTCCACATCGCAACCCCCGGCATTCACCATAGGCTCGATGGCCAGGACGATTCCCGGTTGCAGGACGAGATCGTTCCGACGAACCTCCGCATCCACGTAATTCGGAACCTGGGGATCTTCGTGCATGCGGCTTCCGATGCCGTGCCCGACGAACTTCCGGACAACGGAGAACCCGGCCCCCTCCACGTGACGCTGAACGGCTTCCGACACTTCCGAAAGCCGCCCTCCCGGCCGCACCACGGCAATGGCCGCGCCAAGCGCCTCCCGCGTGACCGCCATGAGGCGCCGGGCCTCCTCCGACACCTCCCCCACCGCAAACGTCTGCGCCGCATCGCTGCAGTAATTGTCGCAGAACACCCCGATATCCACGCTCACGATATCGCCCGCCCGCAGACGCCGCGGCCCGGGGATTCCGTGTACCACCTCTTCATTGACGGAAACACAGATGTTGGCCGGATACCCGCGGTATTCCTTGAAAGCCATACGCCCCCCCCGCGCGGTGACGTGGACGGTGGCACAGGCGTCAAGCTCCGCGGTGGTGACACCGGGAGCGATTTTGCGGCCGACGGCCGCGAGGGCGCCCGCCACGATGCGGCCCGCCCGGCGCATGCACTCGATTTCGCGAGGAGACTTCAGAACGACCACAGGCGTTTTGCCATTTCTGCGTGGACCACGTCGACCGGTCGTGTGGCATCCAGCTCGATCACGCGCGCCCGGTCCCGATAATACGGAATGAGTTCCCCCGTCTGGGCGTGATAGACCTCCAGACGATTCTGAATGGTCTCGCTCCGGTCGTCATCGCGTTGAAAAAGTTCGCCACCGCATTTGTCGCAGCGGTCGGGGATCTTCGGCTGGCGGTGCTCCACGTGGTACGGATCGCCGCAGGCGCGACAGGTGCGCCGGCCCGTGAGCCTTCGCAAAATCTCGCCGTCGGGGATGGCGAAGACAACCACGGCATCGAGTCGCGTCGCCCGACGCTTCAGCATCTCCTCGAGCCCCTCCGCCTGGACGCGGGTCCGGGGGAAGCCATCGAGCAGAAATCCTTTCGCCGCCCTGCCCCCGGCCAGGACCTCTTCCACGAGAGCGAGGATGAGCGCGTCGGGGACGAGGGCGCCCCGATCCATGAATCCCTTCGCCTCGCGGCCGAGCGGCGTACCCGCCTTGACCGCGGCGCGGAGGAGATCCCCCGTCGAGAGATGTAGAAAACCGCCCTTCTTCGCCGCGATGGCCGCCTGGGTGCCCTTCCCCGACCCCGGCGGGCCCAGAAAGATGAGATTCACCCGCGTCTCCCGTGGATCCGGCCCTTCGCCAGGAATCCTTCGTAGTTCCGCATCATGAGCTGCGTCTCGATTTTTTGGACAAGGTCAAGCGCCACCCCCACCACGATGAGCACCCCCGTGCCGCCGTAAAAGCCGGTGATCATCTTTTGCCGGAGCGCGGGCGTGGCGCCGGCGATGACATTCGGGAAAATGGCGATGAGCGCCAGAAATGTCGCCCCCGCCAGGGTAATGCGCGTCATGATGAACTCGAGGTACTCGGAGGTCTTCCGCCCCGGACGGATGCCCGGAACAAAACTCCCGTATTCCTTCATCTCATCGGCCATTTTGATGGGATTGAAAATGATGGCCGTGTAAAAGTAACAGAAGAAGAAAATCATGCCGACATAGAAAATGTTATAGAAGAACGTGAGACGCGCACCGGCAAAAATATCTCCGACGGGCTTGAGCATCGGATGGATCATGGCAATAAACCCGCCACCCATGGCCAGGAACTGGAGAAGGGCGCTGGCAAAGATGATGGGGATTACCCCCGCCTGGTTCACCCGGAGCGGAAGGTAGTGCCTCTGGCCGCCGAAGATGCGCCGTCCGCGCATGTGTTTGGCCTGCTGGACGGGAACCCGCCGCTGGGCCAGAGTCATGAGAATAACCCCCACCACCACCCCGACAAACAGGACAATCAGAATGACAAGCAACCCGATGCCGATCTTGCCCGGCTCGGGATTCGCCAGGGACGGCGAGAAACTCTCCCAGATCTGATGAAAGGACGGGATAAGACGGTCCACGATCCCGAACATGATGATGAGGGAAATCCCGTTGCCGATGCCATACTCGTCAATCTGCTCCCCCAACCACATGAGGAGCATGCTCCCCGCGGCGATGGACATCACGGCGATAACGTCGAACGTAAACCCCTGGATCTCCGGCGGAACCAGGTTGAGTCGCGGGCTGTAGAAAAAACCCCGCACCATGAGATAGGCCTGCACCAGACAGATGGCCACGGTGGCATACCGTTCGTACTGGCGGATGCGCCGGCGCCCGGCCTCACCCTCCTTGGCCAGCTCCTCCAGTTTGGGGACCACGGCCGTGAGAAGCTGAAAAATGATGGATGCGCTGATATAGGGCATGACGCCCAGGAAGAAGATGGAGCACTGCTGGAGCGCGCCTCCGACGAAAAGATCCACCATGGCGAAGGCCTTCGCGAACGGCGAATCCGATTGGGCCACGGTGGAAGCGGCGCTCTTGAGGACGTCAACGTTGACGCCCGGGACCGGGATGTAGATCCCGATCCGGTAGACAATAATAATACCGAGGGTGATGAGAATTTTGCGGCGAAGATCGGGAATCTTCACCACATTGGCCAGCGAGGAGAACATCATCATGCGATCTTCTCCGCCTGGCCCCCTTTGTCGGTGATCTTCTTGGCGGCGACGACGCTGAAGCCGCTGGCCTTCACGACGAGTTTGCGCTCGAGCACCCCGTCGCCGAGAACCCGGACCCCGTCGCAAACGCCCCGGACCAGGCCTGCCTTCCGAAGTGTCTCCGCGTCCACGACCGATCCGTCTTCAAAATGATTGAGATCCTCGACATTCACGACCGCGAACGTCTTGCGGAACCGCGCGTTGTTGAAGCCCCTCTTGGGGAGACGCCGGAAAAGCGGCATCTGGCCGCCTTCGTAGGTGGGATTCAAATTGCCGTGATTGGTCCGGGAACGCTGCCCCTTGAAACCGCGACCGGCGGTCTTGCCGTGGCCACTTCCGCTTCCCCGGCCGACGCGCTTCCGGCGCTTGTGCGGACAGATGCCCTGATGGACGTCGCAGATTCTCATGCCGCTCTTCCTTTCGTTACGAGACTTCGAGGGAAACCCCCCGCAGCCGTTCGACCTCCTCCCGGGAGCGGAGTTTCGAAAGTCCGTCAAACACTGCCTTGACGACATTGCAGGGATTGGCGCTACCGTAGACCTTCGTCAGGACGTCCGCGACGCCCATGGCCGCCAAAACCGCCCGGACGGAGCCGCCGGCGATGACGCCCGTCCCCGGCGCGGCCGGCCGGAGAATCACGCGGGAGGCCCCAAACCGCCCCCAAATCTCGTGCGGAATGGTGGCGCCCTTCATGGGAACGGAAATGAGATTCTTGCGAGCCGCCTTGAGTCCCTTCTCAACCGCCGGCGGAACCTCCCCCGCCTTCCCGTAGCCGAAGCCGACGCGCCCCTTCTTGTCACCAACAACAACGAGAGCCGACCATGTGAACCGCCGCCCGCCCTTCATGACCTTGGCACAGCGATTGATCTTGACGATGGTCTCTACAAAAGCCTTTTCAGCCCCGCCGCCGCCGCCGCGGGAATCCCGATCATCCCCCCCCCGCCGCCGCCGCCTTCTCCCATCTTCCTGAGCTCCCGGTAGCGCCATGCCTCATCTCCCTTTCAGAACTGAAGCCCCTTCGCCCGCGCCCCGTCCGCCAGGGCCTTGACACGCCCGTGGTAACGGTAGAAACGACGGTCGAAGACAGCCTTCAAAATGCCCTTCCCGGACGCCTTCTCCCCAAGGGCCTCTCCCACGAGGCGGGCCGCGGCGCAGGTGGAACCCTTGCCGGCCGGAAGTTTGTCCTTGAGTTCCAGCGTGGACGCCGTGGCGAGCGTCCTGCCCTCGTCATCATTCACCAGTTGCGCGTAGAAGTGCTTCTGGCTGCGAAAGACCGCCAGACGCGGACGCTCCAGCGTCCCGCGGATCCGCCGACGCACGTGCAATTGTTTTCTGAGGCGCAACTTGGCCTTCAATTTTTCACGGTTCATGACGCCGCTCCGCCCACGAATGTCTTGCCCGCCTTCCGGCGAACGACCTCGCCCATGTACCGGATGCCCTTCCCCTTGTAGGGTTCCGGGGGCCGCACCGCGCGGACCTCGGCGGCGAACTGGCCCACCTTCTGCTTGTCCGGCCCGCGAATGATGATGCGGACCTGGTCCGGGACTTCCACGATCACCCCCGTCGGGGCCTGCATCCTGATCTGATTGGCGAAACCCACCGCCAGAACCAGATCCTTTCCCTGAAGCTGCGCCCGGTAACCGACTCCTTCGATCTGAAGGATCTTCTCATAACCCTGGGCCACGCCCTGAACCATGTTCTTCAGGATGGCCCGGGTGAGACCGTGAAGGGCGCGGGACTGGCGGTCGTCGGAGCCGCGCTTCACCAGCGCCACCCCCCCGGCCACCTCGACGGAGACCTCGGGCCGGAGCGCAAACTCAAGCCGGCCCTGGGGGCCCTGCACCCCGACCTTGCCCGCCTTCACCTCCACCTTGACGCCGGATGGAATGGGAATCGGTTTTTTTCCAATGCGCGACATGTCGTTTTAAAACCTCACCAGATTTCGCAAAGAATCTCGCCGCCCACGCGGTTCTTCCGGCACTGCCGGTCGGAAAGAACCCCCTTCGGAGTGGATACGATGGCAATGCCGAATCCCCGCTGGACCGGCTTGATATCCGCAACGCCCCGGTATACCCGGCAGCCCGGCTTGCTCACCCGTCGGATCACCCGGATGATGGCCTCCCCGCGCGGTCCGTACTTCAGCGCCACCTTCAGTTCAGGGCGGAGATCGCCGGTCTGCTGAACCCCGCGGAGATATCCCTCCTCCTGCATCACACGGGCGACCCCCGCCTTCACCCGGGAGGCGGGAATGCTCACCTCCTTCACCCGATTCTTAAGTCCGTTCCGGATCCGAGTCAGCAAGTCGGCAATTGGATCGGTCATCATGGCTGTTATTTCGCTCCCTGTGCCGCGTTCCGCCGTTACCAGCAGGCCTTCCGGAGACCGGGGATCTCCCCCCACGCCGCCATGTTGCGGAAGCAGATGCGGCAGATCTGAAACTTCCGATAATATCCGCGCGCCCGGCCGCACAATTTGCACCGATAATGCAGCCGTGTCGTGAACTTCGGGGCCCTCTCCGCCTTCACCCGCATGGCCAGACGCGCCATAAATTCGCTCCCTTTCCCCTTTTTCCCGACGCTACCGGGCGAATGGCATCCCGAAGAGCGAGAGGAGTTCCTTGGACATCTGTGCGCTTCCCCGCTTCATAACGAACGCAATATCCATCCCCTGGGGGAACTCCACCGTGTCCATCGACACCTCCGGGAACACCGTGTGCTCGGCCATCCCCAGATTGTAATTGCCCTGTCCGTCGAACGCGTCGGCCCGAATCCCGCGGAAATCGCGCACGCGCGGGAGGGCCACATGGACGAGCCGATCCAGAAATTCATACATCCGGTAATGCCGGAGGGTCACCTTGCAGCCGATGGGCATGCCCTTGCGCAGGTGGAACCCCGACACCGACTTCCGGGCGCGCATGACAACGGGCCGCTGACCCGTGATGACAGCCATGTCTTTCTGGGCCGCCTCGACGCGTTTCGATTCGTTCACCGCTTCACCAACCCCCATATTGACCACAATCTTCTCCAGAACCGGGACCTCGAGGGGGTTTTTAAGGTCGAACTTCTTCATCATCGCGGGAACAATCTCGGTCCGGTACCGGATCAGGAGCCGGGGCTTTTCGGCCGGGGCGCTGGGCCGTTTGGCCTTGACCTCGGGCTTGCCGCCCTCGGGCTTCGCACCCTTCTCCGGCTTTCCACCCTTTTCGGTTTTGCCGCCCTTGTCAGGCCTCGGCGCCTTTTCGGACTTCGCGCCCCCGGCCGGCGCGCCGTCCGGATTCTTCCCGGACTTTTCCTTGGGTGGCCGCTGTTTTTCTTTTTTGTCAGCCATGGTATCTACACCTTCGCCTCAATCGCGGCCCCGCACTCGCGGCAACCCCGTGTCCGTTTTCCATCACCCAGAACCATCCGCTTGGGACGCATCCGCTTGCTACAATGCGGACACACCAGCATCACGTTGGACAGATGGAACGGCGCCTCCCGACGGACGCGCCCCCCCTGCGGGTACTGGGCGCTCTTCCGAAGATGCTTGAAGACAAGATTGACGCCCTCGACGATAACGCGGCCTTCCTTCGGCATGACTCCGAGAATCTTGCCCCGTTTGCCGGAGTCATCACCGGTGATTACTTCAACCGTATCGTTTCGCCGTACATGCATAACCTCACCCCGTCGCGTCCCCAAAACATGCGAATCCGCCAGTTTATGAACGGGAAGGGACATTTCAAGAAAATTTTTCATATTTCCGGCTTGGCGCGGAGACCCGCCTCCATGATAATGGAAGAATGGTGCCAGACGCCCTTATTCTTTTCACCGCCGACGTCCACTTGGGTAGCGAGGATCGCGGCCTCGTGAATCGGTTTCTCCGTTTTCTGGAAAGCGCCCCCGGGGGCGCCACGGTGATTCTCCTCGGAGACATCTTCGATCGCTGGGTCGGCCCCGGCCAGGAAAACATCCCCCCCTACCGGGAGGTGCTGGAGACGGTCGCCGATATCCGGCGCCGGGGGCGGCTCGTCCGGTGGCTCGACGGCAACCGGGATTTTCTCATCGGCCGACACCTCCGCCGAACGGGTCTGGCCGATGTGGCGGCCGGAGAGGCCCTGCATCTCAAGGTGGGCGGTGAAAACCCGGTGGCGCTCACCGCCCTCCACGGCGACGTCCTCTTTCCCCACGACGCGGCCTATCGGCTGTGGCGACGCATCTCCCGAAGCCGCCTCTTCCAGAAAACCTCCGACATCCTGCCCTTCCCCGTCCGGTCCCGGCTTGGCCGCGGGCTGCGGTTTTGGAGCGACCGGAAAAACCTCCGCACCCGGTCCGTGGAATTTTCAGTTTCCCCCGGGCGCGCAATTCCTTTTTTCCGGGCCGGCGCCGACGCCATTGTCCACGGGCACGCTCACCGGGAAGGGATGACCGAAATTTCAACGCCGTGGGGCGCGAAACGGATTTTTTCCCTCGGGGCATGGAACGAAACAGGCGGGTCGGTGCTACGTGTCGAGAACGGCGAATTCCATTTTGAACGGTTTTAAAGAAGCCACGGCGACCGCCGGAGTCGGGAAGTGGAAACGTATCCTGCCGGGTCTTTTTCGGAGAATCGGCCGCCCGGGAATTCGGAAAACTCAAACGAAGGGAGGTGAGGAAATGGCTTCCGGTTAAATCAGCGGGTATAATGGCTGACGAAGTGCAAGCAGGTCGTGCCGTGGGGACGAAGGCCGCCTGGCGTCGGGCGGTGCGGTGTCGGCTCGTCACCAACGGCGTTCTTGTCGTGACGCCAAAACAAAAAAGTGTCACCCCATTTTCGGAGAAATTGGTCTCATAAATTCCTGGCGCGCACAGCAGAAGAATGGGAAAAGCAACTGCAGTCCCACAAGCAAGTCAAGCTGACAGGCCAGGATGACAACGGTTGCTACCGAACTTCCGAAGGTGATTTACGCACGTATTTGACCATCGATGCCTTTGCCCTGCATATCGCGGAGATGGTCAAGAGGGCCGCCAGTTAAGGAGGAACGACGATGGGCAAAATTGAAGCGGTGGTGGTGAATCACAATACCTCATTGTACACCGAGCTGTTGTTACGCTCCTTCTACGACAAACACGCCGTCCCGTTGGACGTTTCCATGACGGTGCTGGATAACAACTCAGAGGATGATATGTCCATGCTCGAGTCATACGCCAGCCAGAAGAGCATTGCGATAGTGAAAACACGATGGAACACGAGAACGGAAACAAACACCCATGGCGAGGTGCTAAGGGAATTTGTGCTAACCCATCCCAACTGCGAGCATTACCTCTTTTTGGACGCCGACGCTTGCTTTTGCGAGGAGAACACAGTCCACGCGATGATGGACGAATTGGAAAAGAATGAAGATGTCTTCGGGGTCCAGGCGCGGATGTCCTGGGATGGCGTCAATCCCGTGCCAGAGGACGCCTACTGGAAGACCGTGAAGACATATATGAAGTTCAAGTTTGGCGTTGGCAAAGAGCCCGATGGCGATGTCTCTACCTATGGGCTGAACATAGCGGCCGTGGGGGACAGGTGCCATCCGTTCTGCTGCCTGATAAGGAACTCGGAGGTGTTCAGGATGGTGGTTGAGAAGATAGGGCTTTCTGCCTATCGCAGCTTTGCCGAGACGGATGGAAAAGGGTTTGACACCTTCGGGATGATGACTCAGGTGATGAACACTCACAAGCTCCGCCACATTGTGTCATCAAAGATGGTCATACACTTTTGCGGCGTCTCGTATAATCCAAAACACTACAGCGGCGATGACAACTCGGCCCTGAAAACAATGCAGAAGAAGCGATGCCTGGAGCTGCTGGAGAGACTGCGCGGCTCGCCGGGAGAAAAGGTTCAGAGAATATCACTTTTTTCACCCCCGCCGCCTTCACCATCTTGCTCCATGAATTGATTCATCGGGGTATTCCGGGAGCACCCACACTGACCGGAGAGGATGGGTCGCGCACGATCCGCGTCCGACGGCGGAGGACGTCGAATTCCCGCCGCGAAATCCCCTCGGCCACCCAAATCATCTCCCCGTCCTCTTCCACCACGGTTTTCGGGTAATGCCGGGCCAGAGCATTTTTGAACTCCGTGCGGTCCGTTTCGGAATCCCAGAGTATCGCCCAAAGAAAACCCCGCTTTTTCTTATTCCCCACAACGAGAAACGCGTCGCCGTCCCAACCCGCCGCGGCCGTGGCCGCCTCCGCGCGCGGCACACCGCGGTCCTCGAGAAACACCCGGACCCCCAGTTCGCCCCACGGGCCGCCGGCAACGGGATTTTCATCATCCCCCACGGCCCCCCTCGCCGCGGGCGGGGGCCGCCGGGAAAAGGTCGCCGACACGGCAGGCCGCAGGGACAACGACATCCGGCGGGGCGCATCCGGCCGGTCGAAATATTTCTCCGGGTGAAGCACCTGCTCCATGCTCGCGGGGGGCGACCGGAACAGTCCGTTGACGTTCGTCCACCCTCCCCGGCGCCAGGCATCCATGACGAATTTTAACCCGGCGATGTACGGAACGAACAGCGATTCCCGAAGGTAACGGGGCACGTCTCCGAGCCCCTCCCCCCGCATCGCCTCCTCGACACCCGCGTCGAAGTCCACCCGGGAAAGCATCTCCGTCAGAATCGGCAGGATCAGGGGGAAAACATCCTCCGACTTTTTTTTACCAAGAATTCCCGCCCACGGCCGGGTCGCCACGGTCCGGACGGCGTGAAGCGTCATCAGAAACGTGGCGTCGCCCTCAATGACGGAGGCCGCGGCCAGTTCCCGGTCCTCGCTCCCCCGGACGGCCTTCCGGAGCGCGCCCAGATCGAAATTCACGTCCTGAAGGGCGTGCTCGAGTTCGTGGGAAAGTATGATCGTCTTCATCTCGACCCCGAGCGCGCGAAGGGTCTCCTCCATCGGGTTGGGCCGGGCGCCGCCGGCCACCACATACAGCGTCCGGCGACTCGGATCGTACACCCCGGCCACCTCCGACTCGAGAAGCCGCCGGAGGATGTCCATCAGCCGTGTGCCCGGCGGGAGGAACCCGAACGCCCGCAGGGCCTCCTCGTAGGAACCCAGTTTCTCCGGCGGAAGTTCCTCCCGGAGAAGACGCTCCAGAAGCGCCGGGAGTTCCTGCCGGGTGATTTCATTCACGGCGGGATGTTTTCCCCCGAAGGAAAGCCGGCGGAGATTTTCCACGTCGCCCTCAATCGCGCGAACGGAACCCTCCGCCGCGGGAGCGGAAGATGGAGATTCCGCGACGGGCGGCGACGGGGGCGATCCATCCCCGGCGAACGCGCCCACCGCGAGAGCCGCGCCGAGAAAAATCAGAAGAGCGACTCGCATCCGGGTCACTCCGCCGCCAGGCCGTACACAAACCGGATATTGAACAGACGGAGGGACGGATCCCGCCCGGGGTCGGTCCGGGGAAACGGCGCCGATTTCCGCACCGTGGCCTCCGCGAGGGAATCGAGGCGCGGGTGCCCCGAGGACTTGAGGACCCGCGTCCATTCAAGGTACCCCGAGGGCTGGATCTGAAACAGAATCACCACCGTGCCGACGATGCCCCGCTCGCGGAGGGAGGCCGGGTAGGAATAATTGGCCAGAATGCGGCCGCGGACCCGGACCTTGTATTCCGGAGCGATGCCCTCCGCCTCGTCCGGGCGTCGCGGCCCCGCCGGGCGCGGGACCAAAGGCGTTCGCCCGGCGGAGGCCGGAGGGGGCGCCGGGCGCGGGGCGGAGACGGACCGGAGCGCCGTCCCCTCCGGCGCGGGCGGCCGGGGAACCGGCGACGGCACGGGCGCCGCCTCGACCCGTTCTCCCGCGGGCACGGAAACATCCGGAAGCGGCTCCGGCGCTGAAACCACGTTTTCAATGAGGAACGAGATGTCCCGCGGCAGCGGCGACACGCGGGCGTGGCCCCACCGGGGAATCCCGATGAGGACCAACGCATGAGCCGCCAGCGACAGGACCATCGCGTTTCGGAAGATACGATCGGTCCCGGATGATGGCATCAGTAAATCTCGTTCCGCACGAGATCCTTGTACGTCTCGCGCTTCCGGACGAGGGTGGCCGTCTCTCCGTCCACAAGAATCTCCGCCGCCCGGGGGCGCGAATTGTAATTGGAGCTCATCGCCATCCCGTAGGCCCCGGCGCTGAAGATCGCCAGGCACTCCCCCGGCGCCACGGACGGAATCTCGCGGTCGCGCGCGAAGAAATCGCCGCTTTCGCACACCGGCCCCACGATGTCCGCCCGGATGCGCCCCCCCGCCCCTTCCCCGCCCGGGGCGGTGGTGACGGGCCATATCCGGTGAAACGCCCCGTAGAGCGACGGCCGGATGAGATCGTTCATCCCGGCGTCGCAGACAACGAACGTCTGCCCGGCCGACTCCTTCCGGTAGAGGACCCGCGTCACGAGGATCCCGGCGTTCCCCACGATGAACCGCCCCGGCTCGAGGATGAGCCGGCATGACAGACGCCGGATCAGGGGCGAAAGCGCCCGCCCGAATTCCTCGGCCGACCGCGCCTCCCCGCCCTTGTAGAAGATGCCGAACCCGCCGCCGATGTCGAGGGTGCGGAACGGGAGATTTGGGGGCCAGGCGTCCGACAGAAACTCGCTCGTCCGCTCCACCGCCTTCACATGCGCCGCCGTGTCCGTGATCTGGCTCCCCACGTGCACGTGGAGGCCGACAACCTCAACACTCGAGAAACGCCCGGCGGTCTTGAGGCATTCCGCCGCGGTCTCAAGCGTCATCCCGAATTTCGTGCCGTGTTTCCCGGTCGCCAGGTAATCATGGGTGTCCGCCACGACATCCGGATTCACCCGGAGGGCAACGCGGGCCTTTCGCCGGAGTTCGTGGGCCGCCTCATCCAGGAGTTCCAGCTCCCCCGGCGATTCGACATTGAACTGGAGGATGTCCGCCTCAAGGGCCTCAACCATCTCCTGCCGTGTCTTCCCGACGCCGGCGAAAACGACGCGGTCCCCCTTCACGCCGGCCTGGAGCGCGCGAAAGATTTCCCCGCCCGAGACGACATCGAACCCCGCCCCCTCCTGGGCCAGCGCCCGGCAAAGGGCGATCGTGGAGCTGGCCTTGACGGAATAGCACACCAGGGGCGACAGATCCTTGAAGGCATCCGCCAGTTTCCGGTAATGCTCCACCAGAGTCCGCCGGCTGTAAACGTAGAGCGGGGTGCCGTATTCCTGGGCCAGGTCCGAAACCTTCACCTTCTCGCAGAAAAGCTGATTGCCCTGGTATTCGAAATAATCCATTTTTCATGCCCCCGTAAAACAGTCTTATGCGTCAGCGAGCCTCGCGTCAGGGAGTCGACATATTCGTTTCCCTGCCGATAACAACCGGACACACCTTGAAATCGATCAGCCCCCAACCTTTTTCCGGATCACCCGTCGTGGCGGTCGGCACCAGTTTGGGCCGGAGTCGCAACAATTCGGATACCACTTGGGGCGGCGTCGGCGACACCGCGACCACGCCCGTCTTGCCCGAAAAGAACGTGCGAACCTTGGAATCATCGATACTTACAAGGCTCTCCCGCCGTATGGCACCGGAAGTGATTCCCAACAATTCCCCCTTCTCATTGACAAGCGCTCCCCCGCTGTCTCCGTGAAACGCCGGACCTTCCACGAATAACCACATTCGCGTCCCCGGAGAATCCTTCCCGCAGCCCAAATACCGACCGCGGGCCGCTTCCAACTGACCCGTGGAGTTTCCCAATATAAAAACGCCTTCTCCTTCCTTGGGACCCACAGAACTGATTGGAAGGCAATCGGGCGTTGGGATCCCGATGTCAATAATCGCCACATCCCCTTCGCGGGAAGCTGCCAAAACCGCAGGGTTTTCAAAGGATTGTTTCCCGTAAGCCCCATTGACAGACGTCTTGATCTCATATTTCATATCACACGGCGCCGGCCCGCCCTTGCCGGATAAACTGCAGTTCGTCGCGAGCACATGCCAAGCCGTGATCACTTTGCCGTCCGGAGCGATGGCGACGCCCGCCCCGCGCATCCCGTTTCCCCGAAACCGCACCGAAGCCTTGAGACATCGCTCGATAGCCGCCGATTGCTCCGGTGTCACCTGCGCCAACGTCTTATTCTTCAAGTAGGTGCGGTTCCCATCGCACCCGGAAGCGGCCATCGCCGCAAAAACAACGATGAACGCGATCAAAGTTGCCCACATCATGGCGCCTGATTTCCCCGCGTCATCCTCCAACGCGTTGAAAATTCCTCTCACTGACGACTCCGGTTAACCCCTTTTCCGCGTTTCCGTGTGGCGTTTTCGCGGCGCGTCTTTCCGATTCCGTGTTTCCGCGTCTATATTTTAAACGTCTGCCGCTCATCCTTCCGTTCCCGCCAATCCCCCTTCGTCAGGTTTTCCACCCGCTGGAGGAGGTCGGCGGACTTGAACGGCTTGGTGATGAAATCGTCGGCGCGCGACCGCACCTTCCAGTACTCGTCGGGCTTCGCCGAGGTCTTCGTCGTCGCCGTCAGAATGATGATCGGCATGGGCGTGAACCGGACGTCGTTCTTGATCTCATAGCAGATCTCGAAGCCGTTCTTCCCGGGAAGCATCACATCCAGCAAAATCAGGTCCGGGTCAAGTGTCTTGGCCTTCTGGAGCCCGTCGGGACCCGTCGCCGCCGTGATCACCTCATAGCCCTTGCTGTCCAGCAGGAACTGGATGATATTCCGGATATTGGCATCGTCCTCCACCACCAGAATCCTCTTCTTCGCCATGTCCGCCTCCTTCGCAAGAGACAAAAAATCTATTTCCCCGCCGCGTACGTGAGCGGCAGCCGCACCGTGAATGTGGATCCCCTGCCGGGTTCGCTGTCCACCGTTACGAGCCCTCCGTGGGCCTCGACGATGGCCTTGACGATGGAAAGCCCGAGCCCCGTCCCTCCGATCTCCGCCGTGAGGCTGGAGTCCACCCGGGAAAATTTCTGGAACAGTTTCGGCAGATCCTCCTTGCCGATGCCGATGCCGGAGTCGGAGACGTCGAACCGGAGATTCCCCTCCTCCACCCGCACCCGGATGCGCACCTGGCCGCCCTTCGGGGAATACTTGATGGCGTTCGACACCAGGTTGATCAGGACCTCCGTCATCTTCTTCCGGTCCATCGGGACCTCGGGAAGCGTCTCCGGCATGTCCACCACCAGGTTGTGCTTCCGGGACTGGACCTTGGACATGCCCATGATCCCGTCCACCAGGGCCCGCGGATCCACCGGTTCAGCCTCGAGATGGATCTTCCCCGACTCGATCCGGGAGATGTTGAGCAGGTCCTCGATGAGGGCGAGCAGCCGGTCGGACTCGCTGTCGATGACGCCGAGGAATTTTTTCTGGGTCTCGTCCTTCGCCATCCCGAGAAGGACGTCCGTGTAGGCCTTGATGGAGGTGAGCGGCGTCCGGAGTTCGTGGGAGACGTTCGAGACGAACTCCGATTTCAGGCGGTCGATCTTCCGGAGGCGTTCGAGCTCGCGGGTCGCGGTCATGTCACGGCAAACGACCACCACCCCCTCGATGGTGGCATCCTCGTTCCTGAGAAGCGTCGCGCTGACCCCGAGAAGAATTTCAATCCCCGGCGCCGGGGTATGCGGGACCTGCCGGTCGAGACAGAACCCCGTCTCCAGGGTTTCCTGAAGAATCCGGCCGAACGGATCCCGGAGGGGTTCCGGGATGATGTCGCGAAAGGCGCGCCCCACGACATCGGGATCGTCCAGGCCGAACATGGCCAGGGCGTTCCGGTTGATCTGGGTCACGCCGAGCCCCTTGTCCAGCGTCACGATGCCCGCGGTGATGCTCTCGAGGATGTCCCGGAAAAGGTTGCGGGCGCGCAGGAGATCGCGGCTTCGCTCGGAGATCTCCCCGATGAGCCGGATGTTGAGGAACGACGCGCCGGCCAGGCCGCACACGAGCGCCAGTTTGTCCACGTTCTGCGGGGTGACGAAGTCCTCCCCGGTCTTCCGGATGACCAGGAATCCGGCCGTCTCCCCCCGGGCCGCCAGCGGCACGACGGTCAGGAATTCCTCGGGATTCGCCGCGTCAGACAGGGAAACGGGCTTCCGGTTTTCAGCCACCCAGTCCAGCTCGTCGAGCGTCACGGGAACGGTCGCCCCGTCCGCCCGCCGCCATCCGCCCTCCGACGGGAAATAGAGATCGAAGTGCCGTCCGTCCGCCAGACGGGCCACGGCCCCCCGCAACGCCTCTTCGATCGGGGCCCGATCCAGAGCGGAGACCATCCGGTGGGCGACATCCTTGAGTTCGAGAAGTTCGCCCAGGGAGCGCGAGAGCGCGGCGTTCGTCTCGCGAAGAAAACGGAGCTCTTCCTCCGGGAGGGGAACGGCGGGCCGGGGCGTCGGAGGCATCCTACATCCCCTCCAGGAACACCATGGCCCGTTCGGCCTCGTCGTGGACTTCCTGAAGCAGCGCCGGAAAGTCATCGGCCGACAGTCCCGTACTTTTCCAGGCATCGGGGCTGATCGCGGGGATCCGCCGATCGCCGCCGTTGCCGATGCAAATGGATCGGACGAGAACGTCCGCCAGATGCACCACCGGCGTGAGACGCAGTTCGTCATCGGCAAGGGCGGGATTGTGGTGGCGGGCGACCGCCGTGATATGGATCCTGGGCAGATTCCATCGCTCGAGAAGCCAGCTCCCCACCTCGGCATGGCTGACGCCCAGCACCTCGGACTCGGCCTCCAGAAGCAGGGTGTCCGCCTCCTTCGCCCGCCTTATCGCCTGGCCAAACTCCTCGGGGACGCACTGATCCAGGATGACCTTGCCGATGTCGTGGAGCAGCCCCGCGACGAAGAATTCCTCAATGGCGTTCACACCGATCCGCCGGGCCAGGACCCGGCTGGCGGCCCCGCAGGCCACGGAATGCTTCCACAGGGCGAGCCGGTCGAAGGACGCCGACTTCCCGTCCTTTCCGAAGGCGTCGAAGACCGACGTGGAGAGGATCACGCCCTTCACCGCATTGAAACCGAGGATGACAATGGCGTGGGTGGTCGTCGTGATGCGGTTCGGGAAACCGTAGAACGATGAATTCACGATGCGGAGGATCTTGATCGTGAGGGCCGGATCGGAGGCGATGAGCTGGCCCACCTCCTTGGCCGTCGTCCGGGGATTTATCATGAACTGGTTGATCTTGGCGAGCATCGTCGGAAGGGTGGGAAGCCCTCCGATGGTCTCGATCTTCCGACGCAGTTTTTCCACCACTTCCGACGGCATGGCTCCCTCGCGCCCTGGCTATTCAGTCTAATTACCGGCGGCTGATGCGCCCTTCCGTTGGGCAATCATCCCCTTGAGGTGCGCCTTCGCGGCGACCTCGAGACGGCCCATCACCTCATCCCCGCGGACCCGCTCGAACATATGGGCCACCTCCCGTTCCGCGGTGTCCTCGCCCCAGTCGGCGGCCGGTCCGACTCCGGCGATGCCCGCCGCGTCCGCGGCGCCGGAGGCGTCCTCGATGCTGACCACCGTCACCCGGCGGGCCCGGAGGCGCGCGATGACCTCATCCTTGAGCACCGTCCCCTCCCTCACCAGGAGATTCCCCATGGCGTCCGTGACCGGCTTGGCCGTCACCATCCCGGACTTGAGCTGGTCGAGCGCGACGGTCTTCACAGATCCCCCGGGAACGTCCGGAGCGCCGGGAGAAGCCGCCGCCGGGTCTCCGCCAGACACGCCGGGGCCCGGCGCTGGGCCCCCGCGAGCGCCCCCCGCGGGGACAGGACGGCCAGCGCCTTCACGTCCGCGCGGGGCGCGTGGCGGCGGATGCCGTCGAGGCCGAGCCCGGAAAGCGGCACCCCGCGCCGGACGCATTCCGCGACCATCTTTCCCACGACGCGGTGGGCCTCCCGGAACGGCATCCCCCTGAGGACGAGTTCATCCGCCAGGGCCGTGGACTCCGAGAAATCGCCGCCGAGCCCCGCCTCGATGCGGTCCGTCACCAACCGCACATTCGGCGCCAGCGCCGCCAGAATCCCGACCACCGCCCGCGCCGCATCCGACGCCCGGATGACCGGCGGCACCGTCTCCTGAAGATCCCGGTTGTAGGCCAGCGGCAGCCCCTTCATCGTCATGAGGAGCGACTGAAGAAGCCCGGCGAAGCCACCCGCCTTTCCCCGGACGATCTCCAGGACATCGGGATTCTTCTTCTGGGGCATCATGCTCGAACCCGTGCAGAACGCATCGTCAATCTCGAGGAAACCGAACTCCCGCGTCGCCCAGAGCACCCACTCCTCGGCCAGGCGCGAGGCGTGGACCGCCAGGAGCGCCAGGGCCGAGACGTACTCCACCGCGAAATCCCGGTCCGCGACGGCATCGAGGGTGTTCGGCATGACCCGGTCGAATTTCAGAAGCCGCGCGACGTACGCCCGGTCGAGGGGGATCCGGCTCCCGGCCAGGGCCCCGGCCCCGAGGGGCGACTCGTTGACGCGCGCCAAGGCATCCCGCAGGCGCCCCCGGTCCCGTTCGAACATCTCCACATAGGCGAGAAAATACATGACGGCGGACACCGGCTGGGCCCGTTGAAGATGGGTATAGCCCGGCAGGATGATCGCGCGGTAGCGGGCGGCGAGCGCCAAAAGCGCCTTCTCCAGACCCAGTAGGAGCCGGTCCAGGGCGACGATCTCGTCGCGGACGAAAAGGCGCAGGTCGAGAGCGATCTGGTCATTCCGGCTCCGTCCGGTGTGGAGCTTCTTTCCGGCGGCGCCGGCCAGTTCCACGAGGCGCGCCTCGACATGGGTGTGGATATCCTCGAGGGAGAGTTCAAACCGGAATCGTTTATGCTCAATTTCCCGCCGAACGGTCTTGAGCCCCTTCTCGATTTTCGCCCCCTCGGCCCGGGTGAGAATGCCGATCCGGACCAGCATCCGGGCGTGGGCGATGCTCCCGAGGATGTCGTGGCGGAACAGGCGCCAGTCCGTGGAGATGGATTCGGTGAACGCCTCGACGAGAGGATCCGTCGCCTTGGCGAACCGCCCCCCCCACAATTTCTTCCGCGGCATGACCATGCGGCCCATTGTAACGGCCCCGCCCGGATTTTGAACGAATTTTTCCAACACGGGAACACGGCAACGCGAAAACACGAAAGGAGAAATCCCCACACCACGAAAACACGAAAAAGAGTCTCGGAAGGGTGGAATAACCGAAAACCCTGATTCACCACTTCAAATCGTCGGCGATTGTATTGAACGGCTCCGTTAAAGGTGAAGGCTTTTTGAAGGATGGGCTGGCGAAGACGAGATCATATTCCATTCCGTCTCTTCGCTTTCAGTCATCGAAACGGGAATAACTTCCGCAGTTCCTCCATCGTGGCTTTCGCGCCGTATTCGCAAATTTCGAACGCCTCCACGGTCTTCGCGGCTTGCGCCGCCTTGGCGCCGAACACCTCGCGCAACTGGCTGCGATACGCCTCCGCGGAAAACCGCTTTCGATTTTTTTCCGCAAGCCACCGGAGGCGCCCGCGCGCATCCCGGGGAACCGTCCTCTCCAGGCCCTCGTTCCACGGCAGCCATTCGTAGAATTGGGAACGATGGCAATCCAGCGCCCTGACCTTCCGGTCAAACACACGGTCGGTCACGACCACCACATCCGGGCGAAACGGAACCGGGTTCCGGAAACGATCCGAGAAGTACGCAATGACGGGAATCTTCCGCAGCGGAGGAACCGTGGGCACGTTGTTGGGAACGCCGATGAGATACGACGCGTCCTGCACGAGCTGGGCGGTGTAGCGGTGATCGGGGTGATAATCGCAGGGGCGGTGCGTCAACACCAGATCCGGGGCGAATTCCCGGATCAATTTGATGAACACGCGGCGGTACACAAGCGAAGGTTCCAATTCCCCGTTCGGAATATCCAGGATCTGCGACGTCACCCCGAGAACACGGGCCGCCGCGATCGCCTCCGCCGCGCGCCTCCGCACAAGCGCCGCCCCGGCCTCCACCTGATGCCCCGTGGCGCCATTCGTGGCGGAGACAAAATGAACCGTGTGTCCGGCCCCGGACCACAATGCCGCGGTTCCACCCGATTCGATTTCGCAGTCGTCGGGGTGCGCTCCGATGGCCAGAATGCGAAGTTTGCGTTTTTGCGCCGATGTGCCCGTCATGGTTGACCTCGCTCAGAAATGAAAAGAGAACGTGACAGCGACGGGGTCCATGTTATGCGCCTGCCCTGTCAGTTCAACCGTTTTTTGACTTTTCTTCCGCGTCTTTGCCGCGACCGCACCACGCCCGTCATGGAGAAACAGATATTCCGCCCCGCTGTCAGCCGCACCGTCAGCCGCCAAAGCGTTTCGCCGGCATGCCGCGCGGATCCGTTGGCGCTCTTCCGATCGAGGGCAAGGCGTTCCATTCGAAAACGAGCCCCCGCGGGTCCGGTCAGGTTGAGAACGAGCGTGCTCTTCTTTCCCCGAATCACAGCCCGCCTGCCCGTAACGGCCACCGGTAACCACGTGACAAAACCCTCCTCGATCGCCGCGCCGCGTCCGGAAAACACAATGCGGTCCATGAGTACGAATTGACCTCCGGGAGCTAAGGTCAGCCGCCGCCGGAGCGACCTGAGATTTTTCACCGGGTAGGCGCGGGCGAACGCGATCTCCACCGACTTCTCCCGCCTGCCGGGCTCGAAACGGACGATCCGGCCCCGGTACCGCAGGCCGAATTCCTGGAGTTTGCCGGCGACGACCGGCACGCTGTGGCCCAACGACTGGGTGTGCACGAACAACTTGTACCGGGTCCGGCCTTCGAAGTACCACCGGGTGTAAGGCGCGCTGCCGGGATCGCACAGCAAGTCCTCCCCGGCGGCGTGAACGACAAAACTGCCCACGTCGTTGTGGTTGTGGCTCTCCCGGTTGAACCCGGCCTTGCCGGCCAGCACCGTCCGGCCCGACCTGACCCGGAACACGCCAACCTCCGCCAGAAGGACGTCGTCCACCGGCCTGCCCGTCCCGCGCCGACCGTCCCACCAGAGCAGATTGCGCAGGACCATGGGCAACCTGTAGTTTATCCCGATCGTCGTCGGTAGCAGACTGCGCAGATCCCGGACGCCGGTTCGATCGGCCAGGCGGGAGATGACCCCCGGCTCGAAGGCCACTCTCGTCGGACAATCCGCCGGGTTGTAGAAATGTCTCGGGGAAAGCAATACCTTCAGGGGATATTCGGCGATACGCCGCATCCGGGGATGTGCCAGAAAGTCAACGCGTCCCCCGGTGTGCGCCCGAAGCAGTTCGGAAAAGGCGATGACGTTGACAAGGCCGTACTGCCAGTAGGCGGCTCCCTCGTTGCTGGCCCCATCGGCGCCGAACGCGTGCGCCAGGAAGTACTCCAGACTCTCCAACACCAGGTTGACGCCCCGGGCCAGCCGTTCAGGGTCGCTTTCCAGGTGGAGCAGGACCGCCCCCACCGAACCGTTGCAGACGCCGTTCCAGTTGTTGTAGTACTTGAAAAAGGGGATGCCTTCGCGCCGGCGGCCCAGGAATCGCGCCGTGAGGTTTTCCTCTCCGGGCGCGACCCTCCCCCGCCGGACGCGGCCGGCCCCGGCGAGGTATGGACCGACCACCTGCCGCTCGATCTCGTGACGAACCCGTTCGCGGATCTCCCCGGCAATCTCCCCGCCCAGCAGAACCAGGGTCTCTGCCAGGGCAAAGGCGGTTTCCGTCGCAAACAGGTCCATTCCGCCCCGTTCGTGGGCCGGAGCGATCCACGTGGTCTCCTCGCAGATCGCCCAGAGGTAATCATGAACCGCCGCCAGGAGCGCCGGGTCCGGCGCCAGAAAATGTCCCACCGCGGCCGCCGCCAGATGGTACCGCCGGGCAAAATAAGAATGTTCATAGCCGGCCCGATCGCCGTCTTGGAGATACCGCCGGTATTCGGTATGGGGCAAATCGGGAATCGGATGGAAGCGGCGCATGTCCCGACGCACCGCGCGCAGGATCTGACAGCCCGGGCGACCGCGCGCCCATTGCCGTCTGTTCCTCCGGGCGCGTTCCAATTCCGGAAACGCCGCGCACCCCGCGCGGAAATCCGCGGGCGAAACTCTCAACGTAACCATGGCTCTCTCCTGATCGTAACCATTAGACACCATTAGCAGGCATCAGGGGTCAGATAACAATGTTCCTTCCCCAACGTTCTACCGCCCCGCCGAAAAATTTACACAAAATTCCGGGTTCTGGTGGAAACATCGCCGGATGAACACCATACTGGGCGGGCCGCCGCGGAGATCGTCATGCGAAAACAGCGAAAGAACCTATTGGTGCTCGGGGCCTCCGGCAGTGTGGCCCGGGCGTTCCTGCGATTCCTGAGCGGGTGGCGCAGCGAATTCCGGAACCTCGTGCTTCTGGACAAGAACCGCCGGGTGCTGGAGGATCCCTTCCTCGACCGCAAACGCCTCGCCTACCGGTTCGTCCGCCGCCACCTGGATCTTCCCCGCGACGGAAACGCGTTCCACCGCCTGCTCCGGAAATATCGCATTGACGTCATTGTGGACGTGACGACCCACGCCACGATGCCGATGCTGGCCGCGGCGGACGCGGCGGGTGTTTCCTACCTCAACACGTCGCTCAACGACGAGGCCCTGGGGGTGACGGAACTGGTGGAACGCCTGTTCCCCCAGCCCCCGCGCGCGACCCGCGTCCCGCACATCCTCTGCTCGGGCATGAACCCCGGCGCCGTGAACCTCTGGATCCGGCACGGTATCGAGCGGTTCGGCCGCCCCCGGGAAATCACCCATTTTGAATACGACACCTCCGTCGCCGCGGAGGGATGGCGGCCGCTGGTGACCTGGTCGAAGCATGAGTTCCTCACGGAGATCGCCCGGAATCCCACGGGGCTCTTCGACGGGCGCGTGACAACGCTCGCGCCGGACAATGCCCTGCGCCATCTGGTGGATCTGAAACCGCTGCTCGCGCCGGTGCTGAAATTGGACGAATACCCGAAGGGATTTCTCGTCCTCCACGAGGAAAACCTCACGATGGGCCGGGCGCTCGGGATCCCGTCGAAATTCCTCTATGCCATTCACCCGAGGACCATGCGGTTCCTCGTGGAACGCTTCCGCCGGACGGGACGGATTCTCGAGGGGGATCTCGAACTCGGGGATAATCTTTCCATCCCCCTGGCCGGGTCCGACACGGTGGGCGTGTGCCTGGAGTACCCGCGCCGGCGGGTGTACTACATGAACCGCGTGGACAATACAACGATCGTCGGGACCAACGCCACCTGCCTGCAGGTGGCCACCGGCATCTACGCGGCGCTGTTTACGTTGCTGCTCGACCGTTTGCCCAATCGTATTTTGTCCGTGGGCGACCTGTACGAATCCCTGTACAAGAACGTCCTCTTTAATAATATGCGGGTGGAGGAGATCGTGTGCGGCCGCCGGGACGGCCGCTGGGAAGTTCGCTCCCGCGTGCCCTTCGTCCGGATCCGGGCCCTGGACGCCCACGACCGGCTGGTGGTCTGACGGATCGGTCACTTCACTCCATCTCTCGTGAAACGTGAAGCGTCGCTCGCCTGCCCACCGTAACGCCTTGAGAGAAGAGTCTGGCATTTCGCCCCGCCCGTGGAACAATATCGGCGACGGGGATTCTCGCCGGCGTCCGGGATATTTCATGGCCGTTCGAAAAAACATATTCACGTGGTCCAAGACACGGGACGAGACCTTCCGGACCTGTCCACGCCGCTATTACTATGAATACTACGGCGCCTGGGGCGGGTGGCTCGTGACGGCGCCGGCGCCGGTGCGGAAAATCTACACCCTGAAGCAACTCAAAACCCGGGCCCTCTGGACGGGGGAGCGCGTTCATGAATGCATCGAGCGGTGCCTCCGGAATCTCCGGCGGGGCATCCGCCCCATGACGGAGGCGGAGGCGGTGGCGGCCACGCTCGCCCTCATGCGGGAGGACTTCTCCGGGTCCCGCCGGGGGGGATTCTGGAAAAACCCGAAATCCTGCGGTCTCTTCGAGCACGCCTACGGGGTGAAAACCCCCGACGCCTACTGGAAGGAGGCCGCCGGCCACGTCACGGCGTGCCTGACCGTCTTCTACCGGTCGGCCATCTACGCCCGGATCCAGGCGCTGCCGAAAAAACAATGGCTGGAACTCGAGGAATTCTCGTCATTCCCCCTGGACGGCGTGAAAATCCACGTCAAGCTCGACTTCGCCGGCCGGGAGGGGGACGATGTCGTCATCTACGACTGGAAAACGGGGACCTCCGACACCCGGAGGAGCGGATTGCAGCTCGCCTGCTATGGATTTTACGCCGCCGCCAAATGGAAGGCCGAACCGAAACACCTGCGCCTGGTGGAATTCAACCTCGCGGCCAACCGCGAGCACATCCACCCGGTGTCCGCCGCGGACCTCGACGCGGTGAAGACCTACATCCGCGGCTCCATCCGCGACATGAAACTGCTTCTCGACGACCCGGAGACAAACACCGCCTCCGAGGAAAAATTCCCCCTCGTCGAAACCGACGCCCCGTGCGGACAATGCAATTACCGGATGGTCTGCACGAGATTCGCTGAAAAACCACACCACGAAATCACGAAATAACCGCGACACCACGAAACCACGAAATTACCGCGAAAACGCGAAAAAGACGTGGGAGCCGGGAACCGAAAACCACGCTGGGGTGAAATGCCGATTGGCGAATTCCGAATTGATTCGGCATTCGGAATTCGGAATTCGAAATTTCATTCTGCTCAGCACTTCATCGCATCTTTTCCCGCTGTCGCGTCAGCGCGCGGAGGATGGCATCCAGAACATAGACATCGTCCCGGCCGCGGAACAGCGAACGGAACAACGCGATCTTTTCGGCAGGAGAGGAGCAATCGTTGACGATACCCAACTCCTTTCTCATCGGGCAAACCTTCCCGAATTCTACGCCGAAGCGCCGGGGGGGGAGGCAAGGCCGAAGGTGTCGCAAACGCGCTTGCCCGCGGTCGCGGGAATGGATACCATACCCGCATGGGTCGGTCCCCCTTGGCGTTGATCCCGACGGAACGGATTGAGAAATCCATCCTGTTGCTCCGTGGGGAAAAGGTCATTCTGGATCGGGACATTGCCATCCTGTACGGGGTTTCCACAAGTCAACTCAACAAGGCCGTGAACCGCAACCGCGCGCGTTTCCCGGGCGACTTCATGTTCCGACTGTCCACGCCGGAGTTCGACAACTTGAAGTTCCATTTTGGAACATCAAGATGGGGCGGAACGCGCAAACGGCCGAATGCGTTCACCGAGCAGGGCGTGGCCATGCTCTCCAGCGTGTTGCGTAGCGAACGCGCTATTCGGGTGAACGTGGAAATCATGCGAGCGTTTGTCCGGCTGAGAAAACTGATTGCGGAGAATCATGGCCTTGCCCGACGACTTGACAATCTGGAGCGAAAATACGACAAGCAATTCAAGGTCGTTTTCGATGCCCTCCGGGAACTGATGAGTCCGATGGTGTTAAAATCAAAGCGGAGGATCGGATTTGTGAGATGAGAGTTCGCGAACGCGAACTCTGACAATTCACCGCGTAGCTTCGGCTGCTGTCCAGATCGAAACTGGCAAGTTGCGATCAGAGGATGGCGATCGAGGCACGCCCCAAACCGGGGCGTATGGAAAGCGTTCTTTCGAAGACATCCCCAATAACTTTTCACCGACCAGCTCTCCCATGCGCCGACTCCTCCGCCAAAGATCGGGATCGTCACGTTCCGATCTCCGCACCCATTACCGTAGCGTCCGCGACCCCATCGGGGATACGCCTGCAGCAGTCCCATCAAAAATTACATCAAAACATTAAAATATTAATATATTTACTATTTCCTATTGCTTATGACATAAATAATGATATATTCTGGCAAACAAGGAGATTTTTCGTGGATCGCCGCGAGATTGACTGCCCGTACTGCAAGACACCGATGCAACCGGTGAAGGCGGCCTGCCCGCGGTGCGGGGTGGCCGTGGAGGGACGTTTCAAACTCCCGCGCGTGGCCCTCCTGCCGCCGGACGAGGCGGCGTTCCTGGCGGAATACGCGCTGGCCGGGTTCAGCATCAAGGACTTGGAAACGCGGGTCGGCATGAGTTACCCGGCGGTGCGCGCGCGACTGAATCACATCATTGAGAGCATGAAGAAACTCTCGGCCCCGGCGGAGGCCCGTCAGGCGATTCTCGACCGGCTGGAACGCGGCGAACTCCGCGCCGACGAGGCAATCCAGATGATCGAGACCCTGTAACTTTCAAAGGAGACCGATCTCATGACCACCGAACGCGACCGAATCGAGAAGATGCGGACCGAGGGCAAAATCACGCCGGCCGAGGCCGAACGGCTGAGGGCGGCGCTGGAGAAGGCCGATACCCGGGAAAATGAGACGGCCCAGGCCCGGCGGGAAAAGCGCAGGCGATGCGTCAAATTCGCCGTTGCCGGTGCCCTGGCGTTGCCATCGGCCGCGATACTCGCCGCGCTCGTCTACGCGGCGGGCCGGTACATGGCGTCTCTGACCCACGTCGGCCCGTATACTGCCGAGACATTGGCCTGTGTTGTGTTTGGTGTAGTCACCGCGGCCGGCGCGATGCTGAGCCTCGGCGCCCTCTGCTTTTATGAGGACCTCGTCGGCGGTCCGCCGGCCAAGGTGGAAACTTTCACGAAATGGAACGTGGGGATTTCCGCGCTTCTGGTCATTTTGCTTTTCCGTAGGGAAGGTTTCGAGCGAATGTTCGCCGATATGAGCATGACACTCCCGATTCCCACCCGTTGCCTGATGTCCATACCCCTGGCGATTGGCGTTCTATTTTTGACGTACGTGGCGATTGAACTGACGGTCAAGGACTTTGTGGTCGAGCGCGAATCCACCCGGAAAAATATCAATCGCGGGGCGCTGTTTGCGCAACTGGCGCTTCTGGTTTTTTATGTCCTGGCTCTTTTTCTGCCGCTGGCCACAGCGATGATGACGGCAAGATAACGCACGAAACGACGTCTACGGAACGTCCGCGACCTTGTTCGCGGGCAGACGGCCGGTGCGTCCTGTCGGCGGCGGGGCGTATCCGAAACGGAGAATGAATCCCACGTGATCGCCGCCGATCTCGGAAAGGCGCCGGCGGAATTCCGCGAGGATTTCCTCCGTCCCTTCCCGGCGGACGCGGGCCACGAGTTCCGGCGACCCGTTTTCAAGGGCGTTGGCGAGAACCGCGACGGACATCATGGGCTGGACGGCGAGTTTTTCCGCCGTGAGCGCCAGCCACGCCCGCTCCACAACACGCCCCACCTCAAAATCCACTCCGGGCGATCGGTCGGCGGTCGTGACGACGGCGAGCCCCGAGGCGCTCGTGATGAGACGCCGGGTGTGCATCCCCAGCATCATGCGGCTTCCCGATAGTTTGAAAAGCCAGTCCGGGCCTCGGAAGACGGTGTTCATCCCCTGGATTTCGGGGCGCGACACCTCCAGGGACGCCTTCGACATCCCCTCCTCCACCTCGGCCGCGAAGTCGGCGTCGAATCGGATGTTGTGCAGGAACGCCTGCCGCATGGAGTGTTCGCCGAACATGACGGTGTCGGCCCGGCCGATGACGGCCGCGAGGGCGCCGAGCCGCGCGCGGTCCCCCACCCAGGTGAGACGGGTGCCGGGACGGGGACACGCCACGCGCCCGAGACGCTCCAGGACATCGGCGGGAACCGGCCGGCCCTCGTAAACGCGGCGGTTCGTCACGCGCGCGGCAATGTCGCCGGCGGGACTTATCGCGATGGGACCCTCTTTTTCGATTTCGATCACCGCCAGGGCGTCGCCGGAATCGTCCCCCACCCGGAGCCCCCATCCGCACGCGCGGGCCGAAATCAGGAGGTTCTCCACCGCGGCCCCGCAGGCGATGCGGGCCATCCTCTGGCCGGCGTTCATGGGAGAGGGGTCGCGCTCCGGGACCACCCGGACCAGGATGCGCCGACGGACGCGATCCAGAATAAACCGCCACGGCTGGGTATTGTCCCCGGAGGGCGCCCGCGCCGCGGCGGAAAACAGGGAATCAAACGAGTCCGCGTTCATCCGGGCACCCCGCTTCCCCGCGCGGCAATTTCCGCCTCGTGGAGACGGCGGGCCTGGGGGAACATCCGGAAAATCATCTTCCGGATGAACCATCCGCGCAAACTCCGCGTGAGCAGGGGGGGCCGCCGCAGAGGACGCACCGAGCCCCGGTAAATGTCATGATACCGCCCCCGCGGCGCCACGGCCACGGGCCCCCGCCCGAGGATTATCTTCAGCACCTCCATCCCCGCGAGGGCCGAGCAAAGGAAACACACCGGCGCAAGGGCCGGCCCCTTTCCCCGTTCGAAATCCACCCTCGCGGGATCCATGCCCCCCCCGGGCCGAAGCCCCAGCCCCAGACCGAACGCCAGGAGCATCTCGATCCGGGTCATCCCGGGATCGATCCGGAAATACTCCTCAAATGTCATTCCTCCGGGAACGAACACGAGAACCGCCGCCCCGTGGCCGATGGGGCCCGCGGTCACGACCGGAATGCCCCGCTCCCGACACGCGGCGAAGTAGAACAGACGCTCCCGGATGCAGAAGAAATCAATCCCGTCCACGACAATGTCCACCCCGTCGAGAAAATTCCCGATATTCTCCCGGGTGATGCCCTCCGCGAACAATTTCACCCGGGCGTTCGGGTTGATGTTCCGGAGAATCTCCCCGCAGACCTCGGCCTTGGGCCGTCCCACGGACCAGAGGAACGCCCCGAACTGGCGGTTGAAATTCGCCACTTCAAAAACGTCGAGGTCCGACAGATGAAACCCCTCCACCCCCATCCGGGCGATGGCCTGGACGTGGCCGCCCCCCACCCCGCCCATCCCCACCAGCCCCACCGTCGCGCGGCGGAGTTTCTCCTGCTCCGCCTCCGTGACAAGGCCGAGGTTGCGCGAAAACGCCTCGCGATAATCGAACACGGCGGAATCCGGCATGACGGGCATCTCCGCTTCAGATTATATACCAAAATCATTTAAAATCCAAAACCGCGTGGCATCCCCTCCCGAATATTGTAGGATGCGAATATGGCCGTTTATGGCACTTGGAGTCGTCCTCATGCCGGACATTCGCAATGAGGGAGATGCGCGCATGAGCCGGATCGTTGATGTTCACGCCCACTTTTTCCAGGCCGATCGGGATCTCGGCCCGCAGGTATTCGAGGATGCCCGCCGGGGCGGCTCGGACCCGGCCATTTTTCGCTTCTCGTCCGGGGATCATCTCCGCGAGACGGCGGCGGCGGACGTCGCGGTGGTCTTCGGCCTCCAGGCCGCGCGGACCGGATGGCGGGTCCCCAATGACGCCGTCGCCGAACAGGTCCGGTGCGCGCCGAACCGTCTGATCTTCTTCCCCTCGGTGGATCCGGGACAGGACGGATTCATGGCCGAGCTGGAACGCTGCCATCAGGATCTCCACGGCCAGGGTGTCAAACTCGGCCCCATTTACCAGGGCGTGCACCCTCTGGATCCGAAATACTACCGGATCTACGCCTACTGCCAGCGCCACCGTCTGCCCATCCTGATCCACATGGCCACCACCTTCAGTTCCGGCGTTCCCCTGGAGTACGCCCGGCCCGCGCACATGGACCAGGTGGCCATTGATTTTCCCGACCTCCGGATCGTCATGCCCCACCTGGGTCATCCCTGGGAGGGCGAGACCATATCGGTAATCCGAAAACAACCCAACGTGTTCGCGGATCTCTCCGCGCTCTACCACCGGCCGTGGCAATTCTACAACAGCATGCGCCTGCTGGTGGAATACCACGCCGAGGGCAAGGTGTTTTTCGGATCGGACTTTCCGTTCACCACGACAACCGCGTCACTGGCCGGCGTGCGCAACGTGAACGCGGTCATTGCCAAAAGCGGCCTTCCCCCCGTTCCGGCCGGGGTCATGGAGGACATCATCCACCGTGATGCCCTCGGCCTCCTGGGCGTTTCCCCGCCCCCGAAAGGAGACATCCGATGAGCCTGCCCGAAACCATGCAGGTCCTCCAGCTTCGCCGGCCGGGCGGTTTGGAGCGGGTCGAATTGCCCGTGCCCCTTCCGCGGCCCGGGGAGATCCTGATCCGCACGACGGCCGCCGTCATCTGCACCTCGGACCTCAACGACATGAACCACAACCCGTTCGGCATCACGCTCCCCCGGGTCCTGGGCCACGAGGCTTCGGGGATCGTCGCGGCGCTCGGGGAGGACGCCGGCCGCTTCGCGATCGGTGAGCGCGTGGTTCCCCACCCGGTGATCCCCTGCCTCGCCTGCGACAATTGCCGCCGGGGACTCGGCCACCTCTGCGAGCGCATGGGCCACCTCGGGGTTGATCGCGACGGAACCTTCGCCGAATATTTCCGCATCCGGGCCGACCGTGTCCGGCGCGTCCCGGCGGGCATGGACCCGGCCGCCGCCGCGCTGATGGAACCGGTGGCGGTGTGCCTGGAGGCCCTGGAGCGCGCCCGGATCGGCGCGGGAGACTCCGTTCTGGTGATCGGGGACGGCCCGTTCGGGGTAATCCTGGCCCGGCTGGCCCTCCGGTCGAATCCCGGCCGGGTGGTGTTCGCCGGCCATCACCCGTTCCGGCTGGGCCTGGCGCCCGCCGCGACGTGCATTGACGCACACCGGACACCGGACGTCGCCGGGGCGGTCCGGGAAGCCACCCACGGCCGGGGCGTTGACGCCGCGATCCTCGCCGTCGGCCGGGAGGACGCGGTGGATCTCGGCATCCGCTCTCTCCGCGCGCGCGGCCGGCTGGTGATCTTTTCGGCCATCGCGCCGCCGCCCCGGGTGGATCTCTTCCAGGTGCATGTCAGGGAGCTCGAATTGCTCGGCGCCTGCAACGACCGGGACTTCCTGGACGCCGGGCTGGCATGCCTGGCGGACCCGGCTCTGGAACTGGGTTCGCTTGTCACCCACCGGGTGCCCTTCGCGGACTGGCCGCGGGCCCTGGACCTGGCGGCCCGGGGGAAAGACCGGGCCCTCAAGGTGGCCATCATGTTCGGAGAGGACCACCCATGAAGATCACCGACGTCGAAGCCATCGTCCTCGAGTCCCCCTACGAGAACCGCCCGCCCGAGGGCAGCGAGGAGGCCCACGGCGTCAAGCACTGCCTGCTCGTCAAGGTCTCCACCGACGAGGGCATCACCGGCTGGGCCGACGTGGAGACCGCCCCGCACATGGGTCCGGCGGGCGTGAACCTTCCGGAAAGCGGCACAACGGCCTTCGAGGGCATCCGGAACCTGGCCCGGGGCGAAGACCCCTTCGACGTGGAGCGCCTGTGGGACAAGGTGTACCGGGGAACCGTCTACTGGGGCCGGCGGGGCATTGCCATCCAGCTGCTCTCCGGCCTGGATATCGCCTGCCACGACATCATCGGCAAGGCCATCGGCCGGCCGCTCCACAAGGTGCTGGGCGGGGCCCGTCGCGACCGGGTGCGCGCCTACGCCTCGACGCTCTTCCGATCCACGCCGGACGACATCCGGAGGGCCTGCGATTTCTACCGGGCCCGGGGCTTCACCGCCATCAAGTTCGGCTACGGCGTCTTTGGAACGGACCGGAAACGCGACGAGGCCCTGGTGGCCGCCGCCCGGGAGGCCCTCGGCCCCGACGTGGAACTGATGGTGGACGCCGGATGGCTCGTCAACCGGAGCGCCTACGACGTCATCGAACTGCTGCGGCGGCTGGAACCGTACGGGATCTACTGGCTGGAGGACGCTCTGCATCCCGAGTGCTACGAAGCCTACGCGCGGGTCAGGGAGGCCGGCGTGCGGACGCGCCTGGCGGCCGGCGAGCAGGAGGCCACCGCCTGGGGCTTCCACGACCTGATCCGGCGCGGGAAGATTGACGTGATCCAGCCGGACATCAGCCGCTGCGGCGGGCTCTCCCAGATGCGCAAGATCCTCTGGGAGGCCGAGCGCGCGGGGGTGGATGTCTGCCCCCACGCCTGGCTCACCGATCTGCTCACCGCCGCCTCGCTGCACGTCAACGCCTGCCTCCCGCGCAGCCTGTTCGTCGAGTACAATGTCTGCGACAATCCCATGCTGCGCGAGATCATCCGCAACCCGGTGCGGATGGACGCCGACGGGAACATCCCGGTGCCGCAGGGGCCGGGACTCGGCATCGAGGTGGACGAACGCGCCGTGGAAAAATTCCGAATCGGATGATCGGAGGCCGCGATGGATCGGATCCGCCAGCAGAAGATGGCCGACAGCCAGGCCGCCCTCTGGCTCCTGGGACAGGCCGGCTGCGTCGTGAGATCCGCCGGAATCACCGCGGTCATCGATCCCTACCTCACCGACAGCGTGGGGGCGAGCGCCCCGGACTTCACGCGCCTCTTCCCCGCGCCCATCGCGCCCGAGCATCTCGAGGCCGATCTCTTCGTGGTCACTCACGATCACGCCGATCACCTCGATCCCGAAACGATCCGCCGGTACCGGCACGGGACGACCACCGACTTCATCGCCCCGCATCTAGCGGCCGGGAAACTCCGGGCGCTGGACATTTCCGCCGGGCGCATCCACGCGGTCGGCGCGGGCGAGGCCATCACGCTCCGCGGCGTGGAGATCCGCGGGACATACGCCGTACCCACCGGGCCGGATGTCCTGGACACGACCGGTTACGTCCTGACGTTCCCCAACGGACGCAGCCTGTATCACTCCGCGGACACGGGATTCTCGCCGCTACTGCTCAAGGCCGCCCCCCGGGCCGAGGTCCTGCTCGTGGCCATCAACGGCAAATGGGGAAACCTCGACGCCGGGCAGGCGGTGGAACTGGCCTCCGCCGTCCGGCCGCGGTTCGTCATCCCCAACCATTACGACCTGATGGCATTGAACTCCGAAAACCCGGAGACATTCCGATTTCTGTGCCGCGACGGAAATCTGGCGGCGCGGTGCGTCATCCCCGCGGTGATGGAGGCCTTCGTCTGGGGATGAACGCGGGAAACCGAAAGAAGGAGGAGCCCCCCATGTTTGCCGACGATGCGCAACGTTTCGCCTGGATCCGCCAGCATCTCTACGTCCCGGCCGTCTGCGACGTCCTGGACGGCATGGGGCACCGCGAACGCGCCATGCACCAGCGGCTGCGGCCGCTCGACCCGGACCATTGCGTGATCGTCGGCCGGGCGCGAACGTTCCGCTGGATGGAAACCGATTACGTGGTCGAGTCGGATCCCTACGGGCTGGAAATCGAGGCCATGGATTCCCTTCGCCCCGGGGACGTGGTCGTCCACTCGACCGATCACGGCGGCACCAACGCGCCATGGGGCGAACTGATGACCACGGTGGCCAAACGGCTCGGGGCCGCCGGCTGCATCTGCGACAGCCAGATCCGGGATTGCCTCAAGATCAAGGCCCAGGCGTTCCCGGTGTTCCACCGGGGCATCCGGCCCCTGGACAGCATGGGACGCGCCCGGGTGATGGCCTACGATGTCCCGGTGAAGTGCGGCGACGTGCTCGTCCGCCCCGGGGAACTCGTCTTCGCGGACTTCGACGGGATCGTGATCATCCCGCGCGAGGCGGAACACGAGGCGCTCACGCGCGCCGCCGAAAAGGCCGGCAGGGAGAATGCCTCGCGCGCCGAACTGCTCCAGGGACGGTCCCTCCGCCAGGTCTACGATCAGTACGGGGTGTTGTAGCGCGTACGCCGGCCGGCAGCGCAAGCCCCGCGCGATCATGCCCCATTCTCCGCTGGGGATTGACCCCGGGGACAAACTCTGGTATTGATAACGAACGGAAACAACCCTTTTCGGGAGGCGCGGCATGAAACCCATTTCCGTCGTGCAGATCGGACTCGGCCCCCTCGGGCGAAAGATCGCGAAGTTCCTCGCCGAGCGGCCCGTCTTCCGGATCGTCGGCGCCGTGGACACCGACCCGTCCCTCGCGGGGAAAACGCTCGGCGACCTCGCCGAGGTGAAGCGCCTCGCCGTGCCCGTCCGGGCCTCCCTGAAGGAGGCGTTGACCGGCGGGAAACCGGACGCCGTGATTCTCACCACCGTATCCGACATGGCCCGGATCGTCCCCCAACTCGAGGCCATCCTGGAATTCAACCTGCCCGTGGTCTCCACCTGCGAGGAACTTTCCTTCCCCTGGAAGACGAGCCCGGACCTGGCCGCCCGGGTGGACGCGGCGGCCAGGCGCGCCGGGGTGGCGGTGCTGGGCACGGGGGTGAACCCCGGTTACCTCATGGACACCCTGCCGGTGTGCCTCACCGCGGTATGCCAGAAGGTGGAGGCGGTGCGGGTGTCCCGCATTCAGGACGCCTCCGTCCGGCGGATCCCCTTCCAGCGGAAAATCGGCGCCGGGATGTCCCTGGATGCGTTCGAGGCGAAACGGCGGACGGGCACCCTGCGCCACGTCGGGCTCACCGAATCCATGCACCTCATCGCCGCCCGGATGGGATGGACGCTCGACCGCACCGAGGACGTCCTGACCCCGGTTGTCACGAAAACCCGGATCGTCACCGAGGCCATGACCATCGAGGCCGGCCAGGCCGCCGGGGTGCAGCAGATCGGCCGGGGATTCGCGGGAGGCGTGGAGCGCATCACCCTCACCTTCCGCGCCGCGATCGGCGAGCCCCACCCGGAGGACGCCGTGGAAATCGCCGGGACCCCCCCCATCCGGTCCGTCATCCCGGGCGGGGTGAACGGCGACATCGCCACCTGCGCCATCACCTTGAACGCGATTCCCCGGATCCTCGAGGCGACACCGGGGCTCAAAACCATGATTGACGTCCCGATCGTTTCTTGGTTTGGAGAGTGACCAAAAAAACATGCGCAAGCGACTCGCTTCCCTGCTGCTCATCGTGACGCTTGGCTTGGTGGCATCGGCCCGCGCAGCCCACGGGGACGAGAACTCCAAGCCGCGGGATCCGGCCGCGACGATAGTTTCCAATGCCGGCGTGAAGGCGGGCCTGTGCGTTCACCTGGGTTGCGCCGACGGGGCGCTGGCCATGGCGCTGGCGGAGAGCGCGCCGTTCCTGGTTCACGGGTTGTCTCTCGACCCCGGGATGGTGGAACAGGTCCGCAAATCCGTTCAGGCCAGGGGGCTGTATGGTCGTGTCTCCATAGACCGGGTGAATCTCCCGCGGTTGCCCTACGCCGGGAACCTG
>JAZDJP010000114.1:0-3511 GCA_043803805.1 Planctomycetota bacterium
CCCGTCCCGGACTCCAGTGGGCGTTCATCAGGTTGAGATAGGGAATTCCCGCAAGACGCGTCGAGATGGCGAGCGTCAGACGGAAATCGCCGACCACGAGATCCGGTTTGATTCGGGCAATCAAGGCCCGTTCCGCTTCGACGTATGCTTTGAGTTCGGCTTCCGTGTAGAAGAACTGTCCCCGGGAAAGCCGTTTGTAGAACAACTCCGGTGAAATGGTGACGATTTCTTCCGGATTCAATCCTTCCGTCCGGGCGACGCGGCTGTACGCTTTTCCGCAGGCAAACACCACATCGTATCCGGCTGATTTCGCCCACTTCGCCAGCACCACGGGCCGCGCCACGTGCGACACGGATACGGCTTCGCCGATGAAAAGGAGGCGTCCAACCGATTTTCCGCGGGTCGTAGAAAAATCGCGGTCGGCAGGGCTACCATTCCGATTTCCTCCGTGCTCAACCATCCGCGAGTTATGTTCCATGGAATTGCTCCTTGCTCCGCGAACCAGTGCCGTGATACGATTCGCCGGCATCGGAGCGGTCGCCGCCGGTTCCGCGACCATCGGGCCGAATTCGTTGCGATCCAACCTCTCCATCCGCGCCGCCAACGCGAAAATCTCCGCCGTGCCGGCCGGCCTCCGCGAAAACATCCCCGAAATCGCCTGGGGTGCCGCCCGCAGAATTTCCCGGAGAACCGCGGCGTCCAGTTGCCCGGAAAGCAGATGCCGAAGCGGATCCGTGCAAGAGGAGCAAATCTCCGGCCAATGACCATGATTGCGAACTTCCGCCTTCGCCTTCTCGATCTCCAACCGGGTGTGAGTCCTGACATTCCCCAAAACGTGCTTCCGCCGGACATCATGGCAACACGAATGGACATCCCCATTCCAACCGATGAAGTGAATGTGATCGAAAATGTCGCACCGACCGGCTTCTGTGGGAATTTCCTCCGGTGTCATCCCCGCCACGCTCACTTCTCCGGCACGGTCGTGCATCCGCTGAACGCGAAAGTTGAATATCCCGCGACTCCGCCAGAAATTCTTGATCGCCTCTTCCCGATGAGCGTTCTCTTTGCAAAGGATGAAATTCACCTGGATCTGTGCACGACTGTTTGCGAGTCGGATCAACTCCGCCGCCCGCTCGACATGACGAAGCGTGTTTTGGAATCGTCCCCCGCGCATGTTGCCCTCATAGGTCTCCTCATCAAGTCCGTTGAAACTGACATCAATCGTATCAAGCCCGGCATCGAGAAGCTGGGCGACACGCAGCGGGGTAAGAATTTTCCCGTTTGTGGTAACCCAGGTCCGCACCCCGGGCGCACGGCGACGGGCTTCCCGGATGAACTCGTGCAAATGAGGATTGAGCAACGGTTCCCCGAAGCCGACGAAGGAAACCGTATCGGTGGACTTGAGAGGGAACCTGTCCAGGAAAGACCGGAATGTCGCCGGGGACATCAGATTTTTTTCCGGCAGCAATTCCCGCGGACAGAACCGGCACTTCACGTTGCAGCGGCTGGAGACCTCAACGTCGAAGATTCGAAGACCCAGAAGCGATGCCATCATGATGAAGCCCTCCCTATTACAACGCTCGACCACCACTCTGACTCCTTAAGAAAGCGAAAAACGTGCCAGGTTGGCTGCGTCAAAAAACATTGATTTCTCACGTAAATTGTGGACAGCCCCCGGCGATACCCTTATAATAAACCGAACCTTGGAGTTCGGTTTTGTTGCCATGATGCCACACCTATCGCCGCTCGCCAGAGCCATCCTCGATGCGGATTACGCGAACGTTCGCTCCATCACCGGTGCTGTCCCGAAAGATTCTCCGCTCGCCACCACCTATCAAGCCCTTCGAAAAACCGCAGATGCGATCGAGAATATCATTCCTGTCGACAAAGCAATTTCCTCCCTCCGGGATGCTATCCATCGTCCTCCGGACGATGCGGAGCTGTTTTTTCTTCTGCTCGGCATGGGCGTGCGGTTGTCCAACAACCTGAACCTCGTGGGAGACTCCCAACGCTTTTCACTCCTTATGAAGGAACTCCTAAACAACATCCCCCACCCCGAATTCAAATCCTTCTGGCTGTTGAATGAATCCTACCGGCATCTCGCCGTCTTGAATTTTTCCGATTGCCGGATCGCGCTGGACGAAGCCCTTTCTCTCGACATCTCCCGCGACACCGGTCTCTGGCTCCGCCTCAAATACAACCATGCGAGCGTTGCCATCACCGAATTCGATTTTCTCACGGCGGTGAAGGATATTGCGGAGATAGAACCTCTTCTTCAACAGCATCGCCGGTTCGTCAACATCTTCCAATTTCTAAAAGCTCGGCTGTTCAGATACATCAGAAACACCGACGAGGCCATCACGATCCTCAAAACCATCCCGCCCATCGATCCCGCCCCCCGCACGCTTCGTTTCGACTTGCTCTTCGATGCCGGACGGTGGGAGGAATACGATCAGGAACTTGCGGCCATTGAAAAATCACCCGTCTCGGGATTTACGTCGGCAGACACCACATTGCTCCGATCCTGGAGTGCTCTCGGACAAGAGAATTTAAAAATAGCCAGAGAACTTTTTCGCGAGGCCCTATCTCTCGTCAGCACGGTTTCTCATCGACACTTCCATCTCGCCAGCTCCATCGAAGGACTCGCCTCCGTGGAACTTTCACTCCGCAACCCCAAGGCCGCACGAACGCTCCTCAAAATGCTCGACCCACAAGCATCCTCCCTCTTGTATTGCACATATTGGATGCGGCTCTTCCTCCTCGAAAACAACACCCCCCAAGCCACCCTCTCTCTCAAACGAATGCTCGACATTAAACACTACGGAACCAAGATCCTTGTCTGCAACTTAAGAGAAGCACACGAAGTGTCCGCATATCAAATCGAAAAGCTCCGAGACATTGTCTCCCAAATACCCTCCCCCACGCCCGCTCCTTCCGCCTCCCCATCCGAACCCGCCCCGTTCCCGACGCTTCTCGGCGAAAACGCCGCCATCCGCAAAGCAAAAACGCTCATCAGGAAATACGCGCCGTTGGACACCACCGTCTTGATTACCGGGGAAACGGGAACAGGCAAAGATGTCATCGCACGAATGATCCACGAATCGAGTTCCCGCGCGGGGCATCCTTTTATCGCCGTCAACTGCGCGAGCATCAGCGATTCCCTCATGGAAGCGGAACTCTTTGGCTATGTAAAGGGCGCTTTTACGGGAGCCAGCTCCAACCACGACGGCCTTTTCACGACGGCGGGGAAGGGAACTCTTTTCCTTGACGATGTGGAATCCATGCCAGCGCGCCTTCAGGCGGGGCTCTTACGCGTCCTGGAATCGGGCGAAATCCGCCCCGTCGGAGGAACAAACATCCGGAAGACCACGGCGCGGATTGTGGCCGCGACGAATGTTCCTCTGGATGAGATTGTCAAAAAAGGGACATTCCGGGAGGATTTGTTTTATCGTCTCGCGCGGTTTGAAATCGCTCTCCCGCCGTTACGGGAGAGAAAAGACGACATCCCAAT
>JAZDJP010000115.1:0-14161 GCA_043803805.1 Planctomycetota bacterium
GGGCAACGTGCCGATGACATCCAGATACACGCGCCGGACAAAGACCTCGTCCGAGCAAGGGGGCGCCGGTTCGATGCCCCGCCGGCGCAGGGCGGCCAGGACGTGGGTGTCAATGCCGTTCGCCGGGATGACGACGGTGTCATCTTCAAACGGGCGCACGATCCCCGGGCCCGCGGGCGGACCGTCAAGGGCTTCCCCGGCAAAAACGTTCCCGCCCGCCAGCCAGACGGCCGATACCAGCGCCAATGCGATTCTCAAGGATGCCCGGGCCATCGTGATTGACATTCCCCTGGTTTACCCCGATTAAATGCAAGTTCAATGCCGATATCCGAAATCACTTCAAAATACCGCATCCTATTATATGAAAACCAGTTGCGTCTTGCCACCTCGACGACGACATGGGGGATATTCCGCCTGGCGGAGAAAATTCCCACACTTCCCGGCGATGTCCACCCTTTCGCCAGGTCAATCGGGACGATTGACGTGCCGGGCGACAAGGTTCCCGGCGAGTTCAGACTCCAGCGCCGCCTTCAAATACCTCCCCACCCTACGGCTTCGCCGCGTCTTCCAGAAGGGATATGACCGGGTAGGCGGCGTTGTAGTGTTTGTGAAGGAACAGCGGATTCCGCTCGCGGTAAAGAATCTTCCCCACGCGGTCGGCGATGGGCATGAGGATCTGTTCGTTCCGGCAAAGGACGGGCGACACCCGGTTCACCGACCCGGTCGTCTGCCAATTGAGGCATCCGCAGGAATTGTTGCACCGTTCCTTGAGGGCGCAGGTCCGGCAAACCTCCTTCTCCGCCTCGGACTCGCCCCGGATCCGCGCCCGGGCCGCCTCGTCCACGCCGTCGTTCACGTTTCCGATGCACCAGGGGCTGGCGGAACCCTCCCGGGTGAACTGGACGCACGGATAAAGGAACCCGTCCGGGTCCACCGAAATCTGGCGCGCGGCGAGTTCGCACCGCTCCTTCCGGTAATTGTGGCAATTGATGTGCGAGGAAAGTTTCACCTCGAAGGGACTCAGGTAGAATTTCCGCTCCTCCCGGGTCCATCGGATGTAAAGATCCGCCAGTTTGTCGTACTCCTGCCGGAGGGCGTCGAAATTCCCCTCCGCCCACGTCGCCGCGTGGTTGAGGGAAATAATCAGATACCGGCACCCCTCGTTCACCAGGAACGCCACCGACGCCGCGAGGTGACGCGCCGTGTCGGGATTCACGACGAGAAGAACGCTCGCGTATGGCCGCGCGGCCAGCAACCGGCGAAGTTTCGGCAGGAGCGCGTCGAACGTCGGCCGGCCGTCGGCGAGCCGCCGGTGGGCGTCGTGGGCCTCGGGGACCCCGTCAAAACTCATGGCGACGAGGATGTCGTTCCGGAGGGAGAATTCCAGAAATTCCTCGTCGAGAAGGACGCCGTTCGTGGTGATTTTGAAGTGGAACCGCCCGGCCTGGCGGCGTTCCATCTCCCGGCCGATCTCCACGAGGCGATAGACAAGATCGCGCTTGAGAAGCGGCTCCCCTCCGAAAAAGATGATGCCGCAGGAGCCGTTGTGGAGACGGCTCCCCAGTTCCAGCGCCTTCCGACCCACCTCTTCCGTCATGCCGGAATCGGCCCGCGGCGGCGCATAACAATACGAACACCGCATGTTGCAGGCGCGGGTGAGGTGGAGCGTCAGGTGCATGGTCAAATCGCCCCCTGCGCCTTGAGCCAGTCCACGAAATCCTTCACCTGAAGACGGAGGAGGCGTTTGAATTCCGGGGCGGCGGCCTTTCTCGCTTCAACCCAATACTTCTCCGGACCCCCATCCTTCATTTGAGAGAGAAGTTCGTTCCGTTTTCCCTCATCCAGTCTCACGAGCGGATCATAAAACATTCCGAAATATATTCCCGGAACCCCCTTGGCCTTCACCTGGTTTAACACCGATCGGGCCACTTTCGGCAAATCGTACCCCTCGGCCGTTCCTCTCGACAAAGGCTCCCCCAAGCGAAAGTTGTCCCATTGGGAAACATACTCCACGGCAATCCGCCCGGAAACGTCCTGTTTGTCCGAGGCAAACGGCTCATATCCCACATGATTGCGGACCCTTTCATGTTTCCCCTGTTTCACACGAATATACTCATCACGCGAAAATTTTGGCAAAGGCAGTATCACGTCCTTGAACACAAACTCCTTGTCAATCAATTCCACCCCGGCGCTCTTGAGTTCCTCCTGGATGACCTGCATGGCCTCTTCTTCCGACATGAACACCGGGGGATTCACCACGACACAACCCGTCCCCCCCCGTCCCTCACCGTGTTCGAATATCGGCGCGACAATCGAACCCCTGGCCTTGGCCATCCCCGTTTTGCCCGGAGATTCGTTCTTCCCGCAACTCGTCAGATTCGCCGCCAGAAATACCGCCATCGCCCCGGCGATTTCGGGGCATTTGACCCACGCCGCAGGAACGTGTCTTTCGAGAAGGGTCGGGGATTTCAGGATTTCGAGCCGCGTCGGATAGGCCGGCGGACGGTACTTCCGGACGGAACGGGGACTTGTCATCAGCCACCTCGGGAGAAACATGACTTTTCATTCAAACGTCAGACAAGACAAAAAGTTCGGAAATAATTCAGTCGTCAGGGAAAAGAGTGCCGCCATGTTCGGGAACCGCCGGTTCCAGGCACTCCGGCCCGTCGCATTTTACATCCATAGAAAGACCGTGGATCGCAGAAACAAGAAGCCTTCAGCGGTCAGCAATCCGCTTTCAGCCAGAATTCGGATTCGATGATACCATATCCACAAGATCATCGATAGGGGCGGGCTTGAACACGGCCGTGCGCGCCTACGGCACCGGGTCGCCGCCATGCACGAAAATTGTGGCATTCCCCAACCCGCCGCCATAAAATTCCGGAGTTCTCACCCGGATACGTCCCCATGCGACAACGAGTGATAATCGGAAGTGCCATCCTGCTTGTCATAACAGTTGCCATCGTGTTCCTTTTACCGTCGCGACAACTTGCGTCTCAGTATCTGGCCTCCCAGTTCACTTGCGCATGTCACCACACCATGGTATTGGAGTTTATTGGCGGCAAGGTGCGTTTGCATAATGTTGGGCACAAAGAATTCTACGAGTGTGGTTCATTCGACATCAACGAGTCAAAAAAAATGATATGGCACCTGCCCGACTACGGAATCGACCTCACAATGCAACCCGAGAGATTTGGTTTGCGTGTATCGGACGATAAGTCAGGCAAGAGTCTCCGATTTCAACGCTCTTTCAAGTCAATTGACACCTTGCACGATACCGAGTCGAAACAAAAGATGAAAGAGTATGTGAAAAACCTGATGTGGATTTTTAACAACTAATCAATCACCGAAGACGGCATGGTGAACAACGGACGCCGCCGGCGACCAACACCCGTTGCGAACCCCTGCCATGTTAAACTCCCGGGCTTTTGAACTCATCACTCATCATTCCGCATTCATCATTTCATAAATCCCTTGCGCGAACCCCCGCCCCCCGGTAAATAGAAGTCATTCCTTCCCCTTTTGCCCGAGGCCTCCATGCCTGCCGACATCCCCCTCGAAGCCGCCATCCGCGAGATCGGCGCCCGTCTGCACGAAAAAATCGCCGGCGAGGTGCCGGGGCTGTTCCGCCGGGATTTCTGGGAGGGCCGCATCCTCGAGTGGGTCATGAAGGACCCCTCGTTCAAGACGGACATGTTTCGGTTCACGGACGTCCTGCCGTCGCTGCGCGACTCCGCGGCGGTGGCCCGGCACATCCGGGAATACCTGCTCAAGGAGGGGCGCGACCTCCCGGCCGTCATCACCGCGGCCCTGCGGGCGGCCTCGGGAGGGCTCACCGCCGGGGTCGGGGCGTGGGCGGTCCGGAAGAACATCACGGAACTGGCGAATCGGTTTATTGTGGGGACGAATGCCGCGGCGGCGGTGCCGGTCCTGAAGAAACTTCACGGGGAGGGCATCGGTTTCACGGTGGATCTCCTCGGGGAGGCGACGCTTTCCGACGCCGAGGCCGAAGCCTGCGCCGCGCGCTACCGCGACCTTCTCGAAAATCTCCCCCGGGCGGCGGCGGCGTGGCCCGCCGACGAAATCCTGGATCGCGGCCCGTCCGGGCCCCTTCCCCGGACGAACGTCTCCCTCAAACTTTCCGCGCTCGATCCCCGCCTCGACCCGGTGGACCTCGCGGGGAGCGTGGACCGCCTGGCGGCGCGCGTGCGGCCGTTGTTTCTGGCGGCGCGGGAACGGAACGTCTTCATCAACCTCGATCTCGAGACCTGGGCCCTGCACGACATCACCTACGCCCTGTTCGAGCGGCTGGCGGAAGATCCGGCGCTCCGGGACTGGCCTCACCTGGCCGTCGTGGTGCAGGCGTACCTCAAGGATTCCCTGGCCGACGTGGAACGCCTGGCGGCGCTGGCCCGGCGCCGGGGCGCGCCCATCGGCGTTCGACTGGTGAAGGGCGCCTACTGGGATTATGAACTCGTCATGGCCCGCCAGAAAGGGCTCCCCTGCCCGGTCTTCACGAACAAGGCGGCGACGGACGCCCGGTACGAACAGATCGTGGAGATGCTTCTCGACCGCGCGGATCTGTTTTCCCCGGCCTTCGCCAGTCACAACCTGCGATCCCTCGCCTGCGCCCTCGCCGCGGCGAAGGCGCGCGGACTTCCCGCGGGGGCGTTCGAGGTCCAGATGCTCTACGGGATGGCCGAGCCCGAACGGAAGGCCTTCCGCGCCGAGGGGCGCCGGGTGCGGGTGTACGCGCCGGTCGGGGAACTTCTTCCCGGAATGGCCTACCTCGTCCGGCGTCTCCTCGAGAACACGTCGAATCAGAGTTTTCTGCGCCTCGCCCATCACGAAGGAGCGACGCTCGACATGCTTCTCGGGAAACCGATCCCCGGGCCGGAGATGGATCCCGCCGGCCGGATGACACCGGGCGACCCTGGCACGCCGTTCCAGAACGCCCCCGAGACGGATTTCGCCCGGCCCGGCCCCCGGAACGCCTTCGCGGAGGCGGTGGACCGCGCGGCGCGGGAATTTCCATGGCGCGTCCCGGTGGTGGTGAACGGCCAGGTCCGTCCCGGCCGGGGCGTGGCGAAGCGATTCTCCCCGAACGACACCACCCGGCTCGTCGCCGAAACGGCCCTCGCCACCCCGGCCGATGCGGTCGAGGCGATCGCCGCCGCGGCGAAGGCGTTCCCGGAGTGGCGCGACCGGCCGCTCGCGGAACGCGCCGGGCTCCTCGAAAAACTGGCGGATGTGATGACGCGCGACAGATTAATGTTGGCCGCCCTCGAAATCCACGAAGAGGCCAAACCCTGGCGGGAGGCCGACGCCGACGTCGCCGAGGCGATTGATTTCTGCCGGTACTACGCGCGGCAGGCGCTTGTCGAATTGGGCCCGCGCCGCCCCCCCACCGCGGAGCCGGTGCCGGCCGAGGAGAATGTCTTATTTTACACCGGCCGCGGGCCGGTGGTCATCGTCGCCCCGTGGAATTTCCCTCTGGCCATCCTCTGCGGAATGACCGCCGCGGCGCTCGTCGCCGGGAATCCGGTGATCCTCAAACCCTCGAACGCGGCCACGGCGGTCGCCTTCGCGTTTTTCGAACGGCTCCGGGAGGCGGGATTCCCGCCGGGCGTGATCCACTTCCTCCCGGGGCGCGGGAGCGAGATCGGCGACACCCTCGTCGCCCACCCGGATGTCACCGGGATCGCGTTCACGGGAAGCAAGGAGGTCGGGCTTCACCTCTGGGAACTCGCGGCGAAGACGGCCCCCGGCCAGAGGCACCTGAAACGCGTGGTGTGCGAGATGGGCGGGAAGAACGCCGTCATCGTTGACGAGGACGCCGACCTTGACGAGGCGGTCACGGGCGTGGTGAAAAGCGCGTTCGGCTACGCGGGCCAGAAATGCTCCGCGGCCAGCCGCGTCATCGTCGTGGGGTCGGCCGCGGAGCCGTTCGTCCGGCGCCTCGTCGAAACCGCCCGGGGCATCCGGGTGTCGGGCGCGGCGGATCCCGCCTGCCAGGTGCCGCCGGTGATTGACGAGGCGGCGTGCCGCCACCTCCGGCAAATCGTCGAAACCCCGGATGCCGGCGTGACGTTGCTGTTCAAGGGCGATGTCCCCGCGGAAGGGTGGTTCGTGCCGCCGGCCGTGTTCGAGGCGACGGACGTCCGGCACCGGTACCTGAATGAAGAATTCTTCGGCCCCGTCCTGACGCTGCTCCGGGTGAAAACCTTCGACGAGGCGCTCGAGGCGGCGGTGGCCCCGGAATTCGCGCTCACGGGCGCGGTGTACTCCCGCACCCCGTCGCACCTCGCGGCGGCGCGGACGCGATTCCGGGTGGGGAATCTCTACCTCAACCGCGGCTCGACCGGCGCCATGGTGGGCCGCCAGCCCTTCGGCGGATTCGGGATGAGCGGCGGCGGAACGAAGGCCGGCGGGCCCGGGTATCTCCTGAATTTCGCCGACCCGCGGGTCGTCACCGAAAACACACTCCGCCGCGGATTCACGCCGGATGTGACGTCTTAGCACTTCCGCATCCCTCTCACTTTTTTGTCCCCTCCCCGCCCCGCCATGCTATAATCCCCCTCCGTCTTTTCCGTGTTTCAATCTTCTTCCGTGTTTCCGTGATGGAGGCGTTATGATCAAGAAGAACCGCCTGTTCACGCCGGGGCCGACGGAGGTTCCGGCCGACACCCTCCGCGCCATGGCGGAGCCGATTTTCCACCACCGGACGCCCCGCTTCCGAACCCTCTTCGAGCAAATCCAGAAGGACCTGCAGGAGGTCTTCCAGACGAAGAATCACGTCCTCGTCTTTGCATCGTCGGGCACCGGCGCCATGGAGGCGGCGATCGCCGGGGCGGTCCCGGACGGGGAAAAAGTCCTTGTGATCCGCGGCGGGAAATTCGGGGAACGCTTCGGGGAGATCTGCGAAACCCACCGCATCCCGTTCGTGGCGCTCGACGTCCCGTGGGGGAAGGCCCCGAATCCGGCGGATATCGCGGCGGGCCTGGCGAAAGACCCGGCCATCGGGATGGTCTGCGCGACGCTGTGCGAAACGTCCACGGGCGTCCAATCCGACATCCGCGCCATCGGGGAGGTCGTCCGGAAGACCCCGGCCCTCCTCGTGGTGGACGGGATCAGCGGGGCGGGGGCGGCGGAACTCCGCGCCGACGCGTGGGGGGTGGACATGCTGGTGAACGGCTCCCAGAAGGCGCTCATGATGCCGCCGGGTCTGGCGTTCCTCACGGTGAGCCCGAAGGCAGCGGAGAAGATCGCGAAGGCGCCCCAGAGGAGTTATTACTTCAATCTGCACCAGGCCATCAAGGCCGGAGCCCTCTTCGACACGCCCTGGACCCCGGCGATCTCGCTCCTGGTGGGATTGGGGGTGTCTCTCGCCGCGGTGCGAAAAGAAGGAATGGAGGCCGTCTGGGCGCGCCATCGGCTCCTGGCCGAGGCCACCCGCGCCGGGGTGAAGGCCCTGGGACTCACCCTGTACGCCGAAGCCCCGTCGGATTCGTGCACCGCCGTCAACGTCCCGCCCGGCGTGGACGGGAAGAAACTCACCAAGACCCTCGAGGAGGAATTCGGCCTGATGGTGGCCGGCGGGCAGGAGGAACTCTCCGGAAAAATCTTCCGCATCTCCCACATGGGCTATTCGGACCGGATGGACATGATCACCGTCCTGGCGGCGCTCGGAATGACGCTGGTGAAACTCGGAGGAAAATGCGATCCCGGCGCGGGAGTGGCGGCGGCGCAGGGCGTGTTCCTCAAGGGATGATCTTGGGGAGAACGACCATGACGACGCGAAAGTTGCGGGTGGGCGTGGTGGGGGCGGGCGGGATCGCCCGGAGCCAGCACTTCCCGAACTGGAAGACCCTGCCGGACGTCGCGATCACGACGCTGTGCGACATTCGTGAAGAAGCCGCGAAGGAAGCCGCCCGGCAGTTCCAGATTCCGAATGTCTTCACCCGTTACCAGGACGTCGTTTCCCGGGACGACGTGGACGTCGTCGACGTCTGCACACCGAACCGGGCCCACACGCCGGTGGTCCTCGCGGCGCTTTCGGCCGGGAAGCACGTCCTCTGCGAGAAGCCTCTGGCCACGACGACGGCCGAAGTCATCCGGATGGGCCGCCTCGCCGACAAAAAACGCCTCGTCCTCATGACCGCCCAGCACCAACGGTTCAGCCCCGGCGCGAAAGCCCTCCACGAATTCGCCACGGGCGGCCTGGGACATGTCTATCACGCCCGCGTCCACGCCACCCGGCGCACCCTGCTGCCCGCCTGGGGCGGCTTCATTGATAAAAAACTCAGCGGCGGCGGCCCCTGCATGGACATCGGCGTCCATGCCCTCGACCTGGCCCTCTGGCTCATGAACTTCCCGACGCCCGTTCGCGTGTCGGGCTCTGCCAAGGTGAACTTCGCCCGGGGAAACATCATCCCCGGCGGCTGGGGGGAATGGGACCGGAAACGCTTCAGCGTCGAGGATTTCGCGGCCGGCTTCATCCATTTTTCAAACGGCGCGACGATGATCCTCGAATCGAGCTGGCTTTCCCACCAGAAGGACGACGAGGAAATGAGCGCCACGCTGTACGGAATCAAGGCCTCCCTCCACTGGCCCACGGGGGAATTCTGGAGCACCCGGGGACGGTCCCTCACCGACGGGGTCGTCAAAAGCGCCCAGCGGAGCGGCCGCAAGGCCCACGCCGAGGAGATCGCGGCGTTCCATGACGCCGTCGTGAACCGGAGGCCCTCCCCCGTGCCGTGGCGCCAGACGGTCCGAGTCATCGGCATCCTCGAAGCCATCTACCGGTCAAGCGAGACGGGACGCGAGATTTCGCTGAAACTCCCGGAGTAGGCCGCCTTAGAGCCTATCCGGATATCTCGCGCTAGTTGCGTTGCGAGCGCCGGGGGGCTGGATACAAGGAGCGACGACGAATGCGTATCCGGAGATACGCCGAGGAGGAGCGACGCCGCAGACGGCCCCCCGCCGCCGCAACCGAGGCCCGGGAGGGCCGAGGTCGGCGATTCGTATCGCCCCGAGCGGCAGCGAGGGCGTGTAGCCGGAGGCGGAGCGCAACCCGGAGGGACGGGCCGATATGCGGCGCATCGCATTGTCGCTCGTCGTCATCGTATCTCTCCGTTGATACGATTCCTCCTCGCTCCGCGCGCTGCTTGCATCTCGGCCCGTCGCAACCGCGGGAGATATTCGGATAGGCTCTTATGCCCGATGCGCCGACAGCCGCTCCGCCTTCCGCCGCGCGCGCGGATCGGATCACCGACGGGCGGATGGCCGTGATCGTCTTCGCCGGGACGTTTGTCCTGTACCTCCTCACCGTCTGCCGCTGGATCTACTGGGAGGACGCGGGGGAACTCGTCACCGCGGCCCGATGCCTGGGCATCCCCCACCCGCCGGGACACCCCCTTTACGCCATCCTCGGAAAACTGTTCTGCCTGATTCCGGTCGGCCACACGGCGTTCCGGGTGAATCTGATGTCCGCATTTTTCGGGGCCCTCGCCGCGGCCGTCCTGCACCAGGCCATCGCCGAATTTCTCAGGGCGGCGCCGCCCCTCCACCGGCGCGTCGCCGCCCTTGCCGGAAGCGCCGCATTCGCCCTCTCCTCCCCGCTCTGGAACCAGGCCGTCGTCGCGGAGACTTCCACGATCTACGCGGCGGGGACGGTCCTGTTTCTTTACCTGTCGCTCCGTCTGGCGCGAGCCCGCCGGGAAGGGAACGACGAAACCGCCACGCGTCTTTTGACGCTCCTGGCGTTTCTCCTGGGCGCGGGAGCCGGGGCGCATCCGGGATTCGTGCTGCTCGTCCCGGCGATGACGGTGTTCCTGCTCCTCGCCTTCCGGGGGATTCCCGGCGGGAGCGTCGCCGGGGCGGCGCGCGCCTTCGCGGCATGCGGCGTCGTTTTCCTCGCCGGGTTTTCCGTTTTCGCCTACCTGCCCCTCCGGTCGCACGCGCATCCCCCCATGAACTGGGGCGATCCCGGGACGCCCGCGAATTTTTACTGGGTCATCACCGCCCAGCAGTACCGATCCAACCTCGGCATGTCGGCCGCGATGCCGACGTTCCAGACCCTGATGACGGGACTGTCCGGCACGGCGGGAGACCTGGCCGGAGCGCTTCCCGTGTGGGGATGGCTCCTCGCCCTTCCCGGCCTCTTTGAAACAACCATTAAGCGCCGGGCGGCAACCCGCCGCGAATGGGCGCTTCCGGGCGCCGGGGCGGCGCTCCTGGTCACGTACCTCGCGCTTTCCCTCAATCCCGCCTTCATCCGCGCCTACCTCCTGCCGCTCGTGGCCGCCGGGGCATTCCTCGCGGGGGCGGGGACGCTTCTCTTCCTCCGCCGCCTCGCGCCGGAGGGGGCATCCGCGCCGGGCCGGATGCCGGCGGTCGCCCTGATTCTGCTCGTGCCGTTCGCCGTGGAACTCCCCCCGCGCTACCGCATGAACGATTTTTCGAAACTTGATTACGCGGACCGCTACGGCCGCGAGCTTCTCGACGCCGTCCCCCCGGACGGCGTCCTCATCACGGGAAGCGCCAACGCCGTATTCATCGCGCGCTACCTCCAGGTCTGCGAGGGACTCCGCCCGGACGTCGCCGTCATCACCCGGAACGGCCTGGCGAGCCGGCCCAATTATTTACAACAGGTGGCGCGGGAGAACACGAGTCTCGCCGTCCCCCTTGATCGCCCCAGTCCCGCCCCCCCCCCGACGGACAACCCGCTCCTCGCCCGACGCAACGATATCCTGGAGGAACTGGTCCGGAGGAACCCCGGACGGGAGTTCTGCTGGGAAGGACTCGAGAATCATCAGCCCTTCGCGGACCGGCTCGTCCCCGCGGCATGGTTCTTCGCCATCGCCCGGACCCCGGCTGAGGCGCGCGATCCCCGCCACGAGCGGGGAATTTCCCTCCGGGACTTCGCCGACGGGGTGGAACGGAACCTCCGTCATGATTTCCATCGCGATCCCCTGACGCGCAAATTCATCGCCAACGGGTTCCTGAACTACGCCCGGTTTTTTGTCCGGGAAAAACGCCTCCGCGAGGCCGTCACGGCATACCACGAGACGCTGGCAATCCATCCGACGTGGGGCGTGGCCCATTACGAACTCGCGAATCTCCACATGAGCTCCGGCGACACGGACAGGGCGCTCACCCACTACCGCCTCGCCCTCGCGGACGCGCCGCTCGATCCCCGGTTCTGGGTGAACTATGGTCTGGCCTGGTCGAAAAAGGGCGTCCCGGCCGAGGAGCGGCGGGTCTACGAAATGGCGGTGCGTCTCGATCCCGGCGAGCCGCTCGCCCATTTCAACCTGGGGCTCATGGAGGAGGCGGCGGACCGTCCCGCGGAGGCGCTACGCCATTACACCGTGACCGCCCGGAGCGACCCGCGGAACGTCCCGGCCCTGTACGCCCTTTCCCGCGTCCTTCGGAAACTCAACCGCCCCCGTGATGCGGTGCCCCGGCTTCTGGAAATCGCGCGGATCGCCATCGCGTCCCGGAAATTCGACGACGCCGGAATGGTCCTCCGGGAAGCGGTCGTCCTCGACCCGGAAAATGCCGAGGCGCGGAGTCTCCTAGCCACCCTGGATCCCATCCCTCCTCCCGGAGGAACCCCATGACGGGGACAACACGCATGACGGACCGGGGCGATCGCGCCCTTGTCATGACCATGTTCGCCGGCGCCCTGGCGCTTTACGCCGCCACGCTCTGCCCGTATGTATTCTGGGACGACGCGGGGGAACTGACGGCGGCGGCGAGTTGCCTGGGGATCCCCCACCCGCCGGGACATCCCCTGTATTCCATCCTCGGGAAATGCTTCACCATCGGGACGCATTCCCCTCTTCCCCTCGGCGGCGTCGCGGCACGGGTGAATTTCATGTCGGCGTTTTTCGGAGCCACGGCGGTGGCCCTGCTCGCGCTTCTTCTTGTTGAATTGCTCCGGGAAGCAACACCCCTCCGGCGCCGGATCGCGGCCGGTTTCGGGGCGGCGGCGTTCGCCATATCCGTCAATCTGTGGGACCAGGCCACCGTCGCGGAAAACACCACGATCCACGCGACATTTCTGCTGGGGCTCCTGTGGCTCGTGGCGCGGATGGGCCGGCTCCTGGACGCGGGGCGCCCCGCCGCGGCGAAAGGGATTCTCCCGCTTTTCACTTTCGTGTACGGGGTGAGTCTGGCCAATCACGTGTCGGGCGGACTCTACATCCCCGCGTTCGCCGTGGCGTTGTTCATTTTGTTCCGCCGGACCGCCTTCACGGCCCGGGATTTCATCCCCATTCCCGTCGCGTTCCTGCTGGGGCCGATCCTCTACGCGCTGCTCCCCATCCGCTCCGCCGCCAATCCCCCGATGGACTGGGGGAATCCCGAGACGTGGGGGAATTTCATCTGGGTCGTGACGTTCCGGCAATACAGTGGGAATCTGGCGAAGTCCTATCACGCGCCCGGATGGGGGGATGTCGCGCGGCTCCTCGAGGGATTCTGGAGGGAATTTCCGCCCGGCGTCCTCCTGCTCTCGGCGGCGGGGGCGGCGATGCTTTTCCGTCGGCGCCGGGTGTTCCTGGGACTCGGAATTTTCATCATCCTGCTTCTCGCGGCGCTGACGCTGAATCAAGCCTTCATCGGGGCCTACCTGGTGCCGGCGTTCGCCGTTCTCGCCCTGCTGGCCGGGGTGGGGCTCGCCGGGATCATGACCGCCGCCGCGGCGCGCCGGAACGCCCGGGCGGGAATGATGACCGCCGGGGCCGGCCTGGCCCTGGTCGCGGTTTTTCTTGTCCTGCGTTACCCGGAGAACGACCGGAGCCGCTATTCCCTCGCGGACCGGTTCGGACGGGAAGTCCTCGACTCCGTGCCGCGGGACGGACTGCTTCTGGTCGGCTCGGGAGACGCGACGTTCATCCCATGGTATCTCCAATACTGCGAAAATTACCGGCCCGATGTGATTCTCGTCAACCGCAACGGGTGGGGCTGGCCGGGATACCTGGACGCGCTGGAGCGCGACCACCCGGGCCTCCTCATCCCCGCCGAGTCCCGTCCCTGGGAGATCGTTCTTCCGCCGTTTCTGGGGTTGGGCCTGGCGCCCCCGGCGAACCTCATGCCCGAAAAACTCCTCCGGAAAATCGAGACCCTCGCCGCGGCCAATCTCCCCCGCCGGGCGGTGCGGTGGGAACTCCTCGAGGAGAATATGTCGCTCCTGGAACGCATGGTCCCCGCCGGCGTGACATTCCGCCTGGCGGACCGCCCCGCTCCCGCGCCGGACGTCTCCCCCGCGGCGTTCTTCCACCGCCTCGACGCCATCCTCGGCGATCCGCGCCGCCGGGATCCCCGGACCTCGGGGCGTTTCGCCACCGCCCTTCTCCATTACGCCTTCTACTACCACAATCCGAAAATCGGGAAACCCCTCGAGGCGCTCCGGTGCTACCAGTACGTCCTCGCCATTTCCCCGGACATCGCCCAAGCCCATGCCGCCATCGGCGAGATCCGCCTGCGCCAGTTAAAGGATCCCGACGGGGCGCTCGCCGCCTACGAGGAAGCGATTCGGCTCAATCCACTCTACAGCCGGTATTGGGTCAATCTCGGATTCTGCCGGGGACTCCACGGGAACCGCGCCGGGGAGATGGAGGCGTATCGCCGGGCGGTGGCGATGGATCCCGACGACCCCATGGGACTCTGGAACCTCGGCGATATGATCGCCCAGGATGGCGAGTTTCGGGAAGCCCTTCCCCTTCTTGAAAAAGCGTTTCGCCTCGCGCCGGACGAGAACCACCGGCGGGCGCTCGAATCCCTCTACCTCCGGCTCGGGGAATATCAGAAGGCCGCCGCGCTAAAATCGGAAAACGGGAACCAATAATCCTTCCCCGGGTGACATTTTTCGTCATCACTCCACCAACTTTTGTCAATTGGTCCATTCGAAAAATGATCACAGCCTCGCCGATGTGATAATTAATGATGGAATTCCAACATATTTTTAGGATATTCCCATTTGCATTTTTGGCACTATATTTGACGTAGCCCTCTGCAACCGAAAGGGGGTGATTTCATGAATAAGAAAGGCTTCACACTCATCGAGCTCATGATCGTGGTGGCCATTATCGCCATTATCGCGGCGATCGCCATCCCGAACCTGCTCCGCGGCCGTTTGACCGCGAACGAGACCGCC
>JAZDJP010000116.1:0-45859 GCA_043803805.1 Planctomycetota bacterium
CGGCGCCCCGCCCACCTTCCCGTAGACACGCTCCGGACCCGCCTTTTCAAACAACATGGAACGCTCGTAAAACCGCACGTGCCGGGGATTCACCGTGATCACGAAATCCGTCGCCCCCCGGATTTTCCGGGACAGGAGATACGCGTGATTGAACAACTTCACCAGAATCTCCCGTCCCGCCTCCACGCCTTCGGCGACGCCCAACGAAACAATTTCCGCCAGGCGCCTTCCGGCATCCCGAAACGAGTTCAATTCCCCGGAATATAAATTATCCGCGGGAAGCCCGAGCGGCGAATCGAACACCACCGTGAGCGCGCCCACCGCGGCGCCGTCGGAGATCCTTTCCACGAGCAGAGTCGTCGTCTCCGGCACGGCGTCGAAAATCGAAAGCCACATCCCCGACGGGTCGTGCCGGGCGTAGCTCTTCTCCCGGTACAACTGATACACCAGCCGGTAGGCCTTCTTCCGGCTTTCGAGATCGCCCGCCACCCGGATGGCGAACCGGCCGTCTTCGAACACGAACCGTCCGGACGGGACCGAATTCGCGCGGGAGGATTCCGCGACCGCCTTCAAAATACAGGTGAGCCGGGTGTTCACGACATCCTCCCGATCCGTAATGGGACGTTCCCCGCGACCCGCCGCCGCACGGACTCCGCCGGAACCGGATCCGTCAGCGCCTTCTCCCGCCGCGCATCGTCCGCCATCCGCGTCAGGACCTCGCGACGCCCGAGATCGCGTTCGCCGGGGAATCCCATCCGAACAAGAAGATTCTTCACCACGCACCGGTCCGTGATCCCGGAAAGGACGAGATTCAGCCCCGTCCCCACCGCGGCCAGCAGCCACAGAGGATGATGAAAATACCCGAGCGCCACGGCGCCGGCCACCGAAACGCCCGCGAGAATCCTCCCGGTGCGTTCATGCGTCATGAATTTTCGTGTCATATCCGTCTCCTCCTACACGTTATAGTTCGCAATCCCCATGCCATAATGATCAGGAACCATAACTACCGACCACGCAATCCATTGCGGTTATCCACTAACATGGCTGATCAATTTTCTTAAATCTTCACCTTGAAAAGAACCATTCTTGACCTACAATTGATTCTATATGAAACCAGAAAAAACCGTAATCCCGTCCATCTACACCGAACCCTTCGTGGACGGATACATAAAAGGGTCCGCCATCAATACCGTCATTCAGCACCTCCTGGAAATCCTGCCCGCACCCCTGCCCCCCGTCATCCAAACCCACATCCACCTGTTCGATGCCTACGCCGGGCGGCGCCCCGCCAAGGAAACCCTTGAGGAGGCCCGGGAAATATTCGACTGGAACATCTCTGACCCTCTTTACGCCTTCCTATTCATTGACATGTGGGTGGTGACGTGCCTCCACGAGGGCCACATTGAGGAAGCCCGCGCCCTCTGGCACCGGGCGACGCTACTCATCCAGAAAACGGACCCGCCCGAGCTCCGCGCACGTGTGCTCACCTTGCAGGGAGGCATCGAGGGCGCCGCCGGGAACAAAGCACTGCGGGAGGAAGGCTACCGCAAGGCGTTCGAAATCCTCCCGGACGGCCCCCGCCGGGTGATCGTATTCCTCGCCTTCGCGATATTCCTGGCCCAGCAAGGACGGGGGAGTGAGGCGCTGCCCGAAGCCGCGCGCCTGGAATCCACCGGGAGGAGATACCCGCGCTTCCACTACTACCGGTTCGTCCACGCGGTCGAGACCGGCCGGACGGACGTGGCCGATCGCCTTCTCCTCGAATTCGACACCTTTCGCTACGCCATGCCCGAACGGGAAGAGGCCGCCAACTGGCGCACGATCCTTTCCCTTCTGACCGGCCGCTGGCGGGAGGAAGGGGAACGCCTCACGGAATCCCTGCCCCCTTCCGAGCGGAACGAAATCCTCACTTGGACCGCCGCCACCCAGTGCCTTCTGGACGGGGACGCGGACGGAGCCCTCCGGCAAGCCCGGGCCTACACGGAACGCGACCCCATGGCGCACCTCCATGTGGGATTTCAATCGCTCACCCTGGTCCGGGCGGAACTGGCCTCGCGGAACACCGAGGCGGCCATGCGCATCCTCGGAAACCGCTGGAAATCGGGCTACCGGAATTACCTCGACGATTTTTTCCTCGCCCGGGCATATTGGCTCCGGGGAAACCATGACCACGCCGCACTGGCGATGGCGGAGACCCTGCGGGCGGTGGAACGATACGACGCGGCGAAACGGCTCGATTTCGAACTGCGCCTGGCCCTGGAACTTTCGCCGGGGGATGTCTTGGCGCTCGGACGCGCCGCGGCGGCGGCCCGGAGCGGCGCGGGCGCGGCGGCCGATTTCCCCGTGATCGAAGAATCCCGCGGGGTCGAACGCCTGGAGGGCGCCGGCGCCGCCACCCGGGACATCCGCCAGACCATCCGCCGCTACGCGCCTCTGGATACGCTCGTCCTCGTGACCGGGGAGACCGGGACCGGCAAGGAACTCGTCGCGCGAGCCCTCCACGAGGAATCCCCGCGCGCACGGGCGCCGTTCCTCGCCGTGAATTGCGGGGCCATCCCGGAAAATCTCCTGGAGAGCGAACTCTTCGGCCACGCCCGGGGGGCGTTCACGGGGGCCGTCGCGGCCCACCGGGGGATTTTCGAGGAGGCCGGGAAGGGAACCGTCTTCCTCGACGAGATCGGCAACATCCCGCCGCGCCTCCAGATGGCCCTCCTCCGGGTGCTGGAAACGGGCGAGATCCGGCCCGTCGGCAGCGCCGCGAACCGGAAAATCGCCTGCCGCATCGTCGCCGCGACGAACGCGGATCTGACGGCCATGGCCGGGCGCGCCGCATTCCGAAGGGATCTCCTCTTCCGCTTGAATCGCCTCGAAATCCGCCTGCCCCCCCTGCGGGAGCGGCCGGAGGACATCCTGCCGCTGGCGGATTATTTTCTATCCGAGGGCCGGCGCGACGGCCAGAGGCCCGTGATGTCGGAGGACGTGCGCCGGCGGCTGACGCTTCACGCCTGGCCGGGAAACATCCGGGAACTGCGGAACGTCATCGAGCGGATGCGGCTCCTGCACTCCGACAAATTGTCCTACGACACCGCGGATCTGGACCTCCGCGCGGAGACGCCCGATCCCCCGGCCGCGCCGGAATCCCCTCTCGCGACGGACGCGCCCGTCACGGATCCGGAACGCCCGGAGGAAACCCGTCCCGTAGTCCGGGTTCCGGAGACGGGTATTTCCACCCCGCATGCGCCATCGGCGACCGGCGACGTCGGGGAATTCCTCCGCGGCGGCCGGAGCCCTCTGCGGCGACTCGAGCGCCTGCGAGCCCTCTTCCGGGAACACGGCCCTCTCACGCGCCTGGAGATCTCCGTCATCCTCCGCATTGCCAAGGGCACCGCGACGCGGGACCTCGCGGCGCTCCGGGCCGAGGGATTCATCGAGAAGGTGACACCGACGGTGTCTCCGAGGACACACTACTTTCAACTGAAGGCGCAGGATCGTGGCTCGGGTCTCGTGGATCGTGACTCGCAGAAAAAACCAGTTCCATTCAAGTCTGTTTAATATTGCCTCTCATTTCGGAGGACTGCCGGCCTTAACCAGGTGGTCCAGCAACTGATTCCGCCAGGCGCCGAGTTTGCCGGCATCGTCGATGGCCGTCCAGAATTCGTTGACCAAATCGCGCCCTCCGCCCGCCTGGCTCTTCTGAGCGGCCTTGAAAATCGCGTCGAGCGCTCCCATCGCCTCGGCATCGTTCGCAAATTTTTTCTTGTACGTCTCAATCACCCGGCGATCGTCCCACGCCTCGCGCACGCCCTCGAAGTACGGCGACGGGATGGTGTCGAACGGCGTCTGCCACGCGTACAGCCAGTTGTCGCCCTCCGAGGTGTCGAACCCCTGCCCCCAATTGTACGCCCAGCACAGGGACCCCCGGGAATCGTAGGACCCGAAGAAGAAACCAAACGTGAACCGGGCGCTGCCGGGCTCTCCCCCTCCAAAAACGCCGGTGTACTGCCAGAACGTCTTGCCGCCCGCGCGCACCTTGTCGCCCAACGCCGCGTCCTCCCCGATGGCGTTCGTGCAGAAAATATCCACATCGCCGAGGAACGGAAGCCCCGGCACCGCGTGATGAATCGAACCGTAGATCGGCATTTTGGGCGCGCCTTCCCGGATGGCCGCGCAATCCTCCTTGAACTTGGGTTTGATCCACGAACCCGTGCCGATCGCGTCGGCGTAGCTCTTGTCCTTCCGGGTCTGCCTCCATTTCGCCGGCTCGTCGAACGGCGTCACGACGATTTCGGGCCAGCCCGCCTCTTTGGAATGCGTGTAAAGCTGGCGGTTGAAATCCACAAACAGCGGACGCACCTCCGAAAGGATTTTCTCGCGCTGTCCCTCCTCATTCATCTTCTTCACAAATTCCTTGTTGCTATCCTTTCCTCCACCCGCCTGAAGCCGGTACAACTCGCGTTGCAAAGACATCGTGCTCGGGAATCCGTACGGGTTTCCGCCCAGGAACCAAACGATGTTGGTCAGGCCGCGCTTTTTGGCCCCCTGCATCCAATCGTCGAGATACGTCCAGTCCACCACGAGCTTTCCGTCTTTGACCGACATCTCCGGCGATATGCTGGCAATCCAGAGATTGGTCCCGTTTTGATTGTAGTCCGCCTGAAAGGAAATGTCGTGTATCGGCACCAGCCCCGTGGTGCACCCTCCCATGGTGAGCCCCGCCTCCTCCATCGTCAGGAGATCCACCGGCAACACCTCCACCTCCAGCGGGAGCGCCCCCCGCGCGCCGCCGGCGGTGATCGTCACCTCGCCCTTGTACAAGCCGGGTTTCGCCTCGCCGCGCCGCGTCTTGAGGTTGAACAAAAACCAGTGGGAACGCCCTTTCTCGATGTCCACCGGATACGCCGGCCACAGCCGCAGGGGGAACCACCGAAGTTTGTTCTCGCGAGCCTGAACAAGACAGTACTCGGCCGTGCGGCGAACCACATCGGCCTTGAGAACGCCGGAAGGGCCGCGGAGTTCACTCACGGTATAGTTCACACCCTTGAGATCGGCGCCGTGGGCGTACACGCCGAACGACCCTCCCTCGATTTCATTCAGGCACATGCGAATTTTAACAGGAGCGCCGATCTGTTCCGTTTTGGGCTGACCGTTCTGCTGTAAAACCGCCATGGCGGGCCAGGGGAAAACGACAAGTTCCTTCGCCGGCGCCGTGAACGCGGGGGGCTCGATCTTGAGCGCAAGATCCTTGCCGCGATTGGACTGCGCGCCCGCGACCCAGGCGCGGGTCTCGCTGTTGAACGCCTCTTCGTCGGACTTCACGGCGCGCCGCATCGTGATCGCCGAAACGGGCAGGTCCTCGTCCGCCGTGATGCCGAAAGAGGTGTGCTCCCGATCCCCCGGCAGGCGGAGAAGATTGTCCCAGCCGACGGGGACCGCCGCGGTTTTCCACCGGCCGTCGCCCGTGCCTCCGAAACGATGAAGCCGTTCCATGTGCCGCACCGGATTGCCGTAGGAAGCGAAGCTGACCGGCGTCTTCGCGGTGTCCTTGTAATAAACCGTCATCACATAAACGGTATTCTCCGCCGGCCGAAGGGCGCCGGCAGCCCACCACGCCTTCACCTTGAACGTCTTCTCGCCGCCCTTCGCCGCGACACGGTACTTGATATCGCCTTCGGTCTGGACGCCGCCCCAGCCGCCGCCCACATCGCCGGCCGCGATGTCGCCGAACGAAATCGCCGGAAAACCGTCCTCGGACTTGAGCGGAGGCGCGGACGCGCCCGCCAAAACCGACGAAACAAATCCCGCCGCCAACACCACACACAGAAAATGTCGCACGGTTCACATCCTCCAAAGGGATTTTCATCATCCCTGAAGATGGTTACGAAGTCAAGCGACAACGCACGCCCCCAGGCATTCCTCAATCCCCCCAGCGGAATTGTTTTCACACGGTTGCATCGAATCGCTCTTGTTTTCATTTTGAACACTGCTACCATGGCAGGGAAAGGGGGTGAGCGACCATGGCGAAGTGCTGCTGCTGCGGAACGAAGAAGGCCGCGAAGAAGACCACCAAGAAGAAAAAGAAGTAGCTTGGATGGAACCTTCGACGTAACGAAACCGGGCCTCCTTGGCCGCCCCCCGCGGGCGGTTTTAGGAGGCCCGGTGCGTTTCCATATTGATTGAGCCCCCCGCTTTTCTCCTATTATAATGCGGCGGTGCCGACCATGCCCGCACCCCATAAAACCCGACACGATCCCTCGCTCCGCCGCGCCATCCGTCATAACCTTTGCTGGGCGGTGATGTTCGGCGCGGGGGAAAACAGCCTGGGTCTTTTCGGAGCGCACCTTCGAATTCCCAAGCATGTCTACGGCTACCTCGCGGGACTCCCCCAGCTCCTGGGCCCCCTTTCCCAGGCGGTGTGCGCGAATGTCCTCGATGCCTTCCCCCGCCGGAAACCTCTCATCGTCAATTCGGTCCTTCTCCAGGCCCTCGCCTACGCCCTCCTCGGCGTGCTCGCGGCCGTATCCGCCATCTGGTCATCCCTCGAACTTTTTCTCGCCCTCGTCGCCTTCGCCTTCGTCGCGGGCCATTTCTGCACTCCCGCCTGGAGCAGCATGATCGGGGACATCATCCCCCCCGACAAACGGGGACGCCTTTTCTCGATGCTCCAGTGGACCAGCGCCTCCGTCACCCAATTGTCCATCCTGGCCGTCGCCGGGGCGCTTACCCTCGCCGGCCAGGGGCGGGCGGCCGGATACGTGTTTGCCGCCGCCTTCGGCATTTCCGCGATCGCCCGGTGGCGGAGCGCCCGGCACATCGCCCGGATGGAAGATCCGCCCTATGTCCCCGAGCCGGAAACCGCCTTCACGTTCTGGCAGTTTCTCCGGCGGACGCCCGATTCGAATTACGCCCGCTTTGTTCTTTTTGTGGGGCTTTTCCACCTCGCCGCGAACGTCGCCGGACCGTTCTATCTGCCATACATGTTCGACGTCCTCGCCCTGAAACCGTGGCACTACGCCGTGATGAACTCCGTGACCGCGATCTCCTCCATCCTGACGTTCCGTTTCTGGGGACGCTTCAGCGACCGATTCGGGAACAAACGCACCATCGCCATCTCGACCTGGACGATCCTGTTCATCCCGATTCCCTGGATGCTGACCGATAATTTCTGGATCCTGACCCTGCTCAATATTTTCACCGGCGCGTCGTGGGCGGGATTCAGTCTGAGCATGGGGAATTACATCCTGGATGCCGTGACCCCGGCCAAACGCGCGCGGTGCGTCGCCTACTTCAATGTCGTCGTGGGCATCGGCGTCTTTGCCGGGTGCATGATCGGGATGTGGCTCACGAAACACCTGCCGGACGAGATGGTCCTCGGGCCCTGGCGTCTCCGACTGACCTCCAACTTCATGATCCTCCTGGCGCTCTCCACCGTACTCCGGTTGCTGACCTGCATGTGTCTCGGCACGTTCAAAGAGCTCCGCACCGTCCGGCCGTTGACACTCCGCGACCGGTTCTTCGACATCGCCAGCGTCCGAAGCGCCTTCGGGGTCCGGCTGAACATGAACGTGTTGCACGGGCAGGACGAGGAAGACAGGGACGGGGATTGAACATCCCCCAAACCCAAAAAATCTTTCGTTTTGGAATTTCAGCCAATCACAGGGGGATTTCGATCTCCAGTCGCGCGTGCATCTCCTCGACGGCGGCCTGGAGGCACCCGCGGGCAACCGACCGCAGGGGATCCCGCGCGAGACGCACCTCGGCCACGTCAATGGGAAGATGGGACTTCTCAAGCTCCTCCCGGAAGACCCGGGTGAAATTCCCTGCGAGAGAAGTCCCCCCGCTCAATACGATGTCCACCGGTTTCTGGAAGGACGGGACGCCGTGCCCGCTCTCGAAACGCTCCCGGATGGTTTGAAGGGTATACTGGATGAGGTTCCGGTAGTAGATGACAATGGCCTCCTCGACACGGTTTCCGGGTTTCAGAAGATCCACCCCCCCCTCTTTCACGGAGCAAACTTCGCTCGTGGTCATACCGAATGAGGCCGCCACGTTCTCGTCAATCCAGTCGCCCCCCCGGGAGGTCGAGAAGGCCACCGCCGGGACGGACTTGTAGGAAAGGCACACGTTGAACATCCCGCCGCCGCAGGAGATGCCGATGCCCGTGTAATCGCTCTCTTCGAGTTCCGAAAAGACCACCGCGTGCCCCTCGACAACCGCCTTGGGCGTGAACCCCAGCCGGTGCAGGAGCGATTCGAGCGCCCCGCGATGGTAGATGACGTTCCGCCCGGAATCGGTGGGATCCGCCGGAACGGAGAAGGCGCAGAGCTCACCCTCCCGGCGCGGCTTCCCGAGGACCCGCTGGATCAGAATCTCCACCATCCGGAGGGCCTCCTGTTCAAGGGGGCTGATGAGGCCATCCTTCATGGGCCGGCGTGTGTTCCGTTGGAAGATGTTGGCGAGTTCGAACGCCGCGTCCCCGACGACAAAGCCGCGGCCGCCGTGGAGGATATGCGGAATGCCCAGGTGCTGAAGCATTCTTCCGGTGAAGGCATCGGAACGCACATCGAGAAAGGCATTCCGCTGAAGGTTGAAACAGTCGAGGCCGTTCCCCTTCCGACGCACCACCCCGACGATGTTCGTGGTTCCGACGTCCAACCCCCGACACGGCAGGATGTCGAGCATCGAGAAATCGGCGAGCTTTCCGGAAAACTCCCCGCCGCCCGATGCCTCATGCACCACGATGTCCTGGACGTGCCGCCGGAGATCCTCCAGAAGCGCCGGGGTGGCCCCCCCGGCCTGGAGGCGCCGCCCGGTCTCGAGGAAATACTGCCAGTGGCGCCGGCCTTCGCGCGGGCTTGAGGCCGTCTCCCCCGCCAGCACAACGCGGTTGAGAAACCCCACCCATTCCGACGAAAGGTTGTAGCGGGCCGCCATCCCCGACATCATGCGCTGGCGGGCATAGGCCCCCAGGCGCGCGAGCTCCACGAGGGCGGCATCCCCCCCCTTCTCCCCCTCGCTGCGAAGGAGACTGAAGAGCTGTTCCCGGAACCGCCGCGCTTCCTTCATGTCACTCACTCAAGGCCGCCATGAGACACCCCTTCGCCACCGCGTAGAAGGGGTCGGATGCCAGCCGGATATTCTTCACCGCGATGGGGAAATCCACCTTCTTGAACTCCTCCTCAAACACCGCGATAAAACCCGCCGCCATCGAGGTCCCCCCCGCGCAGACGATCTGCACGGGATCGGGAAAGCTGGGCATGTTGTCCGACGTCTCGAAACGGGTCTTGATATTGGTGAGGGTGTAATTAATAAGGTTCCGGTAGTAGATGACAACCGCCTCCTCCTCCCGATTCTTCGGCTTGGTGAGATCGATCCCCTTCTCCTTGAGGAGGGTCGCCCGGGCCGGTTTGATCCCGAGGACATTGGCGACATTGTTGTCGATCCAGTCGCCCCCGCGGGAGGTGGAGAAGGCCAGGGCCGGCATGGAACGGTAACTCACGCAGACGTTGAACATCCCGCCGCCGCAGGAAATCCCGATCCCGGTGAAATCATCATCCGAGAGTTCCGCGAACACCACCGCATGCCCCTCCACGAAGGACCGCGGGGTGTAGTTGAGACTCTTCAGGAGTCCGTCGAACACCTCGCGGTGGTAGACGACGTTGAGATCACTGTCGATCGGATCCCCGGGCACGCTGTAGTAGCAAGCCATCCCCTCCTCCTCGGGTTTGCCCAGGATGCTCTCGATGAGCAGGCGCATGACGGGCAGGGCGTCGGCCTCCCGAGAGGAAATGAGCCCATCCTTCATGGGCCGGCGCATGTTCTTGTTCAGGATGTTCGCCAGTTCGAACGCCGCGTCCCCGAGGACGAACATCTTCCGGTTCTGCATGACGTAGGGAACCTTCAGCTTCGTCAGCATGTTCTTGCTGTAGGCGTCCAACGGCACTTCGATGAAGGCGTTCCGCTGCTTCTTGGTGACGATCTTCCCCTTCTCGTCCTGAAACGCGGCGACGAGATTGACCGTCCCGATATCCAGCCCCTTGCCTTTATGCGTCATGACAGACCTCCGAAAAAGTCAAACGGACGTTGGTTGATCAGGAACCCCTCAACTTCTTGAGTTTTGCCAGCGCGTCGTCCATCCCGCCCGAGTCGGACTTCTCCTGAATGCCGATCTTGGCGAGGTTGCTCTCGAGTTCCTCCTTGAAGAGATTCTCCAGGGACACGCTCCCCGGCTCGAAGGCCTCCCCGCTGGCCGCGGCGCGGATGCGCAGGTTCTGCAATTTTTTGTCCAGCCCCTCCACCATATTCTGAAAAAGAGTCTCGAGATGCCCCTTCATGCGATCGTCCCGCCGGCCCAGATCATCCAGTCGCCCCCGGAGCTCGTCGCGCTCGTTCACCCGGCCCACAAGCGCCCGCACCTCGGCCTCAAGCTCGCGGATCCTCCCCTCGCGGGCCTCGATTTCGGGCTTTACCGAGGCAGCGCCCTCCGCAAATCGCACCCGGGCGGTCTCGCCGGCCTGCCGCAGCGCTTCGGTCAATGCCGCCTTGACCTGTGTCGCCTCGCGGGCGCGCCGATCCTCCGCCGCCTGCGCCTCCTGCTCCAGCGTCCGCAGGCGATTCTCCTGTTCCTCCAGTTTCGGACGGAGCGCGGCGGCGCCCTCTTCGAAACGCCGATTCGCAACCTCCTCCGCGAGGCGCCGCTGGTTCGCGATCTCCTGCTTCAGCCCTTCCGCCTCGGCGGCCTGGCGCGCGGCGCCCTCGCCGGCCTGCCGCAACGCTTCGGCCAATGCCGCCTTGACCTGTGTCACCTCGCGGGCGCGCCGATCCTCCGCCGCCTGTGCCTCCTGCTCCAGCGTCCGCAGGCGATTCTCCTGTTCCTCCAGCTTCGGGCGGAGGGACGCCACCCCCTCCTCGAAACGTTTCCGCCCCTCCTCCGGCCGGAGTTTGTTCAGGACGGCCAGCTGCTGCTGCAGGTTCTCGACCTGCCGGATGAGATCATTCTTGCTCTGCTCGGCCAGTTCCGCCTGTTCCTTCGTGGCGGTGTGCTCACGGACGAGCCGGTCGAGCTCCTTCCGCGAGGCGTCGATGATCTTCTGCCGCTCCTGCTCGGACAGCACCGTCGTCCGGGTCGAGATGATGCGCTGGACGGCCTCCTCGATGAACTGCTTGATCTGGGGCTCGTTGAGGACTTTGACGCGTTTGATGCCGCGCTTGGCAAGCTCCTCGAGCGTCGTCCGGGACGTACTCTGCTCGAGTGCGCCCTGAATGTCAAATTCGGTCTCGCCGGGCATGCGGCAACGCCTCCCCCAGTACCACGCCCCCGGAAACCGGCCTCCGATGATCCGGTCTTCGTGCCATACAATCATCTTCCGCCCTGGCGCCGTGCTACATCTCCTCCCGCCGTCCCTCCGCGAACGGTCGCACCCGCGCCACGCATGCCTTCAGTTCCGGCAGCGGGTTGTCGGCATTCCCCTCGTACTCGATGGTGAGATACCCGTTGAAGCCGACGGCGCGCAGGGTGTCGAAGAATCCCGCAAGCTTGAGCCCGCCGTCCCCGAGAATAACATCCTTGCGGGAACCGTCGGCGCCAAACACGAAATCCTTGAGGTGGACGCCGAAGAGACGCCTCGCGAACCGCCCCACGGCCGCGACCGGATCCCCGCCCGAATCCAGAAGCCACGCCGTGTCAAGGCACAGGCCGATACGGGGGCTGGCGCCCTTGAAGAGGGCCTCGAGCTGTTCCGGGGAACCATAGCGGTGCTTCCGGCCGTGATTATGAACCGCAACGGGGATACGATACTCCTCCGTGAGCCGGTCGAGAAGCGGCACGGCCTCCGGGTCAGGATCGCCGCCGATGGCCCTGACGCCCGCGGCCTTTCCAAGTTCGAAGATTCGCCGGGTGGCCGCTTCGTCCGCCGTCAACTTGAAGATGCCACAGGCGTCTATCACGAACCCTGCCCGTTTCAGAACGCCGACCCCCGCATGGACCTTTTCAGCCCCCGCGTCCGGAGAAAGATGTCCGCCATACAATTCAATATGACCAAGCCCCGCCGCCTTGACGCTGTCCGCGAGCGTCTGAAGCTCCTTGAACTTGCGAAAGGTGTAACTTTGCACCCCGAGGGCATAAACAACCACGAACGGCCTCCCGTCAATATGCGGGGCGCTCCCGACCGGGGGCCGGAGCGGCCATCCCCTCTTCCGGAGGCGAATTATACCCGGTCCACTCCGGGCGTCCACGATTATCGTTCCCGATTCTCCGGGCTCCGCCGCCGCCCCGCTTCCCCGTGCGACATTCCGCTGGAATCGGCGGGAGACCCCATTAGAATGGGAAATTCCTCCAAAACAGGATTTCACATGGACCCCCGAAAGCTCATCACCCGCGAAAAAACGCCCCGCCACCTCGAGGCCGGCGACGCCGACGCCCTCGCCGGATCCCTCCGGGATCTTCTCGAAAAGGAATCGGCCGCGCTACCCGACGAATCCGCGGCATGGACCCTGTATCCGGCATCGGCCGTCACGGTCCTGGACGGGATTTTTCTCGCGGCCCGAAAGGGGGCCGCGCGGCACCTTCTCGCCCTCCACTCCGCCGTCCTCGCCCCGGCCTGGAAATCCCGGTTCACGGGAACGACCCGCGGCGGAAGGGAAATGGCCCTGCACATCCTTCCCGCCAACGAGGAGAACATGGCGGTCCTCCGGTCGCTCCTGCCTTTCCTCCGAGCCAAACCGCCCGGCACAACCCCCTCCTTCGGTTTCGGCGACCGGCTGGGCCTGGCCACACCGGGCCACGTTGCGGCGGTGAGGGGTTCGGGACTCTTCCCCATCCTCGCCCAGCAGTCCATCCGGGAACTCGCCCGCACGAACCGCACCCCGCGCCAGGTCATGGATGACGCCACGTTCGGGGCCTTTCTGTCGGGCTACGCGGACGGCTTCGGGGCCGATGCCGACCATCTGAAAACCACGGAAGACATCGACCGGATGGCCGGGGCCGGATTCAACTTCTTCACGCTCGACCCCTCCGCCTTCGTGGACGACCATGTCAACCAGGATCCGCCGGACGTTCTCCGGGACAAATACGAGAAAACGACGCAGGCCGTCCGCGGCTCCTACCACTGGCGCAAACGCTACCTCGAACGCTCCTTCGTCTTCCCGATCGAGGGCGACCCGGACGGTTTCACGGTGACGTTCGACGAAGAGACCCTCTTCCGGACCGCGGTGAAATACGGACGGGCGGTGAAACACGCGGCGGAAATGGCCCAGCACGCCTCCCGCGTCATGGGGACGAAACCCTTTGAGATCGAGATGTCCGTGGACGAAACCTCCCTCCCCACGACCACCGCCGAGCACCTGTTCATCGTGTTGGAACTGCAGGAGCGCCAGGTGCACCTGGCCAGCCTCGCCCCCCGCTTCACGGGCCATTTCGAAAAGGGGGTGGACTACAAGGGCGACCCGGCCCACTTTGAGACGGCCCTCCGGCGCCACAAGGCCATTTCCCAAAAGCACGGGGCGTACAAGATCAGCGTCCACAGCGGAAGCGACAAGTTCGCCGTCTACCCCGCCCTCGCCCGCGTCATGCACCCCTTCTTCCATGTGAAAACGGCGGGGACGAGCTACCTCGAGGCCCTGCGCGTGGCCGCCCGGAAAGACACCGCGTTTTTCCGGGAGATCGTCGGATTCTGCCGCGACCGCTACGACACCGACAAGGCCACCTACCACGTTTCGGCGGCGCTCAAGGACGTGGCGCCGCCGGACAAGCTCCCCGACGCGCGCCTGGAAGGCGACTACCTGGACAAGGATCCCGGCCGGCAAATTCTCCACGTGACGTTCGGATCGGTGTTGCTCGACCCGGCCCTGAAGGAACGGATCATGGCGCTTCTCGTGAAGGAAGAGGAAACCTACGACGGCGTCCTGAAAACCCACCTTGGGAAACACGTCAAACTGCTCGCGCCGCCGGTGGCCGCCCAGACCTCCACGCCCATCGGGACGCCGGAGTCGTAATCGCCCTCCGACCCCAGTTGCCGGGATTTAGAACCGCACGATGACCGTCCTGTGGTTCTTGATGCCCTCCACCGTCACCGTGAGTTTTCCGCCGGAAAACCGGAACTTCTCAGGCCGCTCGGGATACTTCTCCGCCTTGTCATCCTGCGAAATGGATACCACGGCGGCGGGCCGTTCCGGGATGTCGAGGCTCACCACCGCCCGGGCCGTTTTCTCGGGATACCGATGGTGGACCAGATGCACCAGACACTCGCCCGAGTCCTCCCGGCGGGCGACGTGGACATAGATTTTCCCTTCCGTCTTCACCCGGACGCCAAACCCCGCGGGGACAAGCCCGTCCAACGCCGCGTCGATGTCCGCGGCATTCCGGGGAAGCATCAGCCCGTCATGACCGATGTCCCAGTTCTCCGGCGTGCGCGGCTTCCGGTCAACGTCCATCGCGCGGATCCACACCACACGCCCCTTCCCCGCTTTCCGCCGGATGACATTCCCGCCGGAGCCGAGCGAATCGGACCCGATGAGTTCATGAAAGGCGTTCAGCGGCTTCAAGGCCTTTTCGTAATCCTTCATGGTCCGGATCCGGGAAACGCGCTGGCGACGGATGCGATAGTAGCGGTCGTAAACCCCGGAGGCGCCGGTCAGGAGCAGACGGCCGCCGCCCCGGACATATTTCACGATGGCATCCCTCACCCCGTCGGCCATCACCTCGGCGCCGGCGACGACGAGCAGATCGTATGCGCCCTTGAGACCGTTCAAGCTCCCGTTGTGGACGAAATCGAACGGGATGCGCCGCTCGATGAAATATTGCTCGATGGCAAGCGTCTCCTCCCACGGGTCCCAGCGGTTGTAGGCAAGGCTGTTGCGCTCGCGCAAGACCGCGACGCGCGCGCAGGACACGGCACGAAGCTGATACGCCTTGTATTTTTTCCAGAAGGCCAGCGGCGCCGTGGAGGCGGCGCGGTCCTCGCAGAAATCCAGGACACTGCTCGGCCCCAGATGGGCGCCGCCGAAGGCCCGCACCCATTTCTTGGCGCGGCAAGGCCCGATGAGGGCGCCTTTGGCGTTTAACCCCGGAACGGGATTCGCCTCGTCGTAGATCAGATGGATTCCCGGATACATGAGATCGAAATCAATCCCGCGCCAGAACGCCGATGCGAATCCATCCCCCGCGCCGGCATTCATCTCCACAAAGACGTTGGGATTGCGGCGGCGGATGAAATCCGCCAGGCGCCGGATGGCGCCTCCGAGCGCGTGGCACTTGAAATCAATCCACGCCCAGTGATGCGGCGGCATGGCCCGCCAGAACTTCGCCGCCGGGTTGTGCTGATTGAACCACGGCACGGTGGCATGGGAGAAATCCCGCATCCCGAAGATTTCCTCCCCGCGATCCCCGGCGTAGCGCTCCTGCAGGTACTCCCGGAACAGGCGCGCGCACCGTTCGCAATGACAGGCCTCCGGCTCCGCCTGTATCCCGATGTTGTCGAAATGGATTCCGTCGGCCCCGGCGTCGATCGCCCGCGCGAGAACCTTCTCCATGTAGCCCAGGTATCCTTCCGAGGTAAAGCATGGACGCCGGCGAAAACACTGGAACGTCACCTGGCAGCTTGTGGGTTGCCCGTGCTGGGTCCGGGCCACCCAGTTCACCGCGTCCGGCTCCTCCCGGAGAAGGGTGTCGAGCGTAAGTGACCCGAACGAATGATAGCACACCGCCCGCAGGCCAAGGTCGCGGCACACGGGGAACAGCCGCGCGACCTGATCCTGGCATTCCCGCTCGTGCTCAATCCCGTAGCCTTTCCACCAGTTGAACCAGACCTGGTTGCATCCTTTCCTTGCGATATGTTCCAGAAACGCGCGGCTCCGCTGGAAATCATAAATCCGCTTCTGGTTGTCACCGCTTCTTCCGGCGCTCATGCGTACGAAATAAAGCGGTTCCCACATCCCGAAAATGCGGACGCCCTCCCGGAAAATCCACGCGGCGCTTTTCTCCGGCATTTTCGTCGGATTCATGGAAGGACCTCCCCCACCGCTTTCCCGTCAATTCCCTTCGGAAACACAAGCCCCAGGAAGGCCAGCGCGGTGGGCGCCGTGTCCACGAGACGGACGGGATTCTTCACGGAAAGCCCGGGGCTCACATTCGGCCCCACGCAGATCCACGGAATCGTGATTTCCTCGGGGGAATCCCCTCCGTGGGTGTGGTCCATTCCCCCGTGATCGGCCGTGACAATAAAAACCGTCTTGTCGGAGAGGGCCGCATCCCCGATGGTCTTCACGAGAATCCCCACCGCCTGATCCACGAAATTAAGTTCCCTGATGTAATCGGATGACATCCATCCGGTGGAGTGTCCCGCGGCATCCATTTCGGCGAAATGAACGACCGTCAGGGCGAATTTTCGACGGGGCCATTCCGAGGCGAATGCCGCCGCGATCCCCGCGGCCGAAACATCCCGCCGGCTGAAGCCGTCCGGTTCCGGACCGTATGTGAAATCCACATCCCCGGGCCTGGCCAGATATCGCAACTTCCCCTTTGCAAAGAAAAGCGCCGTCGTTCGCCCCGCCTGCTTCACCGTGGAAAACACCGTCGGAAACTCGACATTCCCCCCGCGGCTGTCGTTCCAATCCACCCCGTGCCGCCGCGCCTCCAGCCCCGTGACGAGCGAAACGTGGCTTGGGAGGGTATCCGTGGGCATCGTGCCCCGGGCCTTCGCGAAGGCGCCCTGCCGGATGAGCCCCTGGAGAACCGGCGCCTCGGCCTTCGGAATGGCGTCCGGCCGCAACCCGTCGAGACTCACGATGACCGCGTAATCCGCACGCGCCTTGATTTCTGGGGGAATCCCGCGAACGGCGGCAGACGAGTCCGTACGGGGGGAAGCCCCCGGTGATTCCGGCGCGGCGGGACGTCCGCACCCGGCCGCGAGGGCCAGGACAAAAACCAGCAACACCGCCGTCTTGAATTTATTCATGAGATGCATTATAGTACGCGGAAGTCACTTTTAAAGGGAGGTCTGCTCCATGAAGATTTCCGCAAAAGAGTCCTGCAAACTGGACTGCCTCACCCTCGGGGAGTGCATGATCCGCCTGTCCCCCCCCGCCCACGGCCGCATCGAGTTCGCGAACACACTCGAAGTCTGGGTGGGCGGCGGCGAGTACAACGTCTCCTATGCCCTGTCGCGCCTCGGAATGCGCACGGGATGGATCTCGCGCCTGGTGAAAAACCCCCTCGGGGCCCTCATCGCCAACCACGCGCGGTCCGCCGGCGTGGATATTTCCAACGTCGTCTGGGTTCCCTACGACGGCGTGGGCCGGAAGGACCGCATCGGGCTCAACTTCACCGAGGTGGGGACGAGCGTCCGCGGAAGCGTCACCATGTACGACCGCGGCCACGCGGCGGCGGCCCACATGACCCCCGGCGAAGTGGACTGGAAGAAGGTGTTCGCCGGCGGGGTGCGATGGTTCCACACGGGGGGCATCTTCAGCGCCCTCTCCCCCGACTGCGCCAAAGTCTGCAAGGAGGCCCTCAAGGCCGCCCACGAGGCCGGCGCCGTCACGAGTTACGACCTCAACTTCCGGAGCAAACTATGGAGTTCCAAGGACGCCCAGGCCGCAACGAAGGAAGTCATGCCCTACATCCGCGTCCTCATCGGTAATGAAGAAGACTTCGAGAAGGTGCTGGGATTCAAGGCCGAGGGGACCGACGAGAGCTACAAGGGCCTCAAGGTGGAGAATTACAAAAAGATGGTCGAGCGTGTGGTGAAGGCCTACCCGAACGTCGAGGCGGTCGGGACCACGCTCCGCGAGGTGGTGTCCGGGCTCGTCAACCACTGGAGCGCCATCCTCTGGTGCGAGGGGAAATTCTACGACTCCAAGCGTTACGAGGGGCTTGAGATCGAGGACCGCGTCGGCGGCGGCGATGGGTTCGCGAGCGGCATGGCCTATTCATTATTGAACGGGAAGACCCCTCAGGACGCGGTGAACTTCGGCGCGGCCCACGGAGCCATGCTCCAGACCACGCGCGGCGACACCTCCATGATCACGCTCGAGGACGTGGAGCACGTGGCCGGGGGCGGAAGCGCGCGGATTAAGCGATAACGCGCTTTTTCTCGCGTCATGACCGCATGACTTCATGACGTCATGACATAACATTCGCGGCGATTGAGGCGTTTCCATGTCCCTGCGCAGCCGGATCATCACGGAAGGCGTTCCGCGCACCCCCAACCGCGCGATGCTGCGCGCCGTGGGGTTCGGCGACAAGGACTTCCGGAAACCCATCGTCGGCATCGCCAGCGCCTGGAGCACACTCACCCCCTGCAACATGCATCTCGACATCCTCGCCCGGCGCGCCGAGGCGGCGGTCCGCGCGGCCGGCGGCATGCCCCAAATCTTCGGCACCATCACGGTGAGCGACGGCATCTCCATGGGAACGGAGGGGATGAAATACTCCCTCGTCTCCCGCGAGGTCATCGCCGACGCGATCGAAACGGTCGCGAACGCCCAGATGATGGACGGCCTCCTCGCCATCGGCGGCTGTGACAAGAACATGCCCGGGGCGCTCATCGCCATGGCGCGGGTGAACGTGCCTTCGATATTCGAATACGGCGGGACCATCCGCCCGGGGCGGCACCAGGGGAAGGACCTCACCATCGTGAGCGCCTTCGAGGCGGTGGGCGAATTCTCCCGGGGGAAAATCAGCCGGCACGACCTCCTCGAAGTCGAACGGAAAAGCTGTCCCGGCCCGGGGTCCTGCGGCGGGATGTACACCGCCAACACAATGGCCTCCGCCATCGAGGCCCTCGGGATGAGTTTGCCCGGCTCGGCGTCCCTCGGCGCCGAGGACGACGACAAGACCGCGAGTGTCGCCTCGTCGGGGGAAGCCCTCCTCGCGGCCATCCGGAAAAATCTCACCCCCCGGCGCATCATGACCCGCAAGGCCTTCGAGAACGCGATTTCGGTGGTGATGGCGATCGGAGGCTCGACGAACGCGGTGCTACATTTATTGGCGATGGCCCACGCGGCCGGGGTGAAACTCGCCCTCGACGATTTCGAACGCGTCCGGAAACGCGTCCCGGTCCTTTGCGACTTGAAACCCTGGGGCCGCTACACGGCCCTGGACCTCTCCCGGGCCGGGGGCGTGCCGCAGGTGATGAAGATGCTTCTCGACCGCGACCTTCTTCACGGCGACGCCCTCACCGTGACGGGGAAAACCATCGCCGACACGCTCGCGCGGGTGCCGGCGACGCCGCGCCCCGGTCAGGATGTCATTCGCCCCTGGGACAATCCCATGCACCCGGAGGGACACCTCGCGATCCTGCGCGGCTCCCTCGCCCCGGAGGGGTCCATCGCGAAAATCGCCGGTCTGAAACATCTGTCCATCACCGGCCCCGCACGGGTGTTTGATTCGGAAGAAATGTGTCTGGCCGCCATCCTCGCCGGGAAAATCAAGGCCGGGGATGTCCTGGTGATCCGCTACGAAGGCCCCAAGGGCGGCCCCGGGATGCGGGAGATGCTTGCCCCCACGTCGGCCATCGTCGGCGCGGGACTCGCGGATGCCGTGGGCCTCGTCACGGACGGCCGGTTCTCGGGCGGCACCCACGGAATGGTGGTGGGCCACGTCGCGCCGGAGGCGGCCTCGGGCGGCCCCATCGCGCTCGTGAAGGAAGGCGATGTGATTTCAATAGACGCCCCGGCCCGCCGGGTGGACCTCCATGTCCCGCCGGCCGAACTCGCCCGCCGCCGGAAATCCTGGAAAGCCCCGCCGCCGCGTTACACCCGCGGGGTGCTGGCGAAATACGCCAGCCTCGTGTCGTCGAGCAGTTTGGGGGCGGTGACGGATCTCGATGAGGCGTGAATCACAAAAAGAAGCCGGCGAGTCAGCGAGTCGACACGTTGCCCACCATTTAACATTCTACCGACAAGAACATAATCAGTTACTCCATCCAACTTTTACCTATTCGAAACATTAATTTTCCGTACTCTGTCAAGCAACTGCTCCGGAGTGCTTTCGAAGTTAATGGCCACTTCAGGATGTTCGACCGTATCATGCAATTGACCACCGATATCATCCAGCACGAGCCGAAACTCCTCAGGGAGATGATCCCAATTCCAATTATTATCTCCATGCAGGCAGAAGAACAAATCCACGTCCCGGCAATTCTCATGTGTTCTTCCCGATGGCGTCGTCAAATAGGACAGAAGATCACAGAGAGAAGATTTTAACCGAGAAAAATCTGTCGGCCGTTCAACAAGACAACCCCGAACGGCCTCAATCAATTTCGACAACTCGGGAGATAATATCTTCATTCTCAACCCTTCATTCTCCCCCACCTTCTTCCCGAACTAATCAATCCGGAACGGCTGGCCAACCGGCAGGTCGCGGCGGGGATCACGGAAACGCATTTCCTTGGGCAAATTCCTCCACCCGAACTCCACGAAGGCAAGATATTCCGTCATGGTGAGTCGCCGGCGGCGAAGCGGCGGGGCATCCCGACCGACGGGAAACCGCAGGTCCGTCATGACGCCCCCTCCCCCGATCCCGCAACCGCGTCCACCAACCCTTGAAATTCCACGCCCATCATACGACCCGGCCCGAAACACGCAACGGAGATGTAGGGGCGGGTTTGAAACCCGCCCCTACTTGCGATAATCCACCGCCATCCGTATCCGGTTCATCACCGACGGATGGCTGTAGAAATACCACTCTTTGAACGGATGCGGATCGACGTCCGAGAGGTTCGTCCGGGCCATCCTCTGCATGGAACTGACGAGCACCTCCGGCCGGCCCGTGAGCGCGATCTCCTCCCTATCCGCCTCCCGCTCGAAGTGCCGCGACACCGCGTTTTGAAACGGCTGGCTCGCGAATCCCACGACGGTCGCCAGCAAATAAATCAAGGGTAGTCCGGCAAGGGCGGATTTCGCCGCCATCCCCCCCCATCCCCGCGCCGCGCCCGCGCCCAATAATTTATCGGCCAGGAAGAAAAACAGGACGAATCCGGCGAGCGCGATGACCAGCCCCTTCCAGATGTGATTTTTCCGCCAGTGGCCGATTTCGTGGGCGAGAACATTCTCCACCTCCTCCGGGGTGTGATCCTTCACCAGGGTGTCAAACAGAACGACGCGCTTCGAGGAACCGACCCCGGCGAAGTAGGCGTTGGTGTGCTTCGACTGGCGGCTGGCGTCCACGACAAGGACCTTGTCCACCCGGACGCCGCCTTTTTCCGTCATGGCCAGAACACGCGCCTTCAATTCCCCGTCGGGAAGCGGGGTGAATGTGTTGAAAATCGGCGCGATGACGATGGGCCACGCCCACATGATTAAAATCATAATGCCCCCGAATACCCCGCTCATCCAGAGCCACCAGCGGTCCGGGGAAATCCGCATGACCGCGTAAAGGGCCATAAGTCCCGGCACCGCGATAACAAGAAAAACCACAAGCGCCTTGAGTTGCTCCGCATTCCAGGCGCCGAATGTCAAATTGGAGAACCCCCACGCGTGCTCGTTCCGGAATTCCCGGAGGTACGACAGGGGATAGTCCACGACGTGCTGAACAACAATAACCGCCAGGATGAACAACGGCGCGGCGATCCACACCCGACCGCCCGAGAGCGCGAGGAGTTTCCGCTCGAGGGCCGCGGCCATTCCCGAAAACAAAAGCACCCCCCAGAAGGCCAGTTCCAGCGCGAGGCCCGCCGCCATGAACTTCATCTTGGACGCGCTGTAGGCCTTCCCGCGGGCGATCTCCTCCGCGGTGAAATAGTCCTCCGCCCGAACGCCCGCCGGCGCGCGCGCCGGGAAATCCGCGGCCGCCGCGAAGGACGCCGCGGCAATGCCCATTCCCGCGAGAATCACCCATTTTGTCATAAGACCTCCACGATTTTCCGCTTCGATGTATGGCCGCTCACCACCGTCACCCGCGACGGCGCCACGTTGAAATACTTCCCCAGGACCCGGCAGACCGCCTCGTTCGCCCGGCCGTCCACGGGCGGTTCCTTCACCCGCACCTTAAAATGACCATCGCCTGTCTTCTCGACGCGTTCCTCCCGCGACCGGGCCTTCACATCCACCGTGATTTTCATGATCCCCCCATGCGCCGGGGGCGCGGGGGCAACGCCCCCGCCGGCCGCCATCCTTTTTCTTTGGCGGCCCGTCATTGTTGGCGCTTCGCCAACAATTACCCCTTGATGACCCCCATCGGCTTCATCCGCGCCACCCGGAGCGCGATGCCCAGATCATGGACAACGCCCACCACCTCGCTTACATCCTTGTAGGCGTAGGGCGCCTCCTCGGACACCGTGTTCATCCCGTGGGCCCGAAGGAGAATCCCCCGCGAGGCAAGTTCCCGGCGGAGTTCCGGCCCGGATTGCTTTTTGACGGCCTGGCTGCGGCTCATGGCCCGCCCCGCCCCGTGGCAGGACGAACCGAACGCGAGTTCCAGGGACCGCGGCCCTCCGCGCAAAACGTAGGAACTGCGCCCCATGTCCCCCGGGATGAGCACCGGCTGGCCCACGTCGCGATAATCCTCCGGCACCTCCGGATGGCCCGGGGGAAGCGCCCGCGTGGCCCCCTTGCGGTGGACGCAGAGCATTCGCGGCTTGCCGTCAATCATGTGAGATTCCATCCGGGCGAAATTGTGGGCCTGGTCATAGACAAGCGCCATCCCGAGATCGGACGGGTTCGTGCCGAGAATCTCGAGAAAGATATCGCAAATGAGCGACGTCAGCACCTGGCGGTTGGCCCAGGCGAAGTTCGCGGCGCAGGCCATCGCGGCAAGATAGCGACGGCCTTCCGGGGATTCGACCGGAACCGCCACCAACTGACGGTCGGGAATGGAAAATCCGTATTTCGCCGGGCCGCCCCGCATGTCGCGCAGGGATTCCTCGCAGACCTGATGGCCAAATCCACGGGACCCGGTGTGAATGAGCACCACCGCCTGGCCTTTCCGCAGACCGTACGCATCCGCCGCGGCGGGGTTGAAAACCTCCGCCACCTCCTGAATTTCGATGAAGTGATTCCCCGAGCCGAGGCTCCCCACCTGGACGCGACCGCGCTCGCGGGGACGCGGACCCACCGCGGCCGGATCCGCTCCCGGAAAAACGCCCTTCTCCTCGCAGAATTCGAGATCCTCCCGGGCGCCGTGCCCGCGCCCCACCGCCCACCGCGCGCCATCCCGGAGGAGTTTTTCAAATTCGTCGGCGGGGACGCTCACGCCCCCCTCCCCGAGCCCGGCCGGGACGCGGCGGAAGAGCCCGTCGAGAAGTTTTTCCAGCGCGGGCCGGACGTCCTCCGCGTCGAGGTGAGTCCGGAGAAGCCGCACCCCGCAATTGATGTCATACCCCACGCCGCCGGGCGAAACCACGCCGCCCGCCGCCGGGTCCGTCGCGGCCACCCCGCCGATGGGAAATCCGTACCCCCAATGGATGTCCGGCATGGCCATCGAGGCGCCGACGATGCCGGGCAGATGGGCCACGTTCGCCACCTGCTCGGCGGCGTTGTCCCGCAGGGCCTGGGCGAGGAGCCGCTCGCTCGCGAAAATACGACCGGGGACGCGCATGCCGTGGCGGGATTCCACGGGAATCTCCCAGATATTATCCGAGATCTTTTTGATTTCACCGGTCCAGGCCATCACATGCCTCTTCAATGAGTTCGTGAGTTCAAGAGTTCCAGAGTTCAATTTTTACGAATGTTGAAATCAAAATCCCGTCTTTCACGGCCATTCACGAACAATTTATATCGCAAAGCCAAAATGTCACGTCCCTCCATATTCGGAACCAACCGCAAACGATCCCATGAACCGCCTTGCACCAAAAAAAATCCCATGGCATATACGTTCCCATCCCTTGAAAATTCAACGTCTATCGTATGTTTTCCATAATCGAATGGAATCGTCACTTTGCCATTCCTGAGTTTCCACGCCACAATCTCGCCATTTTTTGAAACTTTCACAATGCGGCAACCCTCAACAGGAAGGGTGATTTCAAGTTCAGGACAACACACGATCCGGTTATAAATGGGTTGGATGTTAATCCATCCCATACAAGAACACAAAATTAACACCAATAGCCATGACAACACGATCGCCATGCCAACAATAATGACGCGATTCGATGAACGCCAAAATCCCAGGAATCGTAACACGCCTCATCCTCCAGAAAGACCATCGAACCCACGATCTCGCAACGTAGGGGCGGGTTTGAAACCCGCCCCTACCTTATACCACGGCCCGCACCGCCGCGCAAACCTCCGCGATACGTTCCCGGGAAAGCTTTTTCCCCTTCCGGTCCGTGACGTAGAACACGTCCGCCGCGCGGTCCACCGTTGTGGCGATCTTCGCGTAATGAATATCCATCCCCGCCTTCGAGAGCGACGCGGCAATATCATGCAGGAGGCACGGCCGGTCCTGCCCGAGAACCTCCAGAAGCGTGCAGCGACCCGGGATCCCGTTCTCCGCCCGCACCTCGGGCGGCGTCGTTCCGATGTCCGCACGGGGGCATTCGAAGAACCGCCGCCGCCGCCGCACGACGAGGTCCGCCGCCTTCACCTCCCCGGCAAGGACGCGCTTCAGGTCCCGTTCGAACCGCCGCCACACCCCCTCGGGGTCGCCGTCCCGCGGATCGGGAACCGCCGAAAACACGTCCACGACGATTCCGTCGTCGCGCGTCATCACCCGGGCGGCCTGGATCCCGGCGCCGGCGGCGGCCAGCGCCCCGGTGATGTCGGCAAACAACCCCAACCGGTCGCGCGCCACCACCGTGATATCCCAGAACCCGGCCTTCTCGACGCGGGCGGCCGCAAACGGAAGATGGGCGAGGCGGGCGATAAGATCCAGGTGGAGCCCGGCATCCCCGACGGACACCCATCGCCAGTAATCCGGGGGCATGCGCGTCAGATGCTCCCGAACGGACCGTTCCGGATACGCCTCCCGGAGAAGCCCCGCCGTGAGCCGCCCCTCGCGCTGCCCCTCCCGCAACTCCTCCCGCTCGGCCAGGCATATGGCCGCCTTGCCGTGGAGTTCCGCCAGCACCGCGGCCTTCCAGCCGGTCCAGGCGGCGCGGCTCACGGCGTGCAGATCGGCGGCGGTAATCAGATACAGCTCATCCAGACGCTCCCGCGTCTCCGCCAATTTCGCGAACCGCCGGATGACGCGATCGTCACTCACGTCGCGCCGCTGGGAAAGGTCCGCCATCTCGAGATGGTGTCCGACCAGGAATCGCAGCGTCACGGCGTCCTCCGGCGAAAGCCCGAGGCGCACGGCCACCGCCGGCACCAGACGCGCGCCCCGTCGGGCATGGTCCTTGCCGCGGGCCTTTCCGCAATCGTGAAGGAGCGCCGCCAGAACCAGGGTCTCCCAGCGTCCCGACCTCCGGATCGCCTCCTGAAACGCCTCCTCGCCCGGCGCCGGTTCGCGGGCCGTCTCCTCAAGCCACTTCACCGCCAAAAGCGCGTGCTCGTCCGCCGTGAAGGCATGATAACGATCGTACTGGGAAAGTCCCTCGAGCGCGCCGAATTCCGGAAGAAACGCCCCGAGCGCCCCCGTGTCCCGCATGGCGGAGAGCGTCGCGAAAAGATGTTCCCGCCCCCGCAGGATGTCGAGGAACACCGCTCCCGGCTCCCGGGACGGGCGGCCGGCGCGGCCGGTTGATCGTTGGATGTCGCGCCGGAGCGCGGCGCTCATCCCAAGTTTCAAACGCTGCATGGTCCGGAATGTCCCGAGTACCGCCTCCCATCCCCGGGCAGATTTTTCCGAATCCGGACCCGGGAAGAGAAGCCCCCCCACATCCACAAGCCCGCCGCCGAGAGGCCGGCGCCGCAGGCTTGCGCGGACGGAGGGGAAGAAATTCGGATCCAATTGAATCCGCTCGACGCGCTCGACGAGCCGGCGGCGGATTTCCTCCGTGGCGCGCCGGACGTCGGGCATCAGCCGCTCCGCGGCGAGCCGCCCCCCGCGATCGGCATAGCCGAGCCCTTTCGCGACCGCGGGCTGATATTCCAGGGCCAGACGATCATCCCGCCGGCCCGCGACACCATGAAGGCCCTGCCGGACGCGAAGAAGAAAATCCACCGCCGCCGGAAGCCCCTCCTCCATCCGGACATCCCCCGTCACGCGGGAAAGCCACCGGACGGACTGGAGATCCCGCAACCCCCCCGCACCCTCCTTGAGATCGGGTTCCTGCACGCGCACGGAGCCGCCGGAGCGCTCCTGCCGGACCCGCATCCCCTCCAGAATCCATCGGGCGAAGGCCGTCCCGCAGCCGGAGAAAAAGGCCGGGATGATTTCCCCCGTCAGGCCCCGGGCGAAAATCGCGTCACCGGCAACGAGTCGCGCGTCCGTCACGGCGGCGGCGAAACCGGCGTCTTGTCTCATTGCCTCCGCGGCGGTTTCCGGGGTGTGCACCGCGTGCCCCACATCAAGCCCGGCATCCCAAAGTTTCGCCAGGAACGGCCCTACCGCGGCGGCCGCCGACGCCGTGTCCGCCGCGTGATGAAGAATCAGGAGATCCGTGTCGGAAAAAGAGCAGAGTTCCCGCCGGCCATAACTGCCGGTGGCCAGGACAGAGAAGGGGATTCCCCCCACGCCACCAACCGACGCCAGGGCCCGCCGGACAAGCCGGTCCCGTCCTGCCGCCAGACACACCCCCACCCGGCGCCCCGGGGCGCCCTTCCGATGAAGCGTCGCGGCGGCCTCCCGCGACGCCAAAAGAAACCGCCGGAGGGGATCGCGCGTCCCCCCCGGCGGACATTCTAATTTCGTCATCGTTCTCGAACGCGCCTACTTCACGGCGAATCTGTTTTTGTATTCCTGGCCGCTTTCCATCAGGATCTCGACATCGCAGAATTTTGCGTTCTTGAGATTGTCCCCCGTCGCCAACACGGCGACCTCGAAAGGAGTGCCCTGGGAAATGGACACGGATCCCGCGGTGATGGCCTCCCCTCCCGGATCCTGGTCATCAATGGCGAATCCCTTGAGAAGATAGGCGAAGGAAACCCGGTTGATGGGGGCGTTGTTCTGGTCGTTGAAGATCCCCCCCACCCGGGCGACCCCCCCTCCCCCGCTGGGGACGCGGAACCGGAAGCAACAGGCCTTGGCGTTGCCCCGTTCGTCGAACCGGATGAGTTCCCACATCGCCCCCGTGGAGGCCGCCGGATTCTTGGGTTCCTCCACCGGCTGATCCGACGGCTGCTTCTCGGGCGGTTGCGGAGTTTCACCCGGATTCGCGGGTTTCACCGGATCATCCCCCGGGGTCTTCGGCGTCTGCGCCGCGTCCGCGGGATCCTTGGCGGGATCCTTGGGCCTGACCGGTTTCTCTCCCGGTTCGACCGTTTTCTCGGGTGGCTTCACCGCCAGGAGTTTGTCCAGTTCGGCAATCTTCTCCTGGGCGGCCTGCTTGTTCTTCCGAACGAACGGCAGAAGGCGGTTCTCGGGATCCACCTTTCCCTCGTATTCATCCGCTTTCTTGACGGCAAGCTCATACTGTTCCTTCGCCGAGGTGTTCTCCTTGGCCAGATAGTTCTTTTCCGCCTCCCGCATGGCGTCGTCGTGTTCCTTGTAGATGTCGGAGGAATTAACGCGGGGTTTCGGCGGCGGTTCCGGGGCTGACGATTTTCCGCACCCCAAGGCTGCGAGCGCCACAACCATGGCCATTCCCAACACCGGGAAACGCTTCATCGCGCACCTCAAATCTACTTTTTCATGTCCGGCCGTCGGTCGTCGTAGATGCGTTTCACCTGATCGGAGGACAGGTTCGCCTTGCCGAGCGCCTTGCCCGCCTCGGCCCGCACGATCTCGATCTCCTCCCGAAGACCCGAGGCGAGAGATTCGAAAAGCGGATCCGTGATCTTCCCGTGGTTCTTGGCCAGAATCTTGCCGACCGATGTCAGGCATTCGGCCCGGATCTCCGGCTTGTTGTCCTTGTTGTCGAACACCTGCCGGAGGGCCTCCACCGCCCGGTAGTCCCCGGCCTGGCCGAGGGCCTGTATGACGGGCCCGCGAACCTCGTCCGGCTGGACGGCCAGCGAATCCACCAGATTCGGCACCACCGGCTCAAGCGCGTAGATGGACCGCTCGGGATCGATGGAGGCCAGCGCCCGGGCGGCCGCCCGCGCCGCCTCCAGCGCCCGCGCCTTCGAATCGAACTGGAACACATTCCCCTCGAAAACAGCCTTGAGTTGACCCTCCACCTTTTCCCGGGTCCACGGGGTCGGAAGGGTGCCCTGGATGAATCCGGCGTAGGCCTTCTTGACCTCCTCGTCATTCGCGGGATCCGTCAGGATGATGACCGGGAGATTCTTTGTGCGGAAATCCCTGCGCAACTCTTCGATCACCCCGATGGTCCTCTGGATATCCAGGGCCGGGTTTTTCTTGCCGGGCCGGTCCACCTCGATGGGGTTGGTGATGTCGAACATCCGCTCCACGGCGTCGAGAAGAATCACGTCCTCGGTCGGGAAACGCTTGGCCTCCGAAAGCCCCTCCCGCCCGTCCTTCGCGACAGTCACAATATACTTAAGATCCAGGAGAACCCCCTTCAGACGGTTGCGGGCCTCGATATCGCGAACCACCAGGAGAACGGTCCGGAGCCGGGTCTCGCCCACGGCCTCCGCCAGGACCGGCACCACGAGGTCGGCGCACGCGAACGGTTCACGGGGATTGATCTTCACCAGCGCCTCCGCCGCGGCGTAGCGGATGCGTTTGTCATCGTCCTTCAGCGCATCCACAAGGGGCTGGCCGACAGCCTTCGGAGCAACCCCCGTCGCCCCTTTCACCGACTTCTCCTCCGCGACAGGCGTCAGGGCCTCCTTCTTCTCCTCGACCTTTGGAGTTTCCTTCTTCTCCTCGACCTTCGGCTCTTCTTTCACCTCGACCGGCTTGGGCTCCTCCTTCTTTTCCTCAACCTTGGGCTCTTCCTTCTTCTCCTCGACCTTCGACTCCTCCTTCTTCTCCTCAACCTTTGGCTCTTCTTTCTTTTCGACCGGTGCAGGTTCTTCCTTCTTTTCCTCGACCGCCGGAACTTCCTTGACCTCCTCGGGCTTCGGGCCCTCGGCGACAACTGTCTCCTCCTTCACCTCCGCGGCCTTGGCCTTTTCCGCCTTGGCCATGGCCTTGTCCGCGCTCTTGATATAGGATTTGACGCCCCGGTTCTTCCGCCGTCCGAGATCCACGCCACCGGCCTGGATATCGGTGAAAACCGCCTTGGCCTCGGCATACTGTCCGGCCTTGTAAAGAGAGACGCCATCCTCGTATTTTTGGAGGGCCTCCGTGCGGGCCTCATCGGTTTGCGCCACCTCGGGGGCCGCGCCCTCGTTGGCCGCCTTGGTCTCCTTGCCTTTGCACCCGCCAATCACCAGAACCATTCCCGCGAGAAGAACAAGGCTGATCAGCTTCCGGAACATGTGGGACCTCCGAATGATATCGGCTTTGGGACTCTGGCCGACAATGGTACCAAAAAATCCCGGCCGGTGAAGAAAAATTCCTCCCGCCGGCTTCTTCCACACGCGCCGGCGCCGTGGCTTCATCCCCGGAACGTAAACGTCGAATCCGGATCCGATGGCATTTCGAGACGACGAAGGAAGTTTGCCGCCTGTTTCACGGCCTTTGCAGGATCATCCCCGGGCTCCGGCCCGACCGTCCAGAATCCCTCATAATCCGCCTCGAGAAGAATCCGGGCCAGAACCGGGACATCCGCCGCCCCCTCCCCCAGAACGCACCGCACACCTTTTGCGGGATCGCCTTCCCCCCGCCGCGCGTCCCGCGCCTGAACATGAACAACCTTCCGGGCGATCCGGCGAGCGGTCCCGCCGGGGGAGCGTCCGGCGAGAATATCCGCCGCCGGATCCAGATTGAAACCGATCGTCCCGTGGAGCGCCTTGTCCAACGCCTCGAGAATTTCCGGCGCGGCGGTTCCCGTTCCCGGGGCGATCCGGACCCCGGCGGGCTCCCCGGCGGCGACAAGCGTCCGAAGGATGAAGTGAAGCGCGTCCGCCCCAGCCCCTTCTTCCGGAACCTCGACCGGCGCCAATGTCACAACCGGCGCCCCGATGTCCCCCGCCAGGGCAACCGCCCGGACGAGGGAGGCGGCGGCGCGTTCCGCCGCCGCGGGGTCCGCGAAATCCTTCCCCGTCCGGACCGCCAGCGCCGACAGGGCAAGCCCGTATTTTTCCAGAAGATGCCGGAATTCCCGCCGGCCGCTCCGGGAGAGATCCGGCGTGATTTCCCCGCCCGGCGTGATTTCCGCCTGGACGGCGTCGCAACCGGCCGCCTTCGCCAGACGAATCCCCTCCCGCACGGGAAAGGATTCCCGGGACAGACGCAGACCGATCCGGGGCCGGAGGTTCATGAATGCGTCACTCTCCTGTGGAAGTTCGGATTATAACATCGTAAAATGGGCGCATGGCCAGCAAAAAAACCGGCAGGCTGTTCGACCCCGAAACCGCGGCCGCCCCGCCGGAGTCCGCCCGACCCCTCGCCGCCCGGATGCGCCCCCGCACCCCGGAGGATTTCGTCGGCCAGGCGCACTTCTTCGCGCCGGGGAAACTGCTTCGACGGATGCTCGAGACGGACCGGCTCGCGTCGCTTGTTTTTTTCGGCCCTCCCGGCACCGGGAAAACGGCACTCGCCCACGTCATCGCCGGCGCCACGAAAAGCGATTTCCGGGAGGTCAACGCCGTCACCTCGAACGTGGACGAGATCCGCCGCATCATCGCCGAGGCCCGGGAGCGTCTGGCGGCGGAGGGTCGCCGGACATTATTATTCATTGACGAAATCCACCGGTTCAACCGCGCCCAGCAGGACGCGCTCCTGCCGGATGTGGAAAAGGGAAATATCCTCCTCATCGGAGCGACCACCCACAACCCGTATTTCGCCATCACGACGGCGCTGCTCTCCCGCTCCCAGATCTTCCAGTTCGAGGCGCTCACGGACGACAACGTTTCGACCATCATGGACCGGGCGATCGCGGACGCGGAACGGGGCCTCGGGAATTTCAAAATCTCGCTCGACGACGAGGCCCGGAAACACATCCTTCGGACCGCGGAGGGCGACGCGCGCCGGGCGCTCATGGCGCTCGAAATCGGGTGCCTGTCCGCGAAACCGGGGCCGGACGGGATGATCCATTTTGACAAGGCCCTCGCGGCGGAATGCACCCAGAGAAAGGTCATCCGGTACGACCGGAGCGACGACGAGCACTACGACACCGCCTCCGCCCTCATCAAGAGCATCCGGGGCTCCGATCCCGACGCCGCGCTCTACTGGGCCGCCAAGATGATCGAAGGCGGCGAGGACCCGCGGTTCGTCATGCGGCGCGTCGTCATCGCCGCGGCGGAGGATATCGGCAACGCCGACCCGCGGGCCCTCACGGTCGCGGTCTCCGCCCTCCAGGCCGTGGAATTCGTGGGGATGCCGGAGGCGGTAATCCCCATGGCCCAGGCCATTACGTATTTGGCCACGGCCCCCAAGAGCAACGCGTCGTACCTCGCCATCGCACAGGCGATGAAGGATGTGAAGGAGGACAAGGTCCAGCCCGTCCCGAAGCACCTCCGCGGCACCGGCTACACGGGGGCCGGGAAACTCGGGTCGGGCGTCGGCTACCAGTACGCCCATGACCATGCCGGGCACTGGGTGGATCAGGACTATCTTTCCGTGGACAAACTCTATTACGAACCGACGGATCAGGGTTACGAAGCCACCATCCAGGAGCGATTGGAACGATGGAGAAGTCAGAAATCCGAAAGGCCGTCGCCCGGGAAATAGCGGAGATTCCCCCGGACATCCGGGAATCCGCCGGACGAGAGGTCCTCGCGGCCGTGCGCGCCCTTCCCGAGTACCGGCGCGCCCGGACGGTGATGGCCTACGCCTCGCTCGCCGATGAACTGCCCACGGAAGACCTCCTCCGGGCCATCCTCGCGGACGGGAAAACGCTTCTCCTGCCCCGCACGGAATCCGACGGATCGCTCACCCCACGGGCCGTGGCCGATCCGGCGCGGGACCTCGTCCGGGGCCGGCTTGGCGTTTCGGAACCGATCCCGGGACCCGGGCATCCCCCGGAATCCATTGATCTTGTTCTGGCGCCGGGCCGAGCCTTCGATCCGGACGGATTCCGCGTCGGCCGGGGCGGCGCCCACTACGACCGGTTCCTCGCCGGCCCGGGCCTGCGGGCGACCACTGTCGGGATGGCGTTTCACGTCCAACTCCGGGAGGCGCTCCCCCGCGAGACTCATGACCGGCCGGTGGACATGATCGTTACGGAGTGCGGGACGATCCGGGTGGACACATCCGGAAAATGATCAACAGGAGAAGAACCATGAACAAGCGGATGATCGCATTGGGCGCCGTCGGTTCATTTCTGTTGTTATGCGTAACCGCCCTTGCCATAGGACCGATAGGAATAGGACCGGCCCGCCAGCCGCCGGACTTGGTCGAGCAATCCGATCTGATCCTGGTCCTCACGATCAAACCCGCCGACGAAAAGGATCTCTGCACCGCCGAAATCATCCGATGCCTGAAAGGCACGTTGCCGAAAAAAGCTCAAATTCTGGACTTGAACCGGTCAACCGACAAGAAACACACCGATGCCATCCGGAAAATTATCGCGGCACAAGGTGACACTCCGGCGCTTCTTTTCGCCGGAAAGGGCGAGAAAAATGAACTCTTCGGCTTTCTGCACGTTGGCCATCATTGGATCAATCTCGAAAAGGACGGGATCGAAAACACATGGAAAATGGATGTCATCAGCGTCCATATGCAAAGGTGCTGGGACGGAGACACGGAAATGCTCATCAAGGCGGGGGAACTGCTCATCAAGTATCCGGATATGAATCTGCCCGTCACGGCCACCGGCGCGTGGGGAACGCCGATCCCGCTCGAACGGATCGAAGGCACGGTTCGCCGGGCACAGGCCGTTGATATCTTCCATACGGGAACCCTGAATCTCTTCCTGGGCGGCGATTCCGGAGACCGGATTTACAGTTACGACAAAAAACAGAAGGCGTTCGAGGATCGGACAAACCAACTGAAACTGGGATCGTCGTCATGGATCTCCACGTGGGGGGATTTCAACAACGATGGCCGCCTGGATCTGGCCAGTTGGAATGGAAAGAACCTTGGCCTCTGGTTTCAGGGCGCCGACAACACATTTTCCCGAAAAGAAACAACCGGCGCACCCGAGGGGGAATGTCTGGGATTGACCGCCCTGGAGGTCGGCGTCAGGGGCCGCGCGGGGTTGGTATGGAGCGGATCGGGCGCGCCCGTCCTGCTCATTCCGGACGGGAACCGGGACGCCGTTTTCGCCCGGAATCCCCTGTCCTCCTCCGGCCCGGCCATCAAAGACCTCGGGGCCCCGGGGCCATGCCTGGTCGCCGATCTGGACGGCGACGGCATCGCGGACATCCTCCAACCCTTCGCCAAGGGCGGATTACTCTATCCGGGCCGGGATGCCGGCGTGTTCACCGACGCCAGAACCTGCGCGGTGGCGCGGGGCGAAGGCCGGGGAGATGCCTTCCTAGGCGACTGGGACATGGATGGCCGATTGGATGTCTTCACGATTTCCGGGGAGGGTTGCCGTCTCTGGCAGAATCAGGGGAACGGCCGATTCGAGAACAAGATGGACGCTTCCGGAGGCATCGCGTACATTTCCAAACCGGGCGGCATCGCCGGGAGCGTCTGCGACTTCAATGGCGACGGGCGACAGGATATTTTCATCGTCTATGGTGATATGACGCCACACCTCTTTTTCAACCGCGGTTTCCGAAATTTACATCACGCCCACAGACCCATTGACCTGGCCGAAAGCGATATATTGCCCGAATCTCAAGAAGGCCTGCAGACCGGATTGATCGCCGACCTCACCGGCGACGGCGCCCAGGACATGGCCCTGGCACTCAAGAACGGCGAGGTATGGGTTCTCCCCATGACCGTGGATGGCGGCAAGACCCGGAACATGCGCGTGACCCTGCCCCCGGGAGGACCGACCGCCGGACCGGTGACCCTCACCGCCGCGAACGACCGGCGTTCGCTGGGCGCCTGGGTGGTGGCGCCCGGGACAAACGAGGCGTTTCTGGGCCGCGAAGAAGGTTCAGGACCGATCAAACTGTCGTGGCCGGTCCCCGACGGACCGGAGGCGACGCCCGGGAAGGTTCGGAAAAACTCCCTGGCGTTGCAGGAACTTGAGATCCGACTTTCAGACGATTGAACTACCGAGACGTGCCCCTCACCAGCAAAATGAATAAACCCCCCTGCGATTTTCGCTCCTCTCCTCGACTCCCAGACTCTCCGACTCGCTGACTCGCCGACTCTATCCCCGAGTCAACCCTCCGGCCGGCGTTCCAGAAACGCCATTGCGGCATCGAAGACGTTCCGGAGATTGGTGTGAACAACGAGGGCGCGCGCCTCGGCCGGCGGCGCCCATCGGGATTCGTCGTGCTCGTCGGAAAGCACGACGGCCGAGGCCGGGGCGGCTTCACCGAGGAAATACGTCACCTCTTTGGGGACCCATCCCTCCCCCTGCCGGACGGTGTAGCGGATGACCGACGAGAAATCGGGAATGACGCGAATCTCTCGAAGACCCGTCTCCTCGGTCAGTTCCCTCCGGGCGGCCGCGTCGGACGTCTCCCGCCCGATGAGATGCCCTTTCGGAAATCCCCAGTCGCGGCGGTCCCGGCTGCGGAGAATGAGCATCTCCGTCACGCCATCACGGCGGCGGAAGACGACAAAACCGGCGGAATGTTCCATAGATCCGTCGAAAACCGCCCGGAACTCGGCGCGGTGGTCAGGGCATCGTCAACGAACGGTGCGAGAAATGATACACCAGGAATCCCGCCACGACGAGGATGCCGCCCAGAATGATAAGCCCCACCGGATTGCCGCCGGCCTCGGTGCCCCGGTACTCCGGGATCGCCGCGGCGGCCTCGTCCTCGGTCACGGACGCGACGCGCAACTCCGCATCCTCCGCCGACATCCCCGCCTCCACGAGGGTGCCGCGAAGTTCCTCGCGGGCCGAAACGCCCTCCGGCGCGGGAACGGGCGTTTTCGCCGCCTCGCCGCCGCTCGTCACCAGTTCCGAGGGAACCGGCATCCCGCGCCCCGCGGGAATGGCCGCGGCGAATACCGCGAGAAAAAGGACCGTCTTCACAAGCCAGCGGGGAGGTTTGAGGTTCATGGGGCGGAGTCTATCACGCCGGCACTCCGAAATCCACGGGAAATCCCCCTCCTCATGCCCGCATCGCCTTCCGTGTTTCCGTGCGCTTCTTTCCGCATCTCCGTGATCCCCTCCGTGTCTCCGTGATAACGAATTGTCTTGACACCCCCCTCCCCGTCCCGTAGATTCACCCATGCGGCTGTGGAAGGTGCCGCGGTGCGATTTGTCTTCCGTGTTTCCGTGGAGTGTTTTATTAATTTCGTGCTTCCGTGACATGAAGGCCGCCGCCAAACTCATCCTCATCCTCGACTGGCTCGTCGCCATTGGCCTCGGCGTCTTCTGCATCCTCTGGGGGGTGACCAGCATTTCCGACCGGATGGGAGACTACCTCGCCCAGTTTTTCCAGTTCGCGTCGGGTTCCCGCGGGAAGGCCCTCTTCTACGAAGGCGGCAGTGTTCTCATCATCGTCAACTTCCTGGTCGCCTACTGGTACTACCACAACTCCCGGTACGATTCCTACATCCGCTACCGGAACGAGGACGGCAGCATCCTCGTGAACGTCTCGGCGGTGGAAAATGCCCTCGAGGGGGTGTTGCGCGGCCGCCCGAGCGTGCAGGCCGGGAAGGTGTCGGTGCTGGTGTTCCGCCACGGGAAGCGTCCGCCGCGGGTCGTCGCGACGGTATCCCTCCACGAAGTGTCCAGCATCCCCGGCACGGTGACCTCCCTTCAGGGATCCCTGAAGGACCGGTTCCAGGAGCTCCTGGATTACAAGGAACCCTTCGAAATCACCGTCCGCGTCAAGAAGGTCATCGCCGAAGGCGACAAGGCCTCTCCCGAGGATCGCGAATTCCGCGGGCCGCAGTATCCGATCGGGGATGAGGAAAAACTGTAACCCGCCGGAACGATTTTACAATTTCACATTTTCTGTTGCGTCCGGAGGGGAGGGGGATGTAGAATCCGCCCTCGTTTATCAACACTATTTGGAGGGTGTCATGCGCAAGTTCCTCGTGTGCGCCGTGGTGGCCGGTCTGGCGGTCACCGGCTGGGCGAAGGAGAATGTGACGAGCGTCGTGGGGACGGTTCCCTACAAGGTGGAAACGGTTCCGCAAGGGTTCGGCGCGGTGCGGCGGCACATCATCGAGGTCAACCCGAAGGAGGCGCAGAGGGTTTTCCTGCAGGAGGTGATGACCCTGGCGACGGTGGACGCCATCGAGAACGGCACCAACGTCAAGGCCGTGACCCGGATGACGGACTATAAGGGCGCCTACGAGTCGGACAACCCGCGGGTGAGCCCGGACGGCGGGACGGTGTTGTTCAATCTTCTCGAGGAGAACAACAACATCAACCTGTGGACGATGGCCTCGGCCACGGGGTTGAACAAGATCCGGAACACGGAAGGGTCCTACCTGAACTTCTTCGGGTCGTTCTCCCCCCAGGGCGACAAGATCATCTTCTCGTCCAACCGGACGGATCCGAACGCCCACCTGTGGGAAATCAAGGCCCATGGCGGCGGCGGCGGACTGCGGCGGATCACGGATTCCCGCGAGAGTGATATGTGGGCGCACGAGGATCCGGCCGGCGGCGGATTCATCGCCTTCACACGGTTCCAGTGGGGCAGCACGAAGGGCACCATTTGGACGTACGACCGGAAGAATTATCTCTCAACGCAACTCCGGGAGGGGCGCCAGCCGCAGGTGTCCCCGAACGGCCAGCATATCGCGTACTCGGCGTTCGACGAACAGGAGAAGCACTGGAACATCTGGGTGATGGGAGTTGACGGCGCCCACCCGACCCAGCTTACCTCGAACGACGCGGACAATATCACCCCGTCGTGGCATCCGAGCAGCAAGTGGATCATCTTCGCCTCCAACAAGGGGTCGGTGGCCGCCAAGAGCCGGAAGTCCGGCACGGATCTGCGGGTCCACAACTTCGACATCTGGATGATGAAGGTGAACGGCGAGCATACCTCGCAGCTCACGGAGAACGGGTCGGATGACGACAACCCGGTATTCTCGCCGGACGGGAAGACCTTCTACTTCTCGAGCAACCGCGGGCACGCGGTGGAGAACCCGGGGCCGGACATGCTGAAGGAGTTCCAGGCGCGGAAAGACATCGTTTCGATCGACGGGGCGTCGTTGCCCCTGGGCCGCGGCCGCGACATCTGGCGGGCCCTGGTGTCCGACGAGGTGCTCCGGGAGAATATTGGAACCGTCGCCAAGTAAGGGCGGTTTTCAAAAAGGGTGATGGCGCGGGGCGGGGCGAGCGATCGCCCCGCCCCGATCGTTTTCAAGGGGCATCCGGGCCGGGATTCCCCGTCGCGTTTCTGCGTTAAGGGCTGTTTCAAAACCGGAACCGTCGGCCCGAGGCCGAGCGAAAGCCCGCCAGCCAAGGAGCGCCGACGACTGCGTATCAACGGAGAGATACGCCGAGGAGGCGCGACGCCGGATGGTGGGCTTGCAGCCGGCCGGAGCTAGGTAACGGTTTTGAAACAGCCCTTTAGACTCTTGGTTGTGAAATCTTGTGAGAAACGGCAAGGAAATATCCGTTTGCGAAGTGATGAGCCACCGCTCATGGTTCGTGGTTCGACACTTATTTTAATTTTTAAGGAATGCTCACCATGAACGGATATCCATAAGGGATCACCACGAGCGGCATTGAGGATTCGACCTGTTTGGTTCCGGATCTGCCGGGTTGGGAGCCGTGAAGCAGTTATTGTTGAACGGCAACTTACCCGGCCGGCGTCGCGTCATTCTTTTTGCCATCCGGAGAGGGCGCGTCGGCGGTCTTTTTCAGTTCGTCCTCCCCCTCCTTCACGCCCTTCTTGAACTCCGAAACGGATCGGCCGAGGGCCCGGGCGACACCCGGAAGGCGGCTTCCGAAAAGCAGCAACGCCACCAGCGCGATCACCAGCCACTCGAACGGACCAATGTTCTGAATGAACCCCAGAATTCCCATGACAATTCCCTCCCTGAAGGGCTGTTTCAAAACCGTTCCCTTACGAAACCTTTTTCATGCGGCCACCCGACCCGGCCGTCGCCCGGAGCGTCTCGATCACCCCCATCATATCCGCGGGAAGTTCCGCCGTGAACGTCATTTTTTCCTCGAGCGCCGGATGCCACACGGACAGAGAACGGGCATGGAGCGCCTGCCGGCCCAGAAGCACCTCCCCCTCGGGGGCCGACGGATCCACATCCCGCCGGAGAAGCGCCGCCCGCTTCCCGTACACGGCGTCGCAGACGACCGGGAATCCGCGCTTGGCCAGATGCACCCGGATCTGGTGCATCCGTCCCGTCCGAGGGCGGCACTCGATGAGGGCGATTGGGGGACGCCGGTCGTTCCCGGGGAACCGTTCCAGCACCCGGTAGCGCGTCTCGGCCTTCCGTCCGTCGTGCCGGATGGTCATCCGCTTGTAATCCCGCGGATCCCGCCCGAGCGGCAGATCAATGACGTCCTCGTCGAAAGGCACATCCCCCTCCACGAGCGCCCAGTAGGTCTTCTCCACCTCGCGGTACTCGAACTGCTGGCCGAGCTGGCCGTGGACGACCTCGTCCTTGGCGATGAGAAGCACGCCGCTCGTGTCCTTGTCAAGGCGGTGCACGATCCCCGGCCGGGAATCCCCCCCGAGCTCCGAAAGCTTCTTGGCGTAACCCAGAAGGGCGTTGGCCACCGTCCCCCGCCAGTGCCCGCGCGCCGGATGAACCACCATCCCCGGCGGCTTGTCAATGGCCATAATCCACTTGTCCTCGTAAAGGATCGGCAGGGGGATGTCCTCCGGAACGACCCTGCGGCGCGGATCCTCCGGAATACGCAGGGTGATGGCGTCTCCCGGCCGGACAAGGTAGCTGGCCTTCGCGGCGACTTCGTTCACCGTGATGAAACCGGCGCGGATGAGTTTCTGAAAAAAAGCGCGGGAATGACCCGGGAACCGGCCGGTGAGGTAGACGTCCAACCGGTCGAGGTCATCCTTTCGGACCCGGAATGTGACGAGTCCGGTGAGCATCTTATAATCATGGCCTCCGCGACGGTTTCTTCACCGGCGCTTCGGGTTTCTTCTCCGGTTTCTTCGGAGGCTCGATCGTCGGAGGAACAACCTCCTCCACCGGTTTCGCCGGGGTGACCGCCTTCGTCTCCGGCATCACGGGCGCCTCCCGTGTCCCGGGCGTTCCCGCCGGCGTCTCGACCGGCTTCTCCACCGGAACGGGCGTTTCCACCGGTTTTTCCACCGGGGCCGCCGACATCCCCTTGCGCCCCTCCATCCGGAAACGGGCCATCTCCCCCCAGAACCCCTCCGGCTCAAGTTCGAGAACCTTCGCGTACGCTTTCTTCGCGCCGTCCGCGTTCCCCTTCTCCTCCCGGACCCGGCCGACATGCCACCAGGCCTGCGGGGCCTGGAAGGCGCGGCCGAGGGCGATGACACGCTCGAAATGCCCGAGCGCGGCATCGTACTCCTTGAGGTCGGCGAGAGTCACCGCGAGGGCCTCCTCGACGAACGACGCAAGATAGTGGCCCGGGAAACGGGTCAGAAATTTTTCGTAGATTTCACGCGCCTCCTTCGACCGTTTCTCCTGCGCGTGCCGGTTGGCCAGTTCGACCATGATCCACGGCTCGGCCGCGGCGCCGGGGTATTCCCGCAACACATTCTCGAGATCCGCGGGGGATGCGGCGGACGAGAGCATCGTCCAGGCGCGCTCATCACGGGCTCGGCGGGAGGCCACGCTCCAGGACCAGAGCGCCGCCAGAAGAACCGCCACGACGGCGACGACGACGAGGCCCCGCCCGTACTCGGCGACGAAATCCTTGAGACGCGCGCCCCAGGCCTCCAGAGTGTTGCTGGACGGCGTTTCCCGCTCATACGGCTTTGGCATGGAATACCTCTCCCTGTCATGTCAAAACTTCATCGTAACCGAATTTCCCTCGAAAGCAACACCATGACATCCGTAGGGATGGACGTTCCCCCCGCCGCCGACTATAATGACCCGGTCATGGCCGACCGCCCTATCGTACTCGTTGCCGACGACGAAGAAAGCATGCGGGAACTCCTTTCCGCGATGCTCCGGAAGGAGGGATATGAGACCGTGACCGTCCCGGACGGGGAAGGCGCCCTGCACGCCCTCTCGGAACACGCGGTGGACGTCGTCCTGCAGGACCTCCGGATGCCGGGGCTCAGCGGGCTGGACCTCCTTTCGCGAATCAGGAAATCCCATCCCCGTATCCCCATCATCATCATGACGGCCTATTCCACGTGGGACACCGCCGTCGAGGCGATGCGCCTCGGCGCGCATGACTACCTGAAGAAACCCTTCGACAACGAGAATGTGAAGGAGGCCATCCGCCGGGCGCTCCGGGCCCGGTCCTTCTACAACACCGCCGGATCCTCGCGCCTCGAGCCGCACCCCATCGTGGGGGCAAGCGCCCCCATGCGCGCGTTGATCCAACGCATCCTGATGATCGCCCCCACGGACAGCACGATTTTCATCATGGGAGAAAGCGGAACGGGAAAGGAACTTGTCGCCCGGGCGCTCCACGACCATTCCCCCCGGGCCGGAAAACCCTTCGTGGCCATCAACTGCAGCGCGTTCCCGGAAACGCTCCTCGAGAGCGAACTCTTCGGCCACGTCCGCGGGGCCTTCACGGGGGCCGTTGTGGACAAAAAGGGCCTCATCGAGACGGCCCACCAGGGCACCGCCTTCCTCGACGAAATCGCCGAGATGAGCCCGGGGACGCAGGCGAAACTGCTGCGGGTTCTCGAGGAACGGGAATTCAAGCCCGTCGGAAGCGCCACCACCCGCCGGGTGGATGTCCGCTTCATTGCCGCCACGAACCGGCACATCCCGGAACTCGTTTCCCAGCAGCGGTTCCGGGAGGATCTGTACTACCGGCTGAACGTCATCCCGATCACACTCCCCCCCCTGCGGGAACGGAGGGAGGACATCCCGCTCCTCGCCGGACACTTCCTCGCCGAGTACAGCCGGCAAAATGCCAAGCGCATCACCCGTTTCTCCCCCGGCGCCATGGACATCCTGATGAAGCATGCCTGGCCGGGGAACGTCCGGGAACTGCAAAACACCATCCAGCGGGCCGTGGCCCTTTCCCCCCATGAGCGGATCGAGGCGTCGGACATCCCCGACATTGCCAAGCCCCCCGCGGCGCCGGCCGATCCCCCGCCGGACTTCCCCGAAACCGGATTCGACCTCGAAAAACGGATGGAGGATATCGAAAAGCGTCATCTGGGAGAGGCCCTGCGACGCTCCGACGGCAACGTCACCCGGGCGGCGGAGATGCTGGGGCTGTCGTTCCGATCAATGCGGTACAAGGTGAAGAAGTATGGATTATGAGGCCACAGCCCGAAAACTCAACCGGTTGTAATCCATACCACACACGGGCGACATAGAGCCTTTTCTACACCTCCACCATCTCCAGACACCACGCCGGCAGGTTTTCGAAGTCACACCGCATCAAAACCGCCGGGGCGTTTTCGAGCCCCGCTGTCCCCTCGCTCCGCGCCACGGTTTTCATGTTGAGCAGCTTTTGATAAATACGCTCGTGGCGCGGATTGAACGTGAAGAGGCACGTCTCCACCCCCTTGAGCAGGCACAACCGGAGTGTTTCCCGGATGAGCCCCATGACGATGTTGCGCTCCTCCCGGCAATCCTTCCGGGTGGCAATCCGCCAGGAGGCCGCCAGTCGCCGCCCCGTGGCCCGGATACGCTTGCAATCCCTCCCAAAATCCTCATCCACGGGAAGTCCCTTCGATCCATCCAGCGTAAGCGAATTCGTTCCGACAATGCGACCATTCCGTTCCGCGACAAGCACGATCGTCTCGGGAATACCGTCATGACGCGGATAATGAATGAGCCGCCCGTCCGGTTGCGGAGCGCAATAGCCCCGCTCGACGTAAGCGTCATGCGTGATCCGGTAGACCTCGTCCAACTCGTCATCGTTTTCGATGGGTCGCACTACCACATCGGGGGATTCGGAGAGCGAAACGCCCCGCTCCACATCGGCGCTCAGCGCCCGGAGTGACTGCGAAATGTTTGAAGAAACCCGCCGCGTCGTCATCTCGATCACCGCGCCTCCGCATTCGGAATTCATCATGGCATCCTCCTTTTCATATCCTCACCCATTTCCGAAGCCGCGAAAGTTTTTTTGCCGGTTTTGCCGTAAGGGACTCCTCCCACGGCAAGATCCGTCTCATCGGTATTCCTCCTTCAAGATTTGCCGCTATCGGCCGGGGCAGAACCGGCAACAACGCCGGAGCCACAGGACGCTCCGGAGCGTGTTTCCGGAATAGTTCGAATCCCAACCGTCTCAGCGCGTTGATTCCCGTCATCTTTTGAAGATGGCGCAGAACGATGAACAACCGCCAGCCCGGCTGACTCGGAGCAAAACGTTTCAAGAGCCACGTCCCCAGTTTCTGCGCAGACTCCGGCGTCTTCTCGTCCTCGTCGTACATGAAATAATTGGAGCATTTCAATGCCTCGCGCTTGACCATTTCCTTGACCCGCTCCAGGGAAATCCCTTCCGGCTCGTAAGCCACCGGTTGAAGAAAGTTATCGGTCGTGCAGAACGGATCCTCCGAGAGCATCCGCTCCGCCACCGGAGAGCCCTTGTACACCCGCAGTCCGATCCCGACGTTGATCAAGTCCCAGGGAGCCGCCGTGCGGCTGACCGTTTCCAAGGTTTCCCGAAGAGTTTCCCCGGTTTCACCGGGCCCGCCCACCAGCAGGTACCACATCACCGGAATGCCTCTTGTATGCAGGAGATCCGCCGCCCGGAGGACGCTCTCCTTCCGGAAACGCTTGCCAAGCCCTTCGAGCGTCGCGTCGCACAGCGATTCCGCACCCAGGTCCACATCCCGGAATCCCGCGGCCTTCATGAGATCCACCAGTTCCCCGTCCACCGCCCCCGGATTCAAACCCATCGTCCGCAATTCCAACTTCAGACGTTTGGCGACAAGCGCCTTCAACACCTGCTTGCAATGTCCCAAGGGCAGATTAAACGTGCTGTCCGTGAACTCCACGTGGGTGATGCCCGTTTTCCCGACCAGTTTCTCGATGTCGTCAGCCACCTTCTCCGGATCCCGCAGCCGCCAGCGCCGGCCTTCGATCCGGTTGTAGGTGCAGTAGGAGCAGGAGAGGGCGCAACCCCGTTTGGTCTGCACCTGTAGCGGTGAGTTGAAGGCCTTGTAGGGCGTCAAATCAATGTGATCGTAGACCCGCGAGAAGTCGAGGTCATCCAGACAGCCGGAAACCGCGGGCGCGCTTTCTTCGACGATCTCTCCATCGATCCGGCGAACCAGCCCGGGAGTTCCTGAAAGTTCCCTGCCGGTTTCCAGCCGCCGCAGAAGCTCGACGACAGCAATCTCTCCGTCACCGCGGACGGCCAGTTCCAGGTCGAGATACTCCAGCATCTCCGGAGCGCTGATGCCCACCGCCGGACCGCCGATCACGATCGGGCCTGAAAATTCGCGTTTCAGGGATTTGATCACATCTTTGCGGACGTCTTCGAGCAGAAACCGGGTGTTGAATCCGGCGCTGTTGTCGATATTGCGAATCGAGACGCCGACGACCTCGGGACGGAATTCTTCGATGGCTTTGCGGATGTCCGCGTCCGGCCGCTTCGAAAAGCACAGATCCAGCACGCGAACCTCGTATCCGGCTCCTTCCGCCGCCGCCGCGACGCATCCCAGTCCGAACGGGATCACCGGCCAGGGCTGGTGGAAACGGTTGGCGTTGATGAAGAGAACTCGCATTCTGTCTCCCGTTTTCTCGAAAGACGGATGGGGCAAATAATATGCCAAGCCGGCGACATCGAAAAAACATTCATATCCCAGCAAAATCGTAGAAACAACACATCCTGATTCTTATGGAAAACGGCACTAATCGTGCCATACTGTTGCCATGAAACAACACCTCTCGCCGCTCGCCAGAGCCATTCTCGACGCGGATTACGCCAGGGTTCGCGCCATCACCGATGATCTCCTTTTGCGACAGGTATCCGATGGCGAAAAAAAATCTTATCGCGCCATCCGGGCAACCGTGGACGCCCTCGATCACATCCTGCCGGTTGATCAAGCGCTTCCTACTCTCCGGGAAGCCATCGACTGTCCGCCGGAGGATCCCGAATTATTCTTCCTTCTCCTGGGGATGGGCACGCATCTCTCCAGTTACCTCCGCCACAAGGGAGATGCACAACGATTCTCGCGATTGATGAAAACACTCCTGGACGATACCAGCACCGCCGAGATGAAAGCCTTCTGGCTCTTGAATGAATTCTTCCAGCACTACGCGGTTTCGAACTATTCCGACGGCCGGGCACTCCTGAATGAGGCACTTTCGCTGGACATCCCGCGCGACACCGGATTTTGGGTCCGTCTCAAATACAACCGTGTAAATCTTGCCATTACAGAAATGGACTTCTCCACCGCGGAAAACAATCTGGCTGATATCGCGCCTCTCATCCCTCACCATCCGCATTTCGCCACATCTCTTCAGCTCTTAAAAATCCACTTGCATCGGAGCATTGGAAACACCGACGAAGCGCTTACAATCCTTGCAACCACCCCATCCTCCGGGCGCACCGGCCTTGCGCAACTACTTCACTTCACCCTGCTCTTCGACACAAAACGGTGGGAGGACTACGACCGGGAACTTGCGGCTCTTGAGAAATCCCCCATCCCCAATTTTCCACCGGAGTACATCCTCCTCTGCCGATCATGGAAAGCGCTCGGACAAAACGATCTGGGAAAAGCCCGCGAACTCGCTCACGAGGCCATTTCTCCCTCCAAAACGAATCTTCATCCTCATCACGTTCTCTCCGACTCCATCAGAATCCTCGCCTCCGTGGAATTGTCCCTTCGCAATCCCAAATCCGCGAGAACCCTCCTCGAGATGATCGATCCCCACATGACCATGCTCAATCTTGCAATACGCTGGATGCAACTCTTACTCCTCGAAAATAACGAACCGCAGGCCGCCGTATTCCTCAAACGCATCCTCGACATTGAACGCTACGGGGCCAGAATACTCGCCCTCGAACTCCGGGAAGCGCACGAGGTCACCGGCCACCAAATGGAGAAACTCCGACTCCTTGTCTCCCAAATGCATCCCTCGCCACACACGCCCACCGCTTCTCCATCCGAACCCGTTCCTCTCCCGACTCTCCTCGGCGAAAACCCCGCCATCCGCAAAGCGAAAACGCTTATCCGGAAATACGCGCCTCTGGATACCACCGTCCTTATCACGGGAGAAACCGGCACGGGCAAGGATGTCGCCGCACGGCTCATCCACGAATCGAGTTCCCGCGCGGGGCATCCTTTCATTGCCGTCAACTGCGCGAGCATCAGCGATTCCCTCATGGAAGCGGAACTCTTTGGTTACGTAAAGGGCTCTTTTACAGGAGCAAGCTCCAACCACGACGGCCTTTTCACGACGGCGGGGAAAGGAACTCTCTTCCTGGACGATGTGGAATCCATGCCGGCGCGTCTTCAGGCGGGGCTTTTACGCGTCCTGGAATCGGGCGAAATCCGTCCCGTGGGAGGAACACGTACCCGGAAAACCACGGCGCGGATTGTGGCGGCAACCAACATCCCCCTCGATGAACTCGTCAAAAAAGGAACATTCCGGGAAGATCTGCTTTACCGGCTGGCACGGTTCGAAATCACACTGCCGCCGTTACGGGAGAGAAAAGACGATATCCCGATCCTGGCGAAGCACTTCCTCAAGAAAATCTATGCGAGTCACCCGGAAGGACCGCCG
>JAZDJP010000117.1:0-69575 GCA_043803805.1 Planctomycetota bacterium
ATCTGGCGGTCCTGCGCCACCACCAGGGCGATCATCTGCTCCTTGGAAAGGTGTTGAAGTGCTGCAACTTCCATGTAGAATACTATCGTCCAGCCGGCGAAAAATCTGCGTCGGATTTTTCTGGCCGTGAACGGTTACTGATCCTGCGGAACATGTCGATTCAGGAAGACAACGAGCATTTCAAAACACTCATCCACGAGCGCACCGCCGGGCTCGAGATACAGACGCTGGAGGCGGACCTGACGCGCGAGGGCTACGCCGGACAACTCTGGAAGGATTCAATAAACACCGCGTGTTCGGCGCCAGCGGGAGACGGCCCCGCGCTCCATCCCGCCGAGGCCGGGAAACCGGCGGCTTTCATCTATCGTCTCCCTTCGCCGTATGTGGCGGTGGAGACGGCGTGCGAAGCGCTTCTTTATAAAGACGATCCCGGCGACACGTGCACGTTGAGTTTTTCGACGGACGGCGGAAAGACATGGAATGTCTGTTTCGAAAAGCAGTCGGTCGGGAAAGAGGACGTCACGGTCGATATCGGCAATAAACCATACTTCGATAAAAAGCCGTCGGTCACCTCAAACTATGTCTTTTGGGTCAAGGCGGAGTTCGAGGCCAAGAAGAATCCGGGCCGGACGGGTCTGGGACGCTTGAAGATCACTGCCAAGCGCCAGCTCAACAAGCGTTGTCTCATGAATCTGATGCCGGGCGAAAACGTCCTCCGGATTTCGGCGGACAAGCTGACTCCGGGAATGGCGCTGGTTTTGGAAGTCAACTACATCCTCAACGACAAGCCGGTGACGGCCGCAAAGACGATCGACGCGTTCCCGTTTTATTTTCGAATCAACCTCGAAGGCCTTTCGGAGAATTACCTGAAGACGCCCATCAAAAAGTCGGCCCCATACAACATTCCATCCTGGCCTCTCCGGATGGCTTCCATCGGCATGCGCCTCGTGGATGCGAAGGCGGCGAAACCGGACACGTCCCTCTCCGCGGCGGAGGCGGAACCGTTCTTCAAGAAGAAGTGCCCGTATCCGTTCGATCCGTTTAAAAGCCATGCGGGGAAAGCCCGTAGCGCGGGAGACGGCATGGCGATCGGCGGGTTTTTCCCGCAGAAGCCGAAACCGGAAAGCCGTGCTCTTTCCAATGAAGAAAAGGCGCGGATGAACGAATTGGTTGGGAAAATCGCACGGTGGGAAAACGCCGAGGCCCTGGGCGCCTATCCGGAGGCGGTGGATGCGCTGATCAAGGAATTACCTCGCGCCAACGAAGACCTGACGATTTATATTTGCAAGGCGCTTGCGCAGATCGGCGATCGGAAGGCCGTCCCCGTCCTTCTGGACAAATGGAACAAACAGTTGAGCCTGGCGCCGGGGTCGCGCTACATCCCGGACGCGCTGGCCGCCTGCGGCGATCCGTCGGTCGTGCCGGATTTGATCCGTCCGCTCAAGACGCTCCGGCCCGATTACCGGTTTCATGTCATCCATGCCCTTGGAATTCTGGGAGGAAGCCAGGCGAAGGAGACTCTGGAGTTCCTTGCCGAGAACGATCCGTTTTACGCCAACCGCGTTCTGGCGCGGGGGTTTCTATCAAAATGAACTGGAAGGGAGGTAAATTCATGCGCAACGATTACCGTTACGCTCTTTTCGTCGTAGCGATTCTTGGCGGAATGGCCGTTGCGTTCTGCCAGCCGTCCCGCGCCGAGGAAAAGGTTCTGCTCCTCAACGGCTTCGAGCCGGATCAGTTTGAGACGTGGGCCAAAAAGAGCGGCAAGCGCGCAAAGACGGATCCCGACGGAGCGATCACATGGCCCGGGATGGCCGGACGGGCGGTTGCCGGCGACGCCACCCAGGGCAAGTACGCCATGGTTACCAGGATCACCGGACAGAAATATCTGACCGAAAACGGACTGGAGTCTATTCGCCGCATTCAGGGCGGAATCTTTAAAACCTTCGACGTGTTCCGCGGTTGCTATCCCGAGGACTGGTCGGCCTACGCCAAATTCCGCATGGACGTGAAGAGCGAAGATGCGCCGCTTCGGCTAAGGGTTTGCCTCGAGGACGCGATCATTTCGCCCTTCCTCACGCGCATTTACGAAATCCCCAAAGGCGACTGGGTAACGGTGGAGTTCGACCTGGCCGAAGCGGCCAGGCTCCGCGAAGTGGATCTCGACGAAGCCGAAACCCAACGGCTGGGAGTGAAAAAACTCCAGGGGCAATTGATCAACCTGAAGAAAATGGCCGGCATTTACGTTGTCGTCGAAATTCTGAAGGAGCCGTCCACCGTGAATCTCGACAATCTCCGCTTGGTGGTCGCCGGCGCGGAGGAGGGGGAAACCAAACTCGCGGTTCTGACCGACAAGAGTCCGTTCCCGACTCCCAAACCGCTTCCGCCAGGCAAGCCTCAGCCGCGCGAGGCGCTTTCGTGCAAGCTCAATACCGCGCCCGTGGAGTGGGAAGCGCCGGTGGAAATTCCCATCGAGGGAGGAGCGTACGGTCTGCAACCCTTCGATATCGCCCCCGTTGACAACGACCGCATGCTCATGGCGATCGGCTACGCGAGTGTGCTCAAAACCGCGGACGGCGGCAAGACCTGGACGGGAATGGACGGCACACCGAACAAACTCACTCTGATCATCGACCACAACACCAACGCTCCCGGGCGCATCTCTGTGGCCCTGGGGCCGGACATCCTTACCCTGGGAACGGCCAAGTGCTCCGGCCGGGGCACTCCGGTGGACAGTTACTCGGTACTCGCCAAGTTCGACAACACCGACTGGAAACCTCAACCACGGGGCCTTGTGGACGTTGATGACCGGCACTGCCCGGAGCATCGTGTACGCGCCTGCCGCCAGCCCAACGGACGCCTCTGGGCGTGCTGGTTGCACGAAGACCGGTGGTATGACTATCAGATCCAGGCCCGTTGTTCGGACGACGAAGGCGCCACCTGGCGCGACCCGACCGCCAACGGCCTCATCGAACTTGAGACCCGCGGCAAAACCAATCCCTACACCGTCACCTGGTGGCTTCAAACGCCGGCCATGCCCGACTGGACTCAAGCGCAGGCCTTCGGCAATCTCGGTTCCGTCACGAACGCCGACCGGCACATGCACATGCAAATCGCTCCCTGGGGCGACCAGGTCGTTTGCGCCTATGTGAGTAAGGGCAAGCTGGTCTGCGCCTTCTTCGACGGAACCAAATGGAGCGAACCCAAACCGGCCGGGATATCCGGTCAGCCCTCGTCCATGGCGCATTTCGAGGGGAAGGTCGTGTACATGGCCACGAGCGAAGGCAAGGTCTATCGTCTGGACGGCGAAAATTGGGTGGACGATTCGCCGCCCGGCGGCGTGGGAAAGGGCACGCTCCCCTTCCCCGGCTGTGATCCGACGCGCCTCAGCGTCGCGGGCAACGTGCTGGTCGCCTGTTGGACCGACGGGAAAAAACTCTTCACCAGCCAGAAGCCCAAGGGCGGGGAATGGTCCCCGCCGAGGGAAATCTTCAACGAGGAGCGTGGCGTGCACCACATCGGCGCGCCGGCCCGCTCCGTGGACAACTTCGTGCCCTTCGTCTGGGCGATCACAAAAGCCGGGGCGCGCTTCGTGCGGATTCCGGTGAAACAACCGGGGAAATGAACCGGATGAAAATCCTTTGGATAGACATCGACACGTTACGGGCGGATCGATTGGGCTGTTATGGTTGCGACCGGGGCACGAGCCCGAATATCGATCGGATTGCGCGTGAGGGATATGTCTTTACTCGTGCCTATACGGCCAACTCCCCGTGTGTGCCGTCCCGGGCGGCGTTCGCCTCGGGGCATTTCGGTGTTCGGAACGGCATCCTCACGCATCCCGGCCCCGGGGCGTGGCTGTCGGAAGATTCCTGCGGACGGAACGGCTCCGGCCTTTTCACGCGGCCGCTTCAACGCAAGGGGCTTCGCACAGCCAGCGTCAGCAGTTTCTTCAAGCACGACGACGGCCGCGAGACGCAGTGGTTCCGGTACGCCTTCGACGAAAATTTCGATCCGCATTGGGAACGGCGGTGCCAGGCTGATTTTTCCTGCGACGTCAACCGGTTCGCCCTGCCGTGGCTGGAACGGCACCGTGACGAGGATTTTTTTCTGCATCTGCATTACTGGGATCCCCACACGCCGTACAATCTCCCGCCGGAGGTGCACGAACCGTTTCTTTCGAATCCCCCGTGGGCGTGGCCGACACGCGAGATGAAAAAAACGCATCTGGCGCGATTCCGCGCGTTTGGGCCTCAGCGGTTCGGATTCCGGCGTCCGGAGGAGATTGACGCATTCCTCAACAAATACGACGCCCAGATCCACGACACCGACCGGCATCTGGGAGAGGTCTTCAACCGAATGGCATCATTGGGGATTCTGGACGAGACGCTGATCGGCATCACCGCCGACCACGGCGAGCAGTTCGGTGAGTGCGGCGTCTATGGCGACCATTGCGTCGCGACACAAGCGAACAACCGCGTGCCGCTCGTCGTCCGCCTGCCGGGAAGGATCCGGCCCGGATTGCGTTCCGACGCGCCGGTTTACTCGCAGGATCTCGTGCCAACCTGGTGGGAGCATGCCGGGGCAAAAGGAGTCCCGTCGGATTTCTCCTCGCTCTGGCCACTCCTGTCAGGCCGGCGGAAAAAGACCCGGGATTATCTGGTGAGCGATCATGGACTATACACCGCGTCGCGAATGGTGTTGGAAGGGGATTGGGCGCTTCGCCTTGTGTACAATTGCGCGATGTTCGGATACGACGTCCTGCCTCCCGTGTCGCTCTTTAATCTTGCGAAAGATCCTCACGAAGAGCATGATCTGGTCGGCAAACATCCTGAGATCGCGCGAAAGATATACCGGCGCATGGAATCGTGGCGTACCGTTCTTGGAATTACCGATACGACCGATCCTTTGCGTCAATTGGGAAACGCAGGGCCGCGAACCTATGAATTTCCCGGATTTTTTCTCAATCTCGAATTGAACCAACGCGGCATCACGCGGAAGTTCACATAAGGGAACATCCCCATGCCAACCAATATCGTTTTCATCATGACCGATCAGCAGCGGTACGACATGCTCGGGTGCAACGGCTCGACCATTTTCAAAACCCCGCACCTCGACCGGCTCGCATCCGGCGGAATGCGTTTTACCAGCGGCTACACCACGACCCCCGTTTGCACTCCGGCACGCGGAGCGCTTTTCACGGGGATGTGGCCGTCCTCCTGCGGTTATGTCTCCAATCACGACAACGCCTACCGGCACGTGGAATTTTTAGGATCCATTTTCTCCCGGGCCGGGTTCGCCGCCGGTTACACCGGCAAGTGGCACCTCTCCGGAATGGAAGGCGGCTATTACGAAATGGGACGCGCCGACGGCGGCTTCCTGGATGAGTACTGGTACGACGGCCGGCGCTTCATCAACGATGTCGGGAAAAGCGGATTCGAGAAATGGCGAAAGGGCAAGGATCTCCAGGATGCGGACTGTTGGGGAACGCGCGTGGCCGACCGCGGCGTCGCGTTCATCGAACGGTTTCACAAGCAACCGTTCTTCCTCGCCGTCTCCTTCGACGAACCTCACGGCCCATCCTCGGCCCCGGAGCGATATTACGCCCTGTACCGGGGAACCCAGCGGGAACGCGCCCCCAATTTGAGCGACATGCTTGAGAACAAACCGTTTATCCATCAGCAACTCGAGAAATACTACCACGGAACGGGAAGGGTCCCTGCCGGCGCCATGCCAAACAACGATCCGCGCTACTACGGTTGCAACACGTTTGTCGATGGGCAGATCGGACGGGTGCTGGACGCCGTCGACCGGCACTGTCCGGAGAACACGATCGTCGTCTACACCACCGACCACGGCGCCCACCAGGGAGCGCATGGACTTCTCGCCAAGGGACCGACCATGTACGAAGAAACCACGCACGTGCCGTTCATCGTCCGCGCCCCGGGCGTGACCCGGCCGGGCTCGGTCTCAAACGCGCTGGTGAGCCACATCGATATCGCGCCGACGATTTCGGAACTCGCCGGCGTGCCGACCCACCCGCAGTTCCAGGGACAATCCCTCGTCCCCGTGCTCCGAAACCCGACGACCGGTGTGCAGGATGCGGTCTTTATGGAGTACGCCCGGTTCGGATTGGAACATGACAACCACTTTGGATTCGTGCCCATCCGCTGTATCCGAACGGAACGGCACAAACTGGTTCTGAATCAGACGGACATGGATGAACTTTACGATCTCCAGACGGATCCCTGGGAGATGGAGAATCGTATTGACGATCCGGCTCTTTCGGAACTTCGGTTAACGCTTCACGACCGGTTGCTCGACTGGATGAATCGGCGCATCGATCCTTTGCGCGGGGAGATGTGGTACAGCCGCCGCTGGCGACCCGACCACCACATCGACCCATGGGCCGGCGAACACAATCTCAAGGAAAACTGATCGGCATTTTAACATTCACCGTTTCAATTTCCGGTACCGCCGGATGAGGACGGTGGTCGAGCTGTCGTGGGCGGGGGGCGGATCGTTCGGGCCTTCGAGTTCGGGGACGATCCGGTCGGCCAGCACCTTCCCGAGCTGAACGCCCCACTGGTCGAACGAATTGATATTCCAGATCGTCCCCTGGACGAAGACCTTGTGCTCGTACAGGGCGATCAGACTGCCAAGGGTCTCCGGCGTTAATTTTTCCATCAGCAGGGCGTTGGTCGGCCGGTTCCCATCGAAGACGCGGTGGGGCGCCAGGGCCGCCGGCGTCCCCTCCGCGGCGACCTCCGCCGCCGTCCGCCCGAAGGCGAGGGCCTCCGCCTGGGCGAAGAAGTTGGCCATGAGGAGGTCGTGATGGCGGCCGGACGGGTTCAGACTCCGGCAGAAGCCGATGAAATCACACGGGATGAGTTTCGTCCCCTGGTGAATCAACTGATAAAACGCGTGCTGGCCGTTGGTGCCCGGCTGGCCCCACACCACCGGCCCGGTCTGGCCCTCCACCCGGCGCCCATCGAGGGCGGTCTGCTTGCCGTTGCTTTCCATGTCGAGTTGCTGGAGGTAGGCGCTGAACCGGCCGAGGTAATGATCATAAGGGAGAATCGCCACGGTTTCCGCGCCGAAGAAGTTGTTGTACCAGACGCCGAGAAGCCCCAGCAGCACCGGGAGGTTTTCCGCGAAGGGCGCGGAGCGAAAATGAACGTCCATGGCGCGGAAGCCGGCGAGCATCTCGCGGAAGCGGCCGGGCCCGATGGCGATCATCAATGACAGGCCGATGGCCGAATCCAACGAATAGCGCCCGCCCACCCAGTCCCAGAAGCCGAACATGTTGGCCGGGTCAATGCCGAATTTCGCCACCTCCGCCGCGTTCGTCGAGACGGCCACGAAGTGCCGGGAGACCGCCCGCTCGTCGCCGAGCGCCCGCAGGCACCACGCCCGGGCCGTCCGGGCGTTGGTCATGGTTTCGAGCGTGGTGAACGTCTTGGAGGAAATGAGGAACAGCGTCTCGGCGGGATCGAGGTCGCGGACGGCCTCCGCGAAGTCCGTGCCGTCAATGTTGGAAACGAAACGGCAGGTGATCCCGCGGTCATTGTAGTGGCGGAGGGCATCGTGGGCCATGGCGGGGCCGAGGTCGGATCCGCCGATGCCGATGTTGACGACGGCTCGGATGCGTTTCCCGGTGTGCCCTTTCCAGTCTCCGCCGCGGACGCGGTCGGCGAAGGCGGCCATTTTATCCAGAACGGCATGAACCCCGGGGACGACATCCACGCCGTCCACCATGACGGATTCCCCTCGCGGGGCGCGGAGCGCCGTGTGGAGGACCGCCCGGTTTTCCGTGGTATTGATGCGATCCCCGCGGAACATGGCGTCCATCCGCGCCCGAAGATCCGATTTCTCCGCCAGCGCCAGGAGTAGCCGCAGGGTTTCGTCCGTCACCCGGTTCTTGGAGTAATCGAGGTAGATGCCGGCGCCCTCCGCCGCGAACCGTTCCCCGCGGCGGGGGTCGGCGGCGAAAATCTCCCGGAGGTGGATATCGCGGACCTTCGGGAAGTGCGCTTCAAGCGCTTTCCAGGCGGGGCGTTGCGTTGGGGAGGTGGCGGGGGTGGTCATGACAGGTCCTTTAATTCGATGAAGTCGCCCGGTTTGATTTTCGAGATGATCTGTTTGAGTTCGCTCTCGTATTTCTTCACAACGGGGAGGCGGCTTGAGGGAAGCACGATGATGGCGATCTTCCGGCATTTCAGGTTTTGTTGATATTGAAGGTTTTGATCTGCCGTGAGAAACACGTCAAATGCGGCTTCCGCCAGGTTGAGTAGTGGTCCGTTCTTCACGGAGGACCAGCCGGCTTCCTGAACGGTTTGGCGCGAGAAGTCGGAAAGGGCGATCTTCAGGTAACGCGGAAGGCACTCATCAATCAGGATGTTCATTTCGAAAGAGTGGCCTTGAGGAATGTGTTGCTGGCGGTCTCGAGCAGGGTGATGGCATCCCCCCGTTTGACGGAGGGAAACTGGTCGAGGAATTCGTCAAGAGAGCATCCGTCCTCGATGTACTCGAAAAACGTCCGGATCGGCACCCGGGTGCCCATAAAAACCGTGACACCTCCGAGGATTTCGGGGTCGGAGTGAATCGGTAGCGTCTCAATGTCCAAGGCAACGGTGGTCATGAAATGGAGTATACCTCACACGGTTCCGGATGGCAACCTTCCTCATAATACCCAATTCGCATAAATCCAAAATCCTTTCGTAAATCCGAAGAACCATGTCATGTCAGGGGAATGATTTCCGCCGCGAGCGTTGCGGTGTCGAGAATCGCGACCGTCGGCTTTCCGAGAAGCCACCCGCCGCACTCCCCGGGATTGATCAGGAGTGTGTCGCCGGTCCGCGCGATGCCCGGCTCATGGGTGTGGCCGTGAATGATGACGTCGGCGATCCGCCGCCCCGGAGGGAGTGCCTCGAGGGCGTGGACGATAGTGATCTTTCGCCCGTCCAGTTCGATCCCCATCGGCCCTTCGGCGATGCCCGGCAGTATCTTTGCGAGGCCCGCCCTTTCCCCGTCGTTGTTTCCGTAGATGACCGTGAGGGGGAATCCCGCCGCCGCCAGAATCTTCGCGGCGAACGGGGCCACGATGTCCCCGGCGTGGATGACGTGGATGCAGTTCCGTTCCCGGAAAATGGCGAGGGCCTGTTTCAGGCGGTCCAGGTGGTCGTGGGAGTCGGAGAGGATGCCAATAAGCATGGCGCAAATTCTATCATGATTGCAGAGATTGGGAAATTGATTGCGTCAACCGATGGAAGTCGGCGAGTCAGCGAGTCGGAGAGATGGAAGTCTGGGAGTCTCAGAGTCTTGGAGTCAGGAAAACTCACAGACTTCAAAACTTCGGGACTCAACAACTTTATTTCTGCGAGATACGGGCGACGAGATTCGTTTCACGCAAGGTCCTTGACGCTGGCCGTCCGGGCCGGTAAAGTCCGTGCTTTGCCGGTTTTGCGGAGAGGGAGTCATGATCGCCGACCGTTTGGAAAACGCCGGATTGTACGCTGCCGCGGGGACGCGCCTGGCGAAGGCCTTTGCTCATCTGAAAAAACTTCTCGCCGCCCTTCCCCCGGACGGGAAGATCGAACTCGAGGGGAAGGACATCTTCGCCCTCGTCCAGTCCTACGAGACCCGGCCCGCGGCGGAGAAGACGTGGGAGGCGCATCGCGACTATATTGACATCCAGCACGTCGCCGATGGCCGCGAAATTCTCGAGTGGGCCCCGGCGGGGCGGCTTTCCCCGGCGGGGACGTACAACCCGGAGAAGGACGTGGTGTTTTTCCAGGAGGCGGAGGGCGTTCCGGTGCGCCTGGCCGCGGGGGAGTTCGTCGTGTTTTTCCCCAATGACGCCCACCGGCCCCAGTGCGCGTGGGGGCCGCCGGCGAAGGTGAGGAAGGTCGTCATCAAAGTGAGACGATGAAATGCCCGAGGAACTGATTGACGATTCCGACGAGATGATTTTCCCTTCCCGCGTTGTGTGCCTCTGCCCGGGTTCGACGGACACGGTCCGGGCTCTCGGGGCGGGGGACCGGATGACCGCCGCCGATGCCGATGGCGGGGCGGTGGCGCTGGCCGGGGTTCCGGATCTCGTGATTTCTTTTGCGGGGGTGCCCTGTGATGCCGGTGTGCTCGCGGGGGTTCCTCTGCTCGCCCTGCGTCCGATGACCCTGGGCGAGGTGATGGATGGCATTCTCCTGGTGGGACGCATCCTCGGTAACGACGTGGAGGCGATGTGCGTCGTCGAGCGCCTGGCCGCGGAGGTTCGCGACATCCGGGAACGCGGCCGCTGCTTTCCCCGTCGCCCGCGGGTGTTTTTCGAGGAGCAGAGCGTTCCGCTTTCCTCCGGCGGGCGGTGGATCGGCGAACTCGTCGGCATCGCCGGGGGCGAGAACGTTTTTGCGAAGCGGAGCGCGCCCGGGGGGGATGCCCCGGTTGTCGAATCCGCCGACGTGGTCCGCCAGGATCCGGAGATCATCTTTGCCGCGGCGCCGGGGGGGGGATTCGATGCCGGGGTCATCCGTCGCCGGCGCGGCTGGGAAACGATCGGGGCGGTCCGGGAAGGTCGGATCCACGGCATCGCCGCGGCGGACATTCTCGCGCCGGGGCCGTCCCTGATCAAGGGGTTGCAGCAGATGCATGATTTTATGGCGGCGGTGGTGAAATAGAATGAACCGCTTCCGGACGCTTGTCGCCGTCGCGGCGGGGCTGTGGATGGTCGCGGCCGCGGCGGTGTTCTTCACGGCGCCCGGGCCGAATCCGGTGATCCGGTTTCTGGTCGCGACGGCGGGGACGCTCGCCATCGCCGGGACGGCGCTTCTGGCATTTCTCTTCGGCGGACTGGCGTTTCTCCGGGCGACAGGCTTGGAACCCGGGGATCCTTCCGTTCGCGCCATCGCGGCGGTCGGCGCCGGGCTGGGGCTTTTCCAAGTTATTGTTCTGATCCTCGGCGGCGCGGGAGGACTCTCCCTTCCGGTGGCGTGGGGGCTTCTCCTGGCGTTTCTCGCCGCGGGCATCCGGCCGGCGGCGGCGGAGCTCCCCGGGCTCGCGCGCGACGTCATGGAGGCCCTTCGCCGGATGACGCTGTTCGAGCGGGTTCTCCTGGCGTTCGCGGCGGTCGTCACGGTTCTGTCCGTCCTCTACGCCTTCGTTCCCCCGGTGGGTTACGACGACCTCGAGTACCATCTCGGCGGGCCGAAGGCCTGGTGGCAGGCCGGCCGGGTGGGTTTCCTTTCCGGGAACGTCTACACGAATTTTCCCTCCGGGATGGAGATGGTTTCGTATTTCTTCATGACGGCGACGGAGGACCCCCTGGGCGGGGCGACTCTGGCCCGCCTCGTCAACATCGCGCTTTTGCTGCTGACGGGGGCGCTTGTCCTGGCATGGGCGGAGGAGCGGCTGGGGCGGGACGCGGCATGGCCCGCGGCGGTGTTTTTCATCGCGACCCCCTGGACGGCGCTTCTGGCGATGGAGTGCAACACGGAGCCGGGGCAGGCGTTTTTCTCCGCGCTGACGCTGTATGCCTTTTCGCGGGGGGTGTTCCCGATCGAGGGGGATGCCGGGCGTTGCCGGCGATGGCTGGCCCTGGCGGGGCTCGCGGCGGGATTCGCGGCGGGGTGCAAATACCCGGTGCTTCTGTTTCTCCACCTGCCGCTGGTCCTGATGATTCCGTATCTGGTGTGGCGCCGCCGGATGGATGCGGCCGGGGCGGCAGGGTTTCTCGTTCTCTCGGTGGCCGGACTCCTGCCGTGGCTTGTCCGCAATTATGTCAACACGGGGAATCCGGTGTACCCGTTCGCGTATGCCCTGTTCGCGGGTGATCCGCGTCTGGAGGCGGTGTGGAGCGCGGCCCAGGCCGCCCGGTTCCAGGCGGCCCACGCGGCCGGGGGATGGGATCCGGCCGGTATGCCGGGACGGTTGTGGGGGTATATCGTTGCCAGCGGTTGGATGTCCGCCGTCTACGCGGCCTTTCTCCCGCTTCTGCTTCTTCGTCTCGTTCCCGGCGGGGGCCGCGGGGAGCGAAAAGGCATTCCGGCGTGGCTCGGGTTTCTCATCGTGTATGCCGGCGTTTACTATGTGATCTGGGACGCGGCGACCCACCGGGTGGACCGGTTCCTGTTTCCCGTGATTCCGGTGTTGGCGCTTCTGGCGGGGGCGGGGTTCGCGGCCGCGGCGGCGGTGACGCCGGCGCGCCTTGCGGCCGTGGCGGCGGTGGGGCTTCTCGTCCCGGCGCTCTTCCGCACGGGGATCGCGCACGTCATCGAAGACGGTTTCCGGGTGGCGTTCGGGGTGGAGGACGAACGCGTCTGTCTCGCGCGCAAGATGAAGGGCTCGACATGGTCGCCGGAGGTTTCGGACGCCGTGAACGCCCTGCCGCCGGGGTCGTGTGTTCTATTTGTGGGGGAGGCGCGGACGTTCCACACCGGACCCCGTGTGATCGCGGCCACGGTCTTCGACCGGAATCCCCTGGAGGAGGCCCTGACCGCGTCGGGATCGGCGCGGGATGTCCGCGACCGGCTTCGGGCGCGGGGCGTCACCCACGTCTATTTCAACGAGGCCGAGATGGAACGGCTTGCCCGGACCTACGCGTACGAGTTCCAGGGGGAGCGGCGCGCGGGGCTGGAAATTTCCCGGACCGGACTTCTCCGGGAATTCGGCGACGGTTTCCTCGAGCCCGTCACGTCGTTCGCCGGCACGCCGGACGGGCCGGTGCGGCATCGGCTGTATAAAATAAACTGAGCCAATCCGGTTGCCGGGCGTTTATCCTTTCGGGCCGGGCGCAAGTTCCTGCTGAACCGGTCGTGACGTGATCCTGGGGGATGGATCCGAATTCCGCTCGCGTGACATTCCTCCGGACTTTTGATAAGATGCCCTCATGGTTATGGATCGTGAGAAGGAAATCATTCCCGAATTGCGGCGCGCCCAATCATGACCGAACGCCTCCAAAAACTTCTCGCCCAGGCAGGCCTCGGCTCCCGCCGGGCCTGCGAGGATCTCATCCGCGAGGGGCGGGTGACGGTCAATAAAAAGCCCGCGAAACTCGGGGACAAGGCCGATCCCGGAGCGGACGACATCCGATGCGACGGGGAACGCCTGCATCTCGAGCGCAGGCACTACATCGCCCTTCACAAGCCCAAGGGGTACGTTTCGACGAACGCCGACGAGCTGGGGCGGCCCCGGGTGGTTGATCTCCTCCCGGACCTGGGGGCGCGCCTCTTCCCCGCGGGGCGGCTCGACGAGGACAGCGAGGGGCTGATTATCCTGACGAACGACGGTGAGTTCGCCAACCGGATCACCCATCCGCGGTTCGGCGTGAAGAAGACCTACGTCGCCGAGGTGCGCGGCGCGCTGACCCCGGAGATTCTCGGAAAATTGAAAAAAGGGGTGTGGCTCTCCGAGGGGAAGGCCCAGCCGGCGGGGCTCCGCGTCGTGGAAAAATGGCGCGAGCAGGCGATTCTGGAGGTCGTCATCTGGGAGGGGATGAACCGCCAGGTGCGGCGCATGATCGAAGGGGTGGGGCTCAGGGTCCGGCGCCTGACCCGCACCGCGATCGGACCCTTGAAACTTGGATCGCTTCCCATGGGCAAGCACCGCCGGCTCACCGACAGCGAGATCCGGGCGGTGCAGGGCGTGTCCGTTTCCGATCAATCGTAAGTCACCCGCGTATCCCCAAGGCCGCTTGATTTGACCCCTTTCGTCCGATACACTACTTCCTTTGGAGGGGAGAGGAAAATGGCCTATGAACCGAAGGACATCCGCAACATTGCGCTCGTCGGGCATGGCGGGTCGGGCAAGACCACGCTCGCCGACGCCATGCTCTTCAAGGCGAAGGCGTCCAACCGTTTCGGGAAGGTGAACGACGGGACGTCGCTATCCGATTACGATCCCGAGGAGAAGGAGCGCAAGATCTCCATTGATCTGGCCATCCTTCATTGCGGCTGGAAGGGGACCGAGATCCAGATTCTCGACACCCCCGGCTTCGCCGATTTTGTCGGCGCGGCCGTGAACGGGCTCTCCGTCGCCGAGACGGCGGTGTTCACCGTGAGCGCGGTGGCGGGGATCGAGGTGAACACCCGAAAACTCTGGAAAATGGCCTCCGATCGGGGGCTGCCGCGCATCATCGTCATCACGAAACTGGATGCGGACAACGCGAAATACGCCGAGACCCTCCGGAAGATCCAGGACGCGTTCGGGACGTTCTGCAAGCCCGTGGTGCTGGCGAAGGGCGAGGCGAAGTCCTTCTCGGGCGTCGTGGATCTTGTGACGCTCAAGGACGCGCCGGCCGACCTCAAGGCCGAGGCGGAGAAACGCGCCGCCGAACTCCGGGAGGCCGCGGTCGAGGCCGACGACGCGCTTCTGGAACGGTACCTGGAGGGGAAACCCGTCAGCATCGAGGAGGCGGAGGGCGCCCTCGCCAAATCCATTCTCCTGGGCAAGATGGTCCCGGTCCTCGCCGTGTCATCGGACAAGGACATCGGCGTGACGGAACTCATGGATTTCATCGCCCGGTACGCCCCGTCCCCCGTGTCCGCGAAGCCCCGCGCGGCCGGCGACGGAAAGACGGTTGCTCTGAACCCGGAAGGTCCCTTCACGGCCCAGGTCTTCAAGGTGGTGATTGATCCCTTCGTGGGGCGGTTGTCCTATTTCCGGGTCTTCTCCGGCGCGGTGGATCCCGGCAAGCCCCTCCACAACGCGTCCCGGCAGGAGGACCTGCGCATCGGCGGATTCTCCCGCCCGCAGGGGAAGGATCTCGAGACCGTGACGAGGATCGTGACCGGGGACATCGTCACGGTGGCCAAGGTGGAGAACGTCGCCATCGGCGACACCCTCGTCCAGGATCCCGCCACGTCCGTGGTCCTGCCCGCCTTCACCTATCCGACCCCGATGGTGTCGCTCGCGGTCGAGCCCAAGAGCCGGGGGGACGAGGCGAAGATCAGCGGATCGCTGGCCAAGATCGTCGAGGAGGACAAGACGTTCAGGGTGACGCGCGACCAGCAGACGGGGGAACTGGTGACCACGGGGATGGGGGACCTCCATCTGGATGTGGTGCTGGCGCGCCTGAAGCGTCGGTTCGCCCTCGAGGTGACGACGAAGGAGCCCAAGATTCCCTACCGGGAGACCATCACCGGAAAGGGCGATGCCAACTACCGCCACAAGAAGCAGACGGGCGGCGCGGGCCAGTTCGCCGAGGTGTGGCTCCGGATCGAGCCCCTGGAGCGCGGCAAGGGATTCGAGTTCCACAACGAAGTCAAGGGAGGCGCCATCTCCCAGCAATACATTCCGTCGATCGAGAAGGGCATCAAACAGATGCTCGAGCGGGGGGCGTACGGCGGCTACCCGATGGTGGACATCCGGGCGGCGGTGTATTACGGCAAGGAACACCCGGTGGACTCGAAGGACATCGCCTTCCAGGTTGCCGGGCGGGAATGTTTCAAACTGGCCTGCCAGCAGGCGCGGATGGTGCTTCTCGAACCCATCGTGACCATCGAGATTACGGTGCCCTCCAAATACATCGGCGGCATCACCGGGGATTTGAACAGCCGCCGGGGCCGCATCCTGGGCGTGGACGTGGCGGAGGGCGGGGACACCCAGTCGGTGAAGGCCATGATTCCGCTCGCGGAGATCTCCCGGTACTCCACCGAACTCCGGTCCATCACCGGCGGGGAGGGGTATTACACCCTGGAGTTCTCGCACTACGACATCGTCCCGCACAAGAACGCGGAGGCGGTCGTGGCGCGGTCGAAACCCCAGGCGAAGACCGAAGAAGAGTAGGGGCGGGTTTCAAACCCGCCCCTACGGGCCGCCGTGAATTTGGTATGGCGGCCATCGGGGGTTCCTCCCTCGAATCCCCGACACGAACCAATAGTTTCCTGCCAGAGCTCAATCTGGGGTACGCCGGGGTCGCCAAGCGGTCGGTGTTCGTCATCAACAAGGCGGGAACGGTGGTGTATGCCTGGGTGTCCGAGGACCCGGGCAAGGTTCCGGATTTCGAAGCGGTGAAAAAGGCGCTGGCCGCGGCGTCGGCGGCGAAGGCGTAGCGGTTTGTTCCCTTTCGATCCGTGTCATATCCGCGTGACGGATGATGTAGGGGCGGGTCTGAAACCCGCCCCTACTTGTCTCGCAATAAAATAAAATAGATGCGCCCCTCGGCGTAGAGGCCGCCGGCGGTTTTTTCCGCTTCGTTCCCGATCCCGGTATAAATGTCGGCCCGCCCGGGCGCCCGGATGGCTCCCCCGGTGTCCTGGACGAGCATGAACTGGCGGAAGGTGCGCGGCTTCCCGTCGGGTCCCGGGATTTTCGTGTCCACCAGCGCCAGCGCCCCCCGCGGGAAAATGTCCTTGTCCAGCGCGAGCGACCGGAAGGGGACGAGGGGTTCGTTGAGGGATCCCCGGGGCGTCCGCCCGGCGTCCGGCCGTTCCGTGAAAAAAACGTAGGACGGGTTGCGGTTCAGGTAATCCAGGTCCTCCGGGCGCTCCCGGAAGTGGCGCCGGATCCCCGCGAGGTTCCTCCGGGATTTCGGGATTTTCCCGTCGGAAAGCAGCGCCCCCGCCACGCTCCCGTAGGGACGGTCGGTCTTCCCGGCGTAACCCAGGAGAATCTCGCCCTCGCCGGGGAGGCGCACTCGGACCGACCCCTGGAGGTGGGCGAGGAAGGCGTCGAAGGGATCCCGGAGCCAGACGAGTTCGAGTCCCCGGCCGGAGAGGAGTTTTTTTTCCTCGATCTCCCGCCGGTCCGGCCAGGGGACGATGCGCCCGTCCGGGAGCCGTCGCCCGCGGGGGATGCCGTCCTCCATCACGAGTTCCGGCGGGGGGCGGTAAAGCGGATGGTCAAAGCCTCCTCCCGCGGAACGTCTTCCGTCGAGCACCGGGGTGTAGTAGCCGGTAAACAGCATGTTCCCCCGGCCGTTCCATCCGGCTCCCCGGTAGAACACGAAATCCTTCCGGAGACGTTTCTCGACATCGGCCGGATCGGATGACGCATCGAGAATCCGCCGAAAGGCCTCGATGCTTTTCACGGTCCGGTGGTGGGAGGCGTCGCCGACCGGGTAGCCGTCGCGCGCGGAGGGTTTGGCGAGGAATGTGAGGCTGTGGCCAAGGGCGTCGCGCAGTCCCTTCCGGTCGGCGCAGGCGTCGGCGAGGGACGGGACGCGCCGCTCGGAAACGCCGATGAACGTCGGTTTTCCCGGCGGCAGGGGGCGGTCGTAGTCCGCGGGGCGGAGCCACCGCCAGGCGAGCCAGCCCAGGAGAAGAATCGTCCCCCCGGCCGCGGCCCGGCGCAGCAGGATTCTTGTCCGGTCATCCATGGCGTAGCGTGTCCAGGGGGCTTTTCGCCTCCGGGGCCATGTCGCGGGCGACGTGGGTGTAGATCATCGTGGTCTCGACGTGGCTGTGGCCCAGAAGTTCCTGGATTTTGCGGATGTTCACCCCATTCATGAGGAGATGCGTGGCGAAGGAATGGCGCAGGGTGTGAACGGAGGCGTGTTTGGGGATGCCGGCCCGGAGGACCGCCGCGCGCATGGCTTTTTGCACCGGGGACGTGGCGGCGTGCCAGCGGCGTACCGTGCCCGTGGCCGGATCCACGGCGAGCGTCTGGGAGGGGAAGACGAACTGCCACGCCCACTCCCAGCCGGCATTGGGGTATTTTCGGGACAGGGCATCGGGCATCGGGGCGTCGCCGTGCCCTTGTTGCAGGTCTTTGGCGTGGAGGGCGTGGACCCGTTCCATGTGGGCTTGAAGGGGTTCCCGGAGGGAAACCGGAAGCAGCGTGGTGCGGTCATGATCCCCCTTGCCGCCACGGACGAGGACGATCCCGGCGTCGAAATCAATGTCCTTGACGCGGAGCCGCACCAGTTCCGAAATCCGGAGCCCCGCGCCGTACAGGAGTTGGAGCATCAGGCGGAACGCGCCCGTTGTCTCGTCGAAGACGCGTTGGACCTCCGCGGGGGAAAGGACCACCGGCAGGCGGACGCCCCGTTTGGCCCGGAGGGTTTTGTGCATGTCGCCGAGGTCGGCGCGCAGGATGTCCCGGTAGAGGAACAGGATCGCGTGAAAGGCCTGGTTCTGGGTGGAGGCGGAGACCCGTTGCTGGAGGGCCAGGTGGCTGATGAAATTCCGGGCGTCTTCGGATTCCGGGGACAGGCGGCCGCGGGTTTCCCGGAGATAATCCAGAAACCGCCGCGACCAGGCGAGGTAGGTCGCCACGGTGCGGGGGGAATACCGCCGCAGGCGCATCGCCTCGCGCATCCGATCGAGCAACGCGTCGCGGTCGGGCGGGGCGGCGGCGGGATCGGGAGCCGGCGCCGGGACGAACCCGGCGAGGTCGCCCTTGCGGTAGTGGTGCAGATAAAGGGTGATGGCATTGGCGGCCTGGCGGACCTGCCAGTCCGGGGTCTTTCCGTCACGGCCCCAATTCTCCAAAAACCCGGAGATCCGCTCGTCCAGGGGGATGGATTGATGGGAATTGGAAAATGCGATGAACCGGCTCACCCAAAGCGCCAGAAATGGGGCGTGGCGGTCATCGGAAAGGCGTCGTTGGAGAAGGAAATCCTGGAATTCCGGGAGCAACGCCACATCCATAATCATTTCCCCCAGTTATGCGTCCTTGACGCATAACATCATAATTCGTTGTTTTTACAACGCCAGAAAATTAGAAGACAATCTGTTATATGTTTGCTGGCAATGAAATGAGACGATTGGAGATGATGATTGACAGGGTCTTTGTCGGGTGGTAATCTCCACGGGCGTCGTTGATTATGATTCAACGATGCGACATCTAATAATTGTTATGGAGATAGGAACATGGAAAAGATGACTGAAACTCAATCGATCTGGACATCAAAGACTGACCGGTTCTGGACCAAGAAGTTCATTTTCGGCGTCCTCTTCACATTCGCGGTCTGTTACCTCGGCCTGTCGGTCGCGGCCATATTTGGCGTTTACCATCCTCACTCTGGATACATAGCCACCGCACCATATTGGTCAGGAATAATCAGCCTGGTTGTTGCGGCAATATGTCTTGTCGCATTCAGAAACGCGGAGAAACAGCGAAGAGAACAGGTCGGCAAATGACCGGAGGAGAGACTCCTTAACCAGCAAATCCATCCTATCGCCGGGAAGCCCGGCTCAGGATGATTTGCGACGTTGGGCCCGGGTAAAACGTATGCCAGACGAGACCATTATTGAGGAACCAGCCCGACAGCTACCGGTGGTCGGCAACTACGATGTGGTTGTGGCAGGTGGAGGCATGGCCGGTGTCGCAGCGGCGCTTGCCGCTGCACGCCTTGGTGTGCGGGTTTCCTTGGTTGAGAGATACTGTGCTCTCGGCGGATTGGCTACTCTCGGCAACGTAACCATGTGGCTGCCCCTGTGTGATGGCAAAGGGAAACAAGTTGTCTCGGGCTTGGGCCAAGAGCTCCTGCAGCTCGCTGTTGCCGATCTCAAGCAGGACTATCCCGCCGCCCGCTTCAGGCGCATCCCGTCCTGCTGGCAGCCGGAGGGAGACCGAGAGCAACGCCTCACCACGCGCTACCGTGTGGACTTCAACCCCGCAGCCTACATGCTCGCGTTGGAGAAGCTGGTTGTTGAGGCCGACGTGGACCTGCTTTACGACACCCGCGTGTGCGCCGTTGCCAGAGACGACCAACGCGTTTCCCACCTGATTGTGGAGAACAAGAGCGGACGTGCCGCACTGGCCTGTCAAACTGTCGTGGACGCAACGGGTGATGCAGACGTCTGCGCCTTGGCTGGAGAGAAGACGGTATCGCTAGACTCGAATGTAATATCTGGTTGGTTCTATACTCTGACCCATGGAGAGCTGACGCTTCACCAACTGAGCAACCGCTACAGCCCGAAAGCCGAGAAGCGCGACGCTGACGGGCCGTTCTTTCGGGGCGACGATGCCGTCCAGCTCACCGACCAGATACTCCAGACGCGACGAAAGGTCCGGAAGCGCCTTGCGGATATTCGGGCTCAGCAACCGGGTGACGACACCCAGTTACTCATGCCGGCGACGATGGCATGCTTCCGCATGACGCGCCGTCTCGATTCCGCCTTCGCGCTCGGCGAAGAACACGTCCATCAATGGTTTGCGGACACCATCGGGCTGACGGGAGACTGGCGGAAACCCGGGCCCGTCTACGCCATCCCCATCAGCTGTCTCAGGGCAGTCGGGAACCACAACCTGCTTGTTGCCGGTCGGTGCATCTCCGTTGACAATACTGCTTGGGACGTTCTGCGAGCAATTCCTCCGTGTGTCGTTACCGGAGAGGCCGCAGGGACCGCAGCCTCTCTGGCGGCACTCCACACAAATGGCGATGTTCACGCGCTGCGCTATGGATCACTACGGGATCAACTGCAGAGACAGGGCGTATTGCTGGATCCCGCTCTCGTTGCCAGGAGCAGTACCGTTTCGATGGATAGGAAGCCCAACAAGCCGGATGCACGCGACGGCTCATAGCCGCGCGTGATCCGCTGACGTTGGGATCAAGAGGAGGAAAGACGATGGCAACTCCGCGAATGGCTTTTGCCGCGGTTCTGTGTGCGGCGGTGGTCTTGTTTGGCATGAGGGCGAATGCGCAGGAGAAGGCGAAGGAGAAGGAAAAGACGATGACGCTGATTGACGCGCAGAAGATCTGGGACAAGGCACCGCACAATGCGTTTACCGATCTTGTTCGCTTTCAGGATCGCTGGTTCTGTGTGTTCCGAGAGGGCAAGGCACACGTTTCCGCCGACGGGGCACTGCGAGTTATCACGTCAGCCGACGGCGAGAAGTGGGAGTCGGCGGCGCTCATTACGTCAACGAACTCCGACCTGCGCGACGCGAAGATCACCGTCACCCCGGACGCTCAGTTGATGCTGTGCGGGGCCGAGGCGCTGCACGACAAATCGGAACACACGCACCAATCGTTGACCTGGTTCTCGAAGGACGGCCGCACCTGGAGCGACAAGCATGAGATCGGCGACCCGGACGTCTGGCTCTGGCGAGTAACGTGGCACAAGGGGAAGGCGTACGGCATCGGTTACGATTGTCGCAAGGAGCAGTGGATCCGGCTCTACTCCAGCGACGACGGGAAGAAATTCACCACGCTTGCCGATCGCCTGTTTGACGTCGGCTCGCCTAACGAAACGTCGCTTGTGTTCGACGGCGACACAGCCTATTGCCTTCTGAGACGTGACGGGAATCCGAACACCGGCCTGCTCGGCGTTTCAAACCCGCCGTACACGAAGTGGGAATGGAAGGACCTGGGCAAACGGATTGGCGGCCCGCATATGCTCCGCCTGCCGGATGGCCGACTTGTGGCCGCCGTGCGTCTCCATGACGGCACTGTGCGCACATCGCTTTGTTGGATCGATCCTCAGGCCGGCACGCTCACCGAGTTCCTCAAACTGCCATCCGGTGGCGACACGAGCTATGCCGGCCTGGCCTTGCACGACGGCCTGCTCTGGGTCAGTTACTACTCCTCTCACGAAGGCAAGACGGCCATATATCTGGCAAAGGTCAAGATCAAGGATGATGTGAACAGGAATGTCGTGACAGCCATGCAGGAGACCAAATGGAACTTGGCATGGAGCGATGATTTCACCCGAGAAGAATTGGACGACTCCAAGTGGACACTTTGTAAGCGCGGTAAAAGTGACTGGGATGATACCATGTCGGATGACCCTCGCCTACTGAAGATCAAGGACGGGGTGTTGCACCTACACGGGATCGTCAATGACAAGCAAGATAGGGACTCGGCACCCTATCTTACGGCTGGTGTTACCAGCAAAGGGAAGTTTTCTTTCCAATATGGCAAGGTGGAGATTCGAGCACGATTCAAGAGCGCCCAGGGAGCCTGGCCAGCACTGTGGATGATGGGGAACGACAAGGGATGGCCCGCCAATGGGGAGATTGACCTGATGGAACATTTGAACTTTGATCAGAAGATCTATCAAACGGTCCATTCCGAATACACGATCAAGATCGACAAGACCAACATACCGAAGAAGGGAGGCACGGCTGCGATCACGCGTGATGACTGGAATACCTACGGCTGCGAGTGGGATGCAGACAAGATCGTATTTACTGTCAACAGCAAGCCCAGCCATACCTATCCACGCCTGCCAGAGAAGGGCGAAAAGCAATGGCCATTCAACCAACCGTTCTACTTTATCCTTTCTATGCAAATCGGGGGTAAGTGGGTTAATGGGTCAGGCCCAACCGACCCCTCACACTATCCAGCCGGCATGGAAATTGACTGGGTGCGCGTTTACAGCCAAAAAGAAACATCCAACAAGCCGGATGCAGGCGACGGCAAATAGCCGCGCCTGATCCGCCACGTTAGGCAAAGACAGAATCATTATTTGGAAATCCGTATGGACATTTCTTTGGTGAAGCAGAAATACGATGAGGCCCTCAAAGGACTGGCGAGCAACACAACAACGGTATTTGGCTACGACAAACCTGTGCTCATCGAGGGAGGCGCCTACCGTGGCGTGTGGCTTGAGTGCGGACCGCTGGAGGGGCTGGTGTATGGAAGGCATGTGCGGCATGCGCTTGAAATAGCCAAGGCCAATCACGAGATATTCTTCCGTCTGCAACGTGGTGACGGCTATTTGCCTTGCGCTGTCCGGAGTGACCGGATGGGGACGTCCCAGATCCAAATGGTTGTGCCGATTGCCGCCACCGCTCTGGAAACGGCCGATTTAACCGGCGACGAGGCCTTTCTCGCCCAGGCCTATGAGTCCTGCGCCCGATGGGATCATTGGCTCAGCCGGCACCGGAACACCCGGGGGACCGGGCTCTGCGAGGCATTCTGCGAATACGATACCGGGCATGATAACAGCCCAAGGTTCAAAAACCTCCCCAAGAAATGTCCGGACAACGATGCGTCGGTTTGTCCTGCGGCGGGCAATCTCCCGTATCTGGCGCCGGATCTCTCCGCATCGGTTTATGGAGGGAGACGCGCACTGGCCCGGATGGCGGATCGTCTCGGCAAGCCGCGCGAAGTTCAGATGTGGCTGGAGCAGGCCGAGCATATGCGGGAACGCATCATCAAGCACTGCTTTGATCCTGAAGATGAGTGTTTTTATGACGTGGACCGGGACGGGAATTTCGTGAAGATCCGAGGCGATGCGCTCACCAGAGTACTGGGAGAGCATGTGCCGGATCAGGCATTGTTCGATCGCATTTACGCGCGCTATATCGCCAACCCCCAAGAGTTCTGGACCCCGTACCCATTACCGTCAATTTCAGTAAGTGACCCCGCTTTTATACGCGAATTACCGCCCAATTCCTGGGGAGGAGCGTCGCAGGCATTGACCGCGTTGCGCGCGCCACGGTGGTTTGAGTACTACGGCAGGGCGAACGACTTGCGGCATCTGATGAATCGTTGGGTGGAGGCGATACTTGCTGCGCCCGGCTTCATGCAGCAGATGAATCCATGGACGGGTGAATTCTCCACTTCCGAGGGGTATTCGCCTGCCATGTGCGTGTTCATCGAATTTGTTGATAGACTTGGAATACGGACTGCCGAACAAAGTGTCGGAACCTGGCGTCGCTCCGCGCCGCAGGTTCAACCTGGGCGTACGGGAACAATATAATAGAAGACGATAGAGTCCGGACCTTTTGCGGGCGCTGGGATGGCGCTTGTCATTAAAGGAGTAGAATCGTTATGAATTCCAGGAAACGATATATCCGCTTGATTATCGCAGGCGGGATAATCTTTGCCCTTTCAATCGGAGCGGCCGCCTTTTTCCTTCGCACCATGAAGCCCATCGACACCTGGGTGTATACGCGCCTCCCCACGATGACGGAATGGCGGCTTCGACATTACTGCAAGATGTCGCCGGCGGAACGCGAAGAGTTTTATCGGACTCAGATGAATGAAGCGCGCCTGCTGTCCGACCGGCTTGAACGTTACATTCGTGAATGGCACGCGGGACGCGCTGATGCTCGGTTGCCCAAAGGACTCCTGCCGCCCTCGATGGATAATGAGAAAGCGCATGATTGGGTCTTGATGAGGTCGGAAGATATCCGTTCTGATGAACAGTGGTTCTATAGGCCGGCAATGGATATACCCGAGGATTTCAGCCGGCTCTATTTTCTCGGACCGGACAACCATTACACCTATGCGAAACTGCTCTTCGTCGCGCCCATTGGCGCGCAGCTTCTCGTCGAAGGCGAATTCGGCCACACACGGTTCATGGACTTCCAGATTATCGAACCCTTCGACCCGCGCAATCCCACGACCAGCGGGATGGGCGCGCCGGAGGTGCCGATTGTCGATGTGGATATCGAGCCTGATCCCGGCTCGGTGAATTCATTTCGACCGGGCGCGCGCCGTGACGCGCCGAATCGCAGCTATCATCTCGTTTTCGACCTCGATACGGGAAATGCGCTGGAACGCAATCCGCAGGCCATGATTCATCCCGCCTACCGCGCGCCGGGCAACCGGCGCGTGGGCGGGCCGTTCGCCGCAGCTGGCCCGCTCGGCGAAGGCCAGCTTATCGCCTCGGTGTTGTGGTTGCGCTATTACGCGCCGGACAAGGCGGCGGGGCCGCTCGCGGGCGTGCCACTGCCCAAGGCGATGCTGCGGCTCCGGACCGGTGAAACTTTCTGGATCAAACCAGACTTGAGCCGGACCTCCGAATTGTTCAACACCGCGGTGCCGGGTTACGCAACGCCGCCGGAGGAGCCGCCGGCTTGCCTCGGCCCTTCGGTCGGCTGGTTCAAGCTGTTCGGCTACTGGCTCATGCTCGCGGACGGCAAGGGGTATCCCCTGGCACGGCCTTGGGGCTATCTTCCCAGGGATTTGGTGACATCACTCATCCGCGAACGGGACGCCGCTTACTTCGGCCGCGGCGCCAATATGCCGCCGCCGGGCAACCACGAGATTCAGGCAAGTGGATGCAATTACAACACCTACCTTTGCCGCGTCGTATGGCTCGGCTCAGGCAAAATCTATGTGCTTACCGGGAAGCTTCCGCGCACGCCGCGAACACGTGACGGGGAGACGATCGCGACCACCGCCGAGGCCCGCTATTGGTCGATAGCGCGTTTCGGCAATGAACGGCCGGAGTATCCGTGCGTCCTGTACGGCTCGCTCATGGACGATGAGATCACGACCGATTCCGACGGCCGTTACGTGATCGTGTACTCGCGACGGCAGGACCGACCCGCGAACGCGCGGCCCGAATGCGGCGTGACCTGGCAGGATTTCGGTCCCGAGTCCCGCCAGGTTCTCCAGATTCGCTGGACGAGCGTGATGCCGGACGATTACCTTCCGCAATACGCCCCGACGCAAAACAACATCCCGTGGGAGACCGGCGAATGGTCATCGCCCAACTGGGATGCGAACATCACGTTCCGCAATGACCAGAACGGCTTCCTGAAGGAGTATCAGCCGCTGGTTCACTACATGACCCGCGAGGAATTCGAGCGGCTCGGTGATCGCGTGCGGCCGGAAGCGGTTCCCCGATGGGGCGATGAATAGTACAATAAACCCGCATAACAAAGCGCTCCACCGGATCGCCGATAAATCCGGCTCCCGGTGAGCGCTATCGTTGCTCAACGCGCCGCAATTCCCCGGGCGAGCGAATGCCGGCACGGCGGTCTTGACGCGAGGCCTCCGGCTGGGGACAATCGGGGAATGACCGGAATCGCCTCCGCGACTCCCCTTTTCGACAACACCGCCCGGCCGGTGCTCACGGTGACCGAGATCACGCGTCTCATCAAGCGCGATCTCGAAATCCGGTACCCGGAGGTGACGGTGGGCGGGGAGGTGTCCGATCTTTCCCGGCCCCGGTCCGGTCATGTCTATTTCACGCTCACGGATGAACATGCGCGTTTGAATGCCGTTCTCTGGCGGTGGATCGCGGCCCGCCTGCCGTTTTCCCTTGAGGACGGTCTCGCGGTCGTCGCGGGCGGGGGCATCACCGTCTACGAGGCGGGGGGGCGTTATCAACTGATTGTCCGGGACATCGCCCCGAAGGGGATGGGGGGCCAGCAGTTGGCGCTTCTCCAGCTCCGGCGGAAACTCGCGGCGGAGGGGCTTTTTGACCCGGCCCGGAAGCGTCCCCTTCCCTTTCTCCCGAGGACGGTGGGCATCGTCACGTCGCCCACGGGCGCCGCCGTCCGGGACATGATCGCGGTTCTCCGGAAACGGTTCCCCGCCGTGAATATTTTGTTGCGTCCGGTCCGGGTGCAGGGGGTTGGGGCGGCCGTCGAAATCGCCGGGGGGATCCGGGACATCAACCGGCACGGCCGGGCGGAGGTGCTTATCGTCGGCCGGGGCGGCGGGAGCGCGGAGGACCTCGCGGCGTTCAACGAGGAGTGCGTGGCCCGGGCCATCGTCGCCTCGCGCATCCCCGTCATCTCGGCGGTGGGGCACGAGATTGACGTGACCATCGCCGACCTCGTGGCGGACCGCCGGGCCGTCACCCCCACGGAGGCGGGGGAGATGGCGGTGCCGGAGATCCGGGATCTGGAGGAGGACGTGCGCGATTCGGGGGTTTCGCTCGTCCGCGCCCTGCGGCGGACGGTGGCGGAGGCCTGGACGCGGCTCGCCGGGATGGAAAAGAGCCACGGGCTTCGCATGTTGCCGGACCGCCTCCGGGAGGCGGCCCAGCGGCTTGACGGGATTTCCGGACGCCTGGAGCGGTGCGTCGCGGAAACGCTGACGGCGGGGCGGGCGGATCTCGCGGGTCTGTCCCGGCGTCTGGCGGCGGGAAGCCTCCGGGCAAACCTGGTCCGGCGTCGGGAGGTTCTTTCGGGCGCGGCCGCCCGGTTTCTGCGGGTGGGGACGGCGGGGCTTGCGGCGCACGAGGCGCGTCTGGCCGGCGCGGCCGGACGGCTCGAGGCCCTCGGTCCCCTCCAGGTGCTCCGGCGCGGGTACAGCATCACGCGGCGCCAACGGGACGGGAGGATCGTCCGTCGCGCGATGGACGTGGCGGCCGGCGACGCGATCGAAACGCGCTACGCCGCGGGACGCAGCGTCGCGCGGGTGGAATCCGTGGCGCAGGAATGATTTCATCCGGGCGGTGATTTGGTATCATGGTCATGGAGGGTGAGGGGAGGAATATCCATGGCGGGGAAATCGAAACGGAAGACGTTTGACGAGGCCATGAAGGAACTCGAGGCCATCGTGGGGGAACTCGAGAGCGGGGAATTGGGCCTCGAGGAGGCCATCCGGCGGTATGAGAGCGGCGTTGCGGTCCTCAAGGAATGCCACCGGATGCTGGGGGAGGCCGGGAAGAAGATCGAAATTCTCACGAAGGACGAGGACGGAAATTTGCGGGCGGCCCCCGGCGGAGCGCTGGAGAAATCCTGACATGGATCCCTGGGAACGCGCGTTCGAGAAGAACCGCCGATGCGTCGAGGCGGCCCTCCGGCGGTTTCTGGCCCGGCCGCCGGAGTGCCCGTCCCTTCTGCACCGGGCCATGACCTACAGCGTCCGGGCCGGGGGGAAGCGTCTCCGGCCGGTGCTGGCGCTTCTGGCGACGGAGGCGTGCGGGGGGCGCACGCGGGATGTTCTGCCCGCCGCCTGCGCCATCGAACTCATCCATACGTACTCCCTGATTCACGATGATCTTCCCGCGATGGATGATGACGATTTCCGCCGCGGACGCCCCTCCAATCATAAGATGTTCGGGGAGGGGATGGCCATTCTCGCCGGGGATGGGCTTCTCACCGTTGCGTTTGAACTTGTCGCCCGGCGGACGCCCCGGAAAGCGGTCGTCCCGGCGCTGGTCGCCGAAATTGCCGCGGCGGCCGGGTGGGCCGGGATGGTCGGGGGACAGGCGGTGGATCTCCTCTCCGAAGGGAAACGCCCGGAACACGGGACGCTGAAATACATTCACCGGCACAAAACCGCGGCGCTCCTCCGGGCGTCCGTGATGGTTGGCGGCATTGCGGCGGGGGCATCGCCGAAAGTGCTTCGGGCACTCGCGTCCTACGGGGAGCATGTTGGAATTGCGTTCCAGATGGCGGATGATATACTTGATATCTGCGGTTCCACAAAGGAGTTGGGGAAGACCGCCGGCAAGGATGCTGCCGCCCGCAAGATGACCTGGCCGGCCCTCGTGGGGCTGGACCGGACCCGGACCCAGGCCGCCCGGCACGCCCGAATCGCCCGGGAGGCCGTATCCGGTTTCGGGGAAAAAGGCCGGGCGCTGGCCGGGATTGCGGATTTCATCGTCAGCCGCCGGAGTTGAACCGGTTTCCCCGGACAATCATGAATATCCTTCCCAAAATCGACGGCCCCCAGGACCTGAAGCGGCTTTCCGTCGAGGAATTCCGCGAACTCGCCCGGGAGATCCGCCGGCTCATTCTCGAGACGGTGGCGAAAAACGGAGGGCATCTCTCCTCCAACCTCGGGGTTGTGGAACTTACCATCGCGCTCCATTCCTGCTACGATTTTCTCGACGATCGCCTTATCCTTGACGTGGGCCACCAAGTCTATCCCCACAAGATTCTTACGGGGCGCTGGCGGAATTTCGACACTCTCCGGAAGCACGGGGGGGTGAGCGGATTTTCAAACCGGGACGAGAGCCCCTACGATCCGTTCACGACGGGGCACGCCGGGACGGCCATCTCGACCGCGGTCGGCATTGCCTGCGGGGATCGCCTGGCCGGCCGGAAGCGCCGGGTGGTCGTCCTGGTGGGGGATGCCTCCATCACCGCCGGGATGTCCATGGAGGCGATGAATCATGCCGGGGACATCAAGGCGGATGTTCTTGTCATTCTGAACGACAACCGCCATGCCATTTCCCACACGGTCGGGGCCTTCCACCATTACCTTACGAAGGTCCGGTCCATGGCCGTCTACAAGGATATCAAGAATGACATCCATACGATGCTGTCGGGCATCCCCAAGGTCGGTCCGAGGATGGATCGCGCCTTCCAGTACATCCGCGAAGCCGTCAAGACGAGCCTCGTGCCGGGGCGGATTTTCGAGGATTTCGGTTTTAATTATTACGGGCCGGTGGACGGTCACCGCTTCGAGGATCTCCTCCCGGCGCTCCGCGAGGTCCAGAAGATCCCCGGGCCGGTTCTTCTCCACGTCCTGACGGAGAAGGGGCGCGGCGTCCCGTACACCGAGAGCGATCCCATCCGGTTCCACAGTCCGAAACCCTTTGACACCTCCGACGGAACGGTCCTGCCCGTGGCCTCCGGGGGTTCCTCCGCCTCCGCCTACACCGATGTCTTTCGGAAGGCGCTCATTGGTCTGGCGCGGGAAAATCCGCGCATCGCCGCCATCACGGCCGCCATGCCCGACGGCACGGGGCTTCTGGAATTTCGGAAGATGTTCCCGGAGCGCTATTTCGACGTGGGCATCGCCGAGGAGCACGCGGTGGGCCTGGCGGCGGGGCTTCTCGCGGCGGGAGCGAAACCCGTGGTGGCCGTCTATTCCACGTTTCTCCAGCGCGCCTACGACCAGATTTTCCACGAGATCGTCCTGCAGGACATTGCCCCTGTTTTCATGATGGATCGGGCGGGCGTTGTCGGGGATGACGGCCCCACGCATAACGGCGTGTTTGATATCGCGTACCTCCGTCACTTTCCCGGGATGGTGCTCATGGCGCCGAAGGACGGTCCCGAGCTTGAGGCGATGTTGAAATTCGCCGTCGCCCTTGACCGCCCCGCGGCCATTCGCTACCCGAAGGAGAATGTCCCCCCGGCGACGGGGGAAACCGCGCCGCTCGCGCTCGGCAGGGCCGAGGTCCTCCGGGAGGGTTCGGATGTGACGCTGGTGGCCTACGGTGCGATGACCTCGCGGGCGCTCGAGGCCGCGTCGCGCCTGGCGAACCGGGGGGTCCGCGCGGGGGTCGTGAACGCCCGTTTCGCCAAACCGCTCGATGAGGAACTTCTGGCGGAGCTTGCCGGGCGGGCCCCGCTCGTCACGGTGGAGGATCATGCCCTCGATGGCGGGTTTGGGGAGGCGGTGGTGGCGTGTCTGTCCCGGCGCGGGATCCCGTGCGACGCGGTGACGCGCCTGGGCATCCCCGACCGGTTCCTGGCCCACGGCGCGCGGGACATCCTGCTCAGGGAACTGGGGTTGGATCCGGAGGGGATCGCGGCATCCGTGGAAACGGCGCTCCGGGGGATTCGCGGGGTGCGGGTTGCCGGACGGGACGCCGGCGGAGCGGCCCTCTCGGCCGGATAGGAATATCCCATGGCATCGAACCGGCTTCGCGTCATCATGGTGGGGGATGGGAACCGGCCCGGCGTGGTCGCGGCGGTGACGCGGGCCCGCCGGCTTCTGGTCCGGCGTTGCCGGGTGGTGGCGGAGGTGTTGGATTTCGACCGGCCGCTCCCCGCCCGCGGCGCGGATCTGGTCCTCGTCTTCGGAGGGGATGGGACGCTCATCTCGACGGTCCGGCGTCTCGGTCGCGGGGGTGTTCCCGTCATCGGCGTGAACCTCGGGAATTTTGGCTTCCTTACCGAGGTGTCTCTCGGCGAGTTGGGGCGCGCCCTTGATCGCGTCGCGCGGCGGGAGTACCGCGTTGTCCGGCGGATGATGCTCGAGTGCGCGGTCCGCCGGGGTTCCGGGACATGGAAGGGCATCGCCGTGAACGACGTTGTGATCTCCCGCACCAGCATCGCCCGCATCCTGAGCCTCATGGTTTCGGTGGACCGGGGCGAATTGTCCATGCTCGAGGGGGATGGGGTCATCGCCGCGACGCCTCTCGGGTCCACGGCCCACTCGCTCTCCGCGGGCGGACCGGTGGTAAACCCGGCCGTGGAGGCGATTGTCCTCACCCCGCTCTGTCCTCACACGCTCACGGCGCGGCCCCTGGTCATCCCTCCCGACGGGGAGATCGAGATTGCGCTCAAGCGTCCCGACGAGACGGCGACCCTGACCCTGGACGGGCAGGCGGAGCGGGCCATATCCGGACGCGACCGGGTGGTTCTCCGGAGGTCCCGGCACACCTTCGCGATGGCGGAACTGGGTTTGCGGAGTTACTACGAGACGTTAAAGGCAAAATTCGGATGGTGGAAACGATTCTAACACGTCCGACCGGCATCGCCCGCCGGGAGGCCGATTGATGTCCGCCAGCCCCCGGCGCGTCGGGGTCATCGCCGACGTCCATGCCAACCTTGAGGCCCTCCAGGCCGTCCTCGCCCATTTCGAGCGGGAGAAGGTGGACGAAGTCCTTTGTTGCGGGGACATCGTGGGGTACAACGCCGATCCGGAGGCGTGCCTCAAACTCGTCCGGGAGCGGTGCCGGGCCGTCATCCGCGGGAACCACGACCGGTATGCCACGGGGGAGCGGATCGAGAACGTGCGCGAGAGCGTTCACGACGCTTCGATCTGGACGTCGCGGACGCTTCCGGAGGCCGATCTGGCCTACTTGCGCGGGCTGTCCGACCTTCGTCTGCACGACGACCGGTTCCTGATCGTGCACGGATCTCCCCGCGACCGCGATGAATATATCCTGACGCGCGAGGCGATCCTGGACAATCTCACGCTTCTGCGCCAGCGGTTTCTGGGCATCTCCGTCTGTTTCTTCGGGCATTCCCACCTTCCCATGGTCATCGGGGCGGGGATGGTGAGGGTGGGATTCACGACCTCCACGACCGTGCCGATCGAGAAATTCACGACCTATCTCATCAATCCGGGAAGCGTCGGACAGCCCCGGGATCGTTGTCCCCTGGCATCCTGCGGGATTTTCGATGCCGGCGAAATGACATTCCGGGTGGAGCGGATTTCCTATGACGTCGAGGCCACCCGGAAGAAGATCTTCGACGCCGGGCTCGATCCGTCCTTCGCCGAACGTCTGAAGTACGGAATTTGAAGGCGTCGTGCGTGAAGCGCATCTCGCAGAAGATGCGAGATGCGAGGAACGTTCACATTCCCCGGCGTTCCTCGAAAACGCGAATGGCCTCCTCCTGGCGGAGGGTGATCCCGATGTCGTCCAGCCCATCGAGGAGGCAATGGCGCTGGAAGTCTTGGACATCGAACGTCCGGGTCCATCCGGCCGTGTCGGAAAGGCGTTTGGTCTCGAGGTCCACCGCCAGGCGATAGCCTTCCGTTCCCGCTGTCTTTTGGAACAGTTCCTCCAGGGACGCCGCGTCGAGCCGGACGGGGAGCATGCCGTTCTTGAAGCAGTTGTTGCGGAAGATGTCCGCGAATGACGGGGCGATGATCACCCGGAACCCGTAATCGGCCAGGGCCCATGGGGCGTGTTCCCGGGAGGAGCCGCATCCGAAATTGTCCCGGGCCAGGAGGATGGCCGCTCCCCGGTAACGGGGGAAATTGAGAACAAAGTCGGGACGCGGGGCGCCGTCGTCCGTGTAGCGCCAGTCGAAGAAGAGGAATTCCCCGAAGCCGCTCCGTTCGACGCGTTTGAGGAATTGTTTCGGGATGATCTGGTCGGTGTCCACGTTCGCCCGGTCGAGGGGGGCGACGAGACCGGTGAACTGGCGGAAGGGTATCATCGAATCAGTTCCCTCACGTCCACAAAGTGTCCTGTCACCGCGGCGGCGGCGGCCATCGCCGGGCTCACCAGGTGCGTCCGGCCGCCCTTGCCCTGGCGGCCTTCGAAGTTGCGGTTGGAGGTGGAGGCGGAGCGTTCCCCCGGCGCGAGGATGTCGGGGTTCATCCCCAGACACATGCTGCAGCCCGTGTGCCGCCATTCGAATCCCGCATCCCGGAAAATGGCGTCCAGTCCCCGCCGCTCGGCCTCGGTTTTTACCGATCGGGAACCGGGGACAACCAGGGCCCGCACCCCGGGTGCGACCCGCCGGCCCCGGATCACCGCCGCGGCGGCTTCGAGGTCGGAAAGGCGTCCGTTCGTGCAGGAGCCGATGAAAACGCAGTCCACCCGGATGTCCCGGATGGGCGTTCCGGCCTCGAGTCCCATGTAGCGAAGCGCCTCCTCGGCGTGTTGACGGGCGACCGCGTCGGAAATCGACGCCGGGTCGGGCACGCGGCCCGTTACATCGGTCACCTCCGCGGGGGTTGTCCCCCAGGTCACCTGGGGGGCGATCCCGCTTGCGGCGATATCCACCGTCCGGTCGAATCGGGCGCCCGGCTCCGTCGGCAGAGACTTCCACCGGGCGACCGCGGCGTCGAAATCCCGTCCCCGGGGCGCGTGGGGGCGGCCCTTGAGGAAGGCGAAGGTCGTTTCATCCGGCGCGATGAGTCCGGCCCGCGCGCCGGCCTCGATGGTCATGTTGGAAACGGTCATCCGTTCCTCCATGGAGAGGGCGCGGATGACGGGGCCGGTATATTCGATGACGGACCCCTGCCCGCCGGTGGTCCCGATTTTGCCGATGATGAAAAGAATAATATCCTTGGCGGAGACGCCGCGGGGAAGTGCTCCGGAGACGCGGATCTCGAGCGTCGGGGGTTTGTCCTGAAGCAGGCACTGGGTGGCCAGGACATGTTCCACCTCGCTCGTTCCGATGCCGAAGGCGAGGGCCCCGAAGGCCCCGTGGGTGGCGGTGTGGCTGTCGCCGCAGACGATGGTCATTCCCGGCCGCGTGAGCCCCAGCTCCGGCCCCGTGACGTGGACAACGCCGTTCCGGGGGTCGTCCAGCCCGAAGAGGGTGACGCCGAAATCCCGGCAGTTCGTCTCGAGGGTCTCGATCTGGCGGCGGGAGATTGCGTCGCGGATGACCGAGCGGTCGTCCGTCGGGATATTGTGGTCCATGGTGGCGAAGGTGAGCTCGGGCCGGCGGACCTTGCGGCCGGCCAGGCGCAGCCCCTCGAAGGCCTGGGGACTCGTGACCTCGTGGACGAGATGGAGGTCAATGTACAACAGCGAAGGAGTTCCCGGCGCCTCCGCCACGATGTGCGATTCCCAGATTTTATCCAGCAAGGTCTTGGGCATAAGAGTCTATCCGGATAGGCCCTGGGAATTATATCCCGCCGGACGTGTCGCGGAAGTGGTTATTTATCAGGAGGGTGTTCAGGCGCTCCCGGAGCGTTGCCTCCCCGGCCGTGAGACGAAGGGTGATTCGGAGGGCGAAAAAAGGGATGTCGGGGAGCCACTCCCGGCGGATTTTAACCGCGTCCTTGCCGGTGGTCAGGATGACCGTGGCCCCGGACCGGCGCGCGGCCGCCGCCACCCCGGCGATGTCGTCCGCCCGGTAGGTGTGGTGGTCGGGAAAGAGGGAGGCGCTGGCCACCACCATCCCCAGCCGTGATGCGGTCGTCCGGAACGCCCGCGGATCGCCGAGGCCGCAACAGAGGTGGGTGCGCCGGCCGGCGAAACCATGTGCCGGAAGGGGATCGCCGCCCGTGAGGGGCATGAGGTCTTCCGGCGCGTGCCGGGCTTCCAAGAGGGGAACCGGGTTGATCCGGCGGATTCTTTCGCGCAACGGGGGCAACGCGGATGCCTCCGTGAGGTCGGCGCGGGTGAGGAGAATCAGATGGGCCCGGGCGAGCGCCCGCACGGGCTCCCGGAGGGCGCCCGCCGGCAGGAGCCGGTCGTTCCCGAAACCTTCCGTGGCGCTCACGAGGACGATGTCGAGATCCCGGGCGATCCGCCGGTGTTGGAAGCCGTCGTCGAGAATGGCGACATCCGCCCCGGCCTTCCGGGCGCGGGTCGCGGATCGGAGGCGGTCGGGGTCGCAAAAGATCGGGACATCGGGGAGGAGCGCCGCCAATTCGAGGGTTTCATCGTTGGCCGGACCCGTCACGTTCGACGGCGGGACGGTTTCCAAGGGACGGTAGCCCCGGGAAAGAATGGACGGACGGCGGCCGTCGGCGGCGAGGGCGCGGGCGAGCCACGCCACGAAGGGGGTTTTTCCGGTTCCTCCCGCGGTGAGGTTTCCCACGCTGATGACCGGGAGGGGGGCCTTCCGTGTTTTCAGAATCCCGAGCCGGTATGCGGCATTGCGGGCGGCCACGGCGGCGGCATAGAACGGGACGGCGGGAAGGAGGAGCGGCGATGGAGTCATGTCAGGGTGTCCGGGCGCCCGTCAGGCTTTTGCGGCGGCCTGGGGGAGCTCAAGGAATTTTCCAAGACGCCGGTACTTGGCGTAGCGTTCCTCGAGGAGCTGGGGAACGGGTTTCCGGCCGAGTTCGTCCAGGTGGCGGAGGATGCTCGTTTTGACGTTGTCCGCCGCGACCTTCGGGTCGCAGTGGGCGCCGCCCAGGGGCTCCGGGATGATCTCCTCCGCGATGCCGAGCTCGCGAAGGTCGTTGGCGGAGATCCGGAGGGCCTCGGCGGCCGCGGCCTTCTTTTCGTTTGTCTTCCACAGAATGGCCGCGCACCCCTCGGGGGAGATGACGGAATAGTAGGCATGCTCCTGGATGAGGATCCGGTCGGTGACGCCGATGCCCAGCGCCCCCCCGCTCCCGCCCTCGCCGATCACCAGGCTGATGAGGGGAATTCTCAGGCGCGCCATCTCGAGGAGGTTCCTGGCGATGATCTGGGCCTGGCCGCGCTCCTCGGCGCCGATGCCGGGGTAGGCGCCCGGGGTGTCGATGAAACACACCACGGGGAGGCGGAATTTCTCGGCGAGCTTCATCTTCTGGAGGGCCTTCCGGTAGCCCTCGGGGTGGGCGCATCCGAAGTTCGTCATCAGGCGCTCACGGGTGGTCCGGCCCTTGCGATGGCCGACGAAGAGGAGGGGTTTCCCCTTCATCTTCGCGAAGCCGCACACGATGGCCCGGTCATCGCCGAAGGAGCGGTCTCCGTGGAGTTCGAAAAAGTCGGTGAAGAGGAGTCGGATGTAGTCGGACGTGCTCGGCCGATCCTGATGGCGCGCCAGCTGGACATGTTGCCACGGGGTGAGGTTGGAGAAGATTTCCCGTTTTTTCTCGGCGCAGACGGCCTTGAGCTTTTCGATCTCGCCGTCCAGATTGATGTGCTGGGAGGCGGCGTAACTCGACAGCTCCTCGATCCGGCGCTCGAGTTCCCGGATGGGGGCTTCAAAATCCAGTATAAACCCTTCTGGCATCGGGTGTTAATCCTTTCGGAGGATTGAAAATCCTATTCAGTATAACGAAGGATGTCGGCGTTGTAAAGGGTGGTTGTGATGTCTTGTGCGCTGGCCGGCCGGCCCTCCGGTTTCTTGGCCAGCATCCGGAGGATGATCTGGCTCGCCTCGATGGTCACCTGTCGATTCAGCGTTTCGGGGGGAGCGGGAGCGATGGTCAGATGATGATCGAGGAGTTGCTTGCGGTCGGTGACGACGAACGGCGGCCGGCCGGTCAGGATCTCATAGAACGTGGCGCCAAGGGCATAGAGGTCGGTGCGAGGGCCGAGGGATTTCCGGAGGATTTGCTCGGGGGCCATGTAGCTCGGGCTGCCTTGAATTCGGGATTTCGGGAAAAACCGCACCAGCCATATCCGGGCGGCGAGGGAGAAATCGATGATCTTGATCCGGTCGGGGGTGCGGATGAGGATGTTTTCGGGTTTGATGTCGAGATGGACGAATCCCTTCCGGTGGATGTAGCCCAGAATGTCCGTGAGGGCGAGAAACAGGGTTTTCAGGTCGGTATTGGAGGAGCGCGGATGCTTGAGGAGGTGAAACTTGAGCGTTTCCCCCTCGAAGTATTCCCGCAGGAAATAGGGGGTGCCGTTCAGTGTGCCGTGCCGGAACATCCGGAGAAGGCCCGGATGCACCAGTTTCGAGGCGATGCGGTACTCGCGGAGAAACGCGCGCCGGAGCGACGCATCCTGCCGGGCGCGGGGCGTCAGGAATTTCACGGCGGCGGACCGTTCATTTCCCGATTGCACGGCGCGATAGATCGTTCCGGTTCCGCCCTCCTGGATCTTTTCGACGATGCGGAATCCGTCCACCGTGATGTTGAGATAGCCGTCCGGCACGAAGTCTCCCTCCCCGATAAGTGTTATTGTAGCCGGACGCTCCGGTCAACACAAGAAAACGCGGGTGAGGGGGAGCTGCTTGCAGTTCGGCGCCGAATCGGTAGAATTCGGGGAAAATTGATTTTACAACCATGCCCTTTCATCCCTTTTCACGTGTGACCATTGTCGGCGTCGGCCTCATTGGGGGCTCTCTGGGGCTGGCCTTGAAACGCCGCGGCCTGGCGAAGGAAGTCGTCGGGGTGGGGTGGCGGGAGTCAACGCTGAATCTGGCCCGCCGGCGGGGGGCGATTGACCGATGGTCGCTCGACATCCGGGAGGGGGTGCGGGGCGCGGACCTGGTGGTCCTGGCCACCCGCATTGAGCTCATGGCGGACCTGGTCCGTCGGGCGCGGCCGGCCCTTGCGACGGGGTGTCTTCTCACCGATGTCGGCAGCACCAAGAATGCCCTTGTGCGGGAGATGGAGCGGATCGTGCCGGCGGGGACGGTGTTCGTGGGATCGCACCCGGTCGCGGGGTCCGAGAAGCGGGGCGTCGCCGCGGCACACCCGGGTCTTTTCGAGGGCGCCTGTTGCATCGTGACGCCGACGCGCCGGACGCCCCGGCATGCCCTCCGGCGGGTGGAAGGACTCTGGCGGGCGCTCGGGGGCCGTGTGCGGCGGCTGGCCCCGTGCGTTCACGACCGCATCCTGGCCCGCGCGAGCCATCTGCCTCATCTGGCGGCCGCCGGGGTGGTGAGGAGGTTGCCGCCCGAGGCCGAGCCGTTCGTCGCCACGGGATTTCGGGACACGACCCGCGTCGCGGAAGGGGATCCGGAGGTCTGGACCGATGTGTGCCTGTCCAATCGGCGCGAGATCGTGAATGCCCTGGTTGCGCTCGACCGGGAAATCCGGCGGATGGCCGCGGCGATACGCCGTGGCGACCGCCGGGCGGTCCTGGGGTTTCTCGGGGAGGCGGCGGAACGGCGCAGGCGCATCATCCGGCGGATCTTCGGGCCGCGGGAAAAATAATGAAACGGAGCCCATGAGCCACCATCGCGTGTTTCGCATCGAAGTGGCATTGCGGCCGGACCTTCCGGACCCGGTCGGAAACCAGGTCATCGCGGACCTCCGGGAGCGAGGGGAGCGCCGGATCCGGTCCGTGCGTCTCGTTCAGATCTGCTGGATCCGGGGGGATATCGGATCCGGCGGGGCGGGGCGCGTGGCCCGCGAACTTCTCGCGGATCCGGTCTCCGAACGGCATGCCGTGGACGCGCCCGTCCTCCCGGTCGGGGGCCGGCACTGGATCGAGATCGTCCGCCGCCCGGGCGTCATGGATCCCGTGGAGGAGAGCATCCGGAAGGGGATCGCCGACCTGGGGATTTTCGTCGAGGCGGTCCGCACGGGCCGGCGGTACGTGGTGGAGGGCACGGCCGGTCCGGGGGATCTTCGGAAACTGGCGGAGCGGGGTTTTGCCAATCCTGTCATCGAGGAGGTTCTTGTGGACGAGGCGCTGGCGGCCCCGTTTGTTTCACCCCCGCCCGTTTCACAGGAGGTGCGCGTGGCGCCCCTCCGGCGGGCCTCCGCGCGGAAACTTCTCGACATCAGCCGGCGGGGCGGGCTCGCGCTGAATCTCCGGGAGATGCAGGCCGTCCAGCGGCACTATCGGAAACTGCGGCGTGAGCCGACGGACATCGAATTGGAGACCATCGCCCAGACGTGGTCCGAGCACTGCGTTCACAAGACCCTGAAGGGGAAGATCCATTTCCGCGGCGAGGTGATTGACAATTTACTCGCCTCCACAATCGCTCGCGCCACGAAGAAACTCGCCAAACCGTGGTGCGTATCGGTCTTCGTGGACAATTCGGGTGTCATCCGCTTCGACGGGAAACACGACGTCTGTTTCAAGGTGGAGACTCACAATCACCCGTCGGCCATCGAGCCCTACGGCGGCGCGGGGACGGGCATCGGCGGCGTCATCCGGGACATCCTCGGCACGGGTCTCGGGGCGAAGCCCATCCTCAATACCGATGTCTTCTGTTTCGGACCGCTCGACTACCCGGAGAAGAAGGTCCCGAAAGGGATTCTCCATCCCCGGCGCCTTTTCAAGGGGGTGGTCTCCGGCGTGCGCGACTACGGCAACCGGATGGGGATTCCGACGTCGAGCGGGGCCATCTACTTTGACGAACGCTACCTGGGAAATCCTCTGGTGTACTGCGGGACGGTGGGGCTTCTTCCCCGGGGGCTGACGGAGCGGGAAGCGGCCAGGGGGGATCTTGTCGTCGCGATGGGGGGACGCACGGGGCGGGACGGCATCCACGGGGCGACATTCTCCTCCGAGGCCCTCCATACGAAATCGGAGACGCTTTCCGGCGGGGCCGTCCAGATCGGGAATGCCATCACGGAGAAGCGCGTCCTGGATGTGTTGATCCAGGCCCGCGACCGCCGGCTCTACCGGGCCGTCACGGATTGCGGGGCGGGCGGATTTTCCTCTGCGGTGGGCGAGATGGGAAGGCGTCTGGGTGTCGAGGTCGATCTGGAAAAGGCGCCGTTGAAATACGCGGGGCTCACCTACGCCGAAATCTGGATTTCCGAGGCCCAGGAGAGGATGGTCCTGGCCGTGCCCCCGGAGCGCTGGCCGGCCCTCGACGCCCTCTGCCGGTCGGAGGGGGTGGAGGCGGTGGTCATCGGCAGGTTCACGGGGACCGGAAAGCTGGCGCTTCGCTACGCGGGCCGGCCGGTGGGCGAGTTGGACATGAAGTTCCTTCACGACGGGATTCCGCGTTTCGAGTGCCGGGCCGTCTGGAATCCGCCGAAGACCTCCGAGCCGGTTCTCCGTGAGGAACGCGACTACAACAAGGCCTTGGCGGCCATCCTGGCGTCGGGAAATGTGGCGAGCAAGGAATGGGTCATCCGCCAGTACGATCACGAAGTCCAGGGGCGAAGTGTCCTCAAGCCCCTCATCGGCGCGGCGAACGACGGCCCCGGGGACGCGGTCATCATCTCCCCGGTGCGCGGATCGAATCGCGGGCTCGTGGTGGCCTGCGGGATGAATCCCTGCTACGGCGACATTGATCCTTACGCGATGGCGGCCTCCGCCATTGACGAGGCCTTGCGGCAGGTGGTGGCGGTGGGGGGCGATCTCGACGAGGTGGCGCTTCTGGATAATTTTTCATGGGGGTCCACGCGGGATCCGGAAAATATCGGGGCGCTCGTTCTGGCCTGCAAGGCCTGCCACGATTACTCGCTCGCCTACGGGGCGCCGTTCATCTCGGGGAAGGACAGCTTGAACAACGAATTCCGCCTCGGCGGAAAATTCATCTCCATCCCCCATTCGCTTCTGATTTCGAGCATCGCGGTGATGAAGGACATCCGGAAGGCGATTTCCATGGATGCCAAGCGCCCGGGAAATCTGATTTATGCGGTTGGGCTTACGAAAAACGAGCTGGGCGGTTCGCATTTTCATCGTTTAAAGGGGAATCTCGGCAGGAATGCCCCGCAGGTGGACCCGGTCCTCGGCCGGAATGTCTTGACGACGCTTGCGCGAGCCACGGCGCGGGGGCTGGTCCGGTCGGCCCATGACTGTAGCGAGGGGGGCCTCGCGGTCGCGGCCGCCGAGATGGCCTTCGCGGGGGATCTTGGAATGCGTCTCGATCTGAACGGGTTGCCGCGCGACGGCGGCGTGACACGGGTGTACCATGCGCTCTTCTCGGAGTCGAACTCGCGATTCCTGGTGGAGGTGGAATTCGGGAAACGGAAGGCATTCGAGCGGGTCATGAAGGACGTTCCCTGCGCGGCCCTCGGCAACGTCACCGCGCCTCGAACGCTGGCGATGATGTGGCGGGGAAAGACCGTTCTCCGGGAGGACGTCCGGACGCTCAAGAAGGCATGGCAGGGGACGGTAAAGGGATAATTATCGTGAAGAAACTCGGGAAATTTGAATTCGCCAAGTATCACGCGCTCGGGAACGACTACATCGTTGTTGACGAGCGGGGATTCGGGGTTCGTTTCACGCCGGACAACATCCGCCGGATCTGCCATCGGAACCTGGGGGTCGGATCGGACGGGATTCTGGCGTTCCGGCCGCTCCCCGGCGGCGCCTTCAATCTGCGCATTTTCAATCCGGACGGCTCCGAGGCGGAAAAGAGCGGCAACGGCCTGCGGATTTTCGCCCGGTTCGCCTGGGATTTGGGTTATGTCCGGAAACGCGACTTCCCGGTAAAGACGCTGGGCGGCGATGTCCGGGCGGAATTGTTCCTTAAACGCGGAGATGTGGATGTCATCCGGGTGGAGATGGGCCGGGCGACGTTCGTCAGCCGCGAGATTCCCGTGGCCGGGCCCCGGCGCGAGGTGGTGGGGGAGGTGTTCCGCGCGGGTGGGCGCAATTTCCGGGCGACGTGCCTTTCGGTGGGGAATCCCCATTGCGTCATTTTCATGGGCCGGCTCGATGTGGGGGAACTCCGGCGGTATGGGCCGCTTCTCGAAAACCATGCGGCGTTCCCGAACCGGATCAACGTCCAGTTCGCCCGGGTTCGTTCCCGCCACGTGATTGACGCGCTCATCTGGGAACGGGGCGCCGGCGAGACCATGGCCTCCGGATCGTCATCCTGCGCCGTGGCCGCGGCGGCGGTGAAAAACGGTCTTGCGGACGGGACGGTGAAAATACGCATGCCGGGCGGCATCATCCGGGTGGATGTGGGGCGTGATTTTTCCCTGCGCATGACGGGGCCGGCGACGCCGGTGTGCCGCGGAACGCTCATGCCGTCGTTCGTCGCTCGTCACTCGTGAAACGCAACCCGGAGGGAAGGGGAGGTCGAATTCATATGAAACCGAGGGCGTTGATTCTCCGGACGGCCGGAACGAATTGCGACGAGGAGACGGCGTTCGCCGTGGAAAAGGCGGGCGGCCGGGCCGATATCGTCCATGTCAACATCGTGGCCGGACGGGGTGGAAAGGGGCTTGCCGATTACGGAATGCTCATTCTTCCGGGGGGATTTTCCTACGGGGACGACGTCGCCTCGGGGAAAATCCTCGCCAATGAGATTCGGACGCGCCTCGGGGAGGGTCTTCTCGAGTTTCTCGCGGCGGGGAAGCTTGTCCTCGGCATCTGCAACGGTTTTCAGGTCCTTGTCAAGATGGGGCTTCTTCCGGGTTTCAGGCCGTTCGAGCCGCCCCCGGCCACCCTCATCCATAACGATTCCGGAAAATTCGAGGATCGCTGGGTGTGGCTCACGAGCGGCTCCAAACGATGCGTCTTCCTTCGGGGCGTCGAACGGATGTATCTGCCGATCGCCCATGGCGAAGGGAAATTCGTGCTTCGCGATGCCTCCCTGCTCGGGAAACTTCGGGCCAACGGCCAGATCGCGATGCGGTACACCGACGGGAGGGGTTGGCGCGGCGGGTATCCGGTCAATCCCAACGGTTCGACGGATGACATCGCCGGAATCTGCGATCCCACCGGGCGCATCTTCGGTCTCATGCCGCATCCGGAACGGCATGTCCTGTCCACCCAGCATCCCCGCTGGACCCGCGAGGGGCGGAAGAAGGAGGGGGATGGGCTGGCGGTGTTCCGCAACGCCGTGAAATATTTCTGACCACGGAAACACGGAATTCCACTGAAACACGGAAGACGTTGTGGCAACTTCCGTGATTCCGTGGCGTCCCGTGTTTCCGTGGTGTTGTTATTGGTACCAGCGCGGATCCATCAGCCCGCGTCCGATGCGACGCAGATAATCTCCGTACCCGGTCGGCCGATCGCGTCCGGTGATCCGACGGATGTCGTCCCGCGGCGGGAATAATGCCCGGGACAGAAGCGCCATCCGTTCCCGCCAGGAGTTTCTCCAGGTCAGCTCCAGCCAGAAGGCCCGCGGCGTCGGCCGGTGGCGGGCGAGCGCACGGCGCCGGAAGGTCCGTTCGATCCGCGGCACCGGCCGGCCGGCCTCAAGACGATTCGCCGCGGCACGCATGTCCGGAACGGCGTAAAATTCCCCTGTGATGGCCAGGGCCAGGCCGACGGCCCGATTTAACCCCCAACGGTGCGCCGCCATGGCCACGGCGGCCGGGGCGGGGTTCATCTTCCGCCAGAGGCCGGCGAGGTCTGCCAGGTGAATCAGTTTCCGGAATCCGTGCTTGAAGGCATGGGCGGCGAGAATGACGGCATGGTGTTCCGGGACGGGTATTCGGAGCGCGCGGAATCCGGGGCGGGGAATTGATGAGGGGATGGCATCGGCGGGAGCGGAGGCGACCGGGAGGGATGCATTCGACCAGCGCCAGTGCATGTGGACATGGAGAGCGGCTGGAAAATTTCCCCTGCGGAAAAGCGCCGCGTTGAAGATGGAATCCGCCGCCGGCGCACCGTCCGGAACCCATCCGACGGGCAGAAACCCGGTCTGTTCCAGCGCGTCACGGGCGGCCGGCACATCCTCCGGTGTCACAAGAATATCCGCATCCGCCATGTCCCGGATGCCGGGATCGGGATAGAGGGTTTCGAGAAGCGCCGCGCCCTTGAAGAGGACGGCGGAGATGCCCGCCGCCGCGAAGGATTCGTCAATATCCCGAAGCGCCTGGAGGAGGGGGATGATCCGGCCGGCCGTGGCGAGGCGCGACGCCTCGAATTCCTTTCGGATCGAATCCGGCAGTATTTGAATCTGACGTTCCCTTTCCAGGCGCCAGGCGAGAAGTGGCGCCACCCCCTCCCGGCGGGATCGGGTCAGGACGAGGTTCCAGCGAATGCCGGCGGGGATGGCGGTTGGCGGCGCCCCGTCGGACGTTGTGAGGGGGATTGCCGCGGCCAGGAGGCGGATTTCAGGAAGGATGCCGCTCATGGCCGATGGTCCTTTCGCGCGGGATCGGTCCTTGCGGCGGCATGCAGAAAGAGCGTCGAGTGCGCCTGGCGGGCGATGGCGCGTCCCCGGCGGCGCAACACGAAGCGCCAGGAGTAATGGAAGTCGGATTCGATCCGGAGGGTGAATTCGAGGGCGTCTCCGCGCCGTGTGGCCAGCGGGGTTTCCACGGGGAACCACACGGGTTTCCAGGAGGTTCCGCGGGAATCGAGGTGAATGCCCGGGGCGAGGGTGGCCCGGAAGAACGCGATGATTCCGTGGCAGATGCCTCCCCGGGGAAGGGGCAGACGGGTTTTCCCCTCGGCGGGCAGGGGAGCCCGGACGATCCCGTCGAGTCGGAACCGGAAAATGCGCCGGGGCGGCGACATGCCCGTGGCGGGCCATCGGGGGAGAATCCAGGGGGAATTGGATGCGACCGGGGAGAGTCCCCGGAGAGGGATGTTCCCGGCGGATTTCCCGAGGGTGATCCAGTTTCGGTGAAACACGGGGAGCCGGACCGCCTGCGCGAAGAGTTCAATCTCCGCCGGGATGATCGTTCCTCCCGGTGCGAGGAATCGCCGGCGGGCGTCCGCCGCGAGGGCGAGGACTCCCTCGTTCACGCCGAGGTCGCCGAGCGTCTCGGTCACGATGACGTTCGCGCGCCGGGGGAGACGGACCTTTCGGGCGGGGCCGTGGAACCACCGGATGCGATGTTCCATGCGGTTGGCCGCCGCGAGGCATCGGGCTACCTCGATGACCGGCGACCGTTCGATGGCCAACACCTCGCGCGCCCCGGCCCGCAGGGCCATGAGCCCGAGGATGCCGGTCCCCGCTCCGAGATCCAGAACGGTGTCCCCCGGACGGATGACACGGCGGAGGGCCCGGCCGAAGCGCGCCAGGCGCGTCCGGTCGTTGAGGAGCGGGAGGTGGCTGGCCAGGACGTTCATGGGGCGGCGGGCGCCTCCGCGGCGCGGCGGAGAATTTCCGCCTGACGGCATATCCAGGGATCGACGCCGGTGTATTTCCCCGAGGCGAGGTAGGCGGCGCCGCGGTCCCGGATGCACCACGGGAGGATCCGGCAGTCCCGGCACGACGGGAAATCCTCCATGCCCAGCCTCCGGATCCTTTTAAGGACGGGAGAATTTTTCCAGAGGTTCGCGAACGACGCCTCCCGGATATTTCCGGCGGGGAGAGGCACGCTGATGCAGGGATAAATGTCGCCGGTCGCGGAAATGGCGCAATTTCCACGGGCGCAATTGCAGGCGAAATTTTCCGAGGTGACGGCCGCCGGCCCGGGGGCGAGTCTCCGCAGGGGGCCGCGGTACAGCGTCAAGAGCGCATCCTCCCCGAGTCGGAGATTCAGCGGGGCCGGGTCGCCGTCGTGGCGCGCCGTGACGGCGGCGTCCGCGGTGAAGGGCATCCCTTCGGCTCGCGCCCGGGCGATCATTTCGGCGGCTTCCCCGGCATTGGATGTCATCAGGAGAAATTTGACCCGGACGCGGATCCCGGCGTCGCGGAGCCGTCGCGTCCCCTCCCACGTGCGGACGAAAGCGCCGGGTGTCCGGGTGATGGCATCGTGGGTTCCCTTCCGTGCGCCGTAGACGCTCACGCTCACCCCGAGGAGATTGGGGTATGAGGCGAGTTTTGCGACGATCGCGGCATCGAGGAGCGTTCCGTTCGTCAGAATCTGGACGGACTGGTGGAGATCCCGGGCGCGGTCCAGGATGTCGAAGAAACGGGGATGAAGGAGCGGTTCTCCTCCCGTCAGGGCGATGAAGAGATTCCCTTCATCGCGAAGCGCGGCCAGGAGCGGGAACACCTCCTCCACGGAGAGTTCCGGACAATCCCCGGCGGCCCGGTTGCGGTCGCGGTTGTAGCAATGGGTGCAGAGAAGGTTGCAACGGTGGGTGAGTTCGATCACGGCGTTGAGCGGGATGCACGCCCGGGAGGCGGCCTCCTGGAAGGCGTCGAGCACGGGGGGGAGGGCGTTCCCGGGCGGGTCCGGGATCCGGCATTCGTCGGTCATGGGATCCCGGGATTTCCCTGGAGCATGTTTTTCCTCCCGAGTTCCGCGAGGAATTCCGCGGTTTCACCCGCCGCCCGTTCCGGCGTCACGTCGTATTCGTCAACGAGAGAGCGGGTGATGGCGTCGAGGGTGATTTCCTCCGCCAGGAGTTCCCAGATGCGGGCCGCCGTTTCCGGAAGGAGGTGGACCTGCCGGTCCGGGGCGTCCACCACGAGGATCTGCTCCTCGATTTTTTGGAACGGCAGATCTTCCCGGCGGCGGTAGGTGAGCGGGGGCATGGGAGGCTCCTTAGCAATACCGTGATTCGTGGTTCGCGAGTCGCGAACCGCAGAAACACCGTTTCTTCTCTGCAAACAACGATTCGCTATTCGCGATCCACGGCATCTCTCCTTTTCAGACTCGCCGACTTCCCGACTCCCCGACTCCCAGACTCCCAGACTCCCAGACTCCAAGACTCCCAGACTTCTTAATGTCCCCTCGCCCACTGCCACGGCATGGCGGCGAGCGATCGAAGCAGGGGGTTCCAGCGGTCAGGGATCCCATCCATTTTTGGCAGGATGATTTTCCCCAGCACCTCGGCGTCCCGGCCGTCGCGGAAAATCGAAAGGGGACTGATGCCATCCCCCTTCGCGATGAATATCATATCTCCGTTCCACGGGAACCGGGCGACAAGGCGATGGCAGATCAGCCGATCCTCCCTGGCGGTCCGCCCCGGGGTCCAATAAGCGATGATGTCGCCGGCGCGAAGGCGTCCCGATCGAGCCGGGGTTGCAAAAAGCGGTTCGCCGGATCGGAGGGAGGGAAGCATGCTTGTGCCGTGAGGGAGGAGCGCCAGGGCGCCATCCTGCCGGAGTTGGTTTCGGAAACGGGTGATCTCCCCGCGCCGGGTGGCTGGAGCCGGTGATGCGGTGGTATGCGGCATCAGCGCCGACACGAGATTCGAAAACGGTGTATCGAGGGCGAGGGTTGTCCGGAAGGCGGGCACGCAATTCGCGAGATCCGCGGCGAGCGGGAGAAACCGCCGGGCCGCGGCGGGTCCTTCGAACGTCACGAGGCCCTCGAGAAGCCCCGCCGCCGTTTCCGCCGGATGAAGCCGTTCGGTGGCTAGGACCGGACCCCGGGCGATGAGTCCCGTGGCGGCGAGGGGGATTTCCCGGAGATCGCCGCGGCCGGCGACGAATTCCCCCCAGAACGGAGTGGCTGAAATCCGCCAGTCCCCGGGGGCGGTCCGGCGGAGGGCGGGGAGTTCATCGGAAAGAACGCTGTCCGCGGGGCATTTCCGGGAGAATGTGGTCTTGCCGGCGCCGCTTTTCCCGGCGAGAAGAATTCCGCGACCGTCGTGCTCGAGGCCGAGGCCGTGGACGAGGAATCCATCCTTCTCCGGCAGGAGAGTGGCCCAGAGGACGCGGAGCATCGCGTCGAGGGCGTGGGGGCGCGGCTCACACCATCCCCGGCCCCTGCGGCGGGGCGGGGCGGAAAGGACAATGGAAAAATCGTTCCGGCGGAGGAGCAGACGTCCGTTGTCGCGGACGACCGCGGGGGATTCCCCGCCCGTCGCGCCCCCCGGAAGGGGTTCCCCGGTCACCTCGATCGCCGCGTCCACGTCGACCCAGGGAGCCGCCGGGATTCGGAAGGGGGCGTAGCGGCCGGCGGCCTCGCGCCGCCAGGCGCGGGGGCCGGCAAGCCGCAGACGGATGCTCACGCCGGCGAAGGAGAGAATCATCTGTTCCGCAACGGTCATCATGATGTTTCGTGGGCGCGCGAACGCGAGCCCGTCAGGATTCCTTGGGACTCGCCCCGCGTCCAAATCGGCAGTGGGCGTCCGAATTTAGTTTCGTGCACGCGAGGGTATCCGTTTCAAAAAGACGCCGCGAGCGCACCGACGGCCGATTCCAGGTTTTTTTTGCATGGGGGCGGGTGGGGGACTTGGGCATGGTGAGTTCCTTTCGATGCCGATTATTCCGGTCTCATGAGACCTTCGGTTTGTTGCGTCCCACGCGGCAGGCGAAATCGAAATCCAGCTTGTTGCAGGCCAGGGTGTCGGTCTCGAACAATTTCCGGGACCGGAGGACCGGCCGGGTCCATGGCTTTCGGGCGCTTGTCTTCCGGGACGGATTTTTCATGGTTTCCTCCCCGGCGTGGCGCCGGCATTTTCCCGGGAGGCGAGGCGATTCAGGGCATCCCGGGCGGACTTGCGGACGGCCTCATTCGCGTCGCTCTCCGCGGCGCGGGTGAGCGCCTCGCGCGCCGCGGGATCCCTGAGTTCGCCGAGGGCCCAGGCGGCGTTGAGGCGGGGATATTCGTTGTCGTCCTCGGCCAGACGGCGGATGAAGAAGTCGCGGCACTCGGGATGCCTCATTTCGCCGAGCACCCGCAGGGAGAGCGACCGTATGCGAAAGTAGGTTTCCTTTTCCGCCAGTTCCATGAGGGGGAGGCGGTAGACCGTGGGATTTGCCTTGAGGGTGCGTTGAAGGGATGTGATGGTCCGCCGGTCGGTGTTGGTGATGGAATTTTTCCAGAGGGTGATCATGCGTTGGACCGGATCCCCCGGAGCCGGATTCGCGACGACGGGCGGGGCGGTGATCGGAGGGGGGGTGACAACCCTGGGCGGCGGCGGGACCGGTTGAGAAACAGGCGCGGGAGTTACGGTTGGGTTCGGGGGTGTTGCGTGAACGTATGAAACCGGAGGGGGCGTCGTCCGGACCTTCGGGGCTGGGGTGAGCGCGACCATGGGGGGCGGGGCGGCTTCCTCCGTGTCGAGATTCACGAAGTAGATCCCCGCCGCCGCGATGATGGCCAGGAGCAGAATCACGACAACCAAGGCGCCCTTCATGTCGAAAACCCTCACATTTCCCAAGAGTAGGATTATAACCCACCCGACGCCGGTTTGTGGAGTGATTTCAGGAAGCATCCGCCGCCGCCCCCGCTTGTCCCGGGGATGGGTGGCTCGGTCGCGGGAGGCGGGAGGGATGATGGCGGACTCTTTTGGGCCATCGGAGTGTTTCCGTAGGCTCCGATATTGATGCGTCCGCCGTTCGGATCGGGTTCGAGGGAAAAATTATCCGCCGGATCTCCGGCGTCGATGATGGGTTGATTTTCCTGTTCCCGGAAGTCCTTCGTCACGGGGGAGAGGAAGAGGACATCCCGGGCGATATCTCCCGACCCGGCCGCCGTCCCGTCGTAATCCCGGATCGTGTTTCCATACAGGTTGTTGTAGGTGCTGGCGACCGTGCCTCCGGCCGCCGCCGCCAGGCCCGTTTCGTTGGCAAAGATGTGGCCGTTGCGAACGGAGAGCCTTCCGGCGGAGCGGGCGCCCGTGGCATTCCCGGTCACCGTTGCGTTGATGAGGCTTGCCGAGGCGCCGGCGTCCACCGCCAGACCGGCGGTCGTGTTGTCCCGCAAAACCACATTTCGGAGCACGGCGTCCGCGACGCCGGTGACGCGGACGCCGGTGGCGGCGCCCGTGATGGTCACGAAACGTATCTCGGGCGGCGCCGGGGCCGCGGCCAGGGGCGGGGCTCCGGAGGACGGTGCGATCCGGATGCCTTCCGCGAGCCCCTTCGCGTCGATCACCGTATCCCGGGGGTTCACTCCGGCGAGAGCGATCCCCGGCCGGAGAACGGCGGAGGCGGAAAGGGCGAATGTCCCGGCGCCGAGCGTCACGACGCTTCCGGAGGAGGCGGCGTCGAGCGCGGCCTCGACGGTCGGGTATCGGGTGTTGCCGATCTGGATGAGGGGAACGGGCGTGGCCTGGATCGTGACGGCCGCGCTCTCATCGCCGTCCGCGTCCCGGGCGATGAGGGAGAACGTGTACGTCGTCCAGTTGGAAAGGTCGGCGACGATCGTGGAGGTGATGTTCCCGAGCGAAAGAGGGTCTGTCGAGGATGTTCCATCCGTGTAGTGCAAAAGGTACGTGACCACCCCGGAAGGCGGGCTCGCCGTCCAGGCGAGGGCGACGGATCCGTCTCCCGCCGTCGCCGAAAGATTGGAGGGCGCGAGCGGGTGGGTGTCCACCAGGAAACTCCGCGGCGCGGACCATGCCGACCAGGCGCCTTTCGCGTCGCGGGACCGGATGGCATAGGTGTAGGGCTCGCCACGATTCAGGGCGGTGGGGGGCGCCGCCGATGCGTCCCCGGCCGCAACCGGAATTTCGTACAGCCAGTCCTCCAGCACTTCACCGTCCGTGTCAATTCGCACGATCGCGGAGGGGTTATCCCCGTCCGGGTCGGTGGAGGGCGTCCATGTGATCGCGGGGGGGGGATCTTCGATCGTCGCGCCGTCCGCCGGAAAGAATCCCGCCAGGGGGGCCTGGGGCGGCCGGTTGGCGGAAGAGAGGAACGCATGGAGGATGCCGGCCTCCGTCCCGACGAAGATGCGCCCGTTGGCGAAGACGGGGGAGGATCGGCCGGGCGCCGAGAGCGCCGCGCTCCAGAGTTCCGAGGAGACGTCCGCGGCATCCAGAATGCGGAGTTTCGCCTCGACCGTCGAGGAGACCGCCAGAAGCGTCCCCCCGCCGTCCCGGGCGAAGGCCGCCGGTGTCGGACAGAGGTAGAGTTCCGGGATGTCGTTGATATTCGTGGTGGTGAGCGTTCCGACGGCCTTCTGGCCGGTGACCGCCGGTCCCGCGGGATTCACGGAGACGACATATTCCCGGAGAACGTACTGGTCCGCGGAGCCGCTCGCGTCCGTGTCCACGTGATAGTCCATGCGTATCTGGAAAATCACCCGGCCCGCGGCCGCGACGGGGGAGGAAACCGCGTAATGGGTGTTTTTCACGGTCCCGGCGGGATTCCCGGCCGGGTCCGGAATGACGATGGGGAATCCGGCGATCGCGTTTCCCGTCGCGAGGTCCGCCGCGTAGAGTTTCCGGTCGTTTTCTCCGGGCATGAAATACACCCGGTCCCCGGCAATGAGCGGGGAGGACAAATTCACGATCCCGTCGGTCGTGAAGAAGGGGGTGGTGGCTCCCGTGGCGAGGGTTGTTTTGTAGTACCGTCCGCCCGTCGCCCCGAAAATGGCGAAGGCGTCCGACAGGGCGGGGGAGGAATAGATAATGTCCGTGACCGCCCCGGCCGGCGTCTCCCATGCCGGCGCGCCCGATGTCGTATTCACGGCCAGGGCTTTTTTGTTGGGGAAACCGCTGCCGAGGTAGACCATGCCGTCCCGGACCACCGGGGAGGAATATTCCTGGCCGCCGAGCGTGGCGGGGGTCCAGGGGACGGTTCCGTTCGCGAGTCGCCGGCTGTAGAGTTTCCCGTCCCGGGAGGGGACATAGAGCACGCCCCCCGAAACGGCCGGCGAGGCGTCCACGCCGTCGCCCGTCGTGAATTCCCGGATGAACGTTCCGTCCTCGCCGAGGACGCGGACCTTGCCATCGCCCGCGCCGAAGACGACGTATCCGTCGGCCACGGCGGGGGAGGAGACGACCTTCGCGCCGGGAACGGTGTAGGACCACGCGCCGCCGGCGAACGTGTTGCCGGAAATTTCCGCCGAGGCCCGCGTCCGGCCGTTGTCCAGGCCGAGGTGGGGCCAGTCGTCAGCGCGGCACAGGGCGCCTGGCATCCATGCGACGCCGATGGCTGCAACGCAGAGAATCGGTTTAACGAACGTCCGCATATCCTGTCTCCTGTGCCGCGCCGACGTCTCTCGTCACTCGTGAAACGCGTCTCGTGACTAACGAGCGACGTTTCACGCGTCACGGCGTCGGATCCGCCTCCCAGGGGATGTAATACAGATCCCCGGTGCTTGTGCCCACCACGTACGTGTCGCTCCCCCGGTCGTAATTGATGTCGGTGACGGTCTTCCCCGCTCCGAAATGATATCGGCGGATGACGGCCCCGTCCGTGCCGGCGGGAACGGTCTCATCGAGGAAGAGGACCTGTCCGTCCGCCGTGCCCACGACGATGACTCCGCCATAGTAGTCCGGGTGGCTATAGCCGGCGGAGGCGGGTTGGACGGGGTAGTCTCCGTACAAGGTGCCGTCGGAGTTGAGGACGTAGAAATGTCCGTCGCCGTCGCCGTAATAGACCCGGAGCGTGGTGGAATCCACGAACGGCCAGGAGTTGATGGGGTAGAGGCCCGCGTCGAGGTCGGCGACCGAGTGGTTCACGATGTCGCGATAGGGCCAGTTGGCGATGTTTTCGAGGAGCGGCGCCGCAAAATCGTCCGCGGTCACGCCATGCATCCGCCCACCGGCATCCCCGACGTGAAGGCGTTGAGGGGTGAGGCCCACCACCGTCATGTATCCTTTCACATCGTGCAGGGGGGATATGTTGTCCGCCGGAATGGTTCCCGCCGTGATGTTTACCCGGTAGATGTGGGCCTGACCTGCCGAGGCATCCGAACCGACGAAGAGGTGCGTGGTGCCGGTGTATACCCGTTTTTCGGGAAGGGTCCGGATGGCGGACGGGGGGCCGGCGATGTTTTTAACGAGGGTCTTATTGGAAATTTGAACCGAGAAGACACGGGGATTGGTCCCGATGGTCATTCCCCCGAAGTAGAGGTTGGTCATGTCGGAGAGGATGGGGGATGTGACGCTCACCACGGCGGCATCCTCGAACGGGGTGTTCCAGGCGCTTGCGGCCCCGGGGACGGCGAGGGATCCGCCCGAGTCGACGAGTTTGAATATCTTTCCCGCGGATGTCGGGATATAGATCACGTTGACCTTCCCATCGGTTGAGACCCCGTTCCCGTTCACATCCCCGTAGACGGCCTCGTCCTCCTGGTCCCACCAGACGGGTCCGAGGACATCGCCGTCGGCCTGGGTGATGTCGTAGAAATAGGCGGCATCCCCGTCGGCCGTGCGGACGAGGACGCGATCGTTCGTGGTCGCGTTCACGTCGCGGACGAGCGCATAGGTGGCGTACCAGACTCCCGAGTCGAGATCGAACGCCGAGGCGACGGCGCCCTGGACGGGGGCGGGCGCGGAGGAAAGTTTCTCCGCGGTGTACATCCATTGGATGACGGAATCACCGCCGGTGTCGGGCGTGCCGTCGTCGTTCGTGTCATTGTCCTTGTCCCGGGAGTCTCCTCCCCCCGCGCCGGCGCCGCGGCTCATGAGGTTGAGGCGGATGACATCGCCGTCCAGGGTATTGTCATTGTCCGCGAGATCGACGTTGTAGCCGCTGGCAATCGCGGCGAACGTCAGGTTTGGACATGCGGCGTCGAACGGCCCGTTTACCCGCATCGTGAGGTATTTCCCGCTTCCTCCGGGATGATTCTGGAACGTGACATTGGACAGGTTTGTCAACGTGGGTGCGTTCACCCCGTTCCCGATTTCGAGCCCCTCCGATCCGGCGTTCCCGAACGTGAGGCCGGTGATGTCCGCCGTCCCGTACACCCGGAAGGCGAATCCCCCGGCGCCGGCGCCGGTCTTTGTGACCGTGGCCGAGGCGTTGGTGGACTTGAACACCCCCGGCGTGACGGCATTGTGATCCACCTGGAATATCCCGGTGTCGGCCAATTGAATCTGGCCCGCTCCGGTCATATCGAATTCTCCACCCGTATTCACGCGGTGGGTCAGGCCCGCGCCGCTCAAGACGAGCGTGTTCGCGCCGGTGTTGAGAATACTGCCCGCGACCGTGAGGGTTCCGGCCACGGTCACCGTGCCGGCGACCGCGAAGGTGTCCTTCGTTCCATTCGTGTCGTTGATGGTGAGATTGAAATAGTCGGTCGCGCCGAAGTCCTTCAGGTTGTGGGCCTGGGTGGTCCCGCCGCCGTCGCCGACGTATTCGACCGTGCCGGAATTGATATCCATGGTGGTGATCGTGACCGCGGCCTCGTTGCCCTGCATCCGGAGCGTTCCGGTGTTGTCGAGCGTCGCGATGGTGGCGTTGTTGCCCGCGAGCGACAGAAGGTTGGCGATGGTCGCCGTGCCCGTCACGGTGAGCGTCCCCCCGAGCGTCATGACGCCGGCGACCGTGAGATCCCCCGAGGCCCCTTGGAGGGTGACGGCTCCGCCGGGCAGATAGGTGTGGCCGGACGGGACGAGGACAACGATATTGCTCGCCACCGTGAGCGCGGCGCCGCCCCCGTCGGTGTAGGGGATGTCGGCATCGCCGGTGTGGGCGGTGTCGATCTCGATGTTGGTCATGTCTCCGCCGTTGTCGTTCCGGATGATGAGCGTCGACGCGACGAGATTGAGATCGGTCATGTTGGCGGCCGTGGCGCGGGTGACGATGGCGCCCTTTGTAACACCTCCCTCGTAGAAGACGGTGATCACATCGCCGGCGTTCAATGTGGAGATGTTCGTGAAGGAGAAGGGAGAGGAATTGGTGGTGTAGGTGGCTTGCGGAACGCCGTTTTTGGCCCAGCTCACGTCCGTCGTGCCGTCGAAGGCCCCCTGCAGGCTGACTTCAATTTTCCAGTCGATCGTAATACGGTTGGTTCCCACATCGTCGTCAGCCGCCTCGCCTGCCCCCGCCCCCGTGTAGTTGAGAATGGTGATGGTGGTGGTGGGGGTGGTGTTCGGGGTGGAATTGTCGAGGGTCCGGATGTTCACGGCGGCGGTGTTGTCGAAGGAGCAATTGGCCCAGGTGGCGTCGGTGAGGATGAGGCCGGGGCCGTCGTCAATCGTCATGTGCCGGGTCGTGCCGTTGGTGAAGGTCACGCCGTCGAAATTCAAGACCCGGACGCCGTTCTGTCCGGCCGCCGGGGCGATGTTGAAGCCGCTGGCGTCCGCGTACGAGAAGGCCAGGTTCGTGATGTCGATCTGGCCTTCTTCGAAGGCGAAGGTGAACGTCCCCGCCCCGCCGGATCGGGTGATTGTCGCCCCCGCGACGGTCGCCTTGAGCGCCCCGTTCGGGCTGGCCGTCGAGGAGGAGAAAAGGAAGGTGGTGGAGGGCTTGATGGACAGTGTCTGACCGTTGAGGCGCAGCATCCCGCTCGTGACCGACAGTGATGTCCCCGCGCCGATCCCCGTTCCCACGGTCATCGCGTCCATGAGTTGGACAGTGCCGCTGCCGGAGCAGGTGACGATGTTCAAGGCGTCGGAGCCGCTTGTCACCTGCTGGGTGCCGGAGCCGTCCAGCGCCAGCGTCGCCGAGGCGTTCGAGGCATCGAATCCCTCGACCCCCGCGGCGGAGTTCGTGAAGTTTCCCGCGACATTGATTGTGTTCGCCCCGAACGTGAACGTTCCGTCACTGATGGTGAAGTTGCCCTTGGTCACGAGCGATCCCGTCGCCGTCACGCCACCGGCCCCGGTCTTGGCGATTTCCACGTTTTGGAGATCCCTCTGTGCCCCGGGCGTGGCCATGGTGATTGTCGTCGCCGTCGAGCCATCCAATTTCAGCAGGCCGCCGTCAATGTCCATCTGGCCGCTGGCGCCAACCGAGACGTTTCCCTCGCAGGTGATCGAGACCCCGGCGCCGGTGACGTCCAGCCAGGCTTCTGTATCGTTTGCGATGGATAGCGATGTTCCCGTTCCGTTGATGTCCAGCGTCTCCGAGGCATCCAGGACGAATTTCCCTTTCGTGAGCGCGAACGTTCCGGCCACCGAAATCGTGTCGTTGTCCTCCACGTTGACCGCGACGGAGTTGTCGGTCTTGTTGACGGTCAGGTGGTTGAAGGCGATTGTGTTCTTGGTGCCGCCGAGGACGTAGGTTGTCAAGGTCGTCCCGAGGTTGAGCTCCACCGTGCCCGCCTCCGCCGTGAATGTCCCGGTGTTGTTCAGCGTGAAGTTCCCGCCCACTTTGAGCGTCCCGGAGCCGCCGTCCACCGCGCCGTCCGCCGTGAGGGCGTTCCGGACGTTGACCGTGCCGGCTCCCGTGATGTCCAGTTTCCCCGCGGAGGCGATCGCGCAGTCGTCCATCTTGTCCACCGTTTCCGCGCCGACGTTCATCGTCCCGTCCAGATACATGTCGTTCGACGCGTTGTTCGCCGTCCACGTCACGTTCCCGCCGGGCGTGTACGCCTGCCCGCTCATCACCCGCACTTTCGTCCCCGCCGTGAACGTGATCGCGTTCGTGCCGCTCGTGATCGTGTAGGGAATATCGGTGTCGTCCACGCCGTCGTAGGGGAGGTCGCTCGGGTCCAGGAGCGCGTTCGTCATCGCGGAGGCGTTCCCGTCGTGGATCCTCACCTCGCCCGCCTGCACGTTCAAGCCGCTCATGGTGTTGCCCGTCGCCACCGTCACCACCACCGCGTCCGTCCCCGCCACGTCGTTGTTGTAGAAAATGGTCAATAATTGATTCGCCGCGATCCACGCCGTCACGTTGAACGAATAAGGGGAGGAGTCCGTCGAATACGTCCCCCGCACGGTCGAAACCCCCGCCGCGTCCGTCGAGACGATCCTCACGTCCGTTGTGCCGTCGAATGTTCCCGTGATGATCTTCTGGGTGTCGTCCCAATTGATCACCGTCCCCCCCTGGCTTTCGTTCGATTCCGCGTCCGCCGCGATCCCCGCCCCCGCCCCGTTCCCGATAAAACCAATCAGTGTGATGGTTCCCGTGCTTCCGGCGACGCTTGTGACGTTGCGGGGATTGCCCGTGTGGACCGGGGGGATGTTCGGTTCCGCCAGATTATAATCGAACGACAGGGTTACCCAGCTCGTGTCGGTGAACGTCGCCGCCGCGCAATTCGCGCCGATTTTGACATGGGTGGTGGCGCCGCCGGTGAAGACGATCCCGTCGAAGTTCAGGATGTTGACGTCCGCCGCCGCCGCGGGATTGATGTAAAAACCGTTCGCCGTCGCCTTCGAAAATGCGAGCGACGAGATGTCAATCTGCCCCTGGTCCACCGTGAACGAGAACGTCCCGCTCACGGAGGTCGCCGTGGAGCCCGATACTGTCGCCCTGAAACTCCCGTTCGGGCTCGCCGTGCTCGAGGAATGGAGGAAACTCCCGCCGCTCGTGATCTGCATCGTCTTGCCGTTCAAGTCCCACGACCCGCTGTTCACCGTCACCGTCGTCGCCGTAAATGTGTCCGCCAGCTGGCATGTCCCGCTCCCGTTCATGTTAAGGGTGGTGAAGGTGTCCCCGTTCGACGTCATCGCCTGCGTTCCCGTCCCGTCCAGCGTCACCGTCGTCCCCGTCGCGTCAAATCCCTCCGCGCCCGATGCCGAGTTCGTAAAACTCCCCGCCACCGTCACCGTGTTCGTCCCCAGCGTCAAGATCCCGTCCTGGATCGTCACCGACCCGTCCACGTCCAGGTTGTAGCCGTTCGGAATCGTCACGCTCCCGGCGCCCGACTTGTTCGCCTTGAAATTGTAAAAGTCCCGGCTGCCGTTCGAGGCCGTCCCCGTCGAAACGGTCGCCGCCGAGGAATCGTCAAACTCGATCGTCCCCGCGTCCAGGTTGATCTTCCCCGCCGCGCCCGCGCCGCCCGTGAGCGTCAGATGTCCCGCCACCCGGATGGTCGGTGTTCCGGCCGTCGCCTGGATGACGGCGTCGGCCGTATTGGCGATGGTGAGACTGGTGGGGGCGCCGTTCAAGTCCAATGCCTCGGTGTCGTTCAATCTCAGGGTCCCGGCGTTGATCGTAAACAACCCGCCCACCGTCACCGTGTCTCCGCTCTCGATGTCCACGATGTCCGCGGCCGCCGTCTTCCCGATGATGAGAACGTTGAACGTGTGCGAATTCGCCGTGCCGCCAATGGCGGCCGCCGTCGCCGTGTCGAGGGTGAATGATGAGGTGTTCGCGGTGAACGCGCCGTTGTTGGTAAAGTTTCTCCCAAGGGTGAATGTCCCGGTGTTGGCGTTGAGTGTGCCGTCGATAATCAGATCCTGGTCCACGTCCACCGCGCCCGATCCGGCGCTGAACGTGGAGGAGCCCAGAATCGAGAGGTCCCCCTGCGTCCGGATCTGCATCGCGGTGTTGGCGAGCGTCACCGATCCACCGATGGTAAGGTTTTGGAAGACCGTCCCCCCGGCCAACGTCCCCTGGATTTCCGCGCCGGAGCCGGTCATCTTCACCGTGGACGACCCCGAGCCCGCGAGCGACCCGCCCGTGTTGTGGATCCAGTGGCCCGTTGTCGCCAGTGTCAGCGTGTTCGAGTTGAAGTTCAGCGTCCCATTCACCGTGAGATTCCCGTTCACCGTGAGGGAGGTCGCCGCGGTACCGAAAAGCTCAAGGGTCAGGCCCGCCGGAATCGTGAGCGCCGGCACGCTGAAGACGCCGAGATCGTTCCCTCCCGTGGTCCCGAAGTAAAATGTCCCCGCGCCCCAGGCGAACGCCCCGGTCACGGTGAGGCCCGCGTCGTCGTTCGCCGTGAAGGAGGTCCCCGCGTTCATGGTGAAGTTGACGCACGAAACCGTCTTCGCGGCGGCAATGGACGGCGTGCCCCCCGTCACCTCGATGGCGCTAAAGGTTTCGTTCGTCGTCACCTGGGCGGTGGAGGCGAGTTGGACCAGTGACGTCCCCTCCACGAACCCGGCGGTGCCCCGGTTATTGGTCCAGTTGCCGCTCGCGGCGATCGTATACGATCCTCCCTGAAGCTCGCCCGACGCCTCGATGACCACCCCTCCGGGGGTGGTGACGGTACCGCCCGCCGTCATCGTCCCGTTGACGCGGAGCGTCCCCGTTCCCTGCAGAGTGACGGTTCCGCCGGGGGCGTAGGCGCCGCCGCTCCGCACCTCGATGTCCGTGTTATTGGCCACGGTGAGCGCCGCCCCGCCGCCGTCCGTGTACGGGATGTCCGCGTCCCCCGTGTGCGCCGTGTCCAGATTCGCGTTGGTCAGCCCGGATCCCCCGTTGTCGTTGCGCACCACCACACGGTTGGTCGTCAGGTTCAGATCCGTCTGATTGCCGCCCGTCGCCGTCGTCACCACCGCCCCCTTCACCGCGCCGCCCTCGTACCAGACGGCGATGATGTCTCCCGCGGAAAGATTGGTGATGCCGGTGAAGGAATAGGGGGAGGCGTTTGTCGTGTAGGTGGATTGGAGGATGCCGTTCCTTGCCCAGGAAATGTCCGTCACCCCGTCGCAGGTTCCCTGAAGGGCGATTTCGATCGCCCAGGCGATGATGATCCCGAGTTCGTTGTCGTTCGCCTCGCCGTTGGCGCCGCCGAGAGCGCCCGTGGAGTTGAGCATGGTGATGGGACCGCCGGTCGAGCCCGCCGCGGTCGCGACGTTGTTGGCGGGACCGGCCGGGAAATCGTGGCCGGACCATGTGGTATCCGTGAATGTCGGGGCGTCGGCGAGGCGGATGTACTGGGTCGCCGTCGCGCAGTTGGACCAGAGGGCGTCGTCAAATTGCAGGACACGGACGCCGCCTCCGGCAGGGACGATATCGAATCCGTTTCCGCTCATGTAGGACACATTGAGCCCGGCGATGTCCACCTGCCCCTCCTCCATGAGCATGGTCCACGTCCCCGCCCCGTTCCGGGTGAGCGTCGAGGCGGCGGAAGTCGAGCGGAGGGCGCCGTTGGGGCTTGCTGTGCTCGAAGAGAAGACGAATCGCGTCCCGGATTGAACGGCGAGGGTCTGCCCGTTCAGGTTGAGCATGCCGGTGTTGACGGTGAGGGAATCCCCCGCCGCGATCCCGACGCCCACCGTCATGTTGTCGGACAGAGTGAGCGATCCCGCCCCGTTCATGGTGACGGTGTTGAACGCATCGCCCCCGGATGTCACGTTCTGGGCGCCGGCGCCGTCGAACGTGAAGTCCGTCGCGGGATCGCTGAAATCGAATCCGTCCGCTCCCGTGGCGTTGTTCGTGAACGAGCCGGCGAGCGTGATGTCGAATGTGTCCGAATCCAGGACGCCGCCGTCGATGACGAGATGGCTGTTGACGTCGATGGATGAGGCGAGGGTCACCTTGCCGCCGCCGGATTTATTGACCCGGATGGCGAAGAAGTTACGGTCCGCCCCCGGAACGCTTGTGTTCACGGTGGCGTTCGCGGCGCCGTCGAACGTGAGTGTTCCTCCGTTCACATCGAACTTGCCGGCCGTGCCGCAGGCGATGTTTCCCCCGACGAAGAGGGCCGCGCCGACTCCCGTGACGTTGAACCAGGAATTGGCGTTGTCAGGAATCGTGATGGCTCCGCCAATGTCGAGCGTTTCCGACGCGTCCAGGAGGAACTCCCCGTTGGTGAGGGTGAAGTCGCCGTTCACGGCGACGGTGTCGTTGTTTTCCACCGCGACGGTGTCCGTGGCGTCGGTCTTGTTGATGACGAGGTTGTGAATCGTGATGGTGTTTTTTGTTCCCCCCAGGACGGAATTGTCCGTGGTGCCCATCATGGCGAGCGTTCCCGCGCCGGGGGTGAGGGAGGCGGTGGCGTTGATGGTGAAATAATCCCCGACGCTGAGGGTCCCTCCTGATCCGAAATCGAGGGCGCCGTCAATGATGACATCGGAACTGGTGGAATCGTTGTTAAACGTCGCCGAGCCCGTGGTCATGACGAAGGCGCCGGAGGAGTTCACGGTCATGGCGGTGCAGACGGACAGGGTGTTGGCGTTGAGATTCATCGTTCCGCTCAGGTTCACGTTGTTCGAGGCGCTGGCCGCCGCCCAGGCGATGTTGCCCCCGGGGGTGTAGGTCGAACCGGCAAAAACCCGGAGGCTGAATGCGGAATCAAAGGTCAGATTCCCTCCCGTGACGACAAAGGGCACGTCGCTGTCCTGCCCTTCGTCGAAAAGGTCCAGGTTGGCGTTTGTGAGCGAGGCCCCGCCGTGGCTTCCCAGCCAGACCTGGCTCTGGGTGAGATTGAGGCCCGTCATGCTGGCGCCCGTGGCGATGGTGATGACGGCGGCGTCGGTTCCGGCGGCGTTGTTGTCGTAGAAAATGGTGATGATATCTCCCGATGCGATTTTTCCCGTGACGTTGAAGGAGTATGGGGAGGAGTTGGTGGTGTAGGTGGGGATTTGTTTCACACCGTTTCTGGCCCAGGAGACGTCCGTCGATCCGTTAAAGGTGCCCATCAGGAGGATTTGTGTGTCGTCCCATGTGGTGGTCGTGCCGCCGTCCACGTCGTTGGTTTCCGCCGTCGCGGCGACGTTGTTCCCGGCGCCGTCGCCCGTGAATGCGTTCAGAGTGACGGGGCCCGCCGGGGTGCCGGCGACCGTGGTGATGTTGTACGGATTCCCGACATCGGCGCCGGGGATGTCAGGACTGGCGGTGTTATAATCGTAGGCGTGGCCGACCCAGGTGGCGTCGGTATAGGTGATGGACCCGCCGGCGAGGGCGATCTTCATGTGGGTGGCGGTGCCGTGGGAGAACTTGACGTTATCGAAGTTGCTGAACGTGACGGCGCCGCTCGCGTTCACGAAAAATCCGTTGGCGTCGCCATAGGAGAAATTCAGATTGGTGATATTGAGAAGACCCTGTTTGAATTCGAACGAAAACGTCCCGCTTCCGCCCCGGCGCGTGATGCCGCTGTCGTCCCCGGCGGTGAGGGTGCCCGTGGAGTTGAACTCAAATTTCTCCCCGGGTTCCACCTGGATGGCATGGCCGTTCAGGTCCAGGCTTCCGGCGGTCACGTTCAGGGCCGTGACCGCCGGGGGCCCGGCCCCGACTCCGATGTCGCTGGCGAGCTGGAGTGTGTTGGTGCCGCTCACGTTGAGGATGTTGAGGGGATCCCCGCCGGCGTCGAGGTTTTTCGCAACGGTCCCCGTCCAGGTGAGTGTGGCGGAGGCGTTCGAGGCGTCGAAACCCTCGCCGGCCTCCGTCGCTTGGTTGAGGAAACTGCCCTGGATCGTGATTGTGTTCGCGCCCCATGCGAGGAGGCCATCCGTGATGGTGAGATCGCCTTCCACGAGGATGCTCGAGGAGAGCGTCACGCGGCCGGTTCCTGTCTTGGACACCTGAAAATCCTGGAATTCGCGGGCGCCGCTCGCGGGGGCGCCGAGGGTGAGCGTGGAATCCGTCCCCCCGTCAAAAATCACGATTCCGTAGTTGAGATTGAGAAGTCCCGTCGCCGCGCCCAGGAGGGTGATGTCCCCGGCGCAATTGATGATGGGAGACGTCCCTGCGGTGATGGCCTGCAGTTGGGCGTTGGCCGTGTCGGCGATCTGGAGGCTGACGGGTGTCCCGTTCAGTTCCAGCCGGTCGTTCGTGTTGTTGAACCGGAAGATGCCGCTCTGAATGTCCATGAGGCCGTTGACGATGATGTTGTCGCCCGCCTCGATGTCCACGATGATCGCGGCGGTCTTGTTGATGGTGAGGTTGTAAAACGTATGGGTGTTCGCCGTGCCGGCGATATTCATGCTGTTTCCCGTGTTAAGCACGACCGTGCCCTGACCGGAATTGAACGTCCCGTTGTTGACCCATTCGTCGGCCAGGGCGAAGGTTCCCGTGTCGAGGTTGACGGTGCCGTTGTTCGTGAAATCGCCCGTGCCGGAGACGGTGAGCGCTCCGGAGGAAAAATTAAATGTCCCGCCGTTGCTCACCTGGAACAGCGTGGAGACGGTGACCGCCATGGCGTCGTTGTGGATGGTGTAATTGCCGGAGATGTTGAGACGGGGGATGCCGGGTCCGCCCGCCAGGGTGCCCCGGATTTCCTTCCCGCTTCCGGACAATTTGATCGTGGCGGCGGTGGCGGAGAGCAGCACTCCTCCCGTGTTGTGGATGTAGTGTCCGGCGACGTCCACCGTCATGGTGTCGCTTTGAAGGTCGAGGGTGCCGTTCAGCGTGAGGTCCCCGTTGATTTTCACCGCGCAGGTGTTGCCCTCGATCTGGAGTTCGGCGGCCGCGGGGATGGTGACGGCGGGGAGTTCGAAGGCCCCGACATTGGCGGCGGTGGTTCCCACGTTGATCTGCCCGTCAATCCAGGTCATCGAGCCCAGCACGCGCAGGCTGGCGTTGTCGGGCAGGTTGAGGGCGGAGGCGACATCCGCGATTTTCAGCGTGAAATTTCCGGAGATGGTGACCGAAACGGCGTCGCTCAGGTTGGCGGTGGCGCCGGTCGTGGCGGAATCGTCCATGGTGAGATTGGAGATTTCCAGGGTGTCTGACCCGTCCCCGTCCGTGAAATCAATGACGGGCGCGACGTCCACCGTCCATTTCAGGGTTCCGGCTCCGATGATCCGGGCGACGCCGTCCCCGTTGTCGGGAATCAGGATGTCGTCCACGATCGTGAGCGTGATTCCTGAATTCATGGTGACGGTGGAGCCGGCGTCCACCTGGATGTCGTCAATCGTGACGCTTACGTTGGCGGTGACGTTGAAATCGCCGACGATGACCGCCACGTCGTTGATGTCGTCCTGCCCGGGGTACTCGTTATTTTCCCCGGCGCCGGGATCGCTCCAGTTGTTGATATCGTTCCAGGAAACGCCGTCCCCGGTCCCGATCCAGTTGAACGTGCCGGCGGCGAACGCGGCCCGCGGCGCGAGTGCGGCCACCGCCAGGAGAATCCCCGCGATCGTCGAGGCGACCCGCCGTGTAGGGGCGGGTTTCAAACCCGCCCCTACGGGATTTTGTTTGCCGTTATGATCGGACATGGTTTCTTTCCCGATCCGGGTTTTCCTCGTCTACCGCAAGGCTCCCAGGAAACAGGAGCCTCCGCCGCCACCGGCGGGGGGCGTCTCCGGTTCCGGCGGCGTCGGGACCGGCGGGCTCGTCCGGGCCAGGGCCGTCCCTCCGAACGCCCCCTGGTTGATCCGGCCGCCGTTGGGGGCGGGCTCCTGCGACCAATCGTCCGCCGGGTCCCCCGCGTCAATCGTCGGCTGGTTTTCCTGCTCCAGGTAATTCTTCGCGGCGGCGTCCTCGAATGATACGGCCAAGGAGATGTCGCCCGTCCCGGCTTCGTTCCCGGTCCTGTCGGCGAGGGTGTTGCCCTGGACGTCGTTGTAACGGCTGGCGACGAGGTCCGCCGTGGCGGACGAAATCCCCGTCTGGTTTCCCGTGACGATGCAATTCCGGATGCCGAGCGGCCCCGAGGTTTTCACCCCGGCGCCGTTGCCGACGATCGTGGCGTTGATGAGTGTGGCGCTTCCGGAATCCGTCACCCAGAGGCCGTTCTTGGTATTGTCGCGGAGGATGACGTTCCGGATCACGGCGCCGCTGGCGTCTACCCGAACGCCCGTGTCGGCTCCGTAAAGCGTCAGCATCCGGATCTCCCCGCCGGCGGTCCCGATCCCGGTGGAGAACCGGACCCCCTCGGCGAGCCCGGTTCCATTCACGAGGGTATCCCTCGGGGAGACGCCCTTCAGGATGACCCCTGGGCGGATGACGCCCGCGGCCGACAGGACATAGATCCCCGCGCCAAGTTCGACGGTGTTTCCCGACACGGCCGCGTTGAGCGCATCCTCCACGCTGTTGTAGATGGCGCCGTTCAGGGTGATGAGGGGGACGGGTTTGGCGACGGCGGAGATTTTCGGGCTCTCGTCCCCCTGGGCATCCCGGGCGGTCACCTCGAACGTGTAATTTTGCCAGTTGACGAGAGGGGTGATCGTGGTGGTGGTGACATCACCGAGGGCGATGGGGCCCTGGGGGGTGGTTCCATCCGTGTAGCGCAGAAGATATTCCGAGATGCCGGGGGTGGGGCTGGCCTGCCAGGACAGGCTCACCCGGCCATCCCCGGGGGTGGCGGCGATCCCGGCGGGAGGGGCCGGGAATTTCTGGGTGGTGAAGGATTGGACGGCGGACCAGGCCGACCAGGCGCCGGACGGATCGTGGCCGCGGACGGCGAATTGATACGGGGTGGCATCGTTCAGTGTCCCGTTCCAGGAGACGGAGGGTGTTCCCGTCGTCGAGGTCAGTTCGAGAATCCAGTCCTCCAGGATTTCCCCGTCGGTGTCCACCCGGATGGTGTAGGTTACCGCCTGGCTTTCGGGCTCGGTCGCCGGGTTGAAGGAGAATGTCGGGTTGACCGGATCCACGAGGGTTCCGGAGGGGGCGAAACCGGCCGCCGCCGCGGCGGGCGGGCGGTTCACGTCCGAAAGGAAGCCCTGGAGGGCGCCGCCGTCCCCGGCCGCAAAGATCCGGCCGTTGGCGAAAACGGGCGAGGCCCGACAGGGGGAGACGGGTGTGATCGTGGACTTCGGTGTGTTCAGGTCTCCCGTGTCGAGGATGCGGATGGTGGTGGAAAGTGTCGAGGCCACGGCGATGGTGTTTCCCGCGGCCGCGAGGAAGGCCGCTGGGGTCGGGCACAGGTAGAGTTCCGGGATGTCGTTGATATTCGTGGTGATGAGGGCGCCGTTCTCCGTCTGATCGGAGATGGCGGGTCCGTTCGGGTCCACGGCGATCACGAATTCCCGCAGTTCGTACGTGTCGGCCGCGCCGCTGGCGTCGGTGTCGAGGTAGTAGTCATACCGGATCTGGAAAAACAGGTACTCATCCTCGAGGATGGGGGAGGATACCGCCCGGCGTGTCTTGATGAGGGCGCCCGCCGTGGCCGGTCCCGGGTTGGGGAGGGCCAGCGGCCAGCCGGCGAGGATGGCGCCCGTCGCGGCGTCCGCGGCGTACAGGTTGCCGTCCTCGCCGCCCGGGAGGAGATAGACGGTCGCCCCGTCCACAAGGGGGGCGGAGAGATACACCGACCCGGCCGTGTCCATTGTCCAATCCACGGCCCCCGTGGCGAAGTCGAGGCCGTAATACCGGCCTCCCATGGAGCCGACGAAGACCCGCGATCCGGAGGCGGCCACGGAGGAATAGACGATGTCCGAGATGGCGCCCGGGGCCGTCTGGCGGAGGATCGTCCCCGTCGGGGTGTTCACCCACACCAGTTTCTTGTTCGGGAAGCCGCTTCCCATGACGAGGGTGGTTCCGATCACGGTCGGGGATGAGTATTCCTGTCCGCCCAGGGCGAGGGCCGGCCAGGGGGCGGTCCCGTCCACGAGGCGGTGGGCGTAGAGTTTCCCATCTCGGGAGGGGATGTAGGCCACTCCGTTGGCGATGGCCGGGGAGGCGTCCACGCTGGCGCCGGTCGAGAATTCCCGGACGAACGTGCCGTCCTCCCGGAGAATCCGCACCTTGCCGTCGGTGGCGCCGAAGACGACATAGCCGTCGGCCACGGCGGGGGAGGAGACGATTTTCGCGGGCGCCGCGGAATACGTCCAGGTTTCCCCTGTGAACGTCGTCCCGGACACCTCCGTTGACGCCCGCGTCCGGGCGGCGTTGAGGCCCAGGTGGGGCCAGTCATTGGCGAGGAGCGGTTGGAGAGTGAATAGTGAATAGTGAATAGTGGTCAGCAAGAGAAGGGACAAGAAGCGTTTTGAAGTGAATAGTGGATAGTGGATAGAAGACAAGAAGCGCTTCATGAGTTGTTCCTTATAATCCTTGATTTTTCTCTCTTCCATAAACTATATCCACTGCCCTATTCAAATCATGGCGTCGGGTCGCTCTCCCACGCCACGTAGTACAAATCCCCCTTGTCCGTTCCCACGACGTACATGTCGCTGGCCCAGTCGTAGCCGATGTCGCAGATTTTCTTTCCCGACCCGAAACGGTAGCGTTTGAAAACGGTCCCCGTGCTTTCGTCAATGAATAAAAGCTGGCCGTCCTCCGTTCCCGCGGTGATGACGCCCAGGAAGACATCCGGACGGGAGTATCCGACGGATGCGGGTTTGATTGGGTAGCCGCCGACGAGTGCCCCGGCTCCGTCGAGGATGTAGAAGTGCCCGTCGGCATCGCCGTAGTAGGCCTTGAGTGTGGCGTTGTCCATAAAGGGCCATCCGGTGATCGCCGGGACCGTCCCCGGCGCGGCGGCATGGCGGCCCACGTTCTCGTCGCGATAGGGGAATCCGGCGATGTTCGCGAATTCCGGGGCGGCGAAGTCGCCTGCGTCGATGGCATGCATCCGGCCGCCGTCGTCGCCGACATAGAGACGTCCCGCGCCGAATCCCGCGATGGTGAGGGGATTTTTCACGTCATGCAGAGGGGTGATGTTGTCCGCCTGAATGACGCCCCCCGTGACGTCCACCCGGTAGATGTGGGCCTGGCCGGCATTGGCGTTGGAGCCGACGAAGAGGTAGATGTCCCCGCTGATGTTGCGGAGGGCGGGCACGGTGGCGATGGTGCTGGGGGGGCCGTCAATGTTTTTGGCGAGCGTCTTATTGGAAATCTGGATCGAGAAAATGCGGGGATCGGCCCCGGCGGTCGTTCCTCCGAAATAGAGATTGGTCTTGTTTGAAATGAGCCCGGAGGTGATGCCGGTCACCGCGGCGTTTTCGAACGCGGTATTCCAGGGGTTTGCTGCGCCGGGAACGTCGAACGTGGTCCCCGTGTCAATGAGTTTATAGATCTTTCCTCCGGAGGTCGCCACATACACCACATTGATGCTACCGTCGGTGGCCACCCCGTTCCCGTTCACGTCGCCGTAGACGGCCTCATCCTCCTGATCCCACCACGGCGCCCCCACGATGTCCCCGTCGCCCTGAGGGATGTCGAAATAGGGCGTGGCGTAACCGGCGGCGGCATCGCCGTTGGCGTCACGGATGTAGATTCGATCCGTCGTTCCCGCGCCCGTGATGTTCTTGTAGGTCACATAAGTGGCGTACCAGACGCCCCCATCGTCGTACGCCGACTCCGCGTAACCTTCGATGGAAGACGAGGTTGAGGTGGGAAGTCTCTGGGCGGTGTAGACCCAGCTGATGACCGCGTCCCCGCCGGCGTTGGCCATGCCGTCGTCGTTGGTGTCGTTGTCCAAATCCTTCGATTCGCCCGCGCCCGCCCCCATCTCGCGCTCCTGGAACGTCATGGTGAGGATCTCGTTTCCGTCCGTGACGCCGTCGTTGTCCGCGAGTTGAACATTATAGCCGCTGGTGATGGCGGCAAAATTCACATTCGCCGGGTTGAATTCAAACGGTCCGTTTACCCGCGCCGTGAGGAATTTTCCGCTTCCTCCCGGATGATTCTGGAATGTGACATTGGACAGGTTCGTCAGTGTGGGTTGGTTCGTTCCGTCGCCGATCTCGAGCCCCTCCAATCCGGCATATCCGAACGTGAGCCCGGTGATGTCCGCCGTCCCGTACACTCGGAACGCGAATCCGCCGGCCCCGGCTCCGGTTTTCGTCACGGTGGCCGACGCGTTTGTACTCTTGAAAATGCCGGGGGTGGCGGCGTCATAATCGGTCTGGACGATTCCTGTGTCCGCGACCTGGATCGCGCCGGCTCCGCTCATCCGGAGTTCCCCGCCGGTCTTCACCCGGTGGGTTTTCGCCGCCCCGGAGAGCACCAGGGTATTCGCTCCCGTGTCGAGGACGCCCTTGTCCACCGTGAGCGTCCCCGCCACCGTCAGCGTCCCGCCCACGGCGAAGGAGTCCTTCGTAGCATTGACATCGTTGATCGCAAGGTTGAAATAGTCCGTCGCCCCGAAATCCCTGATTCCGTAGGTTTCCGAAGTCCCGCCCCCGTCCCCCGTGTATTCCACCGTTCCCGAGACGGTATCCATCGTGGTGATGGTGACGACGGCCTCGTTCCCCTGGAGGCGAACCGTCCCCGTGTTTGAAAGCACCCCGATGGTGGCGTTCTGGCCGGTCAATGACAGGATTCCGCTCACCGTCGCCGTTCCCGGCACGGCAAGGGCGCCCCCGAGGGTCATCGTTCCGGCGACGAACAGATCACCCCCGGCCTCCTGCAGGGTCACCGTGCCGCCGGGGGTGTAGGTGCTCCCGGTTCTCACCTCGAGATCCATGTTGGCGTCCACCGTGAGGGTGGTCCCGCCTCCGTTCGCGTAGGGGATGTCGGCATCGTTCGGGTGCGCCGTGTCCAGGTTCGCGTTCGACAGCCCCGCCCCGCCGTTGTCGTTGCGCACGATGAGGCGGTTCGCCGTGAGATTCAGGGTCGTCATGTTCCCGCCCGTGGCGGTGGTCACGAGGGCGCCCTTCACCGCGCCGCCCTCGTACCAGACGGTGATGAGGTCGCCCTGCGTGATGCTGGCCCCGGCGAACGTGAACGGGGAGGAGTTCGTGGTGTAGGTGGCTTGGAAGGTGCCATTTCTTGCCCAGGAGACGTCCGTCGAGCCGTCGAAGGATCCCTGCAGATTCACGCTTACCAGCCAGTCGATCGTGATCCGATTGGTGCCGACATCGTCATCGAAATCCTCGCCGGCCTTCGCCCCGGACGCGTTCAGCAGGACGATGACCGTGGTGGGGGAGGTATTCTGGGTGGAATTGTCGAGCGTGCGGATGTTGCTGGCCACCGTTCCATCAAACGAGCAATTCTCCCACGTGGCGTCGGTAAGCACCAGTCCCGGACCGTCGTCAATCGTCATGTGGCGGGTGGTGCCACCGGTGAACGTCACGTTGTCGAAGGTCAGCACCTGAACGCCGTTTCCGCCGGCCGCCGGAGCGATGTTGAATCCGTCGGCGTCCGCATACGAGAAGGCGAGGATGGAGATGTCGAGTTGGCCCTCTTCGAAGGTGAATGTGAATGTTCCCGCTCCGCCGCTCCGGGTGATGGCGGATCCGGCCACCGTGGATCGCAGGAATCCGTTGGGGCCCGCCGTGCTGGAAGAGAAAAGGAATCGGGTGCCGGGTTTGATGGAGAGTGTCTGTCCGTTCAATCGGAACGCGCCGCTGGTGACCGTGAGGGAATCGCCGGCCCCGATTCCCGTCCCGACCGCCATGGCGTCCATCATCTGGACCGTTCCGGAGCCGGAACAGGTGACGATGTTCAGCGCGTCCCCGCCGGAGGTGATTTGCTGCGTTCCCGTCCCGTCGAGAACGAGCGTCGCCGAGGCGTTCGAGGCGTCGAAACCCTCCGCGCCCGCCGCGGAGTTCGTGAAATTTCCCGCGACATTCAGCGTGTTCGCCCCGAACGTGAACGTCCCGTCACTGACGGTGAAGTTTCCCTTGATGATGAGCGACCCCGTCGCCGTCACGCCACCGGCCCCGGTCTTGGCGATTTCGACATTTTGGAGATCCCGCTGGGCGCCGGGCGTGGCCAGGGTGATCGTCGTCGCCGTCGAGCCGTCGAGTTTCAACAGGCCGCCATCGAGGTCCATCTGGCCGTTCGTTCCGACTGAGACGCTTCCCTCACAGGTGGTCGAGACCCCGGCCCCGGTGACATCCAGCCAGGCCTCCGTGTCGTTTGCGATGGAAAGCGACGTCCCGGTTCCGTTGATGTCCAGCGTCTCCGAGGCGTCCAGGATGAACCGTCCTTTCGTAAGG